>NZ_JBHUBT010000002.1:0-432452 GCF_042788715.1 Arthrobacter sp. NPDC056886
GCCGTGGCTGCCCCCCCCTTTCTGGGCCCCCCCCCCCTGGCGCAAAAACGCGGGGGCTCACAACCCCCCGCGCGGCCCAGGTTTCCCTGGCCGGAGCTCTTCATTGTCCGCCGAAGCCGTGCCCGACCGGCGGGTCAGGTGCGATTACTTGACGTCGTCATCAACCCAGTCCATGGACTTGGTGATGGCCTTCTTCCAGAGGCGCATCTGGCGTTCCCGCTCGGCCTGGTCCATTTGCGGCTCCCACCGCTTGTCCTCGGCCCAGTTGGCCGAGCACTCGCCCAGGTCCTTCCAGAATCCGACCGCCAGGCCGGCCGCGTAGGCTGCGCCCAGCGCGGTCGTCTCCACCACTTTCGGACGGATGACGGGCACGCCGAGGATGTCCGCCTGGAACTGCATGAGGGCGTCGTTGGCGACCATGCCGCCGTCGACCTTCAGTTCCGTCAGCGGAACGCCGGAGTCGGCGTTGACGGCGTCCAGCACCTCACGTGTCTGGAAGGCGGTGGCCTCCAGGGCCGCGCGGGCGATGTGGTTCTTGTTCACAAAGCGGGTCAGGCCCACAATGGCGCCGCGGGCGTCCGAACGCCAGTACGGCGCGAAGAGCCCGGAGAACGCCGGCACAATGTACACGCCGCCGTTATCCTCCACCGAGGCCGCGAGGGTCTCGACCTCCGGCGCGCTGCTGATCAGGCCGAGATTGTCCCGCAGCCACTGGATGAGCGAGCCAGTGACGGCGATGGAGCCCTCCAGCGCGTAATGCGGCGCCGCGTCGCCGAGCTTGTAGCCAACGGTGGTCAGCAGCCCGTTCTTCGAGTGGATGATTTCCTCGGCCGTGTTGAAGATCAGGAAGCAGCCCGTGCCGTATGTGTTCTTGGCTTCACCGGCGTCGAACGCCGCCTGGCCGAACGTGGCCGCCTGCTGGTCGCCCAGGATGCCGGCCACCGGAACCTCGCGCAGCAACTGGGAGGTGTGCACTGTGCCGTAGACCTCGGAGGAGGACTTGATGGCCGGCATCATGGAGGCCGGGACGCCGAACGCGTCCAGGATCTCCTGGTCCCAGGACAGCGTCTCGAGGTCCATGAACATGGTCCGCGAGGCGTTGGTCACGTCGGTGACGTGCACTCCGCCGTCGACCCCGCCGGTCAGGTTCCAAAGCACCCAGCAGTCGGTGTTGCCGAAGACGAGGTCGCCGGCCTCCGCCTTGGCCCGGGCGCCCTCGACATTGTCCAGGATCCACTTGATCTTGGTGCCCGAGAAGTACGTCGCCAGCGGCAGGCCCACCTTCTGCTTAAAACGCTCCGGTCCCCCGTCTTTGGCGAGCTCATCCACGATCGGCTGGGTGCGGGTGTCCTGCCACACGATGGCGTTGTAAATCGCCTCGCCGGTGGTCTTGTCCCACACAACGGCCGTTTCGCGCTGGTTGGTGATGCCGACGGCGGCGATGTCGTGACGCGTCAGGTTGGCCTTGGACAGGGCCGAGCCGATCACTTCGCGGGTGTTGTTCCAGATTTCAGCGGGATTGTGCTCCACCCAGCCGGCCTGGGGGAAAATCTGCTCATGCTCCATCTGGCCCGAGGAGACAATGCTGCCGCTGTGGTCGAACACGATGGCGCGCGTGCTCGTGGTGCCCTGGTCGATTGCAACTACGTACTGGTTCATATTGACGTCCTTGTCTGTTTAGCGTGGCAGTTGAACTGAAGGTTAGAGAGGGAGCACAGGCGGGATAATCGGCACGACCGCGGCCACGAGACCGGCAAGGCCGCCGCCGATCAGCGGCCCGACCACCGGAATCCAGGAGTAGCTCCAGTCCGAGGACCCCTTGCCCTTGATCGGGAGCAGGGCGTGCGCGATGCGGGGTCCGAGGTCACGGGCCGGGTTGATGGCGTAGCCGGTGGGGCCGCCGAGGGAAACACCGATGCCCACAACGAGCAGGGCGACCGCCAGCGGACCGAGTCCGGAGGGTGTCCCGCCGAAGGTCAGGATGACGAACACGAGGACAAAGGTGCCGATGATCTCGGTGGCCAGGTTCCACGGGTTGGAGCGGATCGCGGGGCCGGTGGAGAAGACAGCCAGTTTGCTGGCCGGCTCTGTCTCGACGTCAAAGTGCTGCCGGTAGGCCACCCACATGATGACGGCACCCAGGAAGGCACCGACCATTTCTCCGCCGAAGTAGGTCAGGGTTGAGGCGAAATCGACCGGAACGCCGGGAGCGTACAACCTCTTGCCGTTGAGCAGCAGGCCAAAGGTGACGGCCGGGTTCAGGTGCGATCCGGACTGCACGGCAACATAGACACCGGAGAAGACGGCAATGCCCCACCCCCAGGTGACCATGAGGAACCCGCCGTTGTTGCCCTTGGTGCCTTTGAGCGCAACGTTGGCCACAACGCCGCAACCCAACAGGGTCAGCATTGCGGTTCCGAATACTTCGGACAGGAATACTATTCCAAGAGACATCTTTGACTCCTCTATTTTCTGTTGTCGGCCCTTCGCGAGTTTGAAAGACCGTGGGGCCGGCAGCATGTTGGTGCTGCCGGCCAGCCACTGCGCCGGCCGCCGGGGCGGACCGCGCAGTGCTTGCACCCGGGCTTCCCCGCCCGGGCACGCAAGCCGTATCAGGCGACCAGGCTGTGGACCTGGACGCGGTGGAACCGCTCAAGCACCTCCTGCGTGTGGCTGATTTCCTTGGCCCGGCGAGCCGCGTCCCAGCCGAGCGGGCCCGAAAGTGTGTCGGCAACTTCGTTCAGCAGTTCGCCGGTCACGAGGCCCCGGAAGGCCAACGAGGTGCGGCGGATGAGCACGTCCACGAGGTGTCCGACCTGCTCGTGCGCCGCCATGAACTCCAATTCACGGGTGCTGAGCTCGCGGGTGGAGTGCAGCGGCCTGTCGGGTGCACCGGCCGGATCCGCATCCAGGAAGCGGATGACGTCCTCGGCGCGGGTCCCGTAGCGGGTCAGCAGCCCGGTGACGCGGGCGGCGTCGCGGCCGGCCGACATGTGGGCCTTGATCCAGCGCTGGACACCGTCCTCGCTGTCCGGGAAGCCGGCGCCGCCGCCGATGGCGAGCTTCGCCGTCGAGACCTTCCGTACCATGCCGAGTTCGGCCAGGACGTCGCTGCTCAGGTGTTCGGCGAGGGCCCGGAATGTGGTCCACTTGCCGCCCACGAGGCTGAGGACGGCCCCGCCCGCCGCCGCACGGCGTTCGATCCTGTAGTCACGGCTGACGAACCCGGGCTGGGTGGCGTCATGCTTCGGAAGCGGCCGCACACCGGAGAATGTGTAGACCACCTGCTCCCGGCCCACGGGGATGCCCGGGAACACGTGCCCGATCAGGTCAAAGAAGTAGTCGATTTCCGCCTCGGTGCAGACGGCGTCCTGGGCCATGTCGGCGTCGACGTCGGTGGTGCCGACCAGGACGCGGTCCCCCATCGGATAGATCAGCACGATCCGGCCGTCGGTGTGTTCGAAGAAGATTTCCCGGCCGTTGCACGCCGCGAGCAGCTCCGGATGGTCCAGCACAATGTGCGAGCCTTTGGTTCCACCCATGAACGACGACGCCGCCCCCATGGCCTCGTTGGTCAGGTCGACCCAGGCACCGGTGGTGTTCACGATGACGTCGGCGGTGAAGTCGAACACTTCGCCGGTCAGCTCGTCGCGCAGCTGGACTGTAGTCCCGGTGCCCTCGGTGGCGCCGGTGCCGCCTGTGGCGCCCGTCGAAACGAGCGAGACGTAGTTGCTGGCCCGGGCCATGCCGCTGTCCGCACCGCCGGCTTTCTCGCCGTCCTGGAGCACGTCCAGGGTGAGGCGCTCTGGGTTGTGGACTGAGGCGTCGAAGTAGGTGGCCGCGTATTTGATGCCGGGGTGCAGACGGGGCAGCTCGGCCAGGGCGCGCTTGCGTCCGCGGAACTGGTGCCGCGGAACCGTGCCGCCGTCGCGGGAGAAGAAGTCGTACATGCTCAGGCCCACCTTGATCAGGAACGCTCCGCGCTCTGTGTGCTTGCCCTGCTTGTGGGTCAGGAAGCGCATCGGGGCGGCCAGCACTCCGGAGAAGGTGCTGAAGATCGGGATCGTGGTCTGCAGCGGCTTGACGTAATGCGGTGCGATCCCCAGGAGCCTGTTTCGCTCGACCACGGACTCCTGGACGAGGCGGAACTCACCGTTTTCGAGGTACCGGATGCCCCCGTGGATCATGTGGGAGGAGGCACCACTGGCGCCCTGGCAGTAATCGCCACGCTCAACGAGCGCCACATCGACGCCCTGCAGGGCCAGGTCACGGAACGTGCCCACCCCGTTGATTCCGCCGCCGATGATCAAAACCTGAGCGTGCCGCCGCGTCCGCAGCTTCTGCACCGAGGCGCGATCATTCGCCGGTGTGCCGACTGATTCCTTCTGTCCCAAAACTGCTCCCTTGGGTTTGGTTCTGTGCGGCACGCCCGTGGCGCGGCGCCGTTCAACACTATTCTTTGGACTAATGGAAAATGGAGTCAAGCACTATGCACAAACGTGCAGACGGGAAATTTCATGACGCATTCACGCCAGTCCGACGCCCTCCGCGCGGCCCAGCTGTATTACCTCCAGGACCTGACCATGGACGCCATTGCCCGCGAGCTCCGGACGTCCCGGTCCACGGTTTCACGGCTGTTGTCGGCGGCCCGGGATTCGGGTCTGGTGCAGATCCAGATCCGCAGCCCGCTGGACACCGGGCCCGAGCTCGAGAGCATGATCCGTGCCGAATTCAAGGTCGATGTCCACGTTGTCCCGGTGGTGGACACCCTCAATGAGGCGGAAACACTGGACCGGGTGGCCATGCAGGCCGCCCGGACGATCGGACCGCTGGTGGACTCCAACGCCATCATCGGCGTCGCGTGGGGCTCCACCCTCAGCGCCGTGAGCCGGCACCTGACCCGGAAGATCACCCACGACAGCGTGATCGTCCAGCTCAACGGCGCCGGCAACATGCAGACCACCGGCATCACCTACGCCTCCGACATCATGCGACGGTTCGGCAGCGCCTACGGTGCACGGGTGGAACAGTTTCCCGTCCCGGCTTTCTTCGACCACGCCGCGACCAAAACAGCCATGTGGAATGAGCGCAGTGTTCAGCGGATCCTGGAGCTGCAGGCCCGGATGAGCATCGCGATCTTTGGTGTCGGATCGGTCGACGCCGACTATCCCAGCCACGTCTACGCCGGCGGCTACCTCGATGAAGACGACCTGAACGTCCTGGCGACCTCCGATGTGGTGGGCGACGTTGCCACGGTGTTCTTCCGCGCGGACGGATCCTCGGACGGCATCACGCTCAACGAGCGGTCCACCGGCCCGGACCTGGCCCAGCTCCGCCAGGTGCGGCGCCGCATCTGCGTCGTGTCAGGCGCCTCCAAGATCAACGGACTCCGGGGCGCGCTGGCGGCGGGGCTGGCCACCGACCTGATCCTGGATGAGGCCAGCGCCCGCAGGCTGGTCCGGTTCGACGGGCTGTCCTGAGTGGCCCCGGCGCACCGTCACCGGTGCGGCAAGGGAGTGCCGGCGGTCCGGCGGTCCGGCGCCCGCCAGCGCCAGTAGGTAAAGTCATTGTCATGAAACTCTCCCCCCGGCTGACCCTGAACAACGGCGTATTGATCGACCGGCTGGGATTCGGGCTGTACAAGGTCCCCCCGGCCGACGCCGCCAGCCTGGTGACCATGGCGGTCGAGGCCGGCTACCGGCACTTTGACACCGCCGCCATGTACGGCAACGAGACCGGCGTCGGAAAGGGCATCGGTGCCCTGTCGGGATTTGAGGGCACGGGCGGTGAGCCGGGGGAAACCGCGCCTTACGTTTCCCGCGAGGACCTCTTCGTCACTACCAAGGTCTGGAATGACGACCACGGCTACGATGCCACGATGCGGGCGTTCGACACCTCGATGTCGAACCTCGGCCTGGAATACATCGACCTTTACCTGATCCATTGGCCGTGCGCGCGGCGTGGCCTGTTCCCGGACACGTACCGGGCCCTGGAGACGCTGTACCGCGAGGGCAAGGTCCGTGCGATCGGCGTCTGCAACTTCCAGCCGCAGCATCTGGACCGGCTCCTGCAAACGGCCGAGGTGGTCCCCGCCGTGAACCAGATCGAGCTTCATCCCTGGCTGCAGCAGGAAGAACTGCGGGAAAAGCACGAGGTGCTGGGCATCCGCACCGAGGCGTGGAGTCCCTTGGGCCGCGGCCAGGTGCTGAAGGACCCCGTGATCCTGGCCCTCGCCGCCGAACACGACCGCACCGCGGCGCAAATCATCCTCCGTTGGCACCTGCAACTTGGCAACATCGCCATCCCCAAGGCCAGCACGTCCGGGCGGATCCGGGAGAACTTCGAGGTTTTCGACTTTGAGCTCACGCCGCTGGACATGTCAGAGATCGGCGGCCTCGAACGCGGCTTCCGGACCGGCTCCCACCCCGACAACGTCGCATAGGATTCGAACCAATGGAACAAGTGGAAACCGGCCCCTCACGCATGCCTCTGTTCAGCGGCGGACTTGAGGCCCGCACCCGGGCCGCGTCCGCCGAGGTTGACGGCGCCAGGATCGCGTACTGGGTTTACGAACCCGTCCGCGTCACCCCGGAGACCCGCACCATCTTGGTGGTGCACGGATTCCGCGGCGACCACCACGGCCTGCTCCGGGTGGCGGACCAGCTGACGGACATGCGCCTGATCATGCCGGACCTGCCCGGCTTCGGCAGCTCAGCCGCCTTCGGGGGAACCGAGCACAGCGTTCCCGCCTACGCCAGTTTCCTCGGCGGCTTTATGGCCGCGCTGGGCCTGGGCGCTGATACCGTCCTGCTGGGACATTCGTTCGGGTCGATCATCGCCAGCCACTTCGTGGCGGCCCATCCCGGCGCCGTGGCCGAGCTGATCCTGGTCAATCCCATCGCGGCGCCCGCCCTCGAAGGGCCCAAGGGCCTGATGACGAAGCTTGCGATCCTCTACTATGAGGCCGCGGCGCGCCTCCCCCAGCGGCTCGGCCTGGCCCTGCTGCGCAGCCAGGCGATCGTGCGAGTGATGAGCGTGACCATGGCCAAGACCGGGGACAAGGACATCCGCCGGTTCGTGCACGCCCAGCACAGCGCCTACTTCTCCTCTTTCGCGGACCGGGACAGCCTGCTGCAGGCCTTCAAGGCCTCCGTCGGCAGCAACGTCACAGAGGTGGCCGCCGAACTGACGCTGCCCGTGCTGCTGATCGCGGGAGAGAAAGACGAGATCGCGATGCTGGCGGACCAACACAAACTCGCGGCGCGGCTTCCGGACGGGAAGCTGGAGGTCATTCCCGGCGTCGGGCACCTGATCCACTACGAAACCCCCGAACCCGCCGCCCGCTACATCCGACGCTTCCTAAAGGACCACGCCGCGTGAAAATTCTCATCGATGCCCGCTTCACCCGGCTGGACCAGCACGACGGCATTAGCCGCTACGGCGCCAGCCTGATCGCGGCGGCCGCCAGGATCGCCGACGTCTCGATGCTGATCAGCGATCCCCGCCAGCTCGCGCTCCTGCCGGACGTTCCGTACACCGTGATCAACAGTCCTCTGTCCCCGGCCGAGCTCTTCGTGGCGGCGAAGGTCAACAAACTGGGCGCGGACGTGGTGGTGTGCCCCATGCAGACCATGGGCAGCTGGGGCCGCAAGTACGCCCTGGTGCTGACCCTGCACGACCTCATCTACTACGAGCACCCCACCCCGCCCGGGTTCCTGCCGGCCCCGGTCCGGGTCCTGTGGCGTCTTTACCACAAGGCCTTCTGGCCCCAGCGGCTCCTGCTGAACAGGGCCGACATCGTCGCGACCATCAGCTCCACCACGGCGGGCCTGATGGCAAAGTACCGGCTCACCCGGCGCCCGGTCAGGATTGTGGGCAACGCCCCCCAGCACGGCCACACACCGCGCGACCCGGGGGCAGGTGCCGACAAGACCCTGCTCTATATGGGTTCCTTCATGCCCTACAAGAACGTGGAAACGATGATCCGCGGCATGGCGGAGCTTCCGGACATGACGCTCCATCTGCTGAGCCGCATCACCCCGGAGCGGCGGGGCGAACTGGAGGCCCTGGCCCCGCAGGGCGCACACATCGTCTTCCACAACGGCGTGACGGACGCGGAGTACGAGGCCCTCCTGGCGCGCACCACCGCCCTGATCAGCCTGTCCCGGGCTGAGGGTTATGGGTTGCCGCTCGTCGAGGCAATGTCGCACGGTACGCCGGTGATCGCCAGCGACATCCCGATCTTCCGGGAAGTCGGCGATGACGCCGTCAGCTACGTGCACGCGGATTCGCCGTCGGAGTTTGCTGGGGCTGTGCGCGAGCTGGAGGACCCCGACCTGTGGAAGGCCCGTTCCCGCCGTTCGGTGGAGCGGGCAGCCGACTTCAGCTGGGACGAGTCGGCGCGACGGCTCGTGGCCGTCGCCGAAGAGGCCGTCGCGCTCCGGAGCCGGAACAAAAGCTAGCTCTGGCCGCGGCTAGAGGACGTCCACGCCGTCCAGGCGCAGCTGCACCGGGTCGTCGCTGCGCTTGGCTGCGGCTGCCGCCTTGACGGCGCGCATGACGGCCGTGGCGTCCGCCGCCTGGGCGTAGGGGATGAACAGCAGGGTCCGGACGTCCTCGCCGGCATCCCGCGGCGCGGAATCCCGTGACGCAGCATCCCGTAACGGCGTGCGGCCGGCCCCTGCGGCAGCAGGCAGGATGACGGGCGCAGGACCGGCCGTCCGGAGGACGGTTCCCTGCGCCGCCAGCCGCTGCGCAATGGCATCGGTGAAATGGCCGACGGCGGTCCTGCCTCCGGTGACGGAGGCAACCCGCACGGCGGGCGGCAGCTGGAGCTCCTGCCGCAGTGCCAGTTCCCGGCTGGCGTATCCGGCGGGATCCCAGCGCAGGAGGGCCCCCACGCCGGCGGCGTCGTCGGCGGTAATGACCACCAGCCCGCCGTCGTGTGCCGGCCGTACCAGGGCCGCGGCGTTGAACCAGCGGCGGACTGCGTCCTCCCCTGCCCTCAGGTTTTCCCGGCGCAGCAGCGAGTCGCCGTCGAGCAGCAGGGCCGCGGCGTACCCGCCGGTGGCCACGGGTTCGGCGCCGACGGTGGCCACCACGAGGGCGGCCGTCTCGGGAACGGTGGCCTTGATCTGGTCCCCTGAGGAGGTGATGACCGGTTTCCCCGGGAAGGCCCGGCCCAGCTCCTCCGCCGTGCGGAGCGCACCCGTGGCGCCACGCCGGAGGCGGACACCGTTGCACGTGCCGCAGCGCCAGGCCGGGGCGGGGGCCGAGCACCAGCGGCATTGCGGCACGGCGCTGCTCCCGCCCGGACCGGCGATCGCGAGGGGCCCGCTGCAGGCGGTGCAGCGCGCCGGTTCCCGGCAGGTTTCGCACACCAGCGAGGGGGCGTAGCCGGCCCGGGCCACCTGGACCAGGACAGGACCGCGTTCCAGGCCCTCCTTGGCGGCCCGCCAGGCCGCGCCCGGCAGGCGGGCGATGCGGGCCAGCGGGTCACGTTCCTGTTCAAAGCTGTCCGCCGTGTTCAGGACGCGCGGGACGGTGCGCCGGAGGACGGTTCGCTCCGCTTCCACGGCCTGCGCCCAGCCGGAGGCGACCAGCCGTTCCGTTTCGGTGCTGCGCGAATGGGCCGCGAGCAGGCACGCGGCCCCCTCCTGGCCCGCGCGGAGCAGGAGGACCTCGCGGGAGTGCGCGTACGGGGAACGCTGTTCGATGTGGAGGTCGTCGCCGTCGTCCCAGCAGACCACGAGCCCGAGGTCCCGCACCGGCGCGTAGGCCGCGGACCGCGTGCCCACGGCGACCCCGGCCGCGCCGCTGAGGACGCGCAGGAAACTGCGGTAGCGCGGCGTCTGGCCGTCGTCCGCGGTGAGCCGGGCGACGTCGCCGGCAGGAAGGAGTTCCAGCAGGGCAGACTCCACCCGGTCGAGGTCCCGGTAGTCGGGCACCACCACGACGGCGCCGCGGCCGGAGATTCGCACCGCCGCCACAGCTTCAGCGACCATTCGCGGCCAGCCGCCGGACCCGTAGCCCTGGAGGGCTGTCAGCACGGCGCGGGGGGACTCGCCGGCGGCCAGGTGGGCGAGGAACGCCGGGCCGTTGCGGTAGGTGGCCCAGACGCTGCCCGCGGCCGGTGACGGAAGCGACACGGCGGTCGCGACACCGGACACCTCAGTTCCGAACAGCTCGGGGTCGAGCCGGCCGTCCGGGGCGAATTCCTTTTCCAGTTTGGCCATGCGGGGCGGCACGGCGACGCGCAGGACATCGCTGACCGTTCCGGCGTACCGCGCGGCGATCCGGCCTGCGAGCTCGGCCACCGCAGGGGTGAGGACCGGGACGGGCGAGACCACCTTGTGCAGCGGCACGAGCAGGTGGCCGGCGTCGGAGCCGGCCGTGCGTTCCAGCAGGTACCCGGCCAGGTCCTGCCCGTTGAACTTGACCTTGACCCGGGCTCCGGGCACGGCTTCCGCGTCGAGGGCGGCCGGCACGCTGTAATCGAAAGGCCGGTCCAGGTGTGGCAGCGATGATTCGATCAGCACCCGCGCCACCGGCAGCCGCGCGGCAAGGGCGGGCCCCGACGCTTCCGCGGCGGAGGCGGGAAAGCCCTGGAGCAGGGACAGCTGCTGGGGCTCGCCGCCGGCAGGACTGGGACTCACGGCTGGCACCTCCCCTTGGAATCGTTTGACAACAGCACCGGCTAGACAGCATGACGGGCTAGACAAGAAGACCGATTTAAAATCAACCGTCTAAATTGCATGTAGCCAGGCCACCGGAGGGCGGCCTGGCTACAGCACATCACACAGGACTGACAAAAATCGCACCGTCAAACAACCCGACAAGAGGCTTCGGACGGTATGGGCCTGGCCTTAGGCGTTGAAGAACGCCTTCAGCTCGTCCACCCGGTCCAGGCGTTCCCAGGTGAAGTCCGGGTCTTCGCGGCCGAAGTGCCCGTGGGCGGCGGTCTTGGCGTAGATCGGGCGCTTCAGGTCGAGGGCGTCGATGATGGCCCGGGGGCGCAGGTCGAAGATCTCGGCGATCGCGGCGCTGATCCGGGCCGGGTCCACGGTTTCGGTTCCGAACGTCTCCACGTAGGTTCCCACCGGGCGGGCCTGCCCGATCGCGTAGGCGATCTGGATCTCGGCGCGCTTGGCGAGGCCGGCGGCCACCACGTTCTTGGCGACCCAGCGCATGGCGTACGCGGCCGAGCGGTCCACCTTCGACGGATCCTTGCCGGAGAACGCGCCGCCGCCGTGGCGGGCCATGCCGCCGTAGGTGTCGACGATGATCTTCCGGCCGGTCAGGCCGGCGTCGCCCACCGGGCCGCCAATGACAAAGGCGCCGGCGGGGTTGAGGATGTTGTGGGCCCGCGAGGTGTCCAGGTTGGACAGGGCCATGACCGGCCCGACCACGTGCTCGGCGAGGTCGGCCCGGAGCCGGTCGAGGCTGGTGCCTTCGGCGTGCTGGCTGGAGATGACGACAGTCTCGACCGAGACCGGCCGGTCGCCGTCGTAGCCCACCGTGACCTGGGTCTTGCCGTCAGGGCGCAAGTAGGCGAGTTCGCCGTTCTTGCGGACCTCGGTCAGGCGCTCGGAGAGCCGGTGCGCGAGCCAGATCGGCACGGGCATGTAGGACGGTGTCTCGTCGCTGGCGTAGCCGAACATGAGTCCCTGGTCGCCGGCGCCCTGGAGGTCGTAGTCGTCCTCCTGGCGTCCCTCGCGGGCTTCGAGCGAGTTGAACACGCCGCCGGCGATGTCGTTGGACTGCTGGCCGATGGACACCGAGACGCCGCACCGGGCGCCGTCGAAGCCGTTGGCCGAAGAATCGTACCCGATGCCCAGGATGGTCTCACGGACAATCTGCGGGATCTCGACGTAGGCGTCGGTGGTGACCTCGCCGGCGACGTGGACCAGCCCGGTGGTGGCCAGCGTCTCCACGGCAACCCGGGACTCGGGGTCTTTGTCGAGCAGGGCGTCGAGGATCGCATCGCTGATCTGGTCACAGATCTTGTCGGGGTGGCCCTCCGTCACCGACTCGGAGGTGAAGAGCCGGAGCGCGGCGGGCGTGGACCCGTGGAAGGCGGGGATGTGCAGCGGTAAAGTCACTCAACTACCTTACTGGTTGGAAAACGGACGTCCGGCGGCGTGTGTCCCCGTGCTAAGGAGATGTTGGTTACGCCGGGCTATGCCGGCGGTACAGCCCGGCTCAGCTCGGCGCTGATCCGGTCGATCACGGCAGCCGCGACGTCGGATTTGGAACCCGACGCCTCTTGGGGTTCGGAGCCGTCGCGGGAAAGGATGACTACGGAGTTCGTGTCTTCGCCAAAGACCCTGTCCCGGCCTACCTGGTTGACGACCAGCAGGTCACAGGCCTTCCGCCGCAGCTTGGCCCGGGCATACTCGAGGACGTCGCCCCCGGCGTCGCCTGTTTCGGCGGCAAAACCGACGATCAGCTGGTCCCGCGACGCGGCATCGCGGACCTCCACCAGTTCCCGCAGGATGTCGGGGTTGCGCACCAGGTTGATCACCGGATCGGCGACGTCGTCGCGCTTCTTGATCTTGGTCCCGGAGACGTCAGCCGGGCGGAAGTCCGCGACGGCGGCGGCCATGATGACGACGTCGGAGTCGGCGGCGGCGTGCAGCGCCGCCTTCCGCAGCTCCAGGGCGGTTTCGACCTGGACGACCTCGACGCCGGCGGGCGCCGGGACCTCCATGTGGGCTGCCAGCAGGCGGACGCGGGCGCCGGCCGCGAGTGCGGCCAGGGCCAGGGCAACGCCCTGCTTGCCCGAGGAGCGGTTGCCGAGGAACCGCACGGGATCCAGTGGCTCCCGGGTGCCTCCGGCGCTGACAGTCACGGTGAGACCGGCCAACGGCAGGACCGCCAACGGCGCCGCTGACGTGCCGCCGGCCAGGACAGCGTCCACGTCCGGCTGGGCCGCGCCGCCCTGCTCCCCCGCCGCTGCAACAGATGCGCCTGCGAGGGCCATGGATGAGGTGAAGATCGCCTCGGGCTCGGGCAACCGGCCAGGACCGGAGTCGGCGCCGGTCAGGCGGCCGCTCGCTGGTTCCAGCACGGTGACGCCGCGGCTGCGGAGGGTTTCGACGTTGGCCTGGGTGGCGGGGTGCTGCCACATTTCGGTGTGCATGGCCGGGGCCATGAGCACCGGGCAGTCGCCGGCCATCAGCAGGGTGTTGGTGAGGAGGTCATCGGCTTGCCCGGTGGCCGCGCGGGCCAAGAGATCGGCCGTAGCCGGGGCCACGACGATCAGTTCGGCCTCGTGGCCGAGCCGGACATGGTTGACCGTGTGGACTGCGTCGAACACGCTGTTGCTCACCGGGTGCCCGGACAGAGCCTCCCAGGTGGCGACGCCGACGAAGCGGGTGGCCGCCTCGGTGGGGATGACCGTGACGTCATGCCCGGCTTCAGTAAAAAGCCGGAGGAGCGACGCCACCTTATAGGCGGCAATCCCTCCCCCGACTCCGAGGACTATGCGCACGTGATCTCCGTCAGCAGGCAGTCTGTTTACTTGGCTCTTCCCGCGGAGGAAATTACTCTGCGGCTTCGATCGGCGTGGAGACGAGCTTGCCTTCGTTGATCTCGCGCAGCGCGATCGACAGGGACTTCTCGTTCAACTTGGTGTCGACCAGCGGGCCAACGTACTCGAAGAGGCCCTCGTGCAGCTGGGCGTAGTACGCGTTGATCTGGCGTGCGCGCTTGGCACCGAAAATCACCAGTCCGTACTTCGAGTCGGCGGCCTTCAGCAGCTCGTCGATCGGCGGGTTGATGATGCCTTCAAGGTTCGTGGACACGAATTCTCCAAATTCTAACGGGCTGATGGCTTCCCGCAGCTAGTGCGGGTGGGGGGTCAGCCCCATGAGTGAAACAAGCTCGTCCGCTGCCCGGCGAACGTCGTCATTGATGACGGTATGGTCGAACTCCGGTTCAGCAGCAAGCTCTACTTTACCGGTTTCCAGCCGCCGCCGCTGTTCCTCGGCACTTTCCGTGCCGCGGCCCACAAGTCGACGCACTAATTCGTCCCAGCTCGGGGGCGCAAGGAACACGAACTGCGCGTCCGGAACGGCCTGCCTTACCTGGCGCGCTCCCTGCAGATCGATTTCCAGAAGGACCGGGCGGCCGTCGGCGATGGCCTCGTTGACCGTGCTCTTCAGGGTGCCGTAGGTGTTCTGTCCATGCACCACAGCCCACTCGAGGAATTCGCCTGCGGCCACCAGCGACTCGAACTCCTCCTTCGACTTGAAGTAATAGTGCACTCCGTCGATTTCCCCCGGCCGCGGAGCCCGGGTGGTAGCCGAAACGGACAGCCACACCTCGGGGTAGTTGTCCCGGATGTAGGTGGACACGGTGCCTTTGCCAACAGCCGTCGGGCCGGCGAGGACTGTCAGTCCCGGTTTCTTGCTCACATATTCCTTTGGCGGTGGGGGCAGCTCGGCGGAGCGAGCTATTTGTCGTCAATAAAATCTACCAGCGCGCGGCGCTGGTGGATTCCCAGGCCGCGGACCCGACGGGATTGCGCGATGCCAAGCTGGTCCATGATGGCCGCCGCCCGGACCCGGCCGATCCCGGGCAGGGCTTCGAGCAGCTCCACGATTCTCATGCGCGCAATGGCGTCGTCGGTTTCGGCGGCGCTGATGACTTTGGCGATAGACAGTTCCCCCGTCTTAAGGCGCTCCTTTGCTTCGGCCCTGGTGGCCCTTGCGGCAGCGGCCTTGCGGAGGGCGTCGGAACGCTCCTGCGGAGTGAGGGGTCTCAAACTCACTGGAAGTCCTCCCTGCATGGCGGGACGGGGCACTCGTACCCTTGCCCCGAACCTACAGTCTGGCGGCGGCAGAAATCAATGGAAATCTGCGCCCGGCCCGGGTCCGGGAGCACCGGACCCTGGCCGGCGTCCGGAAAGCCCGCGGCCCGGATCCGGGAGACCCGGACCCGGGCCGGACTGACGGCTGGCGCTAGGCGGCGAGGAGTCCGTCGAGGGTGCGCCGTGCAGCATCCCGGAGGGACTGCAGCTGCGGTCCGGCGCCGAGGATGTCCCGGCTTGAGGTGCCCAGGACCTGGGAATAGGCGGCACCGAAAGTGCGGCGCAGGTCCGCGGCAGTGGCGCCCTGCGCCCCCAGGCCGGGGGCCAGGATGGGCCCGCGGACCGCCGCCAGGTCGAGATCCAGTGCGGTGAGCGCGGAGCCCACCGTGGCGCCGACCACCAGGCCCACGGAACCGAGCGCACCGTCATAGCGGCGGTTCTCGGCCGCGGCCGCTTCCGTGATCCGTCGCGCGACGGAGTCCGCCCCGCCGACGTGCTGGACGGAGGCGCCTTCCGGGTTCGAGGTCAGCGCGAGGACGAACACGCCGCGGCCGGTCTCGGCCGCCAGGTCCAGGGCGGGCCGGAGCGACTCAAAACCCAGGTACGGGCTCAGCGTGACCGAGTCCGCGGCCAGGGCCGAGCCGTCCCGCAGCCAGGCGTCGGCGTAGGCGGCCATAGTGGAGCCGATGTCGCCGCGCTTGGCGTCCGCGATGCTCAGCACGGACGCATCCGTCGCCGCGGCCAGGGTCCGTTCGAGCACGGCGATTCCGGCGGAGCCGTGCCGCTCGTACAGGGCCACCTGCGGCTTCACCGCGGCAGCGAGGGAGCCCACGGCCTCCAGGACGGAAAGCGAGAAGCGTTCCAGCCCGGCGGCGTCGTCAGTCAGCCCCCAGCGCTGCAGGAGCGCCGGGTGCGGGTCGATGCCGACGCACAGCGGGCCGCGGTCAGCCATGGCCCTTCCCAGCCGGGAGCCGAAGGACTCCCGGCCGGGGGTTCCGGGCGTGGATGACTCAGGCATCCTGCAGGGCCTTCAGGTTCGCTGCGTGCTCCTGCAGGCTCGTGACGGACCATTCATAGGTGCGCAGCGCCTCGATGGCCTGGACGGCGGCGTTGAACTCGGCCACTGTGGTGATGCACGGGATGCCGATCGACGTCGCGGCGGCACGCAGTTCGTAGCCGTCGCTGCGGGCCTCGCCACCGGAGGGGGTGTTGAAGACCATGTCGATCTCGCCGGCAATGATGAGGTCGGCGATGGTGCCTTCGCCTTCGGCGCTGGAACCCTCGGCGACCTTCCGGACCGGGGTGGCCTGGATGCCGTTGCGGCGCAGGACGTCGGCCGTGCCGCCGGTGGAGACGATCTCGAAGCCGAGGTCCGAGAGCCGCTTGACGCCCATGATGACCGAGCGTTTGTCCCGGTTCGCCACCGAGACAAAGATCTTGCCCTCGGTGGGCAGCGCGTTGTTGGCGGCCGCCTGGCTCTTGGCGAAGGCCGTGTCGAAGTGCTTGTCGATGCCCATGACCTCGCCCGTGGAGCGCATTTCCGGGCCGAGCAGGGAGTCGACCACCTTGCCCTCGGGGGTGCGGAAGCGGCTGAACGGCAGCACGGCTTCCTTGACCGAGACCGGCGCATCCAGCGGCAGCGAGGAGCCGTCACCGCTCTCCGGCAGCATCTTGTACGCGCTGCGGAGCTGGTTGATGGTGACGCCGGTGCCGATCAGAGCCGCGGCCTTCGCCATCTGGACGCCGGTGGCCTTGGAGACGAACGGCACGGTGCGTGAGGCGCGCGGGTTGGCTTCGAGGACGTAGAGCACGTCGGAGGCCAGGGCGAACTGGATGTTGATCAGGCCGCGGACGCCCACGCCCTCGGCGATCGCCAAGGTGGCGGTCCGGACCCGTTCCAGCACGTTGCCGCCCAGGGTGATGGGCGGCAGCACACAGGCCGAGTCGCCGGAGTGGATGCCGGCCTCCTCGATGTGTTCCATGATGCCGCCGAGGTACATTTCCGTGCCGTCGTAGAGGGCGTCGACGTCGATCTCGACGGCGTCTTCGAGGAAGCGGTCGATCAGCACCGGGTGGTCCGGGGTGATCTCAGTGGCGTTGGCGATGTAGCGGGAGAGGTTGGGCTCGTCGTAGACGATCTCCATGCCGCGGCCGCCGAGGACGTAGGACGGGCGGACCAGGACCGGGTAGCCGATTTCGTCGGCGATCTTCTTGGCGTCCTCGAAGGACACGGCGGTGCCGTTCTTCGGCGAGACGAGCCCGGCCTTGTCGAGCACGCGGGAGAAGGCGCCCCGGTGTTCGGCGAGGTCGATCGCTTCCGGCGAGGTGCCAAGGATCGGCACGCCGGCGTCGGCGAGCTGCTGGGCCAGTTTCAGCGGGGTCTGGCCGCCGAGCTGGACGAAGACGCCCATGACGCCGCCGGTGCGCTCCTCGGCCGCGATGACCTCGAGCACGTCCTCCAGGGTCAGCGGCTCGAAGTAGAGCCGGGTGGAGACGTCGTAGTCCGTGGAGACGGTTTCCGGGTTGCAGTTGACCATCACGGTCTCGTAGCCGGCCTTGCGCAGCGCCATCGAGGCGTGGACGCAGGAGTAGTCGAACTCGATGCCCTGGCCGATCCGGTTGGGGCCGGACCCAAGGATGATGATGGACGGCTTGGCGTGCAGCGCGACCTCGTCCTCCTCGTCATAGGACGAGTAGTGGTACGGGGTGTAGGCGGCGAACTCGGCCGCGCAGGTGTCCACGGTCTTGTAGACGGGGCGGATGCCGAGGGCCTGCCGCACGCCGCGGACCACGTCCTCAGAGTTGTGGGTCAGGGCACCGATCTGCTCGTCGGAGAAGCCGTGGCGCTTGGCGCGCGTCAGCATCTCCGGAGTCAGCGCCGCGGCCTGCCGGATTTCGAGGGAGATCTCGTTCAGCAGCTGGAGCTGGTCCAGGTACCAGGGGTCGATTTTGGTGGCCTCGAAGAGCTGTTCCACGGTGGCACCGCCGAGCAGGGCGCGCTGGACCTGGTGCAGGCGGTCGGTGGTGGGACGCTTGGACTTCTCGATCAGCTCCGCGACTTCCCATTCCGGGACGTGGCTGAAGTCCAGCTGGGAGCCCTTCTGCTCCAGGGAGCGCAGGGCCTTCTGCAGCGCTTCGGTGAAGTTCCGGCCCATGGCCATCGCCTCGCCCACCGATTTCATGGTGGTGGTCAGGGTGGGGTCCGCTGCCGGGAACTTCTCGAAGGCGAAGCGCGGGACCTTCACCACCACGTAGTCCAGGGTCGGTTCGAAGGACGCCGGGGTCTTCTGGGTGATGTCGTTCGGGATCTCATCCAGGGTGTAGCCGAGGGACAGCTTGGTGGCGATCTTGGCGATCGCGAAGCCGGTGGCCTTGGAGGCGAGGGCGGAGGAGCGGGAGACGCGCGGGTTCATTTCGATCACGACGACGCGCCCGGTGTCCGGTTCGACGGCGAACTGGATGTTGCAGCCGCCGGTGTCGACGCCGACCTCACGGATGACGGCGATGGAGATGTCGCGCAGCCGCTGGTATTCGCGGTCCGTGAGGGTCAGGGCCGGGGCGACGGTGATCGAATCCCCGGTGTGCACGCCGACGGGGTCGAAGTTCTCGATGGAGCAGACCACAACGACGTTGTCGTTCTTGTCCCGCATCATCTCGAGCTCGTATTCCTTCCAGCCGAGGATGCTCTCTTCGAGAAGCACCTCGGAGGTGGGGCTGTACTGCAGGCCCTGGCCGACGATCCGGCGCAGGTCGCCCTCGTCGTAGGCCAGCCCGGAGCCGAGGCCGCCCATGGTGAAGGAGGGCCGGACGACCATCGGGTAGCCGAGGTCCCCGGCTGCTGCGAGTGCCTCGTCCATGGTGTGGATGATGTGGCTGCGGGCTGACTCGGCGCCGCAGCGCTCCACGACGCCCTTGAACTTCTCGCGGTCCTCGCCGAGCTCGATCGCGGCGATGTTGGCGCCGATCAGCTCGACGTTGTACTTCTCCAGGACGCCGTTCTTGTCCAGCGCGATGGCCGTGTTGAGGGCCGTCTGGCCGCCCAGGGTCGGCAGCAGCGCGTCGGGGCGCTCCTTGGCGATGATCTTCTCCACCACTTCGGGGGTGATCGGCTCGATGTAGGTGGCGTCGGCGAACTCGGGGTCCGTCATGATGGTGGCCGGGTTGGAGTTGACGAGGATGACCCGCAGGCCCTCCTCCTTGAGGACGCGCAGGGCCTGGGTGCCGGAGTAGTCGAATTCGGCCGCCTGGCCGATCACGATCGGGCCGGACCCGATGACCATGACGCTCTTGAGGTCAGTTCTCTTGGGCATTACTTCTTGTCCTCAGTCTTGGAATCGGTGGCAGTCTTTGTGCCTGTCTCTGTCTTTGAAGAAGCGTCCGCCATCAGCTCGATGAAGCGGTCGAAGAGGTAGGCGGCGTCGTGCGGGCCGGAGGCCGCTTCGGGGTGGTACTGCACGGAGAAGGCGGGGATGTCCAGGCAGGCGAGGCCTTCGACGACGTCGTCGTTGAGGCTCACGTGGCTGACCTCGACGCGGCCGAAGCGTTCCTCGGGGGCCTGTGTGGCGCCGTTGAGCGGGGCGTCGACGGCGAATCCGTGGTTCTGCGAGGTGATCTCGACCTTGCCGGTGCGGCGGTCCATCACGGGCTGGTTGATGCCGCGGTGGCCGTAGCGCAGCTTGTAGGTCCCGAACCCGAGGGCGCGGCCCAGGATCTGGTTGCCGAAGCAGATGCCGAAGTACGGGATCTTCTCGTCGAGCACGGAGCGCAGCAGCGCCACCTGATTGTCCGCGGTGGCGGGGTCGCCGGGGCCGTTGGACATGAAGAAGCCGTCGGGGTTGACGGCCTGGACGTCGGCGAGGGTTGCCGTGGCGGGTAGCACGTGCACCCGGACACCGCGCTCGGCGAAGCGGACCGGGGTCATGCGCTTGATGCCCAAGTCGATAGCGGCGATGCTGAAGCGCGGCTCGCCGTCCCAGCCGAAGTCCTTGGGCTCCACGGTGTAGGCGGTGTCCACGCTGACTTCCTCGGCGAGCCGTGAGCCTTCCATCGGCGCGCTGGCCAGGACGGCGTCGACGAGTTCCTTGTCCGTGGCGCGGGCCGATTCGCCGGAAAAGATGCCGGCGCGCATGGTCTTGTGTTCGCGCAGGTGGCGGGTGATGGCGCGGGTGTCGACGCCCTGGATCCCGACGATCCCCTGCTCGACAAGCTCATCGTCCAGGGACCGTTCGGAACGCCAGTTGGAGGGCCTGCGCGCGGCGTCGCGGACAATGTAGCCGGCTACCCAGATGCGGCGGGACTCGGCGTCGTCGGTGTTGACGCCGGTGTTGCCAATGTGCGGCGCGGTCTGGACTACGAGCTGGCGTGCGTAGGAGGGGTCGGTGATGGTCTCCTGGTAGCCGGTCATGCCGGTCGCGAACACCGCCTCACCCAGGGCCGTTCCGGTGGCGCCGTAGCTGGTGCCGCGGAAAATCCGGCCGTCCTCGAGCACGAGCACGGCGGGCGTGGATGCTGCTGCAGCGGGGGTGGTTGTCACTGCTGTTTCTGATACTGCTGTTTCTGGCACTGTTTTCACTGACACTGCGTTGGAGTCCGTCACGTCGTTACTTTCCACTATCGGCTTCTGCCTGAGGGGCTGCGGAGATCAAATCTTGGAGGGTGGTGAGGAGCACGGCCTTGTCCTCGGCACGGCGGGTCCGGTAGCCGGTGTCCAGCTCGTGGGAACCGAGCATCCAGCTCAGCACCAGCAGGCCGTCTTTCTCGACGAACTTTCCGGCCATGCCGCTTTCCTGCCGCACACCGGTGAGGCGTGAGGCCGGGATGAAAACCGGGCCGGCGCCCGCGCGTTCGAACAGCACGCCTTCGGGGTGCACGCTGAGCGTGGCGTTGGTGCGGATGCCCAGATTGTGCACGGCGATCCGGTCCAGCCAGTCGCCGGCGGTGGTGGACGCGACGTACTGGCCGTCGGCTGCGGCCAGCGGGGCGCCGAGCTCGGCGGGAACCTCGGGGAGGGGCTCGACGTCGGACTGGCGGCGCAGGCGGTTGCGCCAGCCGACGGCGATGAGGACGAGCGCGACGCCGGTCAGGGCCAGCGTGAAGAGCAGGGAAAGGTCCTTGACCGTCATGGGCGGCGGCCCGCCGGTCCGGCGTCGACGGCGTCGGCCGGCCACCGGTAGGGGGTGTTCAGTTTTCCGTCGAGAACGGTCGGGTGGCCCTTGAAGAACGTCGCCACTACCTTCCCGGGCAGTTCCCGGCCGGCAAACGGAGAGTTACGGCCCATGGTTGCCATCTTAGAAGGGTCCACGGTCCAGCGCGCAGCCGGGTCCACGAGTGTGACGTTGGCAGGCTCTCCGGCCTCGAGCGGGCGGCCCTGGTCCTGGACCCGGCCGATGGCTGCCGGTGCCGTGGAGGTCACCCGGGCGAAGTCTTCCCAGCCCATCAGGCCGGATTCGATCATGGTGTGCTGCACCACGGAGAGCGCGGTTTCCAGCCCGGTCATGCCCATGGCCGCCTGCGCCCACTCGCATTCCTTGTGCTCGCTCGGGTGCGGGGCGTGGTCGGTGCCGACAACGTCGATCGTGCCGTCGGCCAGGGCGGCGCGGAGGGCCTGGACATCGGCGTCGGTGCGCAGCGGCGGGTTGACCTTGTAGACGGGGTCGTAGCTGCGGGCGAGCTCATCCGTGAGCCAGAGGTGGTGCGGGGTGACCTCGGCCGTGACGTTGACGCCGCGGGACTTGGCCCAGCGGATGATTTCCACGGACCCGGCAGTGGAGACGTGGCACACGTGCAGGCGGGAGCCGACGTGCTGGGCCAGCAGCACGTCCCGGGCGATGATGCTTTCTTCGGCGACGGCAGGCCAGCCGGCCAGGCCCAGGACGGCGGAGACCTCGCCCTCGTTCATCTGGGCGCCGGCGGTGAGACGGGGTTCCTGCGCGTGCTGGGCGACGACGCCGTCGAATGCCTTGACGTATTCGAGGGCGCGGCGCATCAGGACGGGATCGTGCACGCAGATCCCGTCGTCGGAGAAGACCCGCACGTGGGCCCGGGAGTCGGCCATGGCGCCGAGTTCGGCGAGCTGCTCCCCCGCGAGTCCCACGGTGACGGCTCCCACCGGGCGCACGTCCACCCAGCCGGCGGTCCGGCCAAGGGTGAGGACTTGCTCAACGACGCCGGCGGTGTCCGCCACCGGAGTGCTGTTGGCCATCGCGTGGACGGCCGTGTAGCCGCCGAGTGCGGCCGCGCGGGTGCCGGTTTCGACGGTTTCGGCGTCTTCGCGGCCGGGTTCGCGCAGGTGCGTGTGGATGTCCACCATGCCCGGGAGCGCGACGAGGCCGGCGGCGTCGATTACTGTGGCGTCCCTTACCCCGGCGACGTCGGCATCCAACTGCGGGCCGCGGGCGGCGATCACGCCGTCCCGGATCAGGAGGTCCTCGGCTGCTCCGCCCAGGATCGACGCGCCTCGGATGAGGTAGGCGCCGCTGTTGTCTGCGTGCTGTTGCTGTTCGGCCATCAGTGGCTCTCCTGGTGGGAATAAGTGAGGTTCGGATTGGCGGCGTGGGCCGCGGATGCAGCTACAGATGCAGGTACGGATACAGGTACCGGCTCCCGGTGCTCCCCGGAAAGCAGCAGGTAGAGTGCCGCCATGCGGATGGAGACGCCGTTGCGGACCTGCGCCAGTACGGTGGAGCGGGGCGAGTCGGCCGCGGCCGCGGAAATTTCCAGGCCGCGGTTCATCGGACCCGGGTGCATGATGATGGTGTCCTTGAGCCCGAGGCTGTCGAGGGCCCGGAGCCGGTTGTCGTCGAAGCCCCAGCGGCGCGAGTACTCGCGGGTGGTCGGGAAGAAGGATGCATTCATCCGTTCGCCCTGGACCCGGAGCATCATCATGGCGTCCACGCCCTGCGCGAGGGTCTCGTCGAGGTCGAAGCTAACGGCGCAGGGCCACTTTTCGACGCCGATGGGCAGCAAGGTGGGCGGCGCAACGAGGGTGACTTCGGCGCCAAGGGTGGGCAACAGCCAGACGTTGGAGCGCGCCACCCGGGAGTGCAGCACGTCGCCCGCGATGGCGACGCGCATGCCTTTGAGGTCGGCTCCGGCCGACGGCGTGCCGGCCAGCTTGGACCAGTGCCGGCGCATGGTGAACGCGTCCAGCAGCGCCTGGGTGGGGTGTTCGTGGGTGCCGTCGCCGGCGTTGATGACGGCGGCGTCGATCCAGTCGGTCGCGGCGAGCCGGTGCGGGGCGCCGGAGGCCCAGTGCCGGATGACCACCGCGTCGGCGCCCATCGCGGCGAGCGTCTGGGCGGTGTCCTTGAGTGACTCGCCCTTGGAGACGGAGGAGCCTTTCGCGGCGAAGTTGATGACGTCGGCGGAGAGCCGTTTGGCGGCTGCCTCGAAGGAGATCCGGGTGCGGGTGGAGTCCTCGAAGAACAGGTTGACCACGGTGCGTCCGCGCAGGGCGGGGAGCTTTTTGACCTCGCGCTCCCCCACGGCCGCCATTTCCTCGGCGGTGTCCAGGATGCGGATGGCGTCGTGCAGGCTCAGGTCCTGGGTGGAGAGCAGGTGCCTCATGCGGTGGCCTCGATGACGACCTCGTTGACGGGGGCGCCGTCGGGGACTCCGTCTACAGAGTCAGTTTCCTCGAGGCGGACGCGGACCTTCTCGGACGAGGACGTGGGCAGGTTCTTGCCGACGTGGTCCGCGCGGATGGGCAGTTCGCGGTGGCCACGGTCGATCAGCACGGCGAGGCGGACAATCCGCGGGCGGCCGAGGTCGATGATGGCGTCAAGGGCTGCCCGGATGGTGCGCCCGGAGTAGAGGACGTCGTCGATCAGCACAACAACTTTGTTGTCGATCCCGGTGCGCGGCAGCTGCGTGGGGTACGGCGGCCTGGTGGGCTGGTGGGAGAGGTCATCGCGGAACATGGTGACGTCGAGCTGGCCGACAATCGCGGAGGCGTCCACGGTGGGGTCGGCGGCGGCGATCTTGGCGGCGAGGCGGACGGCGAGGGGATAACCCCGGCGCGGTATGCCCAGCAGGACGAGGTCCTGGGAGCCCTTGTTGGCCTCGAGAATTTCATGGGCGATACGAGTGAGGGCGCGGTCTATGTCAGCCTGGTTGAGGACAACCCGGGTGAGCATCACCTTCGCCGGACCCGGTGCTGAAGGCACAGAAGTCAAAGCTCGTCTCCCCTTTCCCCGCCTCACGGGACGGAATTAAAAAAGGATTATTTGCTCTTTCAAATTACCACAGCGGGACTGACGGCCCGCCGCCGCCGCCGGAATGCGTTTAACCTCACACGGACATAGGCTCGACTCCATGACGACGAACGAGCCACGGCCCGGGCAGGACTACCTTGGCGCCTCAGGACAGCGGCCGCTGCCCCAGCAAGCCAACCCGACGTGGCTGGGACATGTCCGCCCGGCCGACTACCGGCGGGCCCCGGCCAACCCCCGCGACCACTTCCAGCCGGCGCTCCCTCAGGCCCTTCCGGCGGTGCCGGGCGGCCGCCGTTCCGCCGGCGTTGCTGGCCTGGTGCTGGCCGGCGGGTTCCTCGCGTTCATCAGCCTCTTCCTGGTCCTGCCCTTCCTCCTGGGCAGGACCGGAATCTCTGGCTTTGTCATCGGTTTCATCGCCTCCCTGATTCCGCTGGGGACCGTGCTGTTGACCGTGCGCTTCATCGACCGCTGGGAACCGGAGCCCAAGCCGCTGCTGCTTTTCGCCTTTGTCTGGGGCGCGGCCGTTTCCATCGCGGTCACGATGCTGATCCAGCCGTACTTTTCGCTGGTGGCGGGGCCGGCCTCGGGGCTGGACTATACGACTTTCGCGGTGACGGTCCAGGCGCCGGTGGTGGAGGAATTCGCTAAGTCCCTGGGGCTCCTGGTGCTCCTGGTCTTCGCCCCGAAACACTTCAACGGGCCGGTGGATGGTGTGGTGTTCGCCTTCACCATCGCGGCTGGTTTCGCGTTCACCGAGAACATCCTGTATTTCGGCCGTGCCATCGCCGAATCCAGCGACCCCGGCACGGACCTTGCCGTGGTGTTCTTCCTCCGCGGCGTACTGTCCCCGTTCGCCCACGCCATTTTCACGGGAACCACCGGCCTGATCATGGGTCTCGCCGCGCGCCGCGGACACACCGGGCTGGGCGCGCTGGCATTCGCCGTCGGCCTCGTCCCCGCGATGCTGCTGCACAGCGGGTGGAACCGCATGGGCCAGGACTTCCTGGCCCAGTACGTGCTGGTGCAGGTGCCGATCTTCTTGCTGGCGGTTCTGGTCATCGTGCTGCTGCGGGTGGCGGAGCGCAGGCTCACCCGCCAGCGGCTCAAGGAATACGCGGCCGCGGGCTGGTTCACCGCGGCCGAGGTGGAAATGCTGGCCACCGCCGCCGGCCGCCGTTCCGCACTGCGCTGGGCCAAATCCGTCGGCCGGGGCGCGCAGATGAAGGCCCTGATCGATGCCGCCACCCAGCTTGCCTTGACCCGGCAACGGATCCTCAGCGGCCGGGACGTGCCGGCGCACCTACTCGATGAGCAGCACCAGCTCGCCGAGATCGCCGCGCTCCGGACCGCCGTCGTCGGCTAGGAGCACGTCAACGCGCTGCCAGTTTCTGTGTTCTCCCAGATTCAGCGCTTGACAGTTTCAGCCTGTGGCCAGTTTCCGCAGCAGCTCGAAACCTGGGCGGTCAACAGGAGCTGCCGTCGCCGAAAGCAGGACCACTGCGGTCTGTGCGTCCCGGTCCAGGCCGATCCAACTGCTGAACCCGCCCGTGCCGCCGTTGTGCCAGGTGATCCGGCGTCCCTTGGCCTCAAGCGTGAGCCAGGCAGCGCCGATGCGGACTGCCGGACCGGCGAAGTCCGCCACCGGGTCCAGCGCGGACCTGCCCGGGGCGGAGCCGTCGAGGAGTGCCTGGGCGAGCCGGGCGAGGTCCTCGATGGATGCCCGGATCCCGCCGGCCGGGGCCAGTGCCTCGCCGGTCCAAGGCTGCCGGGGACGGCCCCGGCGGCTGTGGCCCGTCAGGGCATCCGGACCCAGTTCGCCGGGGGTTGCCGGCATGTACATCCTGTTGAGCGCCAGCGGCCGGCAGAGGCGTGCCGCGACAAGGTTCCGGTAGCTCATGCCCGCACCGGCCGCGATCGCGTGGCCGAGGAGTTCGAAGCCGAGGTTGGAATACCGCGGCCGGGGCCCCTGCAACCGGGGCCCGCGCAACCGAACCGCGCGGGCCTGCTCCAGCAGTCCCGCCAGGCTCTCCCCATACGGATTCGCCCCGCGCAGGAAAAACGAGGCCGTGCGCCTCAGCGGTGACGCGGAACCGGGGATTCCCGGCAGCAGTCGCGGCATGCCCGAGGCATGCCGACTCAGGGAGTCAAGGCTGGCGCCCGCGGCCGCGCAGCTTCCGAGCGGGAGCAGCTGCCCGAGCGCGGTGTCCGGGGAAATCTCGCCCCGCTCGCAGGCGTCCGCGTAAAGCAGTCCGGTGATCCCCTTGGAGATCGACCCAATTTCGAAGTCGGCGTCCTGGGCGACTCCGCTGGCAGCCAGGGTTGCCTCTCCCCCAACGATGACGGCCGCGGCAAACCTCGGATGCCTGGCCCCCAGCCTGGCCCGGAGAAATGCCTCGAGTTCGGTATCCACCTGCCCACGATATTCGGTGGGCCCAGCCGCGTGAAAGTGCAGCCCCGGAAAGTGCTGCCCGGCGAACGAAAGAACCCCGCCCAGGCTGTCCTGGACGGGGTTCTTCGTGGTGTCTGGGCTGATTGCCTGAGGAACTAGGCCAGCAGGGAAGGCTTCAGCTGCTGCAGCCGGCCCAGCAGGCCGTTGATGAACGACGGCGACTCGTCCGTGGAGAGCGTCTTGGCCAGGGCCACAGCTTCGCTGACTGCCACGCCGTCCGGGACGTCGTCGTTGTAGAGCAGTTCCCAGGTGCCGATCCGCAGGATGATGCGGTCCACGGAGGGCATGCGCTCCAGGGTCCAGCCCTGCGAATAGGTCTCGAGGAATTCGTCGATGGCCGCCTGGTGAGACACCACGCCTTCGACAATTTCGAGGGTGTACGGGTTGACGATCTGGTCAGTCTGCTCGCGGCGGGACTTCAGTACGTCGAACGCCGAGGCCGAGCGCTGCTCGGCCTCAAAAAGCACATCGAGGGCCCGGTTCCGGGCCTTACCGCGCGCACTCACTAGTCGTTGACCCGGCCGAGGTAGCTGCCGTCACGGGTGTCGACCTTGACCTTGGTGTTGTTCTCGACGAACAGCGGCACCTGGATCTCGTATCCGGTTTCGAGCGTGGCGGGCTTGGTGCCGGCCGAGGAGCGGTCGCCCTGCAGGCCCGGCTCGGTGTAGGTGATCTCGAGGACGACGCTCGGGGGCAGCTCGATGTAGAGCGGGTTGCCCTCGTGGATGGCGATGTTGACCATCTGGTTCTCGAGCATGAAGTTGGTGGCGTCGCCGACGGTGGCGGCGGAAACGGTGAGCTGGTCGAAGTCCGAGGTGTCCATGAAGACGAAGTCGGCGCCGTCCTGGTACAGGTACTGGTAGTCGCGGCGGTCCACCGTGGCGGTCTCAATCTTCAGTCCGGCGTTGAAGGTCTTGTCGACCACCTTGCCGGACATCACGTTGCGCATCTTGGTGCGCACGAACGCGCCACCCTTGCCGGGCTTGACGTGCTGGAACTCGATGATGTTCCAAAGCTGGCCCTCAAGCTTAAGGACGGTTCCGTTCTTGATGTCGTTAGTGGTTGCCACTGTATCCTCTTAGTTTCTCTCTGGTTCCATCGGGCCGGTGCTATCGGCCAGACGTTCTATGCCGGGCCGGCATGCCAAGCGGCCCGCCAGCGCGTATTTGTCAAAAATCCAAGTTCTATTCTACCGGTTCCCGCGGACAGCTGGCTGACCGGGGCTCAGGACTGCTGTTCCAGCACGTCCCGCGCGCGCTGCAGCGCCACCGTGGAGGCGTAGATCAGGGCCGCGTCGGCGGACCCGGCCACGCGCAAATCCAGTGCCTTGGCGAACGATTCGACAGCGGCGGCAATGTTCCCGCCGGCGAAGTAGGACCGGCCGAGGTGCTGGCGGACGGCCCCCTCCTCCAGGGTCCCCTGGGTCTCGGCGAGGAGCTGGCGGAACACTTCCACCGCCCGGTCGAACCGGTTCGAAACCCGGAGCACGTCCGCCTCGAAGATCCGCAGCCGGAGCGAGTCGGGGTCCTTGTAGCGGGCCTCGGCCAGGAGCTCGGCGGCCTCGGCCGCGTGCCCTTCGACGAGCCGGACGAGGATCAGGTCCCCCGGGTCGGCGGAGGCCGCCAACGCCTCGGCCAGGACCTCGTCGTTGACGATCTGGGGCATCAGGGTCTGCGGGTTGATCCGGATCCCGGGAAGTCCCGCGTCCGGCCACTCGCTGGTGCCGCCCTTGACCATGTGCATCAGGAGGCAATCTCCTGGTAAGCGGCAAACAGCAGTGACGTGTCCGGGACGTCGAGGATGCCGGGCCGGCCGACGCCGTCGAGCACCACGAACCGGAGCAGGTCACCGCGGGACTTCTTGTCCCGGCGCATGCCGTCGAGGAGGGCCTGCCAGCGGTCGCGGCGGTAGGTGATGGGAAGCCCGAGGCTTTCAAGGATGGTGCGGTGCCTGTCGGCGTCGGCGTCGCTGAGCCGCCCGACGCTGCGGGCGAGTTCGGCCGCGAACATCATGCCCACGGAGACGGCGGCACCGTGGCGCCAGGAGTAGCGCTCGGCGAGTTCGATCGCGTGGCCCAGGGTGTGGCCGTAGTTCAGAATCTCGCGCTGGCCGGTTTCCTTCAGGTCCTCGGAGACCACCCGGGCTTTGACGGTGATGGCCCGTTCGATCAGTTCCCGCAGCAGGTCCGAGCGGGGATCGATGACCGCTGACGGGTCCTTTTCGATCAGGTCCAGAATGGCCGGGTCGGCGATGAAGCCGCATTTGATGACCTCGGCCATGCCGGAAATGATCTCGTTCTTCGGCAGCGTCTCCAGCGTGTCGAGGTCTGCGAGGACACCGGCGGGCGGGTGGAACGCGCCCACCAGGTTCTTGCCCTCGGCGGTGTTGATGCCGGTCTTGCCGCCCACCGAGGCGTCCACCATGCCCAGCAGGCTCGTGGGCATGTGGATGACCTTGACGCCGCGCAGCCAGGTCGCTGCGACAAAGCCGGCCAGGTCCGTCACGGCGCCGCCGCCGACGGCGACGACGGCATCGGAGCGGGTGAAGTCGTTTTGCCCCAGCACCTGCCAGCAGAAGGAGGCGACCTCGATGTGCTTGCCCTCTTCGGCGTCGGGGATTTCTGCGGTCAAGGCGGTGAAGCCGGCGGCGGCCAGCTCTTCGCGGACGGTGTCCCCGGTCAGCCGAAGCGCGCGGGGGTGGATGACCAGGACCCGTTTGACGCGCTCGCCCAGCAGGCCAGGCAGGCTTGCCAGGAGGCCGCGGCCCACTACGACGTCGTAGTTCTCACCCGGCGTTTGTCCGGTGACTTTGATGACGGTTGATTCGTTACTCACTATTCAACTTCCTTTGTCGCCGCCGGAGTGGGCACGGCCGCGGTCTTCGCGACGGCGTGCTCCCCCAGCGCATCTTCCAGCCGGTGGGCCAGCTCCGGAACGCTGCCGCTGCGGACATCGAGGACCAGGTCGGCGAGCCGTTCGTAGACCGGCTGCCGGGCAGCGAACAAGGTCCGCCACCGGCCCATGGCGTCGCCGGCCAGGAGCGGCCGGCCCGAATTTCTGGCAATGCGTTCCGCCACAGTCTCGGCGTCGCATTCGAGATAGACAACGGTACAGCGGCCCAGGAGCTGCTGCGTACCGGAGTCAAGGACAGCCCCGCCGCCAAGCGATATGACGGTGGTGCTCCCCTGTGCTTCTTCGATGGCCTGCGCCACGGCCCGGGCCTCGAGCTCACGGAAAGCGTGCTCGCCCCGGCTGGCGAAGATCTCGGCGATCGTCCCGTGCTGGGCCACCACGAGCGCGTCCGTGTCCACGAACGCGCACCCGAGGTGCTGCGCGAGCTGGTGTCCGATCGCCGACTTGCCGACGGCCATCGGTCCGATCAGGACCACCGGGTTGAGGTGTTTTGCCGCGGGCGTCGCCGCGGCGGAGCGCCCGTCGGTGTTTCCGGCCGGCACTAGTGGCCGATCGAGTCCAGGGACGCCGGAATGCTGTCCAGGTAACCCTTGATGTTGCGGGCGGTCTCCTGCACGGAGTCACCGCCGAATTTTTCGGTGACCGCTTCGGCGATCACGAGGGCCACCATGGCCTCCGCCACGACGCCGGCGGCGGGGACGGCACAGACGTCGGAGCGCTGGTGGTGGGCCTTGGCGGCCTCTCCTGTGCTGACGTCGACCGTCTTAAGCGCGCGGGGCACGGTGGCGATCGGCTTCATGGCGGCACGGACGCGGAGGACATCGCCAATGCTCATGCCACCCTCGATCCCGCCTGCACGGTTGGACGTGCGGATGATCTTGCCGTCCGCGTCCTTGACGATCTCGTCGTGGGCGGCCGAGCCGCGGCGGGCCGCGGTGCGGAAGCCGTCGCCGACCTCAACGCCCTTGATGGCCTGGATGCCCATCAGGGCAGCCGCCAGGCGCGAGTCGAGGCGCCGGTCCCAGTGGACGTAGCTGCCCAGTCCCGGCGGGAGCCCGTAGACAAGCACCTCCACGACGCCGCCGAGGGTTTCGCCTTCCTTATGCGCGACGTCGACCTCGGCCACCATGGCGTCCGAGGTTTCGCGGTCAAAGCAGCGCAGCGGATCGGCGTCCAGGGCGATCACGTTGCCCGGAACCGGCAGCGGCCGGCCTTCCGGCACGGCAACGCTGGCGATGGACACGGTGTGGGAGACGAGTTCGATCCCGAGCTGCTTGAGGAACGCTGCGGCGACCGTGCCCAGCGCCACCCTCGTGGCCGTCTCGCGGGCGCTGGCCCGCTCCAGGACCGGGCGTGCCTCGTCGAAGCCGTATTTCTGCATGCCGGTGAAGTCGGCGTGGCCGGGCCGCGGCCGCGTCAGGGGGGCGTTCCGGGCCTGGTCGGCCAGGATTTCCGGCTCCACGGGATCGGAAGACATGATCTGTTCCCACTTGGGCCATTCGGTGTTGCCGACCTGGATGGCGACAGGGCCGCCCTGGGTCAGGCCGTGGCGGACTCCGCCGAGGATCGTGACCTCGTCCTGCTCGAATTTCATCCGGGCGCCGCGGCCATAGCCGAGCCGCCGGCGGGCCAGGGCCTCGCTGATGTGGGCGCTGGTGAGCTCCACACCGGCGGGGACGCCTTCAATTATTCCGACCAGTGCCGGGCCATGGGATTCTCCGGCAGTCAACCAACGCAACATACATTCCATCCTGCCATGTCGGGCGGTTAGAACACCCGTCGGGGTGCCCCGACTGCGTCACACATCACATCTATGACTCCGGCCGGGAGGCCCTCGCCCAGTCCGGTGAAATGCCGCACCTGCTCCACGGCCTGGTAGATGAGCATTTCAAGTCCCGGGACCACCGTGCCGGCAGCTTCCTGCCAGACCGCCGCGATCCGGCTGGGCCACGGATCATAGGCGACGTCCAGGAGCACGCCCGGGCTGCCCGTCAGTTTCGCCGCCAGTGCGTCTGCCAGTTCCCTGGCAAGTGTGTCAGCCGCGCGTGGCGGCAGCGTGGAGATGACGACGTCGGCCGCGGCGGCGGCGGCGGCCGCACCGGCGAGGGGAAGCACCTGAATGGGGACCGCCAGGGCGGCGGAGGCCGCGCGGGCCTCACCGGCACGGCTGGGATCGCGCACGAACACGTCGGCAGCCGCTGCCCCCAGTTCCTTGAGCGCCGCGATGGCTGCGGCGGCCGTTCCGCCGCCGCCAAGGATTACGGCGGTGGGCGCGGGGGCGGCCCCCGCGTGCCGGAGTGCGTTGACGATCCCGGCGACGTCCGTGTTGTAGGCAACCAACTGGGTTTGGTCAGCACCGCCGGCGTCGGGTTCGAACGCAACGGTGTTGACGACGCCGAGTGCGCGCCCGACGCCCCGGACTTCGTCCACTTCCGCCACCATGGCCGATTTGAGCGGCATGGTGACCGAGAGCCCGCGCCAGGAACCGTCAGCGCGCGCCTCGTCCCTGACCTGCCGCATGAAATCCGGCAGGGCCGACTCTGTCACGTCAATGGCGGAGTAGGCGATGTCCAGGCCCAGGTGGGCGTAGGCGGCGCGGTGCAGCGCCGGCGACTTCGAATGGCTGATGGGATGCCCGAGGACGGCCGCCCGCAGCGTCATACGCAGCGTCCCGGGTTGGCCGCGCACCAGGCGTTGTACTGCTCCACGTATCCGTTGTGCTCGGCCAGGGTCTTGGAGAACTTGGTCTCCTTGGTGTCCAGGTTGATGGTGACCCAATAGAGGTAGCTGTTGGACTTGGGCTTGGCGGCCGCGTCGATGGCCGTCTTGCCGGGCGAGCCGATGGGCCCGGCGGGCAGCCCCTGGTTGGCGTAGGTGTTGTAGGGATTCGACTTGTCGGCCTTCTGGGCCTCGTCGATGTGGAAGCTGCGGATGCCCAGGCCATAGGTGACTGTGGCATCGGACTGGATCAGCCCGTTCGTCTCGGTGTTGTTCGGCTTGAGGCGGTTGTAGATGGCGCCGGCGACGTCGCCGTATTCGGCCTGGCCGCCTTCGGCCTGCACGATGCTTGCTACCGTCACGACGTCGTACTGTTTCGCGGAATCGGTGACGCCCTGGGCCTTGAGTTCATCCAGGGTGTTGCCGACGAGCTTCTGCAGAATGTCCTTGGCAGAGGAGCCCAACGGGAAGCGGTACTCCCCCGGCGCCAGGTAGCCCTCGAGGTTCTTGGCTTTCTTCGGGACGCCAAACTGTGCGGGCGCATCGCTGAGCGCCTTCAAATCGGCAACCGAAATCCCGGTGCCCTCGGAAATCGCCTGCAGGGATTCGCCGATCCGCAACCCGGCGCTGAGCGCAAAGTACATGACCTTGCCCTGGCCCTTGTTGAGCAGGACAGACACGGCATCGGAGTTCTTCATTTCTTGGCGCATCGAGAAGGTGCCGGGGTTCAGTGCACCGCCGGAAGCGGTGAACTCCTTCAAGAAGGTGTCCGCGTTCGCCACGACCTTCTGCGACTCCAGCTCGGTGGCCACGGACCTCGGACCGGCGCCTGGTTCGACTGTGATGGTGACGTTACCGGTCCCGGGGCCGGGGTAATCGGCCATTTTGTCCATGCCCAGGAGGGGCTTGAGGAACTGCGCGCCGACAGCGATTGCGACGACAAAGACCGTCAAGGACAGCACCAGGGCCAGGAAGCGGCGGCGGCGGCGGACCTTCTTGGACGGAACCTTGTTGTAGCGGACCGCTCCGGCCATCAGCTCGTGGCCGGGCTCGCCGTGGTACTCGGCCTCCGGATGCGCCTGGGCGTGGTGTTCGACGGAGTCGTCGTAAACATCGTGGGCCTCATCGTGATGTCCCCCATCGTGGGGTTGGAGCGCGTAGCCGTCGTGAGGTCCGGTGCCGGGGGCAGCCCCGCCATGGAGGGTTTCGTAGCCCTGCTGGCCGGCTGTCGCATAGACGGCGTCCTCGTGGCCAGCGTCCGCGTGGCCGGGCTCTTCGCGGACGGGGATCATCTGGGTGAAGTCTTCGCGGGCGGGCGTCTCATCAGCCGGAACGTCGTGAACTGGCTCTTCGTGCACAGCTTCTGTGTGCACTGGTTCGTCGCGCACGGCTACTTCATGGACTGGTTCGTCGTGCACGGGCTCTTCGTGAACAGCGTCTTCGTGCACAGTCGGTGCTGCGTCGGGCAGTTCCGGGGCGGCCTGCGGCAGTTCGCGCTCCGGCGTCGGCGTTGGAACGTCTTGTCCCGTCTCAAAAGCCTGCGGCGGGATCACGCTGTGTCCCTGCGTCGCCAGGAACTTTTCCCGTGCCCGGATCTCTTTACGCGTCAGCGGTCGGCCGGCACCACTAAGGGCGTCACCGGAGGAGTCATCACTGTTGACCGGGCTCACTGTAGCCTTCCATTGTCTGAAGAATGCGTCTGTACTGCCGGGCCGGTCTGTGCGCCGCCTCCGGTCGGCCCCGGCGCAGACTCCGCGTACACGCGGTTTCCGACCTCCGTTCCCCTGGCCTTTTGCATATCAATCGCATGTTGCAGAATACCTGCCGCCGCAACCTGATCAACAACTGTACGGTGATTTCTGCTGCTCATGCCAGCCTCGTGCAGGTTGCGGTGGGCGGTCACGGTGCTGAGCCGCTCGTCAACCAGGCGCACGGGCACCTCGGATCCGGCGTCCTGCAGGGCCCGGGCAAGCAGCTGGGCATACTCTGTGGCCATCCTGGCCGAGGCGTGCTCTTCGCCCTTCATGGTGCGCGGCAGGCCCACGAAAATCTCCACGACGTCCAGCTCCGCGGCCAAGGCGGCCAGGATGCGCACGTCCGTGTTCTTTTTCACGTTCCGCTGCAGCGTGCGCAGCGGGGTCGCCAAGATTCCATCCCGGTCGCAGACGGCCACGCCAACGCGGACGGTGCCGACGTCCACCCCGAGCTTCACACCCCGGGGATAGACGCCGGCCACAGCAGCTTCAGACACGTAGGATCCGCTATCGCCGGGTAATGGCGTCCACGACGGCGCTGAGGGCAGCGCCGACCTTGGCGGCGTCCGTGCCGCCGCCCTGGGCGACGTCGTCCTTGCCGCCACCGCCGCCGCCGAGGATGCCCGCGGCGAGGCGCACCAGGGCACCGGCTTTGACTCCGGCGGCCCGGGCGGCTTCGTTGGTGGCGATCAGGATGATGGGACGGTCGTTGCTGACACCGGCCACCGCCACGGCGGCGGGCTCGGAACCGAGACGCGTCCGCAGGTCCAGTGCCAGGCCGCGGAGGTCGTCCGCGCCGCTGACCTGACCGGCGTCGTGTGCGATGACTTTGACGCCGGCGGCGTCCTTGGCGGTGCCAACCAGCTGGCCAGCGGCGGCCGTGAGCTGCTCTTTGCGCAGCCGCTCGAGTTCCTTTTCGGCCGTCTTGAGCTTGGTCAGCGTGCTGGAAATCCGGTCCGCGAGCAGCCCGGAGGGAACCTTCAGCATCTCCGTGAGCTCAGTGACCAGGGCCCGCTCGGCGGCCAGGTGCCGGAAGGCGTCCATGCCTACGAAGGCTTCGACTCGGCGGTTTCCCGAGCCGACGGACTGATCCCCGAGCAGGGACAGGCTGCCGATCAGCGAGGTGTTCTCGACGTGGGTGCCGCCGCAAAGTTCGCGGGACCACGCACCGTCGATTTCCACGACCCGGACCTCGTTGCCGTAGTTCTCGCCGAACAGCGCCATGGCTCCAAGCGCCTTGGCCTCGGCGAGGCCCATGACCTTGGTTTCCACCCGGAAGTTGTTGCGGATGGCAATGTTGGAGACTTCCTCGATCTCGGACCGGGTGGCCGCGCTCAGGCCCTCGCCCCAGGCGAAGTCGAAGCGCAGGTAGCCGGCCTTGTTGAAGGAGCCGCGCTGCAGGGCCTCCGGGCCGAGGATCTGGTGCAGGGCCGCGTGCACGATGTGCGTGCCCGTGTGGGCCTGCTCGGCGGCGTGGCGGCGTTCCCGGTCCACGGCGGCCTGAACCAGTGAGTCGGATCCGATTTCGCCTTCACGGACAATCGCCTTGTGCACGCTGAGGCCCTTGATAGGGCTTTGGACGTCCAGGACCTCGACCACGAAGCCGTCACCGGTGATCAGCCCGGTGTCGGCGGCCTGGCCGCCGGCCTCGGCGTAGAACGGCGTCTCGGCCAGGACCAGTTCGATTTCGTCGCCAGTGGAGGCCTGGGCGATCTTCCGGCCGCCGGACAGGATCCCGCGGACCTTGGACTCGCCCTGGAGTTCGGTGTAGCCGGTGAAGACGGTCTCGCCGGCGGACAGGAGCTCCTGGAAGGCGCTGAGATCGGCGTGCGAACCCTTCTTGCCCTTGGCATCGGCCTGGGCGCGCTGGCGCTGTTCGAGCATGAGCTTGCGGAACTCGGGCTCGTCGACTTTCAGCCCGGCTTCCTCGGCCATTTCCAGGGTGAGGTCGATCGGGAAGCCGTAGGTGTCATGCAGGGCAAAGGCGTCGGCGCCGGAGAGTGGCTGGTTGGCGGCCTTGGACTCCTTGACGGCGTCCTCAAGCCGGGCGGTGCCGGACGCGATGGTGCGCAGGAAGGCCTTCTCCTCGGCGTAGGCAATCCGGCTGATGCGCTCGAAGTCGGTCTCCACGATCGGGTAGACGCCCTTCATGGCGTCCCGCGAGGCCGGCAGCAGCTCGGGCAGGCAGGCCTTTTCGACGCCGAGCAGGCGCATGGAACGCACGGCGCGGCGGATCAGGCGGCGCAGCACATAGCCGCGGCCCTCGTTGGAAGGGGTGACGCCGTCGGCGATCAGCATCAGGGCCGAGCGGATGTGGTCGGCAACCACGCGCATGCGGACGTCGTCGGTGTGGTGCGGGTCCTCGGCGGACTCAGCGGAGGTGTACTCCCGGCCGGAAAGCGCCGCGGCACGGTCAATCACGGGACGGACCTGGTCGGTCTCGTACATGTTCTCGACGTCCTGGAGGATCATCGCGAGACGCTCCATACCGAGGCCCGTGTCGATGTTCTTCTTGGGCAGCTCGCCGGTGATGTCGAAGTCCACTTTGGAGCGGACGTTGTCGATCTGGTACTGCATGAACACGAGGTTCCAGATCTCGACGTAGCGGTTTTCATCGGCGATGGGGCCGCCCTCGACGCCGTAGGACGGGCCACGGTCGTAATAGATCTCCGAACAGGGACCGGCGGGGCCCGGCTGGCCGGTGGACCAGTAGTTATCGGACTTGCCCATCCGCTGGATCCGCTCGGACGGCATGCCGGTGTTCTTCAGCCACAGCTGCTCGGCCTCGTCGTCCTCTTCGTAGACCGTGACCCACAGCAGCTCCGGCGGCAGTCCGTACCCGCCGTCGTCCACGCTGGTGGTGAGGAGCTCCCACGCGAACTTGATGGCGTCTTCCTTGAAGTAGTCGCCAAAGGAGAAGTTGCCGCACATCTGGAAGAAGGTGCCGTGGCGTGCGGTCTTGCCCACTTCCTCGATGTCACCGGTCCGGATGCACTTCTGCACGCTGGTGGCCCGCTGGAAGGGGGCCTCCTCGCGGGCCGTCAGGTACGGGATGAACGGGACCATGCCGGCCACGGTGAACAGCAGGGAGGGGTCGCTGGAGACCAGGGAGGCGGAGGGCACGGCGGTGTGCCCCTTGCTGACAAAAAAGTCGATCCAGCGCTTGGTGATCTCCTGCGACTTCATGAGCTGATTTCTTACCCTTCAATATTCACTGCGTTATGTGGCCCGCGTCTGTGCTGCGCGGGACAAGCTGAGGTGGCACTGATCCGGGCCCGTCAATCCGGGACTCCTTTTGGGAGGTGCCGACGTGCCGGCACGCCCTTAACGGGCACCGTACTTACTAATTCTCTCCCGGCTAGCGCCGGATCGCATCCCGGCGGCCAACGGGGCCGCCTGCAGCGATATCGGTCGCCGTGTCGATGCCAAGGGCGGAGCGGAGTTCGGCTTCCCGCTCGCCCATGCCTTCGCGGACGGCGTCGGCGAAGTCGTACAGGCCATCCGCCAGCCGTCCCACCGCACGGTTGAGCCCCTGGGGACCAAGGGCGGACTGGGCTTCGGTGACCTTGCGGAAGGCGATGACGCCGATCGCGACGCCGATTCCCATCCAGATAATTCTGTTCATATCAGGTGCTCCTGGAGGGCTTAGCGGCTACGCCGGCCGGTGGCGGGCTTTTTGCGGGTGGAGAAGGCGGAGCGAACGCCGTAGCTGAACGCAGCCACCTTGATCAGCGGTGAGCCGACGGTGGCGGCCATGAGCGAGGACAGTGCCGAGATGTTGGCGGAGGCATCCGAGACGTTGGAGGAAATGCCGTCGACCTTCTTCAACTGCTCGTTGGTGGTGGTCACCGTGGCGGTAACCTCGTCCATGAGCGGGGTGGCGCCGTCGCTGATGGACCGGATGGAAGTCCGCACTTCGTCGAACACTCCCCCGAGTTTCAGGATCGGCACGGCGAGCAGCAGGACCAGCAGTGCGAACACCCCTGCCGCGATCAGGCCGGCAATATCGCCACCAGACATAGACACTCATCTCCTTGAACTGCAGTGGATACCTGCTCGTTGCGTCGGGTTCCGACGGATTTGGCCGACAGTTTCTACGTGCACGCAGAATCGGCTCCCGGGGAACTCCCCCAAGTACCTTACATACAAAGAAGCCCGCGGCGCGTGCCACGGGCTTCTTTGTAGGTGTTGCCTTTGAAATTAGCGTGCGTAGAATTCCACGACGAGCTGCTCTTCGCAGGTCACGGGGATCTCGGAACGCTTGGGGCGGCGCACCAGGCGGGCCTGCAGGGCGTCAAGCTTGACGTCCAGGTAGGCCGGAACGATCGGCAGGACGTCGCGGTGAGCGCCGGCTGCTGCAACCTGGAACGGAGGCATGGTCTCGCTGCGGCTGTGGACGTGAACCAGCTGGCCCTCGCCGACGCGGAAAGACGGGCGGTCAACGCGGATGCCGTCAACGAGGATGTGGCGGTGCACAACCAGCTGGCGGGCCTGGGCGATGGTGCGGGCGAAGCCGGCACGCAGCACGAGGGCGTCGAGACGCATTTCGAGCAGTTCGATCAGGTTTTCACCGGTCAGGCCCTTGGTGCGGCGTGCTTCTTCGAAGGCACGGGTCATCTGGGCTTCGCGGATGCCGTACTGGGCGCGCAGACGCTGCTTTTCGCGCAGACGTACGGCGTAGTCGGAGTCCTGCTTCTTGCGGGCACGACCATGCTCACCGGGGCCGTACGGGCGGCGCTCCATGTACTTGGCGGCCTTGGGGGTCAGAGCGATGCCGAGTGCACGCGAAAGGCGTGCGGTCCGGCGAGCACGAGTGTTGTTAGCCACTTGTGTCCTTCCAATATCTGCGGTGTGTCAGTGTTACTGGCCTCCACGATGGAGAGCATCGGCCAACCGCTGCCTTTTGCTACTGGGCACAGGGCAACCCTCATCAAATGCGAAGTTTCGATGGATTGTGCGTCCGTACCTTGCCAGACAACGAACCAGCCTACCATGAATGGACCCGCGGCCCGAAGCCAGTACCGAAGTCAGATCCGGGCGTGCACCCCCCGGGCACCGTTGCGCCCGAAGGACGCCGCACCCAGGAATTCCACGGCCACGAACGGTTTCGGACCCACTACCCATTCGTCGTGGCCCGGAGGTATCGCGTAGGTGTCGTTGGCGTGGATCGTGGAGTGCAGCCCTTCGGCCGTTTCGACTTCCATTTCTCCGGATATGCAGAAACCGAGATGGTGGTGCAGGCACACGTCGGTCTGCTCGTAGGGCCTGGTGTTCTCCGACCACCGCCAGCCCGGGCCCAGGATCAGTCGGGCCACCGAGTAGTCGTTCACTGTGCAGAGATCGAATTCGGCCTTGTCCGGGCACCGCTTCTTGTCGGGCACATCGAAGGACTTCACTGCCATGGCTGTAACGAAATTGATACTCATGGGACACTGCCTGGGGACGGGACGGGGCGGGGACGCTCGCGCTGGATGATGTGGGATGGAGCGAAGCTGGCTACCGTTCCGGGGTCCGGAGAGGGAGAGCCGGCGATGTGACCGCGCTGTCCCCTGCGCCGCACGGACGGCCAGCAGGTCAATGCTGGCGTAATTCCACGTTAGACCTCTTGGCCCCTATGTCAACGGCGGATTCCGCGCTGCGTGCCGGGGCGGAATCCGCCGCTGGTCACGGGCCGTTCACTTGCCCCGGATGATCTTCCGGAGCCGCTCGAGCCGGGTGGCGATGTCGCGTTCGGCTCCGTTGGCCGTGGGCTCGTAGTAGTTCCGCCCGACGAGGTCGTCCGGCGGGTACTGCTGGGTGGCCACGGCATGCGGGGCATCGTGGGCGTATCTGTAGCCCTTGCCGTGACCCAGCTGTTTTGAACCCGGGTAGTGGGCATCGCGGAGGTGGGCCGGGATGCCGTTTCCAAGCCCGGCGCGGACGTCCGCGATCGCCTGGTTGATCCCCATGTAGGCGGCGTTGGACTTTGGCGCGGTGGCCAGATGCACCACGGCTTCAGCCAAGATGATGCGGCCTTCCGGCATGCCGATCAGCTGGACGGCCTGGGCCGCCGCGACGGCGGTCTGCAGCGCCGTCGGATCTGCCATGCCGACGTCCTCGGCCGCGGAGATGACGATCCGGCGGGCCACGAACCGGGCGTCCTCACCGGCTTCCAGCATCCGGGCGAGATAGTGCAGGGCGGCGTCGACGTCGGAACCCCGGATCGACTTGATGAACGCGCTGGCGACGTCGTAATGCTGGTCCCCGGCCCGGTCGTAGCGGACGGAGGCGACATCCAGGGCCCGCTCCGTGTGCCGCAAGTGGATCGTGACGGGCTCCGCCGTCCCCGCGCCGGCTGTCTCGGTATCGACTGCGTCGATGTCGTCCGCGTCTCCGAAGGCGACGCCAGCCGCGGCCTCGAGGGCCGTCAGTGCCCGGCGGGCGTCGCCGCCGGAGAGTCGGACAAGGTGCGCCAGCGCGTCGGCGCTGAGCTCTGCCTTGCCGTTCAGGCCGCGAACATCCGATACGGCCCGCTGCAGCAGGCCCTCGACGTCGGCGTCAGTGAGAGGTTTCAGGGTCAGCAGCAGCGAGCGGGACAGCAGCGGGGACACGACGGAGAACGACGGGTTTTCGGTGGTGGCCGCCACCAGCACCACCCAGCGGTTCTCGACGCCGGGAAGCAGCGCGTCCTGCTGGGCCTTGTTGAAGCGGTGGATCTCGTCGAGGAAGAGGACCGTGGTGGTCTTAAAGAGGTCGCGTGCGGTCAGCGCCTCATCCATCACGCGGCGGACGTCCTTGACGCCGGCGGTGATGGCGGAGAGCTCGACGAATTTCCGGCCGGGGCCCTTGGCAATGACGTGGGCAAGGGTGGTCTTGCCGGTGCCGGGAGGACCCCAGAGAATCACCGAGCTCGGCCCGGCGGGGCCGGTCGCGTCGGAGCCGGCAGCCAGCTGGCGCAGCGGGGAGCCTTGGCCGAGCAGGTGCTGCTGGCCCACCACGTCATCGAGGGTGCGCGGCCGCATCCGGACGGCGAGCGGGCTCCGCGGCGAGGCTGACCCAGCACCAGACCTGGTTTGACCCCGGGAATGGCCGGAATCGTCGCCGCCGCGGTTGCCAGCTTCGCCGGTGTCGTCGCTTCCGTCTGCGTCGTCCCGCCCTGCGCCAAAGAGATCATCCACATAGATAGGCTACTTCTAGTTCCTGCCCGCCCTGCCATCATCACTTCCACCCCTGCAACGGAGAGCCTGCCATGTCCAATCCCGAGACCCGAGTGGCTTTCGTCTCCGGCGACCGGCTGCCGGGCTGGGTGGACCGCTTCGCCGCGAGCCACGGCACCCTCGTGGAGGAGGAGCTCGACGCCGGGCTGCAGCTGCGCGCCGCGGACGGCGCCGTGGCCGTCCTCCGGGCGCCCTGGCCCGTGGACGGCCGGCCCGGGAGCGGCCACGACGCCCTCTCGCGGCTGGCTTCCCTGGCCGGGCAGCCGCGGAGCATCGGCGCGGTACTGGTCCGGCGCGGCGGATATTCGGTGGCTGTGGTCAGTGCCGGCTCCGTGCTGGCGTCCAAGACCGGCACGCGCCACGTCCAGTCCCGGACGGCTGCTGGCGGCTGGTCCCAGCAGCGCTTTGCCCGGCGGCGAGCCAACCAGGCCGACGCCCTTGTGGAAGCAGTTGCCGAGCACGCCGGAAGGATCTTCGCAGAACACCGGGTCGAATATTTGGCGCCGGGCGGCGACCGGACACTGGCGGACCAGGTGCTCGCCGAGCCCGTGCTAAAACGCTACGCCGGCCTGACGCGGCTCGCGTTTCTGGACGTCCCGGATCCACGGGCTGCGGTCCTGAAGAAGGCCGCCGCGGAGCTGTGCTCGGTGCGGATTCTGGTGACCGATCCGCAGTAGCGGTTCCTGCCGTGCAGTTCCCGGCCCGCCGGTTTCGGTTTTTTGCCACATCTTTTTTCGTTTCCCTGCCGTTTCAGGGCCCGACGGCTTCGGCCGGGCGCGCGGCTGCCGGAAGGCGCTGAGCTTGGCTTCCACCGGATGACCAAGTAGTTAGCCAGGGTCCCCGGCCACCACCTGAGTACACGCCATTGCCCGGCGCCGTGCGAAGTCGAGTAATTCATACTCGTTTCCCTTGCATTTTGCCGCCCATAGACTCAAACGCATCCTTTGTCACTGAAATCAATCGCTAATGGGGAATTCAATGTGCAACATTGACCATCCGATTCCCAGAATGACAAATCCGGAATCATCTCCCACCGCAATCCATATTTACAACGGCAGAATACGCAACGCACAGGATGCGGCGGGCCGTGGATAACCGACAACGCCCCCGACGCTTAATAGCGCTCATTCTGGCGTTTCTTATTCCCTTGAATTTTATCGTCGGCGCCGTTGCCGTGGCGGCCGACGCCGTCAATCTCGTGAGGAACTCATCTCTTGAGGAGGGTACCGTGGACGCCACTTGCTTCAAGCGGGCCGGCTGGGGAACGGAAGGCGACTGGAACTTCGTCGAGGGCCGCCTCGGCGGCAGGGCAGTCTCCGTCACTCTCCAGGGCCATACGGCGGGCGATCGCAAACTTGTCCAAGAGGAAACTGCCCAATGCGCACCGGCCGTAGTCCCGGGCCAGAGTTACACCATCCAAGTCTGGTACAAGTCCACGGCGCCGGCGTCGCTCACCCTGTTCCGCCATTCCGCCCAGGGCTGGAGCTACTGGGGCGACATCCAGCAGCAGGCACCGGCAGCAGGCTGGACCCTCGCCACAGCTACTACACCCACGATCCCCGACGGAACGGATTTCATTAGTTTCGGACTATCGCTGGGAATTGACGGAACGCTGGCAACCGACGACTATTCCCTGACGGAAATCCAGGCTCCGGTAAATAACACCAGCGAATTGATAATCAACGGAAGTCTCGTAGAGGGAACTCCTACACCGTCGTGCTTTATGACGGCCGGCTGGGGAAACCGGCAAATAGCGAGTTCGCTCTCAAATGACGTCCCGACGAATTCTCCCCCCGGAGCTCGGTCCTTTGCCATAAACGTCACCGCTTATCAATCCGGGGACGCAAAACTTATCCAATCGGACGCGCCGGGCTGCGCACCCGCCGTCACGCCCGGGGAGCAGTACGACCTCAAAGTCGATTACAAGTCCACCGCGGCGGGTCCGTCCGGCCTGACCGTCTTCAGCCACACTGCCAACGGCTGGCAGTACTGGACCGATCTCAAGGAGTTGCCGCCGGTTTCCGGCTGGACGACGGGCCAGGCACGGACGCCGTCGATCCCCGCCGGCGTCGACCGGATTTCCCTCGGGGTGTCCATCGCCGGGAACGGCACCTTGTCCACCACCAACTACTCGCTGACCAAATACGACACCGCGGGGCCGGACCCTGTGGGCGGCCCGGATGCCGTCGGATCCTGGGAAACCCTTTCCGCCCAAATGCCCGTGCGGGCGCTGCATTCAACCCTGCTGCACGACGGACGCCTGCTGCTGATCGCCGGTTCGGGCAACGACGAGACGAACTTCAATGCAGGCTCGTTCCGGGCGGTGGTCTGGTCACCCACAACGAACGAATTTAAGAACATCCCCGTGCCCTACGACATGTTTTGTGCCGGCCACGTGACCCTGCCGGACGGGAAAGTGCTCCTCGCCGGAGGCACCCAGGCCTTTCCCGCCGCCAACGTGGGACCGACAACCTTCCAGGGATCCAAGAAGAGCTATTACTTCGACCCTGCCGACGACACCTTCCATCAACTGGCCGACATGGCCGGGGCCCACTGGTACCCGTCGCTGACCAAACTTGGCAACGGCGATATTTGGTCCGCCGGCGGGCTCGACGAAAAGGCGCAGGGCACCGTACTGACGGAGATGTTCGACACCTCCGCCATGAGGTGGCTGCCGCAGAACCAGGTGCCGCAGACGTGGAGCTTCTGGGGCACCTACCCGCACATGTTCCTCCTCGAAAACGGCAGGATGTTCTACTCCGGGGGTCACACCTTCGGCAACGGGCTGCCGGGGACGGGATCGTCGATCTACGACTGGAGCACCGCACAGATCTGGGACGTTCCCGGTCTGCGGCAAAAGGATCTCAGGGACCAGGCCGGCTCTGTGTTCATTGGTCCGGTCCAGGACCAGAAACTCATGATCGTTGGCGGCGGCAACGCCGACGGCAATACGCCCGGCATCAACCTCGTGGACATCATCGACCTCAAACAGCCGAGCCCGCACTACGTGCCCGGCCCGGACCTCCCGGGACCCGGCAAGATGTACGTCAATGTCCTCAACCTGCCCGACCGCTCCGTGCTGGCCGCGAACGGCGCACAGTTGAACCGTTCGGGAAACATCCAGACGGCTGCCATCTACACGCCGTCGGCGAACTCCTGGAAGACTGTGGCGGCGGACCCTGTGGGCCGCAACTACCATTCGACGTCCATTCTCCTGCCGGACGGCCGCGTGGCGGTCATGGGCTCCAATCCGCTGGATAATTCTTTCGAAGCCAGGATCTCGGTCTACAGCCCGCCGTACCTGTTCAAGGGGCCCCGGCCGGCCATCACCTCGGCTCCGGGCCAGGTTGGCTACGGGCAGAACATGCAGATCGGTGTGACGGGCGATGTCACGGCCGCCTCGCTCATCCCGCCAATGTCCCAGACGCATCAGACCGACACCAACGCGCGGGTCATCGACCTTCCGTTGGCAGGCACGGGCGCGGGCCGCACAGCGCAAATCCCCAATAATCCGAACCTCGTGCCGCCGGGGCCGTACATGCTCACCGTGTTGTCCGCTGACGGAATCCCCAGTGTTGCCCGTTGGGTGTGGGTTTCATGACGCGCCACAAGGCAACTACAGCCAGCGCAGCACGCGGGGCACGCGCCGTCGTCGCCCTGACGACGGCGGGCCTGGCAGCCGCCGCGGCCATGGTGTGGGGCGGGATGTCCGCCGTCGCCACCGTCAGCGCCGTCAACGTCGCTCCGCGCGCGAGCCAAGTACCGGCGGCTGCCGAGCCGGATCGAGCGCCCACAGGCGCCCGGCCGGGGCCGTCCGCCACCACATCCGCCACCACCGCCGCTGCCAAGGGCGCCACAGGCCCGGCCAACACACCGAAACTGGGACCCATTCCCCCGGTTTCCGCGGGGCCCAAGGCGTCCCAGTCGGCAGGCGACTCACCCGAGGTCTCCCTCGCTGAGGCGGCCCGGGCGGAAACGGGTGCTGCCGCCTCCTTGCCGGAGGGCGGCAATGCCACGGGCCTCAAGCAGCGGGGCCCCGTTGATCCGGCGGCGGTATTGTCCGATTCAAGCCTGTCCCTGGGCGGATGTCTGCCCCAGTACGGCTCCGACGGACAGTGCCTGCCCGCCATTCCGCCGAGCATGAGCCGGCATCTGAAGGAGATGAAGGACGCGGGCCATGATCCCGGGTCCATGCCACATTCCTGGACCTGCTCCGAGGTCCGCACGTACTTCAAGAGTGGACTGTCAGTGCGCAAAGCGCATGTCGATCCGCAAAAGCTCGACGCCAACCACGACGGCGTCGCCTGCGGTGCGGCCGACTAGCCACCCCGCCCGTTCCCGGATCCGCCTGCGGTCCGGCTGACTACCCACCCCGGCCGACGATCCTGCCTGTTTCCGAGATCCCCTGCGTCCACCCACCCCATTGGAGCTCCGTCATGTCCGCTACCTTGCTGGCCAGCGCCCTCGTCCTCACTATCGCCTTGGCGCTCTTTGCCATCGCCGTGTCCACCCTCTACCTGAACACCTACGCATGGTGGGACCCCAAGACGCAGGTGCGGACGTCCTACTCCGGCCTTCAGTCGAGGGAGGGGCATTCGTTTTCCCTGATCATGCCGTGCCGGAACGAACGCGAAGAGGTCATGCGGGCCACCTTGGCGGCGCTCCTGGCGCAGACCCATTCGCGCAAGGAGATCATTATCTCGGTCGGGCATGACGACACGGCGACGGTGGAAATCGCGCACCGGCTCGCCCGGGAGTTTCCGGAGTTCGTCCGGGTAAGCGTGGATATCAGCGAGAGGAAAAACAAGCCGCGGCAGCTGAACAAGGCGCTGTCGCTGTGCCGCAATACCGTGGTCGGGGTTTTCGACGCCGAGTCGATCGCCGCGGAAGAACTGCTGGCCCATATCGACAGCGTCTTCACCACCAAGAACGCCGACGTCGTCCAGGGAGCCGTACAGCTGATCAACTACAAGGACACGTGGTATTCGCTGCGCAACTGCCTTGAGTACTTCACGTGGTTCCGGTCCAGGCTGCACGCTCATTCCCGGCAGGGCTTCATACCCCTCGGCGGCAACACCGTGTTCATTAAGCGGGAACTGCTGACAGCGGTGGGCGGATGGGACGGCTCCTGCCTCGCCGAGGACTGCGATCTCGGCGTGCGCCTGTCCACGCTCCGCCGCAAGATCGTGGTGGCCTATTCCCCGCAATTGGTCACGCGTGAGGAAACGCCCGACAGCCTGTCCGGGCTGATCCGGCAGCGCACCCGCTGGTCCCTCGGATTCATGCAGGTTTTCGCCAAGGGCGACTGGAAGGCCCTGCCGTCCCGGCGGATGCGGACCATCGCCTGGTGGACGCTGATGCAGCAGCATTTCATGGCCCTGGCCGGGGTCTGCATCCCCATCGCAATCGCCGCGGCGATCTGGGGCAAGTTTCCGCTCGTGGTCACACTGGTCACCTTCCTGCCGCTGATACCCACGCTCGTGACTGTGGCCTTCGATGTCTGCATGCTCCATGAATTCGGCCGCGACCATAAGTTCGCCATCAGCTGGTACGACTACTTCCGGCTCATTGCCGGCACTCCCCTGTACCAGATGGTCCTGGCGTTCGCGGCCCTGCGGGCTTTGTTCAAATTCGTGCGCCGCGATTTTGCCTGGGAAAAGACCGATCATTCCGGATCCCACCTGGCCTACCTTCTCCCCGGCGCTGCCGAGCCCGCACGCCACTAGCACCCCATTTGCGTTTTCAACGGCCCCCATAGGAGGCAGTCATGACAACCACGGAACTAAAACCCGATCAACCCGCGGCGCCGGCTCGCGAGCGGAGCGGAAGGGCCGAAAACGCGCCCAAACACCGCGGCACGGCGCACGGCGCCCCGTTCAACCTGAGGTACCTCGCGCTATGGGACAGGACGGCCATCGCTGCGCTGATGGTCGCCGCGGCCGTGCTCAGCCTGTGGAACCTCGACGGCGCGCCGAGCTACCAGGACGACGAAGGCACCTACACCTCCCAGGCCTTCGCCGTGCACTCGGGGACCCTGGCCCCCTACACCTACTGGTATGACCACCCGCCGCTGGGATGGATCCAGATAGCGGCACTGAACTGGCTGCCAAATCTGCTCGGGCTCGGCGACGGCACCACCATCGGTGCCACCAGGTACGTGATTTCGGTGTACTTCGTAGCCAGCGCGGTGCTGCTCTACATGGTGGCCCGCCGGCTGGCCATGCGTATTCCATTCGCGGCCCTGACCACTGTGCTCTTCATCCTGTCCCCGCTCTCCCTTGTGCTCGGGCGGCAGATCTACCTCGACAACATCGGTGTGCCCTGGCTCTTACTGGCGTTCTACCTTGCGTTGTCCTCGCGGGACGCGCTGTGGCACCACGTGGGAGCCGGGCTCTGTTTCGCGATCGCCGTGCTCTCCAAGGAAACCCTGTCCATCTTCGGCCCCGCCCTGCTGCTCGCCCTGATGTACCGGCCCAAATGGAGCAACCGGTCATTTTCGGTGGTCGGCTTCCTCACCGCCGGCGGGCTGCTGCTGGCCTTCTACCCGCTGTCGGCACTGCTTCGGAACGAGCTCCTTTCCGGTCCCGATCACGTCTCACTCCAGGACGCCCTCGCCTACCAGCTCCTGAACCGTTCCGGCTCCGGCACCATCTTCGAGGCCGGCTCCAGCCGCGCGGAGTTGCTCTCGGGCTGGCTCTACTTTGACAAGTACCTCATCGCTGCCGGACTGGCCGCCGCCGTCGTCTGCGTGCTGCGCCGGCAGTCCCGGATCCTCTTCATCGCCATCGCCTCCTTCGCCACACCGGTGGTGCTCGGCCAGGGCTATCTCCCCGCGATGTACATCATCGGTGTGATCCCGTTCCTCGCCCTGGCATGCGGGTCGGCCGTGGATATCACCTGGAGCGGCGTGGAAAGACTCGCCCGGCGCACGCCCGGCCTGACCCGGCCCCTGCGGGCGGCTTTCGTCGCCGTACTGTCGGCGTCTTTGCTCCTGATGTCGCTGCCGCAGTGGTTTGAACAGGACAGGACCCTCCTGACCGCCCAGACCAACTCCAACTGGCGCAGCGCCATGACCTGGGTCCAGGACAACGTCTCACGCAGCGAGGTGGTGCTCGCCCCCTACTCCATGTGGCACGACCTGAATTCAAGTGGGTGGAACAACGCCTGGACCATGATCGCCACCGAGAAGCCGGACCTCGACAAGCAGTTCGACATCGAACGGCCCGGCGGGTGGCGCGAAATCCGCTGGATCATCGTCGGCCCGTCCGTCACGGCCAACATCGACTCGCTGGGGCTGACCCGGGTGAAGACAGCCCTGCAGAATTCCGAGGAAGTCCAGACATTCGGCGAATGGAGCGTACACCGCGTCACCAATCCTCCGTCCAATTAGGACGCAGACCAACAGGACGGCAGTCATGAAACTTTCAGTCATCGTCCCCACGCGCAACGAGGCGCCCAACGTCCAACAATTGATCAGCCGGGCCGCCCAGGCCTGCCGCCACATCGACGCCGAACTCGTGTTCGTTGACGACTCAGCGGACAACACCCGGGACGTCATTGCCGCCGCCGCAGCGGCGGAACCAATGCGCATCAGGGTGATCCGCCGGGAGGCGCCCGCGGGCGGCCTGAGCGGAGCCGTCGTGGATGGCATGCGGTCCAGCGACGCCGAGTTCTGCATGGTGATGAGCGGCGATCTCCAACATCCGCCGGAACTCATCCCGGCCCTGCTCGCGGAGCTTGAAGACAACGACGCCGACATCGTGATCGCCTCGCGCTACGGGGCCGGCTGCAGTGGCCGCGGGCCGAGCGGGAGCAGTGGCGGCGGCCAGAACCGGGGCAGCGGCGGCGCCGTGGCCACCTGGTCCCGTCGTGTGATCTCTGCCGGTGCCACGCGCATCACGCTGTCACTGTTTCCCTTGCGGCTGCGGGGCTGTTCCGATCCCATGACCGGGTTCTTTGGCCTGCGGCGCTCCGCTATTGAGTGCAGCGCACTACGGCCCAGCGGGTTCAAGATCCTGCTGGAAATCCTGGCCCGGCACCAACTCAGGGTGTCCGAGGTTCCGTTCATGCCCGGGCCGCGGACCGCCGGGAAGTCCAAGGCGGGACTGGGCCAGGGGTTGCGATTCCTCCGGCAGCTGGGCGAGCTGCGCGCCGGAACGGCCTTTCTGTTTGCCGCCGTGGGGGCGGTCGGGGCCATGCTGAACCTTTTGATCATGGCCTTCCTGCTCTCCAACGGAACGCATTTCGTCGCGGCCGCCGTCGTGGCCGCGGAGGTCACCATTGTCTCGAACTTCCTCATGCAGGAAAACATTGTCTTCGGCACCCTGCCGCACAAGGCCAACGGCTTGCGGACCCGGTTCGGGCAATCGTTCTGTTTCAACAATCTGGAGGCCCTGGCCCGGCTTCCGGTCCTGATGCTGGCGGTGAACGTCCTGAACATCGACGCCGTCCTGGCGCAGGCCGCGACGCTCGTGGCGGCGTTCGTGGTGCGGTATTTGTACCACTCGAGGATTGTGTATTCGGCGGGGTCCGAGCGCACTCGCGGCGCCCCGACGGAGCTGGACAGCAAGGCCCTGGCGGACGGCGGGGGGTTCGCCCGCGGCCGCATCCGCCTCCGCAGCCTCTGGGGGCGTGGCCTCGGGACGCGCGGCCTCGGGGCTGGGCACGCCGGAGAGGGAACGTGACGCCTGCCGGACGGACGGCTAGCAGCCGGTCAGGTGCCGCTTCGGCCTGTCCTGCCGGTAGAGGTACCGGCCGGCTTCCCGGAAACCGGCGCGGGCGTACAAGCTCCGGGCACCGGCGTTGGATGCCATCACCAAAAGCCAGTACCCGGTCACGCCGCGGTTCCCGCCCTCACGCAGCAGTGCCCGGATGATCCGGCCGCCATGGCCCAGCCGCCGCGCATCCGGACGCGTGGCCATGCAGTACAGGCCACCCCACGAGGGTCCGGTTGGTCCTCCGGGCCCGGTGCCCGGCAAAGCGAGCCGCGCGACGGCGGCGGGCGCACCGCCGTCGTCCCGCACCAGGGCGTAAAGGGCCGGGCACCCGGCCAGGATGCGGCGCGCCACGGCGAGCTCGTCGGCTCCCCCGCGGCCGTCGACGCTCCACCACAGCTCCAGCCACTCCGCCGACGGTTCGGAGGAGATTTCCACGGCGGGGTCCCAGTCGCCTGAATTGGCGACGGCACCAGCGCCGGAACCTGCGCTGGGATCTGCGCTGGAGTCTGCCCTAGGATCTGCGCTGGAGTCTGCCCTAGGCACTGCCCCAGACCGACGGACCAGAACCAGGGTTTCGGACTGCCGGGTGAAACCCTCGTCATCGAGGACCGCCTGCAAGGCCGCCAGGCGCCGGCCGTCAAAGATCTGGAAGATCAGCGGAAGCCGGCGCTTCCGGTACCAAAGCCGCGCCTCCCGGAGTGCGGCGAGCTGCCGGTGCGGGTCGTCACCACCAAGATCGCGCGGCCAGACCGAGTTTGCCCGTTGCGTCACGCCGGAGGCCGCCCGCAGCACCCAGCCGCCGGATTCCTCCCGTTCCGCGGCCGGCCACGCGGCATCCATCAGCGCCTCCAGCCCCGGGACGGTTTCGGAGTAGGTTTCCGGACTGGCTTCGGGACTACCTCCAGGGCTCGATTCGGCGTCCGTTGCGGGGTGCGGGTTCAATGCCATCGAGGTTCTCTCCATCCGGAACGAATACGGCCGGTTATGACAGCAGCAGGGGCTCTCCGGTTGCCCGGGGAGCCCCTGCTGCTCATGCTGATGCTGCCGGCTTAGTTCTTGCCGTCCTCGGGCTTCTTCTTGGCAGCCTCCGGCTTGAAATCGACGCCGGCTTCCTTGCGCTGCTGCGCCGTGATGGGAGCGGGAGCCTGGGTCAGGGGGTCGTAGCCGCCGCCGGACTTCGGGAACGCGATGACGTCACGGATGGAATCCACGCCAGCCAGCAGGGCAACAACCCGGTCCCAGCCGAACGCGATGCCGCCGTGCGGAGGGGCGCCGAACTTGAAGCCCTCCAAGAGGAAGCCGAACTTGGTCTGCGCGTCTGCCTTGTCCAGGCCCATGAGCTCGAAGACCCGTTCCTGGACGTCGCGCTCGTGGATACGGATCGAGCCGCCGCCGATTTCGTTGCCGTTGCAGACGATGTCGTAGGCGTAGGACAGTGCCGACTCGGGATCCGTGTCGAAGGAATCCATGAACTCGGGCTTGGGCGAGGTGAACGCGTGGTGCACGGCGGTCCACTGCCCGGCGCCGACGGCGACGTCGCCGGAGGCAACCGCCGCGGCGGCCGGTTCGAACATCGGCGCGTCCACGACCCAGCAGAAGGCCCAGTCAGCCGGGTTGATGAGGCCGGTACGGTGGCCGATCTCCACACGGGCAGCGCCGAGAAGCGCACGGGACGGGGTCTTCTCGCCGGCTGCGAAGAAGATGCAGTCACCGGGCTCGGCACCGACGGCGTCGGCGAGGCCCGCACGCTCGGCGTCGGTGAGGTTCTTGGCGACGGGACCGGCGAGCTCGCCGTCTTCCTTGTACAGGACGTACGCCAGGCCCTTGGCGCCGCGCTGCTTGGCCCATTCCTGCCAGGCGTCGAGGGCTCGGCGGGCCTGGGAGGCGCCGCCGGGCATGACGACGGCACCGACGTAGGGCGCCTTGAAGACACCGAAGTTGGTGTCCTTGAAGAATTCGGTCAGCTCGGTGAGCTCCTGGCCGAAGCGCAGGTCCGGCTTGTCCGAGCCGTAGCGGGCCATGGCGTCGTGGTAAGTGATGCGCTGGATCGGCGTCGGAATCTCGACGTCGATCAGCTTCCACAGAGCTTTGACGATGTTCTCGCCCAGGCTGATGATGTCGTCCTGATCCACGAAGCTGGCCTCGATGTCCAGCTGCGTGAATTCCGGCTGGCGGTCCGCCCGGTAGTCCTCATCGCGGTAGCAGCGGGCAATCTGGTAGTACTTTTCGAAGCCGCCCACCTGCAGGAGCTGCTTGAACAGCTGCGGGGACTGCGGCAGCGCATACCAGGAACCGGGCGCGAGGCGTGCGGGGACCACAAAGTCGCGGGCGCCTTCCGGCGTCGAACGGGTCAGCGTGGGGGTTTCGATCTCCACGTAGCCGTCCTGGTGGAGCAGCTCGCGGGCCACGCGGTTGGCTTCCGAACGCAGGCGCAGGTTGCGGGCGGGGCCGGGGCGGCGCAGGTCCAGGTAGCGGTGCTTCAGGCGCGCTTCCTCGCCCACCTCAACGTGCTCGTCGATCTGGAACGGCAGCGGATCAGAGGTGTTGAGGATGGTGACCTTCTCGGCCATGACCTCGATCTCGCCGGTGGGAAGCGCCGGGTTCTCGTTGCCCGCGGGGCGCTGGGAGACCGTGCCGATAATCTGCAGCACGTACTCGTTGCGCAGGCCGTGGAAGACCTCTTCTTCGCGGACCACAACCTGGGCGACGCCGGACGCGTCGCGCAGGTCAACGAATGCGACACCACCGTGGTCACGACGCCGGCCGACCCAGCCGGCGAGGGTTACGGTTTGTCCAATGTGCTCGGAGCGAAGCGATCCGAGGTCATGTGTGCGCAGCACAGCATTCCTTTCAGCGGAAAATCAAAAGTGACGTTGAAAACGATGTTCAAGAAACCGTGTTCAAAAAAGCGATGTTCAAAACTCATTAGGATCGCTTCAGGAACGATCCCGTTTGAGTTTACCCGTTGGAAAGGCCCCTCCCGCCATGGCAACCCGGCACAACGGAACCCAGCCCGGTGACGGGCCAGCCCCGCAGCGGCCGCACCAGCGGCTGCAGCGCCGGCTCGGCGTGTTTGATTCCACGGCAATCGGCCTGGGTTCCATGCTCGGCGCCGGCGTGTTCGTCGTGTTCTCCCCCGCCGCCGCCCTGGCCGGGCAGCTGATGACCCTCGCCGTGGCCGTCGCCGGCGTCATCGCCTACTGCAACGCCGTCGCGTCGGCGCAGCTGGCGGCCAAATACCCTGCCAGCGGCGGTACCTATGTCTATGGGCGCCGGCAGCTGGGCGAGTGGCCCGGCTTCATTGCGGGCTGGGGATTTGTGACGGGCAAGACGGCGTCCTGCGCGGCGATGGCGCTGACGTTCGGGCACTACGTCGCGCCGGCCTACGCCACGCCACTGGCGGTCGCCGCCGTCGTGGTTCTCACCGGGGTTAACCTCCTCGGGATCACCCGGACCGCGCTGCTGACCAGGGTCCTGCTCGCCGTAGTGCTGGCCACGCTCGTCTTCGTCGCCGTGGCGTCGCTGCTGGGCCCGCACCCGGAGGGCGCCCCCGCGGTGTCGGCGGCACCGGCGTACCCTGCCGCGCCCGCCGGCGGCTGGGGCGTCCTGTCCGCGGCCGGGCTGATGTTCTTCGCCTTCGCGGGCTATGCACGGATCGCCACCCTGGGTGAGGAGGTCAAGGACCCGGCGCGCACCATCCCGCGGGCCATCCTGGCCGGGCTGGCCGGCGCCTTCGTGATCTACTTCGGCCTGGCCGCTGTGCTGCAATGGCACCTGCCGCCCCAGCAGCTGGCGGGTTCGACGGCGCCGCTGCTGGACGCGGTGGCAGTCTCGCAGCTCAGCGTCGGCCTTCCCTTCGTCCAGGCCGGGGCGGCGGCCGGCTGCCTGGGCGCGCTGCTGGCCCTGATCACCGGGGTCGGCAGGACCACCCTGGCGATGGCCCGGGAACGTGACCTGCCGGCCCCGCTGGCCAGGCTGGGCGGCACCCACACCGTCCCGGTGGTCGCGGAACTGGCCGTCGCCGCCGCCGTCGTCCTGCTGCTGAGCACCGACGTGATGACCGTGGTCGGATTTTCCAGCTTCGGGGTGCTGATCTATTACGCCGTGACCAACGCCGCGGCCTTCACCCTGTCCGGACGGCCCTGGCATGCGCCGCGCTGGCTCAATGTGCTGGGCTTCCTCGGCTGCCTGGTCCTGGCCGTCACCCTGCCGCCGGCCTCCATGCTGGTCATGGCGGGGGTACTGGCCGCCGGGTTGGCCGGGCGGTTCCTCGTCCTGCGGGTGCGCAGGAACCGGGAAAACACCAGGACTCCCCGAGCGAACAGGACTCCCGGGAACAACTAGCGCGCGGCGGTCACGCGCACGTGCAGGTCCTCCTCGGAGGGCATCCACGCGTCCGGGTCGGCGTCGTACTGCTCGCCCGTGCGGATGTCCTTGACCTGGTGCTTGCCGTCGTCGTCCGTGAACCAGACAAACGGAATGCCGCGCCGGTCGGCGAACTTGATCTGCTTGCCGAACTTCTCGGCCTTCGCGGCGACCTCCGTGGCGATGCCCCGGCCCCGCAGCTGCGCCGCGACATCCTGTGCCGCCCCCCAGCTGTCGTCGTTGTTCAGCGTCACCAGCACGGCGGTGGGCACGGAGCGCGTGGCCTTGGCAAGATCCTGGCTCAGGATCCGTGACACCAGGCGGGTCACACCGATGGAGAGGCCGACGCCGGGGAATTTGCGGTTGCCCTTGCTGGCCAGCGCGTCGTAGCGGCCGCCGGAGCAGATCGAGCCCAGCTGCTCGTGCCCCACCAGCACGGTTTCCACCACGGTGCCTGTGTAATAGTCCAGGCCGCGGGCGATGCTGAGATCGGCTACCACTCTTCCCGGGGCGTGCTGGACGGCCGCCGCAATGACTTGCTCCAGCTCGTTCAGGCCTTCCTCCAGCAGCTCATTGGTGACGCCCAGCGCCCGGACCTGCTCCACGAAGGACGTGTCCTGGGTACGGATGCTGGCGAGCTTCAGGGCGGCCTGCGCCTGATCGTCAGTGGCGCCGAGTTCCTCCTTGAGCAACTCGGCCACCTTCGCGGGCCCGACCTTCTCGAGTTTGTCGATGCTGCGCAGAACGCCCGCGGTGTCCGTGAGTCCGATCCCGGTGTAGAAGCCCTCGGCCAGTTTGCGGTTGTTGATCCGCAGCAGGAAATCGGGGATGGGCAGCGCATTGAGCGCCTCCGCGATCACGAGCGCGATTTCAACGTCGTAGCGGAACGGCAGCGCGCCGTCGCCGACGACGTCGATGTCCGCCTGGGTGAACTCCCGGGCCCGCCCCTCCTGGGGACGTTCGCCGCGCCAGACCTTCTGGATCTGGTAGCGGCGGAACGGGAAGGCCAGGTAGCCGGCGTTTTCCACGACGTACCGGGCGAAGGGCACGGTGAGGTCGAAGTGCAGTGCAAGGGCATGCGGGTCGGTGCGGGGCACCGTGTCCGCCTCCTCTTCCTGGAGCCGGCTCAGCCCGTAGACCTCTTTGTCGATTTCGCCCTTGCGCAGCAACTGGCCCACTGTTTCCACGGCGCGGGTCTCGATCGAGGAGAAACCATGGAGCTCGAACGTCCGGCGCAGCGTGTCCAGCACATGGAGTTCCACCAGCCGCTCCTCGGGAAGCCACTCGGGGAATCCTGACAGGGAGGCTGTGCGTGCCATGGTGAAATTTTCTCCTCTGGTTACTACTGCGGTATCTCGTTGCTACTGCAGTATCTTCGGGCACGGTCCCTACGCGGCATTCATCTGTCGAAACGTAACGAAGATAAGCGGCGGACCGGCCAGTCGTGCATAAACTGTGTGCGGCAGTCAGTTTATGCGTTCGGCGCCCGCTTCTTCCAACGGAGCCGGCCCCGGCGGGAGTGCCGGCAGCTTGCTGCTGCTACCGCAACGGCGCCTACGGCCCGGCACGGTAGCGGCCATACAACCAGGAGGACCTTTGGCGGCCAGTTCACGCAGCGCACGCGAGGCGAAGCGTCGCGTCCAGCAGATGGAGGCCAGGCGCGGCCTGCGCCGGGACCAGGACAAGCGCCGCAGGCGCGACAACGTCCTGGCCATCAGTGCCGGCGCCGCGGCGATCGGCCTGGCCCTGGTCCTGCAGCTCACCATCTTCGCCTCCAACCCCACCGAGGAAGAGTTCGCGGCGGTGCAGGAGGGGCTCCAGAGCCCGTCAGCGTCCGCCACACCGACAGCTGCCCCCACCAATGCCGCGAACATCCCCAAGCCGGAAACCGCCGCAGGGAAGACCTTCACGGGCGAACTCAAGCTGAACCGCGGCGCGCTCGGCGTCGAACTCGATGGCACGAAGGCCCCGCAGGCCGCGGCGGTCTTCAAATCCCTCGCCGACCAAAACTTCTACAAGGGCCTCAGCTGCCACCGGCTGACCACTGCAGAGAACTTTGGCGTCCTGCAGTGCGGTTCCAAGGCCGGAGACGGCAGCAGCGACCCGAGCTACATGTGGGGCCCGCTGGAAAACACCCCGGCGGACAACAAATACCCCGCCGGAACGATCGCCGTGGCCCGGGCCAGCGGGAACGCCAACAGCAACGGCACGCAGTTCTTCGTTGTGTACAAGGACACCGTCATTCCGGCGGATGCCGCCGGCGGCTACACGGTGGTGGGCAAGGTGACCTCGGGGCTCGACGTGGTGAGCGGGATTGCCGCCGCCGGACTGAAGCCCGGCGCCAACGCCACCGACGGCGCACCTGCGGAACCAGTCACGATAGACTCGTTCTCACTGAAGTAACCAGCTGCGGCCCTGAAGGCCGTGGTCCCGGTATTTCCCTCCAAGCGAAAGACTTCTAGCGGTGACAGACAGTCAGAAATCCGACGAAACATTGGCAACAGCAGCTGCCAACGAAACCGAAGCCGAGGCAACCCCTGCCGAGAATGCAGGTGCTGCAGTAGACGCTGCCGGCGAGACTGCGGCAGCCCCGGCCGCCGCAGACGACGCCGTACCCGCGGAACGCGCTGAAGCGGCGGAGCCCGCCGAGGCCAGCGAGCCCGCAGAGCCCACTGAGGCAGCGGCGCCCGAAGCGCCCGCCGAGGCAGCAGCGGCGGAGACGCCAGAAGCAGCAGCGGCGGAGACGCCAGCCGAACCGGCCGCCGAGCCTGTTGCTAAAGCCGAGGCTCCTGCTGCTCCGGCGCCGGCCCCCTCTTCGGCCGCGCGTCCCGCGCCGAGCCCGGCAGCGTTTGCTGCCCGGCCGAAGGCCAAGCCGTCTTCGGCCGCCCCGGCTCCCGCGCCGGTGGCAGTGTCCTCCGCAGCCTCACTGGCGGAAGCAGCCCGCTGGGGCCGTGTTGAAGGCGACGGCCATGTCTTCCTGACCGTTGACGGCACGGAATACCCCGTCGGCCAGTACCCGGGAGTCAGCGCCGACGAGGCCCTGGGCTACTTTGCCCGGAAGTTCGACGACGTCGTGGCCCAGATCGTCCTGCTGGAACAGCGCGTGAGTTCTAAGGCCCCCACCGCGGACATGCAGAAGACCGTCACGCACCTGCGCGAGCAGCTCGCCGAGCGGAACATGGTGGGCGACTTCCGCTCCGCCGAGGCCCGGCTGGACGCACTGGTGACGCAGATCGGCGAGCTTGAAAAGGCTGAGAAGGCCGAGCACGACGCCGTTCGCGCCGCCGAGCTTGCCGCCCGCGAGGCCATCGTGGCCGAGGCAGAGGAAATTGCCGGCCACGATCCCGCACAGATCCAGTGGAAGACCTCCAGCGCGCGGATGAACGAACTGTTCGAGAGCTGGAAGACCGCTCAGAAGAGTGGAGTCCGGCTGGGCCGCAGCAACGAGGACGCGTTGTGGAAGCGGTTCCGTGCCGCCCGCACGGTGTTTGACCGGCACCGCCGCGCCTACTTCTCCCAGCTGGACAGCACCAATTCGGCAGCCAAGGCTGCAAAAGAGAAGCTGATCGCCGAAGCCGAGGCACTTTCTTCCTCAACCGACTGGGGCTTTGCCGCCGGCGAGTACCGCCGCCTGATGGACGAGTGGAAGGCTTCCCCGCGCGCCAGCCGCAAGGACGACGACGCCCTGTGGGCCCGCTTCCGCGCCGCCCAGGACGTCTTCTTCACCAACCGGCAGGCAGCCAACGACGAGATCGACCAGGAATACGGTGCCAACCTGGTGGTGAAGGAAGCGCTCCTGGTGGAGGCCAACGAGCTCCTGCCGATCAAGGACCTTTCGGCGGCCAAGAAGGCGCTGCAGTCCATCCGGGACCGCTGGGAAGAAGCCGGCAAGGTTCCGCGCGCCGACATGGGCCGCGTCGAAGCTGGCCTGCGGAAGGTGGAGGACGCCGTCCGCCAGGCCGAGGACGAAAACTGGAAGCGCTCCAACCCGGAGACGAAGGCGCGCACCAACAGCGCCTTGACCCAGCTCGAAACCGCCATTGCCGGTCTCAAGGAAGACCTGGCCAAGGCGGAGAAGGCCGGCGACGAGCGCAAGATCAAGGCAGCCCGGGAGGCCCTTGAGGCACGCCAGGCCTGGCTCGAGCAGCTCGAGCGCTCAGCGAGCGAGCTCTCCTAGGCACGCGGCACACCAGAAAGTCAGTCCAGGCCCCGTTTCGGTTATCCACATGACCGGAATGGGGCTTGTTCCATGTCCGGGGAACCCGGAACGATGGCGGGATGGTACACATGCCCCGCGCTCCCGCCGGACTTTCCGGGCCGCCTGGTTCGGGCCAGCGGGGTTCGGGCCAGCGCGCTCCGGGACCGGGGCCGGAGCACTGCGAGCTCTACTCCCCCGGCGCACTGTTCTCCTGGCCGGAGCTGCAGTCGATGGCCGCCGACGGCGTGCTGACGCAGCTGTATCAGCGGGGCTACCTGCCACCCGGCGCGCATGCCAGTCCGCAGCTGCGCGCCCGCGCCGCGTCCCTGGCAGTGGCGCCGGCGATCCGGCAGCGGGTCGTGGCGGGACGAATGACCGCGGCCTGGATCTACGGTTGCGCCGCCGAGCCGGACCGTCTGGCGCTGCTGGTTGACGCCAACCGGCGGATTTCCAGTCTGAGGTCAGTGCGCGGCTGCACCTTCCACGAAGTTCGGCTGGGGCCGTTCGACGTCGTGAGCATGGGAGGCCTGATGGTGTCCAGCCCGCTGCGCACGGCCGTGGACGTGGCGTTGCATGTGGAAGCTGAGCGGGCCGTGCCGGCTCTCAAGGCGCTACTGGCCCGTCCCGAGCTGGGCGTACGTCTCCGGCTGCTCAGGGTTGCGGTCGAAGCCAGCCCGCGCGTTCCGCACAAACGGGCGGCGCTGGCGAAGCTCGCCGCACTCGTCGCACAGCCGCCGCCCGATGCGGCCGGCTAGCGGGGCTGGGTGCCGTGGCGCGAACAGGGCCAGGCCACACGGGCCGGACTGGGCCCGGCTAACTGCGGCGGCGGTTCCCGGTGGTGCGGTACACATCGAAGACGCCGTCAATCCTGCGGACTGCACTGAGCACATGGCTGAGGTACTTGGGATCGCCCATCTCGAACGCAAACTTCGAGATCGCCACGCGGTCCGTGGACGTGTGGACACTGGCCGCCAGGATGTTGACGTGGTTTTCCGACAGTACGCGGGTGACGTCGGAAAGCAGCGACTTGCGGTCCAGCGCTTCGACCTGGATCTCCACGAGGAAGACGCTCGCCTGTGTGGGCGCCCAGTCCACTTCCACAATCCTGTCCGGCTGACCCATCAGACCGCTAACGTTCGTGCAGTCCGTCCGGTGCACGGAGACGCCGGAGCCGCGCGTGACGAAGCCAAGGATCGGGTCCGGCGGCACCGGCGTGCAGCACCGGGCCAGCTTCACCCAGACATCGTCCACGCCGCGGACAACTACGCCGGAATCGGAGAATCGGGCCTTGCTGACCTGGGTGGGAATGGAGACTTCGGTGAGGGCGTCGTCCGGGTGCTCGTTTCCGCCGAGGCTCTCCACCAGGCGTTCCATAACGGACTGCGCGGAGGTATGGCCGTCGCCCACGCCGGCGTAGAGCCCGGAGATGTCGGCATACTTGAAGTCCTCAGCGATCGCAGCGAGGGCGTCGTGGGTCATGAGCCGCTGCAGCGGGAGGTTTTGCTTCCGCATCGCCTTGGTCAGCAGGTCCTTACCGCGGTCAATCGCTTCCTCGCGGCGTTCCTTGCTGAACCATTGCCTGATCTTGTTCCGGGCCCGGGCGCTCTTGACGAAGTGCTGCCAGTCCTGGCTGGGACCGGCGCCTTCAGCCTTGGAGGTGAAGATCTCCACCCAGTCGCCGTGGTTCAGTTCGCTGTTGAGCGGAACGAGCTTGCCGTTGACGCGCGCGCCGATCGTCCGGTGGCCCACCTCGGTGTGCACGGCATAGGCGAAGTCCACGGGCGTGGACCCGGCAGGCAGGGCCATGACCTCACCCTTGGGGGTGAAGACGAACACTTCGCGGGCGTTGATTTCAAAGCGCAGGGAGTCAAGGAACTCGCCGGGGTCCGACGTCTCCTGCTGCCAGTCCACGAGGGAGCGCAGCCAGCCCATGTCGCCGTCGCGGGGGCTGCCGGGGCCGGCGGCCGTCCGGTTCGGCTGGTCCTTGTACTTCCAGTGCGCGGCGACGCCGTACTCGGCCCGCCGGTGCATTTCGTGGGTGCGGATCTGGATTTCCACCGGCTTGCCGCCAGGACCGATCACCGTCGTGTGCAGCGACTGGTACATGTTGAACTTGGGCATTGCGATGTAGTCCTTGAACCGCCCGGGCAGGGGGTTCCAGCGCGAGTGCATCGCGCCCAGGGCCGCATAACAGTCCCGGACTGAATCAACCAGGACGCGGACGCCCATGAGGTCGTTGATGTCGTCAAAGTCTTTGTCGCGGACGATCATCTTCTGGTAGATCGAGTAGTAGTGCTTTGGCCGTCCGGTGATGGTGGCCTTGATCTTCGCCGCCCGGAGGTCCTCGGTGATCTGGTTGCGGATGACCGACAGGTTCTTTTCCCGCTCCGGGGTCCGGTCCCCCACCATCCGCACGATTTCCTCGTACACTTTGGGATACAGAGCAGCGAAGGACAGGTCCTCCAGCTCCCATTTGATGGTGTTCATGCCGAGCCGGTGGGCCAGAGGCGCGAAGATCTCCAGGGTTTCGCGCGCCTTGCGGGCCGAGGACTCAGCCGAGACGAAGCGCCACGTGCGGGCATTATGGAGACGGTCGGCGAGTTTGATCATCAGGACGCGGATGTCCTTGGCCATGGCCACGACCATCTTGCGCACGGTCTCGGACTGGGCCGCCTCACCGAAGCTGACCTTGTCCAGTTTGGTGACGCCGTCCACCAGCATGGCCACTTCGGGGCCGAACTCGGCCTTCAGGTCGGCCAGAGTGTAGGAGGTGTCCTCGACGGTGTCGTGCAGCAGGGCTGCGGCCAGGGTGGTGCCGCTGAGGCCGAGTTCGGCGAGAATGGTGGCCACCGCCACCGGGTGGGTAATGTACGGGTCCCCACTCTTGCGCTTCTGGCCCCGGTGGCAGCGCTCGGCCACCACGAAGGCGCGCTGGATGAGGTCGAAATCCTCTTTGGGGTTGTTGGCACGGACCGTGCGCAGCAACGGCTCCAGGATCGGCGAGTACGCCGGGGCACCGCGGCCGGTCAGCCGGGCAAGGCGCGACCTCGTGCGTTCGCGCCGGCCAGGAAACGTCGGTCGGGCGTGCGAATTGTCGACCTGTACGGGAACATCGGGACGTCCGGGAACCACCAGGTCAGTCTGAGAACCCTGGCCTTGGCCCTTGTCCGCAGGTGCCTCCGGCACCGGCGTCGAACGTTCTTCCAATGGAGCACCTCTCGCGACCGGTCAATTATTCAAGTGTATTCCCGCAGCAGGATACTTTTGTAACCGGCCGGAGTACGGCGACGGGCCGGAGGCCGTCGAAATGGACGGTCTCCGGCCCGTCTGCTGGGCTGGCTAACGGAAGTGGCGGAGCTCAGGCCGTAGCGGGCGACGCCGCCGATGTGGCCTTGGCTGCCGCTTCTGCGCGCCTCTGTTCGACCCGCTTGGCCTGCTTGACCAGGTCAGGTTCGCCCTGCCGCAACGCGGCGTACAGCGGCGCCGCAATGAAGATTGTCGCGGCCGTGCCCACCAGGATGCCCACGAACAGCGCCAGGGACAGGTCCCGCAGCGTTCCGGCACCGAGCAACCCGGCACCGATGAAGAGGATCGCGCCGACCGGCAGGATGGCCACCACCATGGTGTTGATGGACCGGACCAAGGTCTGGTTGATGGCGAGGTTGACCTCTTCGGCGAAGGTGCGCCGGGTGGAGGCTTGGATGTCCGCGGTGTTCTCCCGGATCTTGTCGAACACCACCACGGTGTCGTACAGCGAATAGCTGAGCACCGTGAGGAAGCCGATGATGGCCGACGGCGTCACCTCGAAGTCACTGAGGCCGTAAATACCGGCGGTCATGAACATCGTGACCGCCATGCCGACCAGTGCCGAGAGCGACATCTTCCAAGTCCGGAAGTAGAGCGCCATCAGCACAGCGGCCAGGCCCACAAAGATTGCCAGGCCCATCAGTGCCTGCTTCGTGACGTCCGCACCCCAGGTGGGGCCGACGAACGTTGAGGTGACCTCGTTATCCGTGACGCCGTAGGCCTTGGTGAGGCCGTCCTTGATCTGCAGCGTCTCATCGTCGGAGAGCTTGTCCGTCTGGATGCGCATGGTGGTGCCGGCAACGTTAGCCACACGCGGAACGGATCCCGCCACGACGTCATTGACGGCCTTCTCGCCGAGGGACGCATCGGTTGTCTTGACGTTGGAGACGGTGAATTCGGAGCCGCCGCGGAACTCGATGCCGAGGTTGAAACCACCCTTGGCGACCGGGATCAGGATTGAGAGGGCGACGGCGATCCCGGCAATCAGGAACCACAGTTTCCTCTTGCCGACGAAGTTGTACGAGCGCTTGCCCGAGTACAGCTCATTGCCGAACGTTGAGAAGTTGACCATTTACTTGCCCTCCTTGGACGCGCTCTTGGAGGTACCGGCGAGCTGTGCCTGTTTTGCCTGGTCCTGCTTTTCGGCGAGACGGCGTTCTGCGATGGTCATCCGGCGTTCTGCCTCGGCGGCGGCGCCGGTGTTCTTCGCGCGCACCACTGCCACGGGCTTGTCCTCCGGGGTGCGGACCCGGCCGGCACCCCGGTACAGCGGGACGGCACCCAGGCGCTTCGGGTCCAGACCCGAGAACCTGTGGCCTTCGCCGAAGAACTTGGTCCGTGCCAGCAGCTGCAGGGTGGGATGGGTGAACATGAACACCACGATGAGGTCGGCAATCGCGGTGAGGCCAAGGGTGAACGCGAAGCCGCGGACGTTGCCCACCGCCACGAAGAACAGCACGACGGCGGCGAGGAGGTTGACGGCCTTGGAGGCGAGGATGGTGCGTTTGGCCCGCTTCCAGCCGTTTTCCACAGCCGAGACGAGGCCGCGGCCCTCGCGGAGCTCATCACGGATGCGTTCGAAGTAGACGATGAACGAGTCCGCTGTCTGGCCGATGGCCACGATCAGGCCTGCGACACCGGCGAGCGACAGCCGGTAGTTTTCGGTCCAGCCGAGGATGGCGATGGCCAGGAACGTCAGCACCCCGGCGATCACGAGCGATGCCACGGTCACGAGGCCAAGGGCGCGGTACTGGAACAGCGAGTAGACCACAACCAGCAGGAGGCCGATCAGGCCGGCCAGCATGCCCATGCGGAGCTGTTCCCCGCCGAGGGTTGCCGAGATCTGCTGTTCGCTCTGGATTTCGAAACTGATCGGCAGTGCACCGAAACGGAGCTGGTCGGAGAGGGCCTTGGCCGATTCCTCGGTGAAGCCGCCGGTGATCTGCGGCCGGCCGTCGGTGATGACGGCGAGGGAACGCGGGGCGGAGATGACCTGGTCGTCCAGGACGATGGCGAACTGGGCCTTGGGATCCGAGCCGGTCTGGCCGCCGCCGGCGGCGTAGAACTGGTACAGGCGCTCGGTGACTTCCTTGAACTTGGCAGTGCCCTGGTCGTCGAACTGGATATTGACGGCCCATTCGTTGGTCACGGCGCCCTGGGCGCCGCGCTGCAGCTGGAACGAGGAGGACTTGATGTTCGAGCCCTTTACTTCAACCGGACCAAGGATGTACTTGATGGCCGGCGAGTTGGCCGACGCCGGCTCACAGGTCACCAGCGGCTTGGTCGGATCGGAGCGCTGCTGCTTGTCCTGGGAGGGGTTGTCGCAGTCGAGCGCCTCGAACTGCTTGTAAATCTCGGGGGTAACCCAGTTCTCGTCGCTGCTGTTGGCGGGTGCCGCCGTCGGCTTCGGCAGCTGGGCCTCCGGGGTCCGGGACGCAGCGGGGACGGCTGCGCCGGGGCCAGTCTGGATAACCGGGCGGAAGTTCATGTCGGCGGAGGCCTGGATCAGCGCACGGGTTTCCTTGGCAGGAGTACCCGGGAGGCTGACGACGACGTTGCGGCCGGACTGGGTGCTGATTTCCGCTTCCGCGACACCGGAGCCGTCCACGCGCTGGCGGATGATCGCCACGGCCTGGTTGAGCTGGTCTTCGGTAATACCCGAACCGCCCTCAACCTTGGGCGCCAGGATCATCTGGGTGCCGCCTTCAAGGTCCAGAGCGAGCTTTGGAGCCCAGCCCGCCTGGCCGGCAATCGTGCCGCCTGCCAGGACAGCAGTCATGGCGGCGATGAGTACGCCGAGCCAGACCAGCATCCTGATGGCTGAGTATTTGGGGCCAGTTCGTGCCATTGTCGATCTTTCTATTATTTACGGCGGATCCGCCGGCGCGGGCTCTTGGCCCCCGCCGACGGATGCCCGCAACCGTTGCTTCGCGGGATAGCTCAGTTAGGCAGACTAGCTGTCTTTTTTGCCTTCGTCGTTGAGGCGGCGCAGGGTTTCCTCCGGAGTTTCAATGCGCGGTGCGTCTTGGACAGGAGTGCTGCCATCCGTGCTCTCAGCGCCCAGCTTGTCAGTGGTCAGCGACGAAGCGTCATCGGGAACAACCGACGGCTCCTCGGCCGCGACAACCGGCTCCACAATTTTGGTGACGGCCTGGCGGTGCACGGTGGCGGTGTTCCCCGGGGAAAGCTCAAGAGTGACCTTGTTCTCGGCCTCATCGATGTTGACGATCCGGCCGAACAGCCCGAAGCTCGTCATGACCTCCACCCCGGGCTCAAACTTGGACTGAAGCTGGGCCTGCTGCTGCTGGGTCTTCTTGTTGCGGCGGAACATCATGAAGACGAAAAGTCCGAGCAGGACGAAAAGGAGAATCGTCATGATGTCGATGCCGCCGCCGGCCTGCGGCTGGGTCTGGGCAGAAATAAGTCCGAACACAGGGATTGTTCCGTTCTGTACTTGCATAGCTGTTTTTCAGCAACGTCCGTTTGCTCCGGGCGGCGCGGGCAGAGGTCTGCACAGCAAGCTGGCAGAGAGACCATCCCCAAACCGCCGGCGGCTACCTGCTCTCCGCCCACGGAAACAAAACCCGAACGTGCCGAGCGTCATACCAGTCTAAAGGGAAAAGCTGAAAGTACGGTGCTAGCGGCTATTTCTGATCCGCTGGGGACCGGTTTTCTCAGCCAGGCCACCGCCGGATTCGCCCTGGGGGCCCTCGCCCGGTTCATCGCCAAGCTCGTCGGCCAGCTCTTGGGCCTGGAACAGCTCCAGAGGATCCTGGCTGAAGACGCCGGCAGGCACGGCGAAGCCCAGGTGTGTCCAGGCCGGTGCCAAGGCAATGCGGCCGCGCGGCGTCCGGCCCAGCAGCCCCTCCCGCACCAGGTAGGGCTCGGCAACCGTTTCCACGGTCTCCGTTTCCTCGCCGACGGCGATCGCGAGCGTGGACAGCCCCACGGGCCCGCCACCGAACTTGGTGATGAGGGCCTCGAGAACGGCACGGTCCAGCCGGTCCAGGCCACGCTTATCTACCTCATACATGTCCAGGGCCGCGGACGCCGCCCGGGCATCAATTTGCTCGATGCCGTGAACGAGTGCCCAGTCCCGGACCCGGCGCAGGAGCCGGTTGGCGATGCGCGGCGTGCCCCGTGACCGGCCGGCAATCTCGCTGAAACCGGCCGAGTTGACCTTCAGGTCCAGCAGGCCGGCCGAGCGGCGCAGGACCAGTTCCAGCTCTTCGACCGAATAAAACTCGAGGTGGCCGGTGAAACCGAAGCGGTCCCGGAGCGGCCCGGGAAGCAAGCCGGCCCGCGTGGTGGCGCCCACCAGTGTGAAGGGCGGCAGTTCAAGCGGGATGGCGGTGGCGCCCGCGCCCTTGCCGACGACGATGTCGACGCGGAAATCCTCCATCGCCATGTACAGCATTTCCTCGGCCGGCCGCGACATCCGGTGGATTTCGTCGAGGAACAGGACCTCGCCCTCAGAGAGCGAGGACAGGATGGCCGCGAGGTCGCCCGCGTGCTGGATGGCCGGGCCGCTGCTGATCCGCAGCGGGACGTTCATTTCGGCGGCGATGATCATGGACAGCGTGGTCTTGCCCAGGCCGGGAGGGCCGGAGAGGAGCACGTGGTCCGCGCTGCGGCCGCGCATCCGCGAGGCCTCCAGGACGAGGGAAAGTTGCTTGCGGACCCGGTGCTGGCCCACGAAGTCGTGCAGGTTCTTGGGCCGCAGGGCGGCTTCGATGACCCGCTCCTCCGGTTCCTCTCCCCCGGCGGTAATCGATGGCTCAGCCACGCGCGCCTACCCGGTTTCCGGCGCGGGCGCCGTCCTGGCCCAGCCAGCGCAGCGTCGCGCGGAGGATCTCCGCCACGTTGCCGTTAGCGGCCAGGTCTGGGGAATCGGCCAGGGATTTGTCGATGCTGGCCGTGGCATCCTTTTCGGACCAGCCGAGGCTTGTCATTGCGGCGACGACCTGCGGCTTCCAGACGGATTCCGCGGAAACCGCTGCGGAGGCCGGTGCGCCGGCGGTGCCGTGCGGCACGAGCTTGCCGGCGAGTTCCAGCACGATTCGGCCGGCCACCTTCGGTCCTATTCCGGGGACCTTCGTGAAGGCCTTGCCGTCGCCGGAGTGGGCGGCAACCCGGATGGCTTCCGGCTCGTGGACGGCCAGAACGGCCAAGGCCAGACGGGGACCGACGCCGCTGACGCTGAGCAGGATGTCGAACACATCACGTTCGTCATCGCTGGCGAAACCGAACAATGTCAGCGAGTCTTCCCGCACGATCAGGGACGTGAAGAGCTTCCCCTCATCCCCCACCCGCAGCCCGCTGAGGGTCTGCGGGGTGGCGTTGACGCTCATGCCGGCGCCGTTGAGGTCGATAACGGCGGAGGACAGGCCTACATGCGCTACGGTTCCGCGAAGAAAACTGATCAAGGCCGGGCTCCTGGGTCTACAGCGAAAGGCAACAGCGAATAAATAGAAAGGGAATCTCTAGACAGCGAACAGATAAGAGGGAAACCCTGCTATCCGAACATATCTACGAATACCCTAGCAAGCGAGCCCGACATTCAGCGCGCACGGCGCGCTTTTGCCTCCGCGTCCGCCCACGCCCGCTGGGCCGGAGTGAGAGACTGGCTGCCCGGCCCCGTCGTCGCTACTGCGGCGCCGCTGCCGGCCCGCCAGGCGTGGGTAATGGCCAGTGCCAGGGCGTCGGCGGCGTCGGCCGGGCGCGGGGGCGCGTCCAGCCGGAGGATCTTGGTCACCAGCTTCGTGACCGCGTCCTTGTTCGAGGTCCCGCTTCCCGTCACGGCGGCCTTGACCTCGGACGGGGTGTGAAGCGCCACCGGGATGCCGCGCCGCGCGGCGGCCGCAATGACCACGCCGGAGGCCTGCGCTACGCCCATGACCGTGCTGACGTTGAGCTGGGAGAAGACCCGCTCGACGGCGAGGACGTGCGGTTCGTACTGGTCGAGCCACTCGTCGATAGACGTGGCGATGACCAGCAGCCGCTGGTCCAGGCTCTCCTCCGGGGACGTTCCCACCACACCGAAGGCCACCATGGTGGCCCTCCGGTTCCTTTCGACGTCGACGACGCCGATCCCGCAACGGGTGAGGCCCGGGTCAACCCCCAGGACGCGCAGGGTCAAGACCGGGCCTCAAAATCACAGCTGCGTGAGCGAGTCACTCGGCTTCCAGTGCGGCCTGCACTTCGTCGCTGAGGTCGGCGTTGCTGTAGACGTTCTGGACGTCGTCGAGTTCTTCCAAAGCGTCCACCAGCTTCATGAACTTCTTCGCGGCCTCGAGGTCCAGTGGCACCTGCATCGACGGAACAAACTCGGCCTCATCGGTGTCGTACTCGATTCCGGCCTCCTTGAGGGCATCGCGGATGGCCTGGAGGTCGGTCGGCTCGGAGTGGATCTCGAAGGTCTCGCCATTGTCCTTGACTTCCTCGGCCCCGGCGTCGAGGACTGCCATCAGCACGTCGTCCTCGCTGAGGCCGTTCTTGGGCAGCGAGACGACGCCCTTGCGGCTGAAGAGGTAGCTGACCGACCCGGGATCGGCGATCGTGCCGCCGTTGCGGGAGATCGCGAGCCGGACCTCGGAGGCGGCGCGGTTCTTGTTGTCCGTGAGGCACTCGATCAGCAGGGCAGAGCCCTGCGGGCCGCGGCACTCGTACATGATCTCGGTGTAGTCCACGACCTCGCCGGTGAGACCGGCGCCGCGCTTGATGGCGCGGTCGATATTGTCAGCGGGCACCGAGGTCTTCTTGGCCTTGGTGACGGCCAGTTCCAGGCCCGGGTTGCCGGACAGGTCAGGACCGCCCATGCGCGCGGCGACTTCGATGTTCTTGATCAGCTTGGCGAACGACTTGGCCCGGCGGCTATCAAGGATGGCCTTCTTATGCTTGGTCGTCGCCCATTTGGAGTGGCCTGACATGCTTTACGCTTCCCCTCTGATCATTCGAATAAACAGTTCATGCACGCGCTTCTCCCCCGTCACTTCCGGGTGGAAGGAGGTGGCCAGCAGCTTGCCGGAACGCACTGCAACAATTCTAGCCGTCCCGTCCAGGGATTCGGGGTGGCCTGCTTTGGACGGTTGCACCTGGGCGAGGACTTCGACGCCGTCGCCGACGCGCTCCACCCAGGGTCCGCGGATGAAGACGGCGTGGACCGGGGCCACAGCCCCGGCGACGGCGCTGAACTCGAGCCCCCTGAAGTCGAGATCCGTCTCGAAGGACTCGCGCTGCCGCCCGAAGGCGTTGCGGCGGACGGTGATGTCGAGTCCGCCGAATGTCTGCTGCGGGTTCCCGGCGAGGTCCGTGGCCGGGTCCGCGATCTGGTCCGCCAGCAGGATCATCCCGGCGCACGAGCCGTAGACGGGCAGGCCGGCCTGGATGCGTTCGCGCAGCGGATCCCGGAGCCCGAAAATCCTTGAGAGCTTGTCGATCGTGGTCGATTCGCCGCCGGGGATGATGAGTCCGTCCAGGCCGTCAAGCTCTGCGGGGCGGCGGATCCCGACGCCGGTGGCACCGGCGGTTTCCATGGCGTGAAGGTGCTCACGGAAATCGCCCTGCAGCGCCAGGACGCCGATCCGGAGCCCTGTTCCCACGCGGGAATCAGGGGAAAAAGAGGGGGTGGTCATCCCCACAGCATAATGGGCCGCGCCGGTGCGGTACGCATGGAGATCGCATGCACCAGCCCCGGCCGTCCGGGTTCCATGCCGCTGCTGGGATATATTACAGAGCATGCTTTACTTCAGCGTTCCGCTCGGCAAACTCGTCCGCCGGGTCTCCCGGCTCAGGGGCGGAGGCTCGGCCCTTCCCGGGCTTGTGGTCGAAAAAATCGACCCCGATTTCATGCGGCGGACACTGTCCACGCTGCCCCAGGGGGTCGCCGTCGTCAGTGGCACGAACGGGAAAACCACCACCACGAAGATGGTGGTGGAACTGCTGGAGAGCCAGGGACTGAAGGTCTTCACGAACCGCACCGGCAGCAACTTCACCCGCGGCGTGGCCGCGGCGCTACTGGGCGAGGTGGACTGGCGGGGCCGGCTCGATGCCGACGTCGCGGTTCTGGAACTAGACGAGGCGCATGCCGTGCACTTCGTCAACAAGGTCCCGCCCCGGTACAGCCTCCTGCTGAATGTCCTCCGCGACCAGCTGGACCGTTTCGGCGAGATCGACAAGACCGCCGAACTGCTCCAGCACATCGCGTCCAAGACCACCGGGACCGTGGTCCTGAACCGTGAAGATCCGCGCGTTGCCCGGATCGCCCAGACCCTGGACGGGCCGGAGGTGCTCTACTTCGGGCTGGACGATTCCCTGCTCAGCACCTTCCCCAACGACGACGAGATGCGCGCGGCCCCGGGGAGCCCGGTGCCGCCCGCCCCCGCCCGGCCGGCCGCCGACGTCGTGCTGCGCCGCGTGGGACCCGACGACGCCGATTTCGAGTACGACGGCGCGACGGTCACCACGCCGATGTTGCTCCGCGGCGTCTACAACATCTTCAATGCCGCCGCCGCCCTGACCCTGGCCCGCGGTATCTCGGGAGCCCGCGGCATCGGTACGGACCAGGCCGGCCTGCTCACGGCCCTGGCCAAGGTGGCGCCGGCGTTCGGCCGGGGCGAGAGCCTTGTGGTCGATGGCCTGCCGCTGGAGCTGGTGCTGGTCAAGAACCCCAGCGGATTCCGGCTGGGCCTGAAATCGTTCCCGGCCGCCGGGTACGCCACGATGATCGCGATCAACGACAACTACGCGGACGGCCGGGACATGTCCTGGCTGTGGGACGTCGAATTCGACACCCTCCGCGTCGGCGGCGTGGACCAGCTCACCGGCTCCCGCGCCTACGACATGGCTCTGCGGCTGCAGTACGACGACGTCGCCATCGGCGCCGTCGACACGGAGATCGCGCCGGCGCTGGCAGCGTTCATCCGCGGCGGCGAAGGCAAGCCAAAGCGGATCTTCTGCACGTACACGGCCATGCTGGCCATCCGCCGCGAGCTGTCCAAAATCACCACAGTGGAGGTGGTCTCATGACCCCCCGGTCCCCCGAAACCCCGCACGAGCTCTCCTTTGGGCACGAACTTCCGCCCGACGACTCCGCGGCCCCCAGCAAGGGAACCATCCGCGTGTTGCAGCTCTACCCGCGCGACATGAACATCTACGGCGACTGGGGCAACGCCCTGGTCCTCGCCCAGCGCCTGCGCTGGCACGGCTACACACCGGAGCTGCTCGAATACAACGTCGGTGACCCATTCCCGGCAGACGTGGACCTGATTGTCGGCGGCGGCGGACAGGACAGCGGACAGCTCGTGATCCAGGACGACCTCCTGTCGCGCGAGTCCACGCTGAAGCAACTGGCCGACGACGGCACCCCAATGCTCGTAATCTGCGGGCTGTACCAGCTCTTCGGGAAATTCTTCAAGACCCGGCTCGGCACGGTCCTCCCGGGCATCGGCATCCTGGACGTGGAGACGCACGGCACCGACGAACGCCTGATCGGCAACGTCACCGTCTCCTCCCCCGAGTTCGGCAGCATCCTGGGCTATGAGAACCACAGCGGGCAGACCACGCTGGGACCCGGCGTCGAACCGCTCGGAACCACCGCCAAGGGTACCGGCAACAACAGCACCGACGGCCAGGAAGGCGCCCGCTACCGCAACATCGTGGCGAGCTACCTGCACGGCTCGCTGCTGCCCAAGAACCCGGCTCTCGCGGACTTCCTGATCCGGACCGCCGTCGAACGCAAATACGGCAACTTCACGCCGGGCACTCCGGACGACTCCTACGCGGTGCTGGCGCGTGAACACGCCGCCCGCCGGCCCCGCTGACCCAATGGCAGGGACTTCTAACGGCACGGTCCTGATTGGGCGCGACACCCCGGAGCGGGAGGACGTCCTGCAGCTCCTGGGCGAACACCTCGCTGACATGTACGCGACCTCCCCGCCGGAAAGCGTCCACGCCCTTGATCCCGCCGCGTTGGCCGGACCCGGCGTCAGCTTCTGGACCGCGCGGGAGGACTCACAGCTGTTGGGCTGCGCGGCGCTGAAGCATCTGGCGGCCGGCGACGCTGAGATCAAGTCGATGCGCACCGCGAATGCAGCCCGCGGGCGCGGCGTTGCCTCGGCGCTGCTCCGCCACGTTCTGGCGGAGGCCCGGCACAGCGGCTACCGGCGGCTGTACCTGGAGACAGGGAGCCAGGAGTTTTTCGCGCCCGCGCGGCGGCTGTATAAGCGGCACGGCTTCACGGACTGCCCGCCGTTCGCCGGTTACGAGCTCGATCCCCACAGCGTCTTCATGACCCTCCAGCTCGACGCCGGGTAGCTGCTCGGGGGCTGGCCGCGATGACCGGGGGCTCCGCCTAGCGCCCGGACACCCGAAGATTGCCCAGGGTGCTGAACCTTGCATGGCCCATCAAGTTGCCAACACGGCAAAACCCACCAGCGTTTTGACCGGATTCCATTTCGGAAACCAGTTCTGACCAACGCTATTGGGACATTCCGGCTGCTTTTCTGTGAACGACAGCGGCATCTGGCGCACGTCGGCGCTATTTGGCGCATCCCTTGCTGTAGGCTCCGATTCGAACCTTGGGGGATTGATGCTGAACTACTTTCGCGAGACGCAAGAGGCACGATTTGCGACCTCTGCACGTCGAATCTATGGCTTTGTCTCTGCCGGCTTCGTGGTTGCTGTCATGGCATTGGTTTTCGCGGACCTCGCACCTATGTGGATTTCGTGGGCGACCTTCGCCGCTTCCTGCGTTCTGGACGCTTTCCTGACTAGAAAGTGGATCAGAGAAGACGCACTCGAAGCCTATCGAGGCGGCCACGGTCGAATTCGGTAGGCTGGCGGCAACATTTGCTTTGACACAAACAAAGCCACGTCCTAGGGCCGGAAGTGCCCGCTCGAATAATTCCATCGACCAGCAGGTAAAGGCTACTAATGTTTGGGCTGAGTCGGTGAAGCCCTTGGTTCAGTGGGGTCGGGCTTATTTCGCCATTCAGGCGGTCGCCGGCCTCTCTTGGTGGATCGCGGTATTCGTTTCGCCTATGGTTCGCGAGGCGACTCTCGGTAATCTCGACCCGGTCGCGGTCGCAGTCTTCGACATTCCGCTGTTCGTCATGGCCTCGGCCCTGGCGGCATTTGGCGTCAGGGCAGCCGTGGCAGTAGCTACCGGCTGGACGGGCTTCGTCGCGGTCGCGCTGGCGGTATACGCCACCATCACAACCGAAGCGGGCTGGGGTGTCCTGAGCATGGGTGCTGCAACCGCAGGTTCCCTGATCGCGCTCTGCCTCATCTTGCTGGGGCGCGTACCGATTGCGTGGATCATCCGGGGTCCGTTCGCTTTCCGGCCGGCCGTCACCCGCCCGTCCGCTGCCATCCACGTGGCTTCAACATTCGGGCAAATTGTCTTCTTCTGGGGGTTCTTCCTGGCGGTGCTTCCCTTGGCCATAGCGTTTCTCGCGCAGCGCTGGGGGGTGGGGCTCCCGTTTCCATCGTTTGCAGGTCCCTTAGGTGTCGCGGTTCTCGTACTCGCCAGTGCTCTTGGCCTCTGGTCGGCAGTTGTGATGTCAACGCGGGGAGATGGCACGCCGTTGCCATCGGCGATGCCCAACCGTCTGGTCATTGCAGGTCCGTATCGCTGGATTCGTAATCCGATGGCGGTCGCGGGCATTGTTCAAGGCGCCGCGATTGGCCTCATTCTGCAGTCATGGCTTGTCATTGCCTACGCGGCGGTGGGCTCACTGGTGTGGAACTACGCCGTCAGGCCACTTGAGGAATCTGACCTCAAGGAACGGTTCGGCGAAGAATTCCAGCAATACCGCGACACGGTGCGCTGCTGGATTCCTAGGTATCGAAGACCCGGCTCCCTCAGAGATTTCGAGAACGGTACTAGTCGTCAATGACCGCGAGGCCCCGGCGTTTCAGGTCGGCGAGGCCATCTCGCATGGCCTGCAACTGATCGGGCGAGTGTCCTAACCAATCCACGAGTTCCCCGACGACTTCCACCGGCTCCCGGGTCCGGTAGGACCGGGTCGGATTGCCGGGGAACTTCTTGTCCGTCACGTTGGGGTCGTCTTCAAGCGTGCCCGTCGGTGCCACGATGTAGATCCGTCCACGGCCGTCCCCGGCGGCGAGTTCAGCGGCCCACGTTGCGGCATCCAAGGTTGCCGTCACGTACACGTGATTCGCCGTCCTTCCTTCTTCAAAGTTCGAGCCGCGTCCGGGCGTCAACAGGTCCCCTACCGCCAGGTCCGCCTTCGTCCCGTGAAACAGGGCCCCCGACTCGTGGACTTCGAATGGTTTGGGCTGGTTCGTCATGCACACCCCCTACGAGTTCGATTCGAAATATTAGGCCGGCCGACCCTATGCGGCAAGAATGCTCCACGGGCTATCCACCGGCCCAATCTGCCGTCAGTGGGCCCGGACAAAGGCCAGGACATCACGCGGCACCCGCCTGCTCGATCCCACCCGCAAGTGGCCCCACCGCTCGTAGACGATCAGCGTGCAGTCTGGAATTAACCGCGCGGTCTCCTCCGCCACCGCCCTGGGGAAGAACGCGTCCCGCCCTCCGCAGAGCAGCAGCACGGGCGGACGGATGAGCGGCAGCACCGCCCGCGCATCGAACCCCGACTCGGCCCGCGCCTCCGTAAGGACGTCCGCGGCGGCGCACCCGGAGCGGCCCAGCACGCGCCTGCCGACAAGGGGTCCCAGCAGTTCCCGCAGCCAGCGGGTCCGTGGGCCTGGGAGGAGGGACTCAGCCAGGACCGTTCCCGCGCGGTCTGGGTCCCCGGCGGCGACGGCGGCGGCCAGCCGATTGTCCACGTCCTTGCCCCACGCGCTCACCTCGGCCGCCGTGACCACCAAGGCGATATGCCCGAAGGACTGCGGATGGCGGGCGGCCAGGTATTGCCCGATCGTCCCGCCGAATGACTCGGCCACCACCAGGTCCACTCGGCCGCCGAACTCCTCGGCGATTAGTTCCGCGTAGTCGTCCGCCATGTCTGCACTTGTGTACGACGCCGGCATGTTCCGCCGGCGGGTGACAATCCAGATGGCGTACCCGGCGTCCTCGTAGGCAGCAAACCCCCGCCGGAACAATCCGCGCAGCACCCCTTGGGGCACAACGCTTCCCGGTCCGCCCTGGACGAAGAGCAGGGATTTGGCGCCCCGGCCCCACGTCAGGTATTGCATCCCGTTGCGGAACTCGCCGGTCCGCGGCACCTGATCCCGCCGGTCTGTCTGCGCTGTCACGTCGCCGCCTTACGGCGTCGTCACGGGCTGCCGCAGCAGTGCCGCGAATTCGGCCGGCCGGGTCACGGGCCACCAGTGGCCGCTGTCCACCCGCGTCACCGTGACATCGTCCACCCACGAGTCAAGCCCTTCCACGAGGGCCGGCGTGAGGAACGGATCCTGCAGCGGCACCACTACATGGACAGGGACGGTCACCCGGGTTGGGGCGGCCGGGTTCCGCCGCCGGCCGCGGAAGTTGCTGCGGTACAGTGCCAGGCCGCGGATGGGATCGTTGCCGACGTCGCGCTTGGCCATCTTTTCGTAGCGCCGGGTCAGGAACAGCCGCCAGGACGCCTCCGGCAAGACCGGGACCAGGAACGCTCCTATATACCAGCTGCGCAGCAGTTGCGCGCCCAGCTGCGGCCAGGCCCCCGGTGTCCGGACGCGTCCACGGATCCAGCGGGAAAAGTGGCCAAGGTCCGGCCCGGAAATACTCGTGTAGCGGATGATGAGGCCGTCCGCCCGGGCGTCCTGGACGACGGCCCAGCCCTGGATCGAGCCCCAGTCGTGCCCCACCAGATGGACAGCCCGGACGCCCACCCCGGCCAGCACGGCGAAGGCATCGTCCACGAGGGCCTGCATTGAATAGCCCCCGCCCGGGCCTTGGATGGCGGAGGCGCCCGCGTTCCGCGTGTCGTAGGCCACCACGTGATGCGTCCGTGAGAGTTCGCGGATGGCCGGAAGGAACACCCGGTGGTCATCGGGGTAGCCGTGCACCAGGAGCAGGCTGGGCACGTCCGGTCCAGGTTCCGGGCCAAACTCGAACACGGCCAGCACGGCACCGGGCACGGCGATCGTCCGGCGCCGTTCGTTCAACGTCTCCACATGTTCCCCTTATGGTTCCTACATCAGCGGTTCCCCGGCATTCAGCAGCCCTGGCCGCCGCTGGCTCCGTGCCCCGGCCGCCGCCTCCGGCGTCGGCCTCACCGTATTTTCCGCCGCGGCGGAACAGTCCCACCGGGCCCATCCTACGGTGGGCGCCATCACAACACACTGAAGTGGTCATTGAGAACCCGCGTGCTGCATGAAAGAGTCGCTTCATGACCAATCCCCTCCTGAGCCCCAGCACCCTGCCCTACGGCCTGCCGCCGTTCTCGGACATCGAGGACGCGCACTACGCCGAGGCCGTCGAGGCGGGCCTGGCCGAGCATCTTGCCGAAATCCAGGCCATCGTCTCCGACCCGGCGGCGCCGTCCTTCGAGAACACCGCCTTGGCCATGGAACGCTCCGGCCGGCTTCTGGAACGGGCGTCCGCCTCGTTCTTCACCCTGGTTTCCGCGGACGCCTCGGACACCATCCGCGATCTCGAGACCCGTCTCTCCCCGCTGTTCTCCGCCCACGAGGACGCCGTCTACCTCAACCGCGGGCTCTACGAGCGCTTCGCGGCGCTGGACACTGACGCCCTGGACGCGGAGTCAGTCCGGCTTGTGGAGGAATACCTCAAGGACTTCCGGGCCTCAGGCATCCAGCTTGACGACGCCGGCCAGGGGCGCCTCAAAGAGGTCAATGCCGAGCTCGCCCGGCTCGGCACCGAGTTCGGGCAGCGCGTCAAGGAAGGCATGAAGTCCGCTGCCCTGCTGCTGGACGACGCCGCCGACCTCACCGGCCTGCCGGCCGACGACATCGCCAGCGCCGCTGAGGCCGCCCGGACCGCGGGGCACGAGGGAAAGTACCTGCTGACCCTGATCCAGCCCAGCAACCAGCCCGCCATGGCCGCACTGGCGAACCGGGACATCCGCCGGCGTCTCTACGAGGCCTCGATCGGCCGAGGCAGCGGCGGCAGCTTCGATGTGCTCGATCTGGTCAAGGACATGGTCCGGCTCCGCGCCGAGAAGGCCAGCCTTCTGGGGTTCGCGAACTTCGCCGAACTCAGTGTGGACCGGCAAACGGCACCGGACTTCCAAGCCGTCCAGGCCATGATGAGCAGGCTGGCCCCGGCCGCCATCCGCAACGCCGACGCCGAGGCGGAGGCGCTTGCCGAGGCCGCCGGCCACCCCCTCGAGGCCTGGGACTGGGCGTATTACTCGGCCAAGGTCAAGCGCGAGCGGTATGCCGTGGACGAGCAGGCCCTGCGCCCCTACTTCGAGCTGGACCGGGTCTTGAATGACGGCGTATTCTTCGCCGCGAACGCCCTGTACGGCGTCACCTTCCACGAACGTGCCGACCTCACCGGCTACCACCCGGATGTGCGCGTCTGGGAGGTGAAGAATTCCGACGGGACGGACCTCGGCCTTTTCCTGGGCGACTACTACACCCGTGACACAAAGCGCGGGGGCGCGTGGATGAATTCCCTCGTGGAGCAGTCTGGTCTGCTGAATACCCGTCCTGTGGTGATCAACAACCTCAACATCTCCAAGCCGCCGGCCGGCGAGCCCACCCTGCTGACGCTGGACGAACTCCGCACCACTTTCCACGAGTTCGGCCATGCCCTGCACGGCTTGTTTTCCGCCGTCACGTATCCACGGTTCTCCGGTACCAACGTGCCGCGGGACTTCGTGGAATACCCGTCGCAGGTCAACGAGATGTGGATCATGTGGCCCGAGGTCCTGGCCAACTATGCGCGGCACCATTTAACCGGCGAGCCCCTGCCGCAGGAAACCGTGGACAAGCTCAACGCCGCGCAGCTCTGGGGCGAAGGCTTCGCCACCACGGAATACCTTGGCGCGGCCCTGCTGGATCTGGCCTGGCATGTCCTGGACGCAGCCGATGTCCCGGACGACGTCGTCGAGTTCGAAGCGAAGGCACTGGCCGCGGCAGGCGTGGCGCACAGCCTGATCCCACCCCGCTACCGCACGGGCTACTTCCAGCACATCTTCGCCGGTGGCTGGTACGCCGCCGGCTACTACTCCTACATCTGGAGCGAAGTCCTGGACGCCGACACCGTGGAATGGTTCAAGGAACACGGCGGCCTCAGCCGCGCCAACGGCGATTTCTTCCGGGCCGAACTGCTCTCCCGCGGCAACAGCCGGGACCCGCTGGAGTCGTTCCGCGCCTTCCGCGGCCGGGACGCGGACCTCGGCCCGCTGCTGAAGCGTCGCGGCCTGGACTGACCCCCACCCCACCCATCGATTGCTCCGTAGACGCCCTTATGCGCGCCGATAAGGGCAGTTACGGAGCAATCGACGGAGGGAAACGACGCCGGCCCGCCACCTGGAGAGGTGACGGGCCGGCGTTGCGGTTAGGGCTTTACTACTGCTACCAGCCGCGCTCGGCGAGGCGGTGCGGCTGCGGGATCTCGTCGACGTTGATGCCGACCATGGCCTCGCCCAGGCCGCGGGAGGCCTTGGCGATCTCGTCCGGGTCATCGAAGAAGGTGGTGGCCTTCACGACGGCGGCGGCCCGCTGGGCCGGGTTGCCGGACTTGAAGATGCCGGAACCGACGAACACGCCGTCGGCGCCGAGCTGCATCATCATCGCGGCGTCCGCCGGGGTGGCGATGCCGCCGGCGGTGAACAGCACCACCGGCAGCTTGCCGGTCGCGGCAACTTCCTTGACCAGTTCGTACGGGGCCTGCAGCTCCTTGGCCGCGACGTAGAGCTCGTCCTCGGCCATGCCGGCGAGCTTCTTGATCTCGGCGCGGATCTGGCGCATGTGCGTGGTGGCGTTGGAGACGTCCCCGGTGCCGGCCTCGCCCTTGGACCGGATCATCGCCGCGCCCTCGTTGATCCGGCGCAGAGCCTCACCAAGGTTGGTGGCACCGCAGACGAACGGAACGGTGAAGTTCCACTTGTCGATGTGGTTGGTGTAGTCGGCCGGGGTCAGGACCTCGGACTCGTCGATGTAGTCCACGCCGAGGGACTGCAGCACCTGCGCCTCGACGAAGTGGCCGATCCGGGCCTTGGCCATGACGGGCACGGACACGGCCGCGATGATCTGATCGATCATGTCGGGATCGGACATGCGGGACACGCCGCCCTGGGCGCGGATATCGGCCGGAACACGTTCCAGCGCCATCACGGCCACGGCACCGGCGTCTTCGGCGATGCGGGCCTGCTCGGCGTTGACGACGTCCATGATGACGCCGCCCTTGAGCATCTCAGCCATGCCGCGCTTGACGCGGCTGCTGCCCGTGACGTTCTTCGCGGACGCGCCGGCTTCGCTGCTTACATCAGGTGTAGACACAAAAACCCCTATGGGTAGATAGATGACCTCGCCGGGGCGCGGACGGCACGTAAGTGCTGTGTCTCGCACACACCGGATTACCGGATCCATTGGCCGGTAAAACTAATACTATCCCCCGGCCGGGGCACGGCAGAATTCGAGTTACAGCAGCCGAATCTCGCCCGGGGACGGGGATTCCGCGACTCGGCCGCGGCGCCGTGTGGTGCCGTCAGGCGGACCGTTCCGTGGCAGTACCTTCAGGTTCCTCCAGCGACTGGCGGTGCACTGTGACGATGCGCTGGATCACTGTCACCAGGCTCGCCGCCGCGAGGAGGCAGAGCGTCACGAACAGCACGACGACCGGCAGGCCGAGGCCCGTAAGTCCCGTGACCACCAGCACGGACACCAGACGCTCGGCGCGCTCGGCGATGCCGACATTGGCGTGAAAGCCCAGGGCTTCCGCCTTGGCCCGCGCGTAAGAGACCACCATGCCGAGCACGAGGCAGACGATGGCGGCAACGGCGATCGGCGGGTTGGCGCCGCCGGTGAAGAACCAGACGGCGAGGCCGGCGAAGAGGGCGCCGTCGGCCACGCGGTCAAGGGTGGAGTCCAGGAAATTGCCCCACCGGCCGCCGCGGTGCTGCATCCGGGCCATGATGCCGTCAATGACGTCGGAGAAAATGAAGGCCGTGATGAACACGGTCCCCCACAGGAGCTGCCCGAGCGGGTAGAAGACGAGGGCGCCGATCACCACGCCGAGCGTGCCGACCACCGTCACGGCGTCGGGAGATACCCCGATCCGCAGGAGCCAGCGGGCAACCGGCGAAAACAGGGCGGTGAAGAATCCCCGGGCGTGCCTGTTAAGCATCCTTCTCCCCAGTAGTTTGCTGCGGCGCGGGCATTTCCTGCGGCGCTGGCATTTCCTGCGGCCACGCGTCAGCCACCTGCTGGCGAACCTCGCCGAGGGTCTGCGTGATCGCCTTGGTCTGGGCAATGATGGGGAAGAAATTCCCGTCCCCGCCCCAGCGCGGCACCACGTGTTGGTGCAGGTGACCGGCAATCCCTGCCCCGCCGGTGACGCCCTGGTTCATGCCCAGATTGAAACCGGAGGGGTTGGCGACTTTGCGCAGCACCCGCATGGCCGTCTGGGTCAGCTCGGAGAATTCCGCCGTCTCCTCGACCGTGAGATCCGTGTAGTCGGGGATGTGCCGGTAGGGGCAGATCAGCAGGTGGCCCGGGTTGTACGGAAAGAGGTTCAGCACCACGTAGCTGGTCCTTCCCCGGTACACGATCAGGGATTCCTCGTCCCCCCGCTCGGGCGCGACGCAGAACGGGCAGTCGTCCTGGTTCTTGAACTGGTGCTGGCCGCCCTTGATGTACGCCATCCGGTGCGGGGTCCACAGGCGCTGGAAGGCGTCCGGGACCCCGGCCAGAACGAAGTCGTCCGTCACGTCGTGGTCGCCCGGATACTCCGGCCCGGCCCCTGTGGTTTCCTGCACGCGTTGCCCTTCCGTCTGCCTAGCTGGTCCGGTTTCGGACAGCGTCGACGATCCGCTGGACAGCTTCGGCAACGGGTACGCCGTTGTCCTGGCTGCCGTCGCGGAAGCGGAAGGAAACGGCTCCTGCCTCGGCGTCGTCTCCGCCGGCGATCAGCACGAACGGGATCTTGTCCTTGCTTGCCGTGCGGATCTTCTTCGGGAATCGGTCCGAGGAGATGTCCACCTCGGCGCGGATGCCGGCCGCCTTGAGCTGGTCCACGACGTCGAACATGTAGTCATTGAACGCCTCCGCCACCGGGATGCCGACCACCTGCACGGGGGCCAGCCAGGCGGGGAAGGCACCGGCGTAGTGCTCGGTCAGCACGCCCATGAAGCGCTCCACCGAGCCAAACAGGGCGCGGTGGATCATCACGGGCCGCTGCCGGGTGCCGTCGGCGGCCTGGAACTCGAGCTCGAAGCGTTCGGGCAGGTTGAAGTCCAGCTGGATGGTGGACATCTGCCAGGTGCGGCCGAGCGCGTCCTTGGTCTGGACGGAAATCTTGGGGCCGTAGAACGCGGCTCCGCCCGGATCCGGGATGAGCTCAAGACCGGAGGCTTCGGCCACCTCGGCAAGGGTTCGAGTGGCTTCCTCCCACGTGGCGTCGTCGCCCACGAACTTGTCTTCGTTCTTGGTGGAGAGCTCGAGGTAGAAGTCGTCCAGGCCGTAGTCCTTGAGCAGGCCGAGGACGAAGTTCAGCGTGGTGGTCAGCTCGTCCTTCATCTGCTCGCGGGTGCAGTAGATGTGGGCGTCATCCTGGGTCATGCCCCGGACGCGGGTCAGGCCATGCACAACGCCGGACTTCTCGTAGCGGTAGACCGAGCCGAATTCGAAAAGCCGCAGCGGCAGTTCGCGGTAGGAGCGTCCGCGGGACCGGAAGATCAGGTTGTGCATGGGGCAGTTCATCGGCTTGAGGTAGTAGTCCTGGCCGGGCTTGCGGACCGTGCCGTCCTCGTTCAGCTCCGCATCGATGTGCATCGCCGGGAACATGCCTTCCTTGTACCAGTCCAGGTGGCCTGAGACTTCGTAGAGGTGGCCCTTGGTGATGTGCGGGGTGTAGACGAAGTCGTAGCCGGCATCCACGTGGCGCTGGCGGGAGTAGTCCTCCATGGCCTTGCGGATGATGCCGCCCTTGGGGTGGAAGACCGGCAAGCCCGAGCCGAGCTCGTCCGGGAAGGAGAACAGGTCCAGTTCCGCGCCAAGTTTGCGGTGGTCGCGGCGCTCCGCCTCGGCAATGCGCTCCTGGTAGGCCTTGAGCGCGTCTTTGGTGGGCCAGGCGGTGCCGTAGATGCGCTGCAGTTGCTGGTTGTTCTGGTTGCCAAGCCAGTAGGCGGCCGAGGACCGGGTCAGCGCGAAGGCGTTGGAGATCAGCTTGGTGTTCGGCAGGTGCGGGCCGCGGCACAGGTCGCACCAGATGCTGTCCCCGCTTTTGCGGTCCACGTTGTCGTAGATGGTGATGTCGCCGGCGCCGACCTCGACGTTGACGCCTTCTCCGGCCTCGGCGGCATCGTTCTTCTTGCCCAGGAGTTCGAGCTTGTAGGGCTCGTTCTTCATTGCCTCGCGGGCCTCGTCCTCGGACACCACGCGGCGGACGAACTTCTGGTTCTGGTTGATGATCTTCTGCATCATCTTTTCGAGCTGGCGGAGGTCTTCCGGGGTGAAGGGTTCCGCGACGTCGAAGTCGAAGTAGAAGCCGTCCGTGATGTAGGGGCCGATGCCGAGCTTTGCGTCGGGACGCAGCTGCTGCACGGCCTGGGCCATGACGTGGGCCGTGGAGTGGCGCAGGACGTTGAGCCCATCAGGGGAATCAATGGTGACGGCCTCGACTTGGGCGTCCTCGGGAAGGGCCTGGTCCAGGTCCTTCAACTCGCCGTTAACGCGGGCCACAACGACGTCGCGGCGCTCAAAGAAGAGTTCCGCGCCGGTGGTCCCGGTAGTCACCTTGGTCTCTTCGCCGTCGACGAGAAGGGTGATCTGCTGGGCATCTGACACGGGTGTCTCCTATTCAAGGTTAAGGCTTCGTAGCTTGTGGCGTACGGGGACCACAGCCAGCCTCGTCCATGCTATCGGTTTCTCCAGAGGCCAACCAACGCGCCAGCGCACCACAACCAGAGCATCCGCAGCCGGCGGCCCGCAGCCGGCGGCGGCAGCCCAGCGGCGGATCCCGCGGCGGACGGGAGCTCAGCCGCCCAGCCCGGTGATGGCGAGGCTCCTGCCGATCCCGTCCAGGGGGCCGGGCAAGGTGTCGGACATGAAGGGCTCATACTCGACTGTGGCGCCGGCAACGGATTCCGGGAACGGCAGGGTCTCCGGGCGGCTGAGGTCCCAGGCCATGCTGGCGCTGATGCTGATCCCACGCGGCCCGGTCCGGCGGGTGGTGCCGCGGATCAGCAGCAGGCGGGTGCCAAACAGCAAGGATCCGGACTGCTCCTGCGCCTCGTGGAAGAAGACCGAATCCACGCAGCCCGTGCCGTCGTCGATGCTGATGAACACCACCCGTCGGCCGCCCCGCATGGGCGGGGTCTGGGTGGCCACCCGGACTCCGGCAACCAGCACCTCCGTACCGTTGCGCAGTCCCAGCAGCTTGTCCGCGGTGGTGACGCCGAGCCGGTCCAGCAGCGGGCGGTGGCTGGTCATGAGGTGCTCGCTGACGTCCACTGCCATCAGGTCCAGTTCCGCCCGGACGTTGTCCACCGTGCTGGGCGCGGGCAGCACGGCCTTCAGGTACTTCAGTTCCACGTCCCCCAGCGGCAATGCCAACTGGCCCTCAATGACGTCTACGCCCTTCCGCAGGGGACGGGCCTGGAGTTTCTGCAGGTGCTGGACCAGGTCCGCCCGGTTGGCGGCTCCCCCGGATGCCCGGTGCAGCGAGTCGAAGGCGCCAAGCTGGGCAAGGCGCTGGATGCTGGGCCTGCTCAGCCGTGACCGGGCGCGCAGGTCCGCCAGGGAGTCATAGGGCTGGCCGGCCACTATCCGCTTCAGCTCGGCGCCGGAGAGCCCGAAGATGCCGTTCAGGCTCAGCCGGATTCCCAGCTTTCCCCGGTCCTTTCCGGATTCCACCCGCTCCACCCGGTACTCGGCCTGGCTCCGGTTAATGTCGAGGGGAAGGATGGGGATCCCCAGCCGCCGGGCCTCGGCCACGAGCAGTCGTTTGGGGTACATGCCGGGGTCGTGTTCCCAGAGCCCGGCGAGGAAGGCCTCCGGGTGGTGCGCCTTGAGCCAGGCCGACTGGTAGGTGGGCACGGCGAAGGCGGCTCCGTGGGCCTTGCAGAATCCGAAGCTGCCAAAGGCCTTCAGCGTGCCCCAGACCTTGTCCACTACCTCGGGTCTGTAGCTCCGGGCCCTTGCCTCCTTCCGGAAGAACTCCTCCACCTTGACTTCCAGGACCTCGTTGCCCAGCGCCCGGCGGAACTCGTCGGCGCGCGCAAGCCCGCACCCGGTCATGACATCGAAGGTCTTGAGGATTTGTTCGTGGAAAACCGTGACTCCGTGGGTCTCTTGGAGGACCGGCTTGAGGTCAGGATGCGGATAGATCTCGGGGGCGAACCCGTGCCGGTGCTCTAGGAAGGGCCGGACCATGTCGGATTTCATCGGGCCGGGGCGGAACAGTGAGATGTCAATGATGAGATCGTTGAATTCCCGGGGGGCCATCTTGCCGATCAGTTCGCGCTGGCCCGGGGATTCGATCTGGAAGCAGCCCAGGGTGTGGGTGCTGCGGATCAGTTCAAAGGTTGGCTCGTCATCGAGCGGGACCGCGTTGAGGTCGATGTGCCCGTCCTCAGCGATGTAATCCGGGCCCGTTCCGTCAACGCCGGCCGGATGCGCGCCGGCGGCCACCACCTCGGCCTTGGAGGGGTGGAGCCGGATCACTTCCCGGACGGCGAAGGCCATGGCGCTCTGCATCCGGACGCCCAGGACATCGAGTTTGAGCATGCCCATGGGATCCATGTCGTGCTTGTCGAACTGGCTCATAGGCAGGCCAAGGCCGCTGGGCTGCACGGGGGTGCGGTCCAGCAGGGTGGCATCCCCGAGAATGACGCCGCACGGGTGCATGGAGATGTGGCGGGGCAGCCGGTCCAGCCGCTCCGTAAGGTCCACCAAGAGGTCAAGCTGCTGGTTTCCGGTGAAATCCCGCTGTTCCACCCGCTCAGCGAATTCCTTCAGCTCCGGTTTCTCCTCGAGGGCTTCGCGGAAGTGCCGGGCCGAGAACCGCCACAGCTGCTTGGCGATGTCGCCGATTTCGCCGTCGTCCATGCCCAGCGCCAGGCCGGCGTCCCGGACGGCACCGCGAGCGCGGTAGCCATTCTGCATGCTCATCAGCGTGACGCGTTCGGCTCCGAAGCGCTCAAAGATCTTCCGGTAGACGTTGTGCCGTTCGGCGCTTTCGACGTCGATGTCGATATCGGGCAGTGTGGCGCGGTCGCGGGAGAGGAAGCGTTCGAAGATGAGGTCGTGTTGGAGCGGGTTCACCTGGCTGACGTCGATCAGGTAGTTGACCAGGCTGGAGGCCCCGGATCCGCGGGCGGCGGCCCTGACCCCCATGTCCAGGATCATCCGGGAGACCTCTGCGACGGTCAGGAAGTAGGAGGCGAAGCCCAGCGAGTCGATGATCCGGAGCTCGTGCTGCAGCCGGGTTCGCATCTGCTGTTCCTGCTGCCCGGAGATTCCCGGGAAACGGCGGCCGATCCCCGCCTCGCAGCGCAGGGTAAGTTCGGCGAGCGCATCGCCGTCGATCCCGATCACGGATCCTTCGGGGACCACGGGCTGCTTCCAGCCCATGTCGGCCACAGGATCCATGCGGCAGCGGTCCGCGAGCGCCTCGGTCTGGGCCAGGAGCCGTTTGAGGTCCGCCGTTCCATAGCCGGCGGCGTGGATGATCTCCTTGCCCAACTGCAGCATCTGGGCCGCAGATTTTAGCCAGCCCTGCCCATTGGGCTGCAGCAGCGGGGCTGCGGAGAGCTCGGGGAGGGATCTAAGCGTCCGGGCCGAGTCCAGCACATCGGCGGTGGCCGCGCCGTCCTCGGCCACATACCGCACAGCATTGCTCAGCACGGCGGGCACCCCGTGCTCTGCTGCCAACTTGAGCATCCGCACCGCGTGGGCGGTGCTCAGCGGTTCCCCGGGCGGGCTGAGCTGGGACACGACCTCGGCCGCCAGGGTCCCGGGGGGCATGGCATCCAGCCAGCGTTTGAACAGGGTGCGGGGCCTCAGATAGCGCCTGCCCCCCATGGCGCGGCCGACGTCGGAGTCCGGGCCGATCAGCACCGTCAGGACCGGCTGGAGGGTTTCCGGGTGCAGGGTGCGGGAAGCCAGTTCCGCCCGTGTGACGGCCACCGGCACCGCTCCCCCTGCCTTGCCAGTGGTGCGGGCATGGGCGTCGGAGATCAGCCGGCACAACGCCCGGTAGCCGGCGCCTTTGTTGTGTCCGTGCGCCAGCACGACGACGCGTCCCCCCAGCTGGGTGCGGAGGTCGCCGTCGTCGTCAAAGACCGCAAGGTCCACCCCGACGATCGCATCCAGCCCTGCGCCCATGCACGCCTTCAGGTGCTTGACGGTGCCGTACAACCCATCCCGGTCCGTGCAGGCGAGCGCGGTGGCGCCGTCTGCGGCGGCCGCGGCGGCCAGTTCATCCGGCCAGGAGACGCCATAGTGGGCGCTGAAGGCGGTGGAGACGTGTAGGTGGGTGAAGTTCATGCTGTCTTGGGCTTCCGGAGGGGCTGCAGGGCGTCGTGGATCCTCAGGAGCCGCCACCGGCCGCTGCCGACATGCCGGGTCAGGTCAAGGGTGAGGGTGGAGTCCGCGGATTGGTTCCCGGCGGCTCGCACCTGGACCCGCCAGATCTCGTGGTCCACCAGGCCCGGACCGCTCCCGAGCGGCGCCCGGTTTTCCTCCGCCCACCATTGCCGGCGCTCAAACCAGCGGACGGGTTCCGCGCAGACCGTGTAGTGCCGGCCTGCCCAGTCGAGGCGCAGGGGCTGTCCTGCGGGCGTGCAGACGACATCCACAGACTCGCTAAACATGCCCATACTGCCTCCCGACCCAGTCCGGGCTGGAGCCGGTCCAGTCCCTGCTTCTGCTAGCCCTACATATCCAAGACTCAAAACTCCAGACTGAAGACTGAAGACTCAAGCTTTATTCGAACATATCTTCGAATAAACCCAGTCTACGTCGGAGTAGCGACAAAACCCAGATCGGGGGTGGACGGACCGTGGCACAGGTAGCAGGATTGAGCCATGAGCTCCCACATCGCACTCCTGAAGCACGTAAAGGTCGCCGCCAAGAATTCAACCTTGGTGGCGACCTTTGATATAGACGGAAATATCCCGGGGCAGGGCGCCTACGTGGTGGGCCTACTGGCAGCCGGGCCGGACTACTCCCATCAGCGCAGACTGGGCATTGAGTTCATGAACGGCGAGGCCGTGTCCTTCTACTACTTCAACCATGACGGCACGGAAGAGAATTTCGACCTCAAAGGCGTGGAACACTCAGGAAACACCATCACCGGAAACTTCCCCATGACAACCGTGCTGGGCCTGCCCAAGGGCCACCTCATGACCGCTTTCAGCGATTGTGACGGCCGGGATTACCAGGCCAACGTGCCTGTCGAAGAGGCCCTCTGAGCCCCCGCCAGGAAGCCTCCTGCTAGGAAGTGGACTTGTACACTTCCAACTCGAGCGTGATGAAGGCGTCGATCATCGCCCGGTAGGTCTTCTCGACCAGTTCGACGTCGATGTCCTTCTGTTCGGCCGTGGCGCGGACGTGTTCAATGACCCGCTCCACGCGTCCGGGTGCCCGGACTTCGGCACTGTCCGCCTTGAGGGTCCCGGCGATCCGGATCAGCCGTTCGCGGCGCCCGATCAAGGCCACGATCTGCTCGTCCACCTCGTCAACAGCCACCCGTACGGCGGCGAGCTGTTCCCGGTCGGCCTGGGCGGTCTTGTCGTCTGCGTGATTTGTGGGCATGTGCATGACAGTATCGAAAGATGCAGCCACGAGTCGACTTAATTTCGCTGGGTGTCCGCAGTGTTGACGCCTCACGTAGCTTCTACGTCGATGGCCTAGGATGGCCGGTCCACCGGGAGGTATCCGGCCAGGTGCTCTTCATCCAGGTCAACCACGGCCTGATCCTCTCGCTCTGGGACGCGGGCCAAATGCAATCCGAAGCGGCCACCGATCCCCCGGCCGGCGTCGCGAGCATCACGCTCAGCCACAATCTGGCCAGCACGGCGGAAGTCGACCTGGTGATGGCCGCCGCCGAGACGGCGGGAGCCCTTATCGTCTCGGCACCGAAGACACAGCCCTGGGGCGGGTACACCGGCTACTTTGCCGACCCCGACGGCTACCGCTGGGAGGTCGCCTTCAACCCCGGCTGGGCGGTCGACGGCGGCGGAAAAGTGACGCTCTGAGGCGGAAAGTCCGGCCAGGGTTCCGGACCCGCGCCAGCCGCCGGCCACTCCCTAGAACAGGCTCCCCACCGGCTGGATGAGTTCCGGGGAGTCATTCTTGACGTTCCCGACGGCGGTGCCGACGGCGTCGATCGTCCAGCCTTCCGCGACATCGTGCGCCCCGGCCCGGACCAGGTCCACGAGTCCGGCCGCATCATCGGCCTCCGGGTCCAGCCACGTCTGCATGGTCTCGCGGTTCATGGGCAGCGGCACCCTGTCGTGAAGCGCGGTCAGCTCGGCCAGCATTCCTCCCGCGTAGCCCTCCGGCGGCGAGTCTGTGGTCATGATCGAGGTCGAGAGCATCCAGCGCTCCGGGTCGCCCTCGGCCTTGGACGGATCCCGCCACCATTCATAGAGCCCCGCGAAGACAATGGGACGCCCGTCCTTTGGATGGACGTAGTAGGGCTGCTTGCTGCGGCCCTCGCCCTTCCACTCGTAGTAGCCGTCCGCGGGGACGGCACAGCGACGGGAGCGGGTCGCCTTCCGGAAGGCGGGCTTCTCCAGCACCGTCTCGCTGCGGGCATTGATCATCTTGGACCCGATTCCCGGGTCCTTGGCCCACGAGGGCACCAGACCCCAGCGCGCAATGTGCAGTTGGCGGGCCGGCTCCCCGTCCACCAGCCGTTCGAGCAGGATCGGCACATCCGCCGTCGGGGCCACGTTCCACGACGGCGGAATCGCGATCTCATCCTCCAGCCCGGCGTCGAATTCGGCCAGCAGGTCTCCGACGGCCCGGGCCATCACGTAGCGTCCACACATGGCACCAGCATGCCACCGCTCCCAGGTCATGTCATCCGCCCCTGGCTCCAGGCTGAGCCCGCCGAGGTCGCCGGAAACGTGCGAAGTCGCCGGAACTTTCCCGCGACTTCGCAGCTTTCCGGCGAATTCGCGTCCGACGGCGTAGCGGGGCGGCACACTCTGCGGGAATAGCGGGCCCCGGGGTACGGTTGTTGGCAGTGACGTACGACTTCAGTGGGGCCGGCCAAAGCGCCGGCCCCAACCACAAGCTTGAGGAGAACTTCGTGGACTTCACCCCCGAATCCGGCACCATCACCATGTTTTCGACCACGTGGTGCGGCTACTGCAACCGGTTGAAGAAGCAGCTGGACGCGCAGGGCATCGGGTACACCGAGATCAACATCGAGGAAGTCGAAGGCACCGCCGATCTCGTCGAGCAGCTCAACGGAGGCAACCGCACCGTCCCCACGGTGCTGTTCCCGGACGGCACCGCCGCCACCAATCCCTCCGCGGCAGAGGTCAAGAGCCGGCTCGCCGCCTAGCCTCTTCCTATCCAAGAACAACACCAAACCACGACGGCGCGGCCTCCCAAGGGCCGCGCCGCCGCCCGTTGTGCCAGTAATTTGTGCGAGAAATCCGCGTTCAGAGCAGAGGAGCTTGTTTCATGGTCCATAAAGTCAAGGCAGCAGTAGTCCGTTCGAAGAATGCCGACGTCACCCTGGAAACGATCCTGGTGCCGGACCCGGGCCCCGGGGAGGCCCTCGTGGACATCCTGACCTGCGGCGTCTGCCACACCGATCTGCACTACAAACAGGGTGCCATCAACGACGACTTCCCGTTCCTGCTCGGCCACGAGGCCACCGGCGTTGTCAGCGCCGTGGGGCCGGACGTCACTGATGTTGCCCCCGGCGACCGCGTGGTGCTGAACTGGCGGGCGGTCTGCGGCGAGTGCCGTGCCTGCCGGCGGGGTCAGCCCCAGTACTGTTTCAACACCCACAACGCCACCCAGAAGATGACCCTGGAGGACGGGACGGAGCTGACCGCCGCGCTGGGCATCGGCGCCTTCGCTGAAAAGACCCTCGTGGCCGCCGGCCAGTGCACTAAGGTGGACCCCGACGCCGATCCCGCCGCCGTCGGCCTGCTCGGCTGCGGCGTCATGGCAGGGATCGGCGCGGCGATCAACACCGGAAACGTCCAGCGCGGCGATTCGGTCGCCGTGATCGGTTGCGGCGGAGTGGGCGTGGCAGCCGTGGCCGGCGCGGCCCTCGCCGGCGCCACCACCGTGATCGCCGTCGACATCGACGCCAAGAAGCTCCAGCGCGCCAAGGAGCTCGGCGCCACCCACACGGTGGACTCCTCCGCCGTCGACCCCGTGGAGGCAATCCGCGAACTGACCGGCGGTTTCGGCGCCGATGTGGTGATCGACGCCGTCGGTCGACCGGAAACGTACAAGCAGGCCTTCTACGCCCGGGACCTGGCCGGCACGGTGGTTCTGGTGGGCGTGCCGAGCCCCGAGATGACGCTGGAACTGCCGCTGCTGGACGTGTTCGGCCGCGGCGGCTCGCTGAAGTCCTCCTGGTATGGCGACTGCCTGCCCTCTCGTGACTTCCCCACCCTGATCAGCCTCTACCGGCAGGGCAAGCTGGACCTGGACGCGTTCGTGACGGAGCGGATCACCATCGACCAGGTCGAGGAAGCCTTCGCGAAGATGCACGCTGGCGCGGTGCTGCGCTCGGTGGTGGAACTGTGAGCGCCCGGATCGACCGGCTGGTCACCTCCGGAACGTTTTCGCTCGACGGCGGGACGTGGGACGTTGACAACAACGTCTGGATCATCGGGGATGACACCGCCTGCGTCATCATCGACCCTGCCCACGATCCCGCTGCGGTGGCCGCCGCCGTGGCGGGCAGGAAGGTCACGGCAATCCTGCTCACGCACGGCCACGATGACCACATCCGCGCCGTGGGCGAGGTCCGGACGCTCGTGGACGCGCCCGTGTACCTGAACCGGGAAGACTGGATGCTGTGGGAGCAAGTGTTCCCCGGCACCGTGCCGGACCACGCCATCGCCGACGGCGACACGTTCGAGGTCGCGGGGGCCAGGCTGGTGGCACTGCATACCCCCGGCCACTCGCCTGGATCCGTGTGCTTCCTCCTGGAGGGCGAAGGCACAGAAATTGAAACCACTGTGTTTAGCGGGGACACGCTGTTCAAGGGCGGACCGGGAGCGACCGGCCGGTCCTTCAGCGACTTCCCCACCATCATCGAGTCCATCCGGAACCGGCTCCTGCCGCTCCCCGCAGAAACAGTGGTCCGGACCGGTCACGGGGATCCGACGACCATCGGTGACGAGGCCCCGCACCTTGAGGAATGGATCGCGCGCGGGCACTGACCGCGCCCGCAGCCATCGACGTCCGCGGTGGTCCGGAGCGGATTTCCGGACCGGACCACCGCGCCATAAGATGTGGGGCCATGAGCCTATCCCCAAGCCTGCAACCCACAACCTTCACTGCAGACCTGCGAACCCAGTTCGACGCCTTCCTGGATGAGCACCGGACGGCGCTGTACAACTGCCTCGACGGGCTCTCAGAGGAGGAGGCCCGGGCGTCGCTTGTGCCATCGCGGACCACCCTGCTGGGGCTGGTCAAGCACGCCACCTTTGTGGAAAAGGTGTGGTTCGACGAGGCCATCACGGGCAGGGACCGGCAGGCGATCGGCATCCCGGCCAGCCCCGATGAATCATTCATCCTGACGGAGGCAGACACCGTCCCGGGAGTCCGGGCCGCTTACAGCCAGGCCTGTGAGGATTCACGCCGCCGGGCAGCTTCCGTCGCCTTGGACGACGTGGTCACGGGCAACCGGCGCGGTCCGCTGCCGCTTCGGTGGGTCTACCTGCACATGCTCAGGGAACTCGCCCAGCATTGCGGTCACGCGGACATTCTGCGCGAGCAGATCCTCGCAGCACGCTCCTGACGGCGCCGGCCGCGCGGCGGTTCCTACAAGTCGAAGCGTGAACGAAGATCCGTGGTGCCGGCAATTGCCGCAACAATGGATGCCGCGACTTCGCGCAACTTGATGTTCCGAGCGTTGGAGGCTTTGCGGAGCAACGTGAATGCCTCATCCGGCGGACACCTGTTCTGGGCCATGACAACGCCAATAGCCATGTCGATGACCGTACGCGATTTCATGGCGGACGCGAGGTCGTCGCGGGCGTCCCTGAGGCGGCCGATCCGCAAGCTCAGACGCAGCGGCCGGGAGACCTGCCGGGCAGCGTTTTCTGCCGTGAGGATCTCTCCGTCCGTAAATCCGGAACCGTGCGGGGCATAAAAGCTCAGGGCGGCCAGGCCTTCGGCGTCCAGATCGATGGGGACCGCCAGGACAGCACCGCATCCCCGGTCCGCGGCCGCTTGACTGAATTCTTGCCACCGGCTCTCGCGCGTCACGTCCCCGACATAAACCGTGCGTGCTTCGCTCATGGCGGCGATGCAGGGGCCATCGCCTGCCTCGACCTGTTGCTCTTCGAGTTCGAATGCCTTCTGGCTGCCGGCGCCGGTGGCGGCGGGTTTCTTTGGCCTCGCGACAGTTACGGCGCAAATTACTTCCCCATCAGCGTGGGATAGCCCATTGGCTAAGTGCTGGGCCAGTTCGCCCAAAAATTCGTCCAAGTCCCCGCTCGACAGTACAAGGTCCTGAAGCTGCTCCGCGGTCCCGTCAACAAAACGCTGCTCTGCAAGTTCCACCTCGGCTCCTTCCGGCCGCATGCCCCCAAATCATGCTACATCGAGGGCACCGTTACCGGCCGGTTGGGTCTTCACCCCCGCGATCAGCCGGACCGGCGTCTGGCGCGGCCCCGGCGATGATGTCAGCGGCAATGTCATGCATCCGCGTGTCCTTGATGGTGGCTGCACGGCTTATCAACGCCAAAGCCTGGTCGTGGCTGCAGCGATTCTGGGCCATGACGAGTGCGACGGCGGCGTCAATCACGGCACGCGATTGCAGAGCCGACCGCAGATGTTCCGGGTAGGGAGGGGCCGGATGAACCCTGAGGGCAAGACGGAGAATGTTGGAGATCGACGCCGCGTATTCCTGCACCTGTTCGACGGTGCCGGGTTCAAAATCCCCCGATTCGGAGGAGTAACAGTTGAGCGCCGCCGCCGATCCGGCGTCAGTGCTAATCGGGACGGCGAGTACCGATCGGACATTCTCCTCGGACATGGCGCGGGCGTAGGCAGTCCAGCGCGGATCCGTCCCCGCATCGGTCACACGGATGGTCTGAGCGGTCCGCAATGCGGTCAGGCATGGGCCTTTGTGAAGGCTGAGCTGGATTTCATCCAAGCGTTGCGCTTCGGGTCCACTACTTGCGACAGTGGCTGGACTGCCGTCGCGTTCCACGGTTATGGCACACATCCTGGCGTTCTTGCCGCCTAACGCGGTAGCCGCCAGTGTGGAAAGGCTGAGGAGGAAATCGATGAAGCCCGGGCTCTCCAGCAACATGTCTTGGAGCTGTTCCGCGGTCGGCGCAGCCCCTGATTGTGAAGTGACGGCGTCCTCTTCCTGTGGGTCGCCCTTGCAGGAGCCCTGATTGCGGGTGCGCGCTCTAGTTCGTACGCAACCTAGTGCGAAGAACGTCGGCCGGTCGAACTCTCCGGGGGAATCTCCTCTTTCCACACTACGCGCGCTGCGGCGTGCTGAACAGGGCGCGGTGAACGGGGTCGACTCATGGGAAAGGGCCGCGTGCCCGGTTATGCTGGAAAGCGCAGCCGCAGCGCCCCCGCCACGGCATAGTAAACACGGCACAGTAAAACCTGTCGAGGTAGAACATGGATATCGACCTGCCCTTGGCAGAGGAACTCACGGTGGTCTTCGCCCGCGCCTCCAAGTTATTGCTGACCGAGGAAACGGTCGCGCACGCCCTGCAGTTGATCACGGACGCCGCCATCGCCGCCATTCCCGGAGCGATGGGAGCCGGAGTCAGCCTGATGAAACCCACGGGCCAACGGCTCACGGCTGCCTCCTCGGGCGGCGAGATCGCTTCAATGGCGGACGCGCTGCAGTTTGAGCTTGGCGAAGGTCCGTGCCTGACAGCGTGGGCAACTGGGGAGGCTGTGCTCGTCAGCGATGCCTCTGCCGATCACCGGTGGCCCGCCTGGAGTGCGGCGGTCGCTTCCATGGGCATCGGGTCGGTGGTCAGCAGCCCGCTCCTGACCGGGACCACTGCGGTGGGAGCAGTTAAGGTCTATGCCGGCGCATCGGACCACTTCGACGATCACACCGTCCGACTGCTGGCCCTGTTCGCTGAACAGGCATTGTTGTTCGTGGTGCACGCGCAGGCCCGGGAAGCTGCCGCCGTCCTGAGCGAGCAACTCCAGCACGCCCTGTTTCAGCGCGACACCATCAGTGTGGCCAAAGGCATGCTGATGGCACGGGACAAGACCGGTGAGGACGACGCCTTCCGGACCCTGATCGCCATGTCACGCCGGTCGGGGGAAACTTTGCATGAGACCGCAGCGGCATTAGTCCGCTTCTCTGCGTCGTCCAGCACGTAAATACAAGGCGGATCTATGGCCTTGAGCAATGACGAAAGCGAGCAAAGACGCGGGATTGCTGCTTCGCTTCCTTACACCGGGCTCAACCTCGATGAACTTTGGCTGAAATACTTCACCCTGGGCGGACAAGCCGGCGAGTTGGAGGTGGAGGCCTACCTGCACGGTGCAATGTCGCTGCCGGACCTCCAGCGAGACATACTGGCCCACGCTGTCAACGAACGATTGAACGCGCTGGACTCCCCCGCCCCGCGGGCCCCCTACAGCAGGCCGGCTACGGGCACGGCAGAAGAGGGGACCGAACCGGACCAGCGCCCGTGATGTGGTCCGGTCGTGCGTCCCGGGCCCGCGCCCTCCGGCGCCAGCCGGGGACGCGGCATGCTTTGCACCATTGAGTGCGTTTAGCGCGGATGCGGCCACCCCCGATACGTTGCTTAAGAGCCGCATCCGCGCTGGTCTAAGGGAGGCCTGGATCAGGCTTTTGGTCCTGCTTGCCGGACCGTCGGCGGGCGTGTCCGCGGCGTGATCGCGCCCCGACCAGGTTCAGACGCAACTGGCGCCGCCGGCCGCGCCCGCGCAGTTCCGCGTTGATGATCAGCAGGAGCTCAGACGCTGCAGCGTCATCTGCCGGTTCCTGGCTGTTCGCCAGCGCCTGCCGGAGCTGCAGGAGGTCGCCCGTGGGCACTTGTGGCAAGTGCCGGAAAGTGTAAAAGATCCTGCTGCCGGGGCGCCGCTGCGAGCCTGTGCCGATCATGCTACAACGCCCCAACCAGGCTCCGTTGGGGCGGCGAGGCTGTGGGCGGTCAAGTACTCGAGCTTCACGGCGACAGCGAGAGAGTCCGCGTCAGCAGTGACGGTGACATCGAGTCTGGTGGGCATGAGGCAGGTACTCCCGCAACGAGGTGAGCGGCCTCTTCCTGACCAAATTCAGAATATCAATTGCCTTTGCCCCGCAAAAGGAAAAGAGAGTAACAATTCATATGCGACTTTTCGTGACACGGGTCTCGGGTTCCCGGTGGTGCGTAGTCAGCCCCCGGGCATTCCGCGACGCATACAGGCCAGCTGAAACCGGCACCGGGCGCGGACACAGCAGGCCAACTAATTCAGAGATCGACGTCGAACCTGTCTCTTGATCCTGCGTTGCGTAAGCCTTCGGCACCTCAATGCACCCGCTGGCCCAGCTCGTTTGAGTGCGCCGACGCCGTCATTTCGTGGACGGAGAGTACTCCGGGTAGTAGCGCTGGATCTCTTGAACGGTCTTGCCGGCCTTCACCATTCGCTCAATGGACATCATGCTCCGGACTTCCTCGTCAGAGGATTTGGTGCTATTCCAAGCACCCATGGTCCGGTAGCAGAAGTCATTCGGATTGTTCAGCCTGGCCTCGTTGTAGCACTCCGTGTGGTCCGATGCGTCAGCAGCAGTGTCAACCGGCGGCGCCTTCGACGTTCCGAAAGCAGCTGACAGCCCCAGTGCCAGAAGTGGAGTGAGCGCTAGGGCTGCAATTCCAGATTTCATTCCCTTATTCATGGTCCCCCCAAAAAGCCAGAATATCTTTGCGAGCCTACCCCACGGGGACGGCCCTGGATGAAGATGTTTTCTTCCTTTCGGTTTTGTGAATCCTTTCTGGAACCCTGCCGACGCCAATACGGTCTTGCTTGAATGAGGGGACATGAGAAACAATGCTCCCGCCGAACCTGCCCCGGTCGAAAGGATTTTCTTCAATGACAGCGCGAGATACGTCCTCAGTCGGTGCGCCGTGCTGGGTCGACACTTTACAGCCGGATCCCCGTGCCGCCCGAGACTTTTACGGTCCGCTGTTTGGCTGGAGTTTTGACGACCCAATGCCGATGCGGTCTGGCCTCACTGGAGACTATTTCGCCGCACGCCTCGGCGGGCGGCTGGTGGCCGGCATCGGACAGGCACCGCCGGAATCGCCTCCTGGATGGATCACCCACGTGCGTGTCGACGACGTCGGGGAAGCCTTGGCCCGTGCCGAGCAGGCGGGAGGCAAGCGCCTGGCACGGTTTAGGGCCGGCTCCCGCGACGGCGTTGTTTTGCTCACCGACGCCACTGGCGTTCCGTTCGGCCTCCAGGGCGCCGGAGCGAACGGCGGTGCCGAGGTGGCCAATGAGCCCAATGCCTGGGCCATGAGCTCGCTGCACACCACAGATGTCGGGCGGGCCCAGGCGTTCTACGGCGCAATGTTTGGGCTGGGAACTCGACTCGGTGCCGAACGCTCCCTTCTCGCGGTGGCTCCGCTCGGGTCGGCTCGTGGCGGTCGCGACGGCCACCGACGGCGTCGCGGTCCCGCCGCATTGGAGCGTCAATTTCGCTGTCCGCGACGCGGACGCCATCGCCCAGCACGCCGTAGCACTGGGTGGCGGCATTCTGATGGCACCCGTGGACACACCGGGATTTCGCAGCGCCGTGATCAGGGACCCCCAGGGCGGCGCCTTCGCAGTCAGTGCAATCGCCGGCTGACACTTCGGTCCGCCCGTCTCCCTTAAGCGTCAAGACTGGAATGCGGCGCTGGTAGGGTCAGCCCATGGATGAAAATTTGGGGAAGTTCATCGACAATTTCGCTCGGCTGGTGGAGCTCGCACAGTCCGGGCAGCATCGGGTGCAACGGGGAACCCAGCTGTTGAAGACGCTCACCGACCACTTGGCGGTCCAGGCAGAATCAGTGGCCGTGGTGGTGGAGGAGATTCCGCCGCATCGGTTCGTGGACGCGGACATCCTGATGGAGGAACTCGCCGCAGAGGACCCCGAGTTCCGGCTCGTGGGCATCGGCGGCGGAGACCAAAGGCACCATCATTCGCTGAGCGACATGTTGCAGCAGTCCCAAATGTTTCCCCAATACCCCCTGTCCCAGCCGGACTACGCCAACCTCGCTGTCGGTCCGGACCAACAGCGGCAGGCTGTGGCCCTGGGACTGTGGCTTTTCAGCCACGGCGGCAGTCCAATCGCAGTACTGCAGCGGGACGCCAACCCCCGGTATGGGAGGCAGTCCGCTTCCCTTGAAGTTTTGGCCGGCGCGACGGATCAGGCCGCACACTTCCTCTCGGAGTTCCGCCGGCGGATGCAGCACCGCAGCGTGCTCAAGGGGCAGGTCATTTCCTTGGTGATGGGCGAGTATGGTCCCAGCGCGGCCGGGGTGACCTTTCATGCCCGGCCGGCCCTTGCCGCGTCCGATGTCATCTTGCCGGACGGCCTGCTGGAAAAAGTGTCGGACCATACCCTAGGCATCGCCGAGCACCGGGAATCCCTCAACAAGTACGGCCAGCACCTCAAACGCGGCGTCCTGCTCTATGGCAGGCCGGGGACCGGCAAGACCCACACGGTGCGGTATTTGTTGAGTCGGAGCGACGGTGTCACAGCAATCCTTCTTTCAGGGGGATCGCTGGCCAGGATCTCAGAAGCCGCCGCCATGGCCAGGGCTCTGCAGCCCTCCATCGTCGTTCTTGAGGACTGCGATCTCATCGCCGAGGACCGCAGCTTCGGGCACGGACCCCAGCCGCTGCTGTTCGAGGTGCTGGACGCCATGGACGGATTGGCCAGCGACGCCGATGTCGCGTTCGTCCTCACCACCAACCGGGTGGACATGCTTGAACGCGCTCTGGCACAGCGTCCCGGACGGGTGGACCTGGCCGTGGAAATTCCCCTGCCGGCTCAGCCAGAGCGGATCTCGCTGATCAGGCTTTATGCCCGGGGTATCCCCTTCAGCCCGCACGCGATTGCAGATGCCGCCGCACGCACCGAAGGCACCACGGCCTCATTCGCACGCGAACTCGTCCGCAGGGCGGTCGTCGCCGGCGCTTTGGAGGGCGTGCCGGTCGCGGACAATCATTTGGCGAAGGCTGTGGAGGACCTGATGGCCGACAGTGCCGCCCTCACCCGGAGCCTCCTTGGCAGCGGCGCCGGGGGCGACACTGAGGGCAGTGGAGGACCGTTCCCCGGGCCGCCGGCAACCTTTTATTCCGGCGGCTAGGAAAAGCGTTCCCACGCTGATTGCCGCGTCATACCCAGCGCCGCGCCGATGCGCGCCCAGCTGACGCGCCTTTGACGCGCGGTCCCCACCCAGGCCCTCAACCGGTCTTCGACTTGTGAGGTGACGGCGGCGATTTCCGGGAGGTGGGCCAGCAGTTCATCATCGGTCATTCCCGCCCAGGGGGCGGCCGCCGGAGAGCAGTGCTCTGGATCTGGGCACTGCTCGCCGGCGCCTCTGCAATCCCTATCGTGTTCTCGCCGATGCGGACCTGGACAACAATCCCGGCGGACGTGCCTGGGCCGTTAGCGCCGCCAGCGGTAGGGGGTGGTTGTTGACACCCGGTGTAAGCCGTAGCGTTCCAGAATCGGTCGCGAATATTCTGTCGAGTCGCTGTGGATTAGTTGCTTGCCGAGCGTTAGCGCGGCTCGAGCCCGGGCCGCCGTGAGGGCCCGATAAATGCCCAGGCCACGCCATTCTGCACGCGTTGCTCCGCCCCAGATGCCCGCGAAATTGGTGTCCCCTACCGGCTCGAGGCGGCCAGCGCTCACAATCGCCCTGTCGTGTTCGGCAACCCACAGTTCCATGCCGTCGTCCAGGGCCACACGACGCAGGATTGCGTCGGCATTGCCCTCGGAGACGTCAGTGCCGAAAACCTCGTCCTGCATTGCGCTCATGGCGCGAATGTCCCGTTCTTCGGTCACCCGCCGCAGGCTGATGCCGGACGGGAGCCGCACTTCCACATCCAACGCGCTGGCCGGCCCGATCATGACCGACTCGGTCTCATCCGGCTCAAACCCGTTGTCGAGCAGTGCGTCATGGAGCCCGGGCGCGTGATCGTGGCCCCGGGTTTTCCACTCAACCCGCACGATCGCCGGATCGCTGCGGTAGAACGCGAGCGCTTCGACCACCCAATGGGCGATCGTCGGGGCGCTGGCGCCGTCGAGATCCTGGTACGTCACGAAGCCTCTGCCGCCTGCGAAGGTCACCAGACGCAGCGGGCCGAGCCGCTCGACGGCGATGGCACTGGGTGTCTCGGCATCCGTACGTAGTTGCTGGTCGTAGGCCATAAGGAGTTCTTCAGAAAGGGTCATCGGCCTCCACGGTACATTGTCCGGGGCCGGACGGGTCGTTGGACGGCTACCGGCAAATGTGTCCCTTAGCGGGTGATGGTCAGCGGCTTCACAGGCAGCACACACGACATCCGCATGACAGGGACCTCCCTCGCCACGCGGTTGTTCCTGCCGGTGTCATCGCACCAGTCAATGTCGTAGGGCACTGCGGTTACCGCGGCATCCCCCGCGGCTGTCCGGGCGGGTACGACAAACGTGTAAGTGAACCCACCGGCGTCGCTCATGGCGGAGGTGGTGTTGGGTTTTCTCCGGTTCAGCACGTTGTCTCCGGTACAGCAGCAGAAGCCCACGGTTGCCCGAATTCGTACCCGAACTGTTGCCGGCATGCGCCGGGGCCGCGGCCAAATGGAGCCGCCGCCCGCATGGCAACGACTCCCGCCCTGCCGCGTCGGGCCTATGATCGGGGCCATGGGATCACCCGGAATTACCCGACGCAGCCTGCTAGGGCTCGGAGCTGGCGCCGTGGCAGCGGCGTCGGTCGCGGAGTGCGCCGGCCCGGGGACGTCCGGGGCGGCACCACCAGCCCCGTCCATCACCATGCGCAGCGGCAGCTTCACCTCGCGGTTCCGGCCCCAGGAACCCACCGGCTGGTCACTGGCGGTGCCGGGATCCACCGACGGCGGCCGTACCGGCTCCTTGCCCGCTGCCCTGTTCCTGCATGGCACGGGCGCGGACCACCGCATGGTTTTCGACGAGCTGGACGCGGGCGGCGTCCTAGCCCGGCATGTGGCCGGCGGAGGGATGCCATTCGCGATCGCTGCCATCGACGGCGGCGAAACGTGGTGGCATCGCCGGGAATCCGGAACCGACACGCAGTCCATGCTGGTGGAGGAATTCGTCCCGCTGCTGGCCCGCCAAGGACTCGACACCGGCAGGCTCGCCGTGTTCGGCCTGTCGATGGGCGGCTTCGGCGCCCTGCTCCTGGCCTCCCAGCACCGCGTCGCCGGTCTCCGCGCCGTCGCCGCGATGAGTCCCGCCGTCTGGAGCCTGTACGACGCCGGCCGGTCCGACAACTTCGACAGCGCCGCGGACTTTGCGGCCAACGACATCTTTGCCCTGCGCCCGGAGCTGGGGCCGCTGCCGAAACGAATCGACTGCGGCACGGCGGACAACCTGCTCTTCAGTGTGCAGGACTATGTGAAGGACCTGCCGGGCGCACACGAGGGAGGCTTCCGGGCTGGCGGACACGACAGCGGCTACTGGCGCTCCATCCTCCCGGATGTCCTCGCTTTCCTGGGCAAGAACCTGGCTTAATGCTGGCTGCGAGCGCGCAAAGGACGTGCGGAAAAGCGCCCGGCGGCGCGTGCCCGCCGTCGGCTGACTGCGCCCATCACCCGCATGCAGAGCGCCCAATAGGCTACTCCCACGGCGAGTGAGACTGCGACGGCCAGCACGGGGCTGGTCGCGGCGAGCGGCGGGTAGACCACCCAGTGGACCAGGTACGCGTAGAGGGAAGCGCTGGCCAGCATCATCATGAGGCGGCGAAGGCCCCTGGGCACCGGGACGCTGGGCAGCCAGATGAGCAGCAGGATTCCGACAAGGAGCGTGCACTCCCGGGCCGGGTTCTCGAAGAATCCCGGAACAGTCAACGCAGCGATCACCGAGGCAATGCAGCGCTGGGCTACGGTCCGGGACCGCGCAATGGCCCAACCCAAGGCGAAGAGCCAGAGCGCAGGCGCTGTGTGCGGTACGCCGGGGTTCACCAGCTCATAGCGGGTCAGGAGCCCCGCGCCGGTCAGCGCCAGCGGAAAGAGCAAGGGGAAGCGCCGCTCCGTGCGGTCCGCCCACGGAATGGCCAACAGCGCCATCGCCCCCACCAGCAGGTAGACAAGAATCTCGATGAACCAGAAGTGCCACTGGGTGGTCACCGCCTCCGGCCCGAGTATGGCGTTGAGCAGCAGGATATTGGCGGGCGCGTAGTTATCGGTGATCAGGTAGGCCACCGCGATGAACGCCATGCTCGGCACCACGATTCTTGCCACGCTGGCCAGCTGCCGCCGCAGCCGCGGCACCCTTGGCCCGGAGAGCTGGAAGCGTGCGAAGTTGTAGCCGGCCACGGCCATGAGCACGTGGGCCGCACCCTGCCAACTGAACAGGCCGACGTGGGTGCTCACGATCAGGACAATCCCTACGGCCCGGAGCACGATGCTCGTTTCGACCGGAGCGAAGAACCGGCGCCGCTTCCGGACCGGCGCGGTACGGGGCCGGGGCTCGAGGTCCCGGATCGGAGTCACGTGCCAGTCCGGCGGGAGATGGCCCAGGGCTTGTTCCAACCGGACCGACGCGGCCACGTAGGACAGTGAGTCCCCGCCCAGGGAGACGAAGGTGTCGCCGTCGCCGATCTCGGCGCACTCCAGGGTGTCCTCGAAGATCTTCCGGACGCTGTCCGGCGCGGTTTCGGCCCCTGGCTCAGGTGCCGCCCCTGGTTTCGGCCCGGACAGGGCCAGAACGGCCGGGTAGTCCAGTTTGCCCGTGGCCAGGCGCGGGAGATGCTCGACGGCGTGCACCTCGAGGGCCGCGCGCGGCAGTCCCATACCCTGGGCGAGCACCTTGGCCAGCAGCTGCGCGTCCTGGTCGCCCTCAACGGCGACAACGACGCCGTCGTCGGTCCCTGCGCTGGCCGCCTGCACCCCGAGGTCCGCCAGGAGCCGCTCCACCTGTCCCAGGTCAACACGCAGTCCCACGATCTTGACGAACCGACTGCGCCGGCCCACCACCTCGTAGACGCCTGCCGGGTGTCGCCGGGCGAGGTCGCCGGTGCGGAGTTCGGTGATGGTCCGGCCCGCGGCGAGGTCCTCCGGGCTCTCGGCATAGCCGAGCATGACGTTGGGGCCGGCGTAGACGAGTTCGCCATCCTCCAGCCCCGGCACGGGGTCGATGCGGAACGATCCGCCGGGCACGGGAATGCCCACCGCGCCCGGCACTTCGGCCGCCAGCTCCGGCGGGAGGTACGCCATCCGGGCCGTCGCCTCGGTCTGGCCGTACATCACGAAGAATTCCCAGCCGTTCCGGCGGCCCAGTTCCGCGTATTTCCTCACCAATTCCGGCGCCAGCCGGCCCCCGGCCTGGGTGATGTAGCGCAGGCTGGGCAGATCCATTTCCGCGAACCCGACCCGCTCCAGCAGTTCAAAGGTGTACGGCACGGCAGCCAGCGAAGTGGCCCCGCGACGTCGGAAGAGATCCCAAAAGCAGGGATCAACCACGGAAAGGTCAGTGAGGACCAGGCCGGCACCGCGGAGCAGGTAGCTGTTGATCACCGACAAGCCGTAGCAGTAGGACAGGGGCAGCGTCGTCGCTGCGCGATCATCAGGGCCGATTGTCAGGTACTCCGCAATCGACTCGGCGTTGGACTGCAGGTTCGTGTGCGAGAGGCGGACGAGTTTGGGTGAGCCCGTGGATCCAGACGTGCTGAGCAGGAGCGCCAGGTCCGGATGCAGCTCGTGCCGCGTGCCGGGCCGGCGTTCCTCCAGCACCGTCCGCCCTTCCCCGGGTCGCATGACGACGTCGGGGTCGTAGGCCGCAACCAGGGCTTCCAAGGCGGCGGGTTTGTCCTCGGGCAACAGGATCAGTGGGTGTCCGCCCACCAGCGCAGCCAAGTAGGCGACGATCGAGTCGACGTCGTTGGCTGCGGCCAGCGCCACAAGGCGCCGCTCGGTGCCGAGCCGGACGGCCAGGTCATCGACGCGCTCCGCCAGCTCCCGGTAGGTCAGTGCGAAAGTCTCGGTGAGGATGGCAGGGCTGTTCCCGTAGCTCGCAAGATCGGCGGCAAAGGGCACCCGCATGAAATCAAGCTGCGTGGTCACCCGGACGATGTTATTAGATAAGGCTTACCTAAACCAAATTAGGGCACGAAAGGTTTGCGTAATCGTCCGGAGTGGGTATCCTCCTTACTTAGGCGCCCCTAAGTGCGGGTTTCCCCAGCATCGTCGCCGGAGGGATCCGTACGTCCAACGGCCCCGTACGCTTCCGCACTACCACCGCTCGTCGTTCCGTCCCACCGAACCAAAGGAAACACCATGCCCAGTATCCCCCTGTCCAAAACCGCCCCACGGGTCCGGAAGATGCTTGCCCTGGTTGCGGCGGCAACCGCCGTGCCGCTGGCCTTGGCCGGCTGCATGGACAGCCCAAAAACCCCGGGCGCAGCCGACGGGTCGAACCCGGTGACCAGCACGCAGGCCGTCGACGCCGGGCTCCAGGAACTCCTGGACACCGGCACACGGCAATACTCGGCGTACGTAAAGGATGAAACCAACCAGCTGCTGGACGGCACGAAGGCGTTTGCGGAGGCCTACGCCGCCGGGGACGCGGCGAGGGCCCGCGGTCTTTATGCCGCCACGCGCATGCACTGGGAACGCATTGAGCCGGTGGCCGAGTCCTTCGGCGACCTTGACCCCAAGCTCGATGCCCGCGAGGCCGACCTGGAACCCGGCCAGGAATGGACCGGCTGGCACCGGGCCGAAAAGGACCTGTTCCCGCCCTCGGGCCACACCCCCCTCACGGTGGCGGAGCGCGCCGACCTTGCCAGGCAGCTCGTGGCCGACACCGAGGACCTGGCCCAGCGGACCCAAACCGTGGAACTCTCGGCGGACAAAATCGGCAACGGCGCCAAGGAACTCCTGGATGAGGTAGCCACCGGCAAAGTCACCGGAGAGGAAGAAATCTGGTCGCACACCGACCTCTGGGACTTCCAGGCCAACGTGGACGGGGCCCGGGTCGGGTTCGAAAGCTTGAAGCCCGTGCTGCAGCGGAAGGACCCGGCGCTGGCCGAGGCACTCGAGGCAAAGTTCGCGGCCTTGCAGGCCGGGCTCAAGCAGCACTCCAAGGGCGAAGGCTTCGCCTACTACAACCAGCTCAGCCAGGCGCAGGTCCAGCAGCTCGCCTCCCTGGTTGATGCCCTGGGCGAGCCGCTGGCCAAGCTCACGTCGGCAGTAGTCTTGTGAGCGGTTGCCCCTTCGGCGGCAGCACCGGCCAGACGCCCGACGCCGGCACACCGGAGCCAGCGGCCGCTGCGGGGCCGCCGTCAGCGGCAGCCTCGGGGAACAGTGGTCTCCCCCGCCGCGGGATGTCCCGCCGCGGACTCTTGTCCCTCGCAGGTGCCGGCGGCGCGGGCGCCGTCGCCGGGCTGGCGGCGGGTTTCCTCGGCCACGACGCCGTCGAGGCCGCGACTGCTCCGCTGGCGCGGACCGGCGACATCATCCCGTTCCACGGTGACCGCCAGGCCGGCATCGTCACGCCGGCCCAGGACCGCCTTCACATTGCAGCGTTCGACGTCGTCACGGAGGACCGCGCAGAGCTCATCCGGCTCCTTAAGGACTGGACCGCAGCTGCCGCGGCGATGACCGCGGGACGGGGCACGGGCAGCAGCGGCGCCGTCGACGGCCCCTACGACGCGCCTCCGGAGGACACAGGCGAGACCCTGGACCTTGGGGCCGGAAAGCTCACTCTCACCTTCGGGTTCGGCGCGGGCCTGTTCGAAAAAGACGGAAGGGCCCGCTTTGGTCTGGATGGACGCCGCCCGGAAGCCCTGATCGACCTGCCGCACTTCCCCGGCGATGATCTCCAGCCCGCACGCACCGGCGGCGACATCGTGGTGCAGGCCTGCGCCGACGACCCCCAAGTGGCGGTCCATGCCATCCGGAACCTGTCCCGGATGGGATTTGGCCAGACGCGCGTCCGCTGGTCACAACTGGGGTTCGGCCGGACCTCCTCCACCTCACGGTCCCAGACCACCCCGCGGAACCTCTTCGGTTTCAAGGACGGCACCAGCAACCTCAAAGCCGAGGACACCGCCCTGCTGGACCAGCACGTGTGGGCCCGCCCGGGAACCCGCCCGGACGAGGCCTGGATGACCGGCGGCACCTACCTCGTGGCGCGCCGGATCCGGATGCACATCGAAATCTGGGACCGGACCTCACTGCGCGAACAGGAAGGCCTGATCGGCCGCACCAAGGGCACGGGATCCCCGCTCTCGGGCGGCGAGGAATTCACCGACCCCGACTTCGGCATCACAGGGCACGGCGGTGAACCACTGATTCCGCTGGACGCCCACGTGCGGCTTGCGCACTCGAGCCGGAACGACGGCGTCAAGATGCTCCGGCGCGGCTACAACTACACGGACGGATCGGACGGGCTGGGCCACCTCGACGCCGGACTGTTCTTCATCGCCTTCGTTACAGACCCCAGGACGCACTACGTGCCGATGCAGCTGGCCATGGCGAAGGAAGACACGCTTGCCCTGGAGTACCTTAAACACACCGGCTCGGGTCTGTTCGCGGTTCCCCCGGGTACCAGGGCGGGGGGCTTCATCGGCGAAGGGCTCTTCGCATGACGGCGGCCGTCACCGATGCCGGACTTGCGCCCGCAAGCGAGGAACCGGGTCAACCGAACGGCGCAGAACCCAAAGGCACTGAACGTCCCGGACCCGGCATCAGCGGGCCCGGGAGGCCCACCGGGAAGCCAACCCTGAAACTCGTGCTGCTGGGATTGGGGTGCTCGGCGGCATGGCTGGCGTCCGTGCTGACCGGCGGGTTCCTCGACCCCGGGCCGGCGATCCACCGGATCGCACTCGCGGCCCATATCCTGGCCCTCGTGCTGTCCTTCGGCGCCATCCTGGTGCTCGACTGGGTGGGTCTGCTGTGGCTCCTGGGCCGCCGCGACGTCCACGACACCCATCGGCTCGATTCCGCCGCGCAGCCGCTGATCTGGGGCGGGCTGGCCATCCTGCTCATTTCCGGCGCGCTGCTGCACCCCGAGCTGTCCAGCCCTCCGACGCGGATCAAACTCGCGAGCATCCTGGTCCTCATGCTCAACGGGCTGGTCCTGGCCCAAACCATGAAGCAACTGCACCGGCTGCCGCGGGGAACCTTGTTCACAGGAATGGCAGCCGGTCTGCGGGCCCGCCTGCTCGCGGCTTTGTGTATCTCGCAAACCTGCTGGTGGACGTCCGTGCTGGTCGGATTGCTCAACAGCACGCTGCGGCGCTGGACGGGCGCATGAGGCAAGTCCTTCGGTTATCCCGCCGGCGGGAAGATCCTGCTGTGGCGGTTTTCGGCCACCGGCGGATCGAATCTGGTGTCTTCCAGGATCCCGCCGTCGTCGAGCCAGCGGCGGTTGCTGTAGAAGCTGATGGCCCGAGTGTTGCTTTTCTCCACCCAAAGAAATGCCCGCCGGTAGCCCAGTTCGACGAACTTTTGTTCTGCGGCCGCGAACAGGACGGAGCCCGCTCCCCGCGCCCAGCAGCCCGGATGCACATTGATCGCGTGGAGCTGGCCGGTCTCCGGGTCCGAGTCGCCGGCGGCAGGACCGAGGATTGCGAAACCCACAACCTCATGGCCGCTCTGGACGACGAGGTGAATAATCCCTTCCCTGGGCTCCAGGATGTTCCGGCGCCACGCAGACGCTGCCCGGCCGACGTCGAGACCGTCAAGATACGCATCGGTCATGACTCCCTGGTATGCGGCCCGCCTGGCCGCAATATGGACCTCGGCCAGACGGGCGGCGTCGTCTTCGGTCGCTGCCCTGACGCGGATATCCGGAGTGGTCACGATCCCGAATCTATCAACCCAGTTCAGCGGTGCCGCGCGGCGCGCACCAGACGGCGGGCAAGATAGACGATGACGACGACGCTGACTGCGGCAAGCAGCCACGTGCCTGCCGGGCCAAGGACCGGGCCACTCGTGCAGGTGCTGACGGCGCCCGACTCCGCGGTGTAGTCGATGCACTCGCCAGTCCGAAAACCGATCAGCAAGGCGTCGACGGCAATCACCAGAAGGATGGCTAGTGCCCAGTGCCGCGCCGGACGCCGGCGCAGCAGACGCGTTTCCTCCATGACACCCCTCCGCAGCTTCATAATGGAGCTGGCCGGTAGAACACCTGGCTGACATCACAGCACGAATCGGGTGCTCTGGCGAGACCCAGTTCATAGCCCGCTGAACCTGGAATCAACTCCCGGGGAAGGTTTCGGTCCCCGCGATGGTGGGGGTAGTTTCGTTTCGGCCCATGGTGGGCAGGCGTGGCGCTGCGGGGATTTCGAGGAGCTCCAGCGTTCTGCCTGTAACAGCCGGAATGCGTTGGAGAGTCGGAAAGAAGTGTGGGTCGGTGATGTGCCCGTCAAACAAGACCGGGGTGCCGCCGGCGTTCACCAGCACTTCCGCCATGCAGGCGGCGACGTCGGCGCGCGCCAAGCGGTTGGCCGGATCCAGGGATTCGCATACTGCCTCGACTGCCGGATCCCCGCCTGTACCGAAGACAAAGCATGCAGCAGTAATCCGGTCGTTCCTGATGGCGAACATGCTTCGGGACGCATCCAGCTCGGTCTGGATCATGGGTCCGAATTCGGCGAGGAGGGCACTGCGCGTTCCAGTAGGCGACCAAGATGCGTGAACGATCTCATACATTTTCGTCCAGGCTTCAGTCAGTTGTTCCAGCGGTAGCCGGTCGCCGGCGCGGATGTCGTCCCGGCGGTTTTCGAGCGCCCATCGGCGCACCTCGATCCGTGAGGTCTTGACCCGCTCAGGCGGGCACACCTGATAGCGCACGGCGCCAAGTGATTTGTAGAACTCGTGGGCAATCGTGCCTGGGTGGGCTTTGACCGACAGCGGCATGCAACGTCGGCTTTGGAGGGATGTCACCAGTGCCGAGCCGATGCCCTGTCGCCGGAATTGCTCGGCGACGAACACGAACACCGGGTCCCGGGTCGGATGGACGCGGTTGGTGGCCGAGACGGCGATGCCCGCTAGCTCCCCCTTGATCTTCGCCACGAGCGATGATCCCCCGACACGCCATTCGTCGGCCCGGGCCCATGGTGAGTCGGCCGCGAAGCGATCCGCATCAGCGGCCGTCGCTGGTTCGATCAGCCGTTTCCCCATACCGCTGACCATAGCGGATCACTCAGCCGCCGCTCAGAAACAGCAAGAGAGTCTTCCGGCCGATTCCTCCAGCGCGGTACCCTTCACCGACACCCTGCTTGCCTTTCCCTGGCACGATGAAGCACACATCGACCTCCGGCTCAGGGGAGTCCGGCAGATCATTTCTTGGAAGGTCCTCGCCATGTCAGACCCTGAACTTTCCGCTCTCCGGGCACGGGCCGCTTACGGTGACAACGACGCCATAGGTGAACTCATCGAGCTTGCCGCGGAGCGGGAAGACTTCGACGAGCTGCGGCGCCTTGCGGACGGCGGCAGCAAAGACGCTGAGGATCAGCTCGTTGAACTCGCCACTGAGAAGGAAGATTTCGAGGAGCTGCGGCGCCTGGCATCCGCCGGAAATACGGACGCCGCCGAAGTGCTGGCCGAACTCGCTGAGTGACCTTTCCCGCGCAACGGCAGAATCGCGCAGCCGAAATTGACTACGTCATTACCCGCTGGAGCATCTATGCTGCGTTCAGTCGTAAACGCGGCGTCGATACTGGGGGTTTGACATTGGATCTTGGCTTGCTCGTTGCGATTCTCTACTGGGCCTTTCCCGTGGCAGCGTTTTTCGTTCTGGCACGAACCGTGTTCCGGCTGAACACCTATCTGAAGCTGCGGATCGCCCAGCTTCGCGCTGAGGCGTTGGCCGCCGAGGCAGCAGGGCTCCCGCACTAATTTCAGGTCGCTGGATTGGTTTCGTATCGGTGACTAGCTCGAGGGAAGGAGCGGCCCGTGAAGCTCGAAGGGCTAGTGGTGCGTGCAGCGAGGCCGGAGGACGCGGCCGAGGTTCGTCGGCTGTCCATTTTGTTCACACCAGCCGCACAGGAGGTCTCGCCTGAGGCTTTCCACAGCCGTTTCGCTCAGTTCCTGGCCGACGCCTCATGGTGCCTCCCCGTGGCACAGGGACGCGGCAGGTTGATCGGCTATGGCCTGGCACAGGACTTCGGGCCTGGCCTGCGGGCTACCTTCACCACGGGCCGCGTCCACGACGTCTTTGTCGATCCTGACACACGCCTGGGCGGCACCGGCAAGGCTCTCATGAACTTTATCTTCGACTGGTCGCGAGCCCGGCCACAACCAATGATCCTGGACTGGCAGGCAAGTCCGTCAGCCATCGGCTTCTATGAGGCCCTTGGGTTCACGGCCGATCGAGTTGGCGACTTTCGCGAGTACCCGGGTTTCACCCTTGACCACCGAGTCGGACAGCGCGTGCGGTAGATTGCACTCATCCCGACGACGATTCGGGCAATGGAGGGGGACCATTGAAGGCATCACAAGAGCAGCAGCACCCGCCGCAGGCGAACTGCTCAGCATCCACCGAGCGCTCCGCCCGTGGAGTAAAAACGCACCGCTCGGCGTCGGGCCGCCCTGTGGCCGCGGCCGTTTGGGCTGCTGCTGCCGGCACCCTGTGGTGGCTGGTGGCCAGCGGAGAAACCCGGGCCGCGATGGACGCCGCACCTTGGCTGGTGCTGGTGTCCTGGTTGGTCTATGTAGCCCAGTGGCGGCCGTGCCTGCGCGCTGATGGCGGCGGCTTTACCCTGATCAACGGTCTCCGCGACCACCGCATACCCTTCGAAACAGTCCAGGACGTCGAGGTCCGCTACGCCGTCACTGTCAGGGCCGCAGGCAAGAAGTATGTGAGCTGGGGCGCTCCCACCCCGCCGGGCTCGTTCGCATCCGGCTTTGAGCACGTCAGCGACCTGAAGAGCCGGCCCTACAGCATGCTGCCGAGCAATGAACGGTTCAGCCAGCAACAGCCCGCGGTGACCACCGGCCGTGACGAGATCGCCCAGTCGTGGCAGGACGCCCGCGCCGCCGGCCTCCGCTCCGCCAACGACACCGTAACCCCAACCACCGTAACCCCAACTACAGGAACCCCAACCACAGTAACCACAACATGGAACCGTCCTATGATCGCCCTCGGCGTCGTGGTGCTCCTCTGGGTGGTCGCTGCCCAGCTGTTCTAGCCCAATTGTTCTAGACCGAGCGGTACCGGAGTGAGCCGGGAATCTCTCCCTGAGTCCCCAAGCCTTCGCCGTAGGCGAACCGTGCCCACAGCGCCCGCATCGCCCGGCCGTGCGCATTGATCTCCTCCCAGGTGGCGCCCGCCAGCAGACCGGCACCCTCCCAGGTCCGTTGGTGCCCGAAGAGCAGCGGCAGGTCGACCGTGTGCGCGGCGCCGTACAGATTTCCCGGTGCGCGCCAGGACAGCACGTAGCGGTGGGCCCGCCCGCCCGCACGCACGTGGCGCCGGGCAAACTGCCTGGCCGCTTTGCCGTACACCATTTCCGTGACCACCCACGTGACTGCCTTGAGCACCGCGCTGCCGAGCACGGGAACCCTCGCCACCCGGCCCAGGTGCGGGCTTCGCGGCAGAAACAGCCGGGCCTCCTCCGCGGTGTGGCCGATCAGGATGTCGATCCCTGGGGCAGCCGCATTCCAGGCCCCGTCCAGCGCGGATTCCTCCGGCAGGGGTGCATGCCCGTACTGGATCCCGAACGGCATGGCAGCCATCAGCCCGAACTTCCGCGCCGCCCGCGCAACATCTTCTTCGAGGGCGACGACGTCCATCGCCGGAGTGCCGGCGGTGACCGCTTCCGCGGCGACACCCATGGCGGCGTTCATCTTTTCCCGGCCCCGGGTAATGCCCAGCGGGGCACTTTGGATGATGGCCCGCTGGAAGAGCGACGCCGCGCCCGGCGTCGCCATGAGGTGCGCGACGGCGTCGCCCCCTGCGGATTGCCCGAACGCGGTCACCCTGCCCGGATCGCCGCCGAACGCTGCGATGTTGCGCTGCACCCACTGGAACGCCTCGATCTGGTCCAGCAGCCCCAGATTGGCGGGCCGGCCGGTGCTCGTGGACAAATAGCCGAAGAGGCCCAGCCGGTAGGTCACCGAGACCACGATCACCCGGGTTTCGGCAACCAGCGCCGCCGGGTCGAAGATCGCCAGATCCCCCGATCCGGAGGTGTAAGACCCGCCGTGCAGCCACACCATCACCGGCAGCCGCTCATCGTCCACGAGATCGGCAGGCAGGGTGATGGACAGCCGCTGGCAATCCTCGCTGCCGGGCAGTTCTCCGTAGCGGGTCCCGAGCACGTCGTCCAGGAAGGGCACCGGGGCCTGCGGGCACGCCGGAGCCAGGGATGTCGCCTCGAGCGTCTCGGACCAGTCCGCGGCCGGGGCGGGCGGCTGAAACCGCTCCGCGGTGGCGTAGGGAATGCCGGTGGCCCGCACGACGGCGCCGTCGCGCCATCCGGCGACCGGGCCACACGGCGGATCGAAGGAAAGATTCACAGTCATCCCGGCTTAGCTGTTCTTCAGCAGGGCAACGTCGGAGACAAGCTCAATGTGCTCGAGCATCGCCGCCGCGGCGGCCGCCGAATCGCCGGACCTGATCGCGTCAGCGATCTTGCGATGGGAGGCGAGCGACTGCTCAGGCCGCCCGGGCTGCCCGAGGGATTCGAGGCGCGTTTCCAGGACCATTCCGGCTATGAAGGTCATCAACTGGGCCAAGACTGCCGAGTGGGCCGCGGCGGTTACGGCCTGGTGGAACAGCTCGTCGCCCCGCGCACCCCGTTCTCCCGAGGCGACTTCCGCGGCCATGGCTTCGAGGGCGTGATCGATGGCGTCCATATCCTGCTCGGTGCGCCGGGCCGCGGCCAGCTCGGCCAGCTTGACCTCTAGGGTGCTCCGCGCTTCAACGATCTCGGGCAGCCGGCTGCGGTGCTCGCGGAGGCCCTTGATCACGGACGGAACGTTGGGACGGTAGACCAGCACCGCTCCGGTGCCGTGCTGGACGTCGATCACGCCGAGCACTTCGAGGGCCACCAGGGCCTGCGCCAGGGTTGCCCGGGAAACCCCCAGCCGCTCGGCAAGCTCCCGTTCAGCCGGCAGCGTGTCGCCGGGACCCAGCTCGGCGGACTCGATGAAGTCCATGATCTGCTCCACCAGCTGCTCGTAGAGCCGGGGCCGCGAAACGCGGGAAATCTGATGCGTTGCCGCCTGCTTTGCCATGCGCGTCCTTCCAGCCTGTCCTGACCCCTAAGACTACCGGAGAACTATTGACAAAGACACCTAGTGTCTAGGAGGCTAGGCCACTAAGCCAATCAGTGAATCTCTTCGATCCGGAGGAACAACGATGTCCGCTCCCGTCCTGTCCATCATCATCCTGGCGGTGATGTTCCTGCTGGCCACGGTGCTGCCCCTCAACATGGGTGCCCTGGCCTTTGTAGGTGCCTTCCTGCTGGGCTCCGTGGTGCTGGGGATGTCCACCAACGACATCCTGGCCAACTTCCCCGGCGGCCTGTTCCTGACCATCGTCGGGGTCACCTACCTGTTCGCCATCGCGCAGAACAACGGCACCATCGACCTGCTGGTCCGGGGCGCAGTCCGGTTGGTCGGCAGCAAAGTTGCCCTGATCCCGTGGGTCATGTTCGCCATCACCGCGGTGATCACCGCCGTCGGCGCCCTCTCCCCGGCCGCCGTGGCCATCATCGCGCCGATCGCCCTGAGCTTCGCCGCCAAGCACAAAATCAATCCACTCATGATGGGCATGATGGTGGTCCACGGCGCGCAGGCCGGCGGCTTCTCCCCCATCGCCGTCTATGGCGTGACCGTCAACAGCATCATTGCCAAGACGGAGCTGGACGCTAACCCGATGGCTATCTTCCTGGCCAGTTTCCTCTTCAACCTGGCCATCGCGCTGGTGCTGTTTGTCGTCCTCGGCGGCGGCAAACTGCTGTCCACCCCGGGCGGGCGATTCGTGGAACAGGCCGCCGAAAAGCGCATGTCCGTCAGCGTGGGTGCCCGCGCGGCCGGCGTCACGCTGCAGGGCTCCGGCTCCGACATCTCCGCCGCCGGCGTCTCGGCCAAAGGCACCTCAGGCGGCTCCGGTGCATCCCCGGCGGCCCTTCCAGCCGGGGCAGGCGCACCTCCGGCCGGCGGCGCCCGTGCTTCCATGCCCCAGCTCATCACCATCCTGGGCCTGATCGCCCTGGCCGTCATCTCGCTCGGATTCAAGGTGGACGTCGGCTTCGTTTCAATCACCATCGCAATCGTCCTCGCCCTCGTGTCCCCCGCAGCGCAGAAGGGCGCCGTCAACAAGATCAGCTGGTCCACCGTCCTTCTCATCTGCGGCATGCTCACGTTCGTTGGCGTCCTCGAAGAAGCCGGCACCATCGCCTTCGTGTCCGGCGGAGTGGCGGAACTTGGCATGCCCCTGCTCGCCGCCCTGCTGATCTGCTACATCGGCGCCATCGTGTCGGCCTTCGCGTCCTCCACCGCCATCCTCGCGGCCCTCATCCCACTGGCGGTGCCGTTCCTGGCCACCGGCGAGGTCGGCGCCGTCGGCGTGATCGCGGCCCTGGCCGTGGCCTCCACGATCGTGGACGTGTCCCCGTTCTCCACCAACGGCGCCCTGGTCCTGGCCAACGCGCCAGAGGACGTGGACAAGGACAGGTTCTACAAGCAGATCCTGGCGTACAGCGGCGTCGTCGTCGCCTTCGGGCCGGCCATCGCCTGGCTGGTCATGGTGGTGCCCCGCTGGATGTGACCGCTAAATGTAACCGCTGGAGGTAACCGGCACATCAACCAACCGCGCAGGCACACCGCACACGCCGCGCGCACCCGCAAAGACCGACCAGAGAAGGAACACGCCAATGAGCACCGAACCCACGCCCGACGCCGAAGGCCCCCTGACCGGCTATCTCGTGGTGGACCTGAGCCGTGCCCTGGCCGGCCCGCATGCCGGGATGATGCTGGCTGACCTCGGCGCCCGGGTGATCAAGGTGGAGAACCCCGGCACCGGAGATGACACCCGCGGCTGGGGCCCGCCGTTCGTGGGCCCGGAAGATGATCCGCAGGCCACGTACTTCCTGTCCTGCAACCGCAACAAGGAATCCATTGCCCTGGACTTGAAGAGCGACGACGGGCGGGCCGTGCTGCGTGAACTGCTGGAGCGTGCCGATGTGGTCATCGAGAACTTCCGCCCCGGCGTCCTGGACCGGCTCGGGTTCTCCGCGGCGCAGATGCATGCCCTGAATCCGGCGCTGGTGGTCCTCTCCATCACCGGGTTCGGACACGACGGCCCGGAATCCCGGCGCAGCGGATACGACCAGATCCTCCAGGGCGAGGCCGGGCTGATGTCCCTGACCGGCTCCGCTCCGGACGATCCGCAGCGCGTCGGCGTCCCCATCGCCGACCTCCTCTCCGGAATGTACGGGGCGTTCGGCACCCTCGCGGCGTTGCTGCAGCGTGAGCGCACAGGCCAGGGCCAGATCGTCCGCACGTCACTGCTCGCCGCGCTGATCGGGGTCCACGCCTTCCAGGGCACCAGGGCCTCGGTTGCGGGGGAAACCCCAAAGGCCCAGGGCAACCACCACCCCTCGATTGCCCCCTACGGCCTGTTCCACTGCCAGCAGGGCAGGGTGCAGATCAGTGTGGGAAGCGAGAAGCTCTGGACCACGTTCGCTACGACGTTCGGGATCGACGCCGCGCGGCCGGAGTTCGCCACAAACGCGGACCGCGTGCGCAACCGCGAGAAAGTCATCGAGGAAGTGGAGCGGGTGTTCGCCGATTTCGAGGCGGAGCCGCTGCTCACCAAACTCAACGACGCCGGCATCCCGGCCGGCAAGGTCAGAAGCCTGGACGAAGTCTACGAATGGGAACAGGTCCACTCGCAGGGCCTCGTGATCGACGTCGACCACAAAGTCCTCGGTACCGTGAGCCTGCCGGGCCCGCCGCTGCGATTCTTCAGCGCCGCCGACACCGCAGAAACCACGCTGAAGGCCCACACTGCGCCGCCGTTGCTGGACCAGGACGGGGACCAAATCCGCCGCTGGCTCGGGCTGACAGCCGCCAGCATCGCCACAGAATCCGGCCCGGCACAGGACGGGGACCGGGCATGCTGACCCAGCAGAAGGTCCGGCACCTGGGTGCCACCGAACTCATCGCCGCGGTACTCGATCCCGGGTCCTACCGGAGCTGGGATGCGCCCGTCACGGACCCTGATCCCGGCCCCGAGTACCGGCAGGAGCTGGCCGCTGCCCGGGCCAAGAGCGGCGTGGACGAATCAGTCCTCACCGGCGAAGGCCTGATCCGCGGCCGCCGGGTCGCCGTCATCATCAGCGAGTTCCGGTTCCTCGCCGGCTCCATCGGCCAGGCCGCGGCGGAACGGATCGTCAACGCCGTCGAACGCGCCACCGGCGAAGGCCTGCCCCTCCTCGCCGGACCTGCCTCAGGCGGCACCCGCATGCAGGAAGGAACCATCGCGTTCCTGTCCATGGTCAAGATCAGCGCCGCCGTCCGCACCCACCGGAAGGCCGGGCTGCCCTATCTGGTCTATCTGCGGCATCCCACCACGGGAGGGGTGATGGCCTCGTGGGGATCCCTCGGCCACATCACCGCCGCCGAGCCCGGAGCCCTGCTCGGCTTCCTCGGGCCCCGGGTTTACGAGGCGCTCCACGGCGTGCCGTTTCCGGAGAACGTCCAGAGCGCCGAGAACCTCTTCGACAAGGGGCTGATTGACGCGGTGGTCCCGCCCTGGCAACTGTCCGACGTCGTCGACCGTGCCCTGAGCATCCTGGTCACCGGCCCCCACGCCCCTGTCGCCGCACCCGAGACGCTGTCCGTGGAGCCGTCCGGCGCCGGCGCCTGGGAGTCGATCGGCATCTCCCGCAATTCCCGCCGGCCGGATATGCGGCAGTTGCTGGCGCACGGCGCCCGGGACGTGCTCCCGCTCAACGGCACCGGCCAGGGCGAAAAGGACCCCGGCCTCCAGCTGGCCCTGGCCCGTTTCGGCCAGCAATCCTGCGTGGTCATCGGCCACACGCGGCCCAGGCCGACGCGGCCGACGGGCATGGGACAGACGGAAGTGGCACAGTCGGCGATGGGACCGGCGTCCCTCAGGGAGGCCCGACGCGGCATGCGCCTCGCCGAGGAACTCGGGCTCCCGCTGCTCACCATCATCGACACCGCCGGCGCCGCCCTGTCCCAAGAGGCCGAGGAGGGCGGCCTGGCCGGCGAGATCGCCCGCTCCCTGCACGACCTCATCGGGCTCGACGCGCCCACGGTGTCCGTGCTGCTCGGACAGGGCGCCGGCGGCGGGGCACTGGCCCTCCTTCCCGCAGACCGGACCATCGCGGCCCAGCACGCCTGGCTGTCCCCGCTCCCGCCCGAAGGCGCCAGCGCCATCGTCCACCGGAGCACTGGTTTCGCCCCGGCCATGTCCGAGGCCCAAGGCGTCAACGTCGCATCCCTGCACGCCAACGGACTCGTGGACCACATCGTGGACGAGCGCCCCGACGCGGCCGAGGAGACACAGGCCTTCTGCCGGCGCCTGGGCCGGGCGATCGAATACGAACTCGCCACGCTCGCCTGCACCGGGGTGGACGAACTGCTCCCCCGGCGCCTGGCCAAATACCGCAATTTGGGCAGCATCCTTGCCGCCACTACTGGCGGAAAGCCGTCCGTTTAGAGGCCGCCCCCGGGGTCAGAGCAGGCTCGAGAACTCCGCGTAGCTGAGCGGGGCGTAGCGTCCGTAGGCGGCGATCACCGCAGCCTCAACAGCGTCGACGTCCAGGCCGGGCACGAGGTCGTCGGCCGCGCCCGCCGTCGCCGGATCCCACTCCAGGCCCAGGGCGGCGTAACTGGCCTCCAGGACCGCGCGGATCGGGGCGGAGTCCGCCACCACGATCACGGAGCTGAAGAGCCAGCCGCCGGCGACCACCCGCTGGGCGGTGCCGACAAGCTTGATCCGGCGCTCCGGGAACTCCGGGTCGCTGCCGTGCACGCTGAACTCGCCCGGGCAATACTCCCCGGGGATCTCACCGACGCCGGCATCCACGCCGGCGTCGCGCAGCGCCCCGGCCAGCAGGTCACCAAAGCGCGAAAACCGCCCCTTGGCCCCGGCAATCGCGTCCGTATCGGGCTCCAGATGATCGATGACGAGCGTCCGCTGGTGGTACGCCGCCGCCCGGCCCCCTGCCTTGCGGACCAGCGGCTCGAAGCCAAGCTGTCTGCACGCCGCGGCGGCGGCCTCGAACCCGGGCAGGTGCGTGTCGCGCTGCCCGAAAGCGACCGTGGGAACGGGCCGGTAAAGCCGCAGGGTGGGTCCCAACGCGCCTGTCTTGACCTTCTGGAGGAGCCCGAGCGCGAAGTCGAGGTCGGCGGCGGCACCGAGTGATTCCGGCTGCCGCACCACCGTCAGGGTCCGGGGCCCGGCTGGTGCCTGCGGCATGTTGTTATGCTCCCTTATGGTCATTCTGGAATTCCTCGTCGTCGCCGCCGCGTTCGCCATCATCGACGCCATCTGGCTCAAGACGATGAACCCGTTCTACCGCCGTCAGATTGGTGACCTGATGGCCGACAAGCCCAATCTAGGGTACGCGGTGGTGTTCTACGTGATCTACATTGCCGGGATCGTGTTCTTTGCCCTGCGGCCAGCGCTCGACGGCGGCACCTGGCTCAGCGCCGTCGGCTACGGTGCCGCCCTGGGCGCGTTTGCCTACGCCACGTACGACCTCACCAATGCCGCCACGCTCAAGACGTGGCCTTGGCGGCTGGTTGTTGTCGACATCCTCTGGGGCGCCGCCCTGACGGCACTGGCCACGCTGGCCGGCTGGCTCGTCTTCCACGCCAGCTAGGGACTTCCATACCGCCTGGGGCTTGCAGGGTCAGGATCTGCGGAGCGTCAGGATCTGTTCGGCGCGGCCGAACGGGCCCGTCAGGTCATGCAGCACCGTGGAGGTCAGTCCGATCCCGTCCGTGCCGAACGTTACCTCGTTGTCCAGCCCCAGCCACTCCCCCTCAGGCTGCCGGTACATATGGATTTGCAGGTCGAGGTTGGGGAAGGCATAGCTGCCTTTGCCCGGCGGGACCCGGGCGGCGATTCCATTGGCTGTATCCACCAGGCCGACCAGCCGGGCGAGGTCGCCGCTGTCTGCCTGGTCGGTCAGCGGGTAGTCGGTGCGGAGCCAGACGGTCCCCGAGCCTGCCCGGTGGCCCTCGGCGATCCGCATGTGCAGTGAGGCGATGTAGCCGCCGGGCCAAATGCGTGCGGCGTCGTAGGGTTCGCAGTCCTCTGGTGCGGGGATCCGGGGATCCTCGAAAGCCGCGATGGCGGACGTGTCCGAGGTGATCATCCGCCAGGCCGTGGCGCGGATGGCCGTGCGGCCTCCGGCAACGAGCTCGGCTTGGACCAACTCGATGGTCCGGCCGGGGCGGAGGGTGGAGGTCACCACTTCGAACTCACCGCCCGGGATCAGCCCGAGGATTTCGTAGCTGAGCCGCGCCATGCGCATGTCCTCGCGGGGCTCATGCCTGGCCAGGGCGTCGGCCATGATGCCGGACGCGGGGGCCATGTGCTGCTCGTGTTCGTTCCAGGCACCCTGGGCATGGATCGTGGAGCGGAACCGCCCGTCGCCCAACGTCGCATAGTAGAAATCGCCCTCGGCAAGTTCCGGTTGTGCAGCAGTCAACGTCCGCCCTTTCGCGTAGCTGGTGAGTCCAGAACACACTATCCTTTCGGGCTGGCGGCACCCTGCCACACCACCCCGCCCGCGGCCGTATCGGCCGCCGTGTTTGCGGCTCTGATCCGGACGCGCGCGGCGGTTATTCCCCCTCGATCCGCTCTGACTGGGTAGACTCGGGTCAGGTTTCAACCACTATCCACCGAAGAGGTGCTCCCCCTGCTTAGAGTCATCAGCTACAACCTCCGCAAGCATGCGGCCAGCGGCGAGCTGGTCGATTTGGCCCGCGATTTCGAGATTGATGCTTTGTGCCTCCAGGAGTGCGACACGGACGATCTGCCGGAAACCATCGGGGACCTGCACCTTGCCGACTCCACACGGGGCAACCGGCTGGGCCTGGCGATCTACTACCGCAAGGACCGCTTCACCGCCTACGAGACGCAGACGTTTGCCTTGAAGAAGTCCCTCCACGACCGGGTCCTGGCACCCGCGCATGAGCGGCTGATCGGCACGCGCGTGACCGACAACGAGACCGACCACGGCCTCGTCATCGCTTCGTTCCACGCGGCGCCGTTGACTGCGTCGAACTCCCTGCGCCGGAACCAGATCCATGCCGCCCATGCGGAGCTGCTCAGTATGGGCGGCGGCCTGATGTCGCTGATGGTGGGTGACTTCAACTATCCGTTCTTCACCAAGTCCCTGACAGCGCAGATGAAGGACGCCGGCTACGACCTCACAATGAGTGACCGCCGGACCTACACCCGCTACCGGGTCTTCAAGGGCCACTTCGACTTTGCCACCTCGCAGGGGCTCGAGATCGAAAGCGTGGAAACGCTGCCCCGTGGCGCCTCGGACCACCTTCCCATCCTGATCTCGGCCGAATACGGCCTGGACTCCAACGGCAACGGCAACGGCGCGGCCCCCGCAGCGAGCTAGAGGCCGCTCCTGCCGGTTCGGTTCGGGCCGCTAGGAGCCCGCATTGAAGACGTCGTTGCCGAAGCTGTTCAGACCCGGCGCCCCGGCGTACCCGAGGCGTGGCAGGGAGAACGCGTCTTCGATGCTCGCCAGGAGGCTGAAGTGGTTGTAGGCCCGGTCCGACGTCGTGCCGCCCTCAGTGAACGGCGAGAGGACCAGAGCGCCAATCCTGCCGCCGGCGGTCCCTCCGGGCAGCAGCCCTGACGGCCCAACCGTCTTGCCTTCGGACTCATCGAAGGTGATGACCAGCATCCCGTCCTGCCGGAAGGCCGGTGAGGCCAAGATTGCCGGGACCTGCTGGCTCAGCCAACTGTCGGCGGCCGTTAGTCCGCCCGCGCTGCCATCGACGCAGGGGTTGTCGTGGCCGTCATTGCAAAGATTGGGCGAGATGTAGGACAGGTTCGGCGTGGTGGACACGGACTGGAGGTCGCCGCGGAGTTCGCTAAAGTCCACCACGTTGCTCTGGCACTCCGGCGACGAGGTGATGGCCTGGAAGTACACGAACGGGTTGTGCCGCGTCGCGTACTGGTCGCCCACCTTGGCCCCCTGGCTGCTGTCCTTCCCGCCAAGTTCAGGATGACGGCACGGCGTGCCCATGTCCTCCATGTAGCCCTTCCAGATCTTGCCGGCGGCGCTGAGCTGCCCGGCCACGGTGGGGACCGACGCCGGATAGACGCAGCCGTTGCCCTCCGCCCGGCCCAGCGAGTCGGTCCCCGTCAGCTGGAAGGCGGCGTAGGTGGGGCAGTCGTCGCGTGTCATGGCGTTGGATGCCTGGCCGGAGATCTGGGCCAGGTAGTTCGGGTTCGAATTGTGGGCGATCCCGTAGTACTCGGAAAGCAGGACACCCTCGCTGCGAAGCGTCTGCGACAGATAGGGGGCCTCAGAGCCTGCGCCCCATACCTTGTTGTAGCCCTTGTTCTCGAGATTGATCACGAACACGTGCCCGGGCTTCGACCCCGCCCCCGCGGTGGCCGTGCTCTCAGAAGTAGGAATCGGTCCGCCGCCCGGCGGCGACGGTTCGCACGCCGCAGCCGACACCACCAGGACTGCTGCAACAAGCAGCCGCACGGCGATTCCTCGATGACTCTGCGTGGCATTCCGGCTCATGGATTCCGGCTTTCTGATTGACCGATCAGCGTGGCATTGGCGGCTCCAGCAGTCGCACTCTTTCACACCGCGGTCAACACAACCCGCGAGGACCCTGAATTGTGGCTGGGAGACAGGGGCCGGCGGTACTTTGCACTCCTGAGCGCACTATCGGATTCAATTCCGGACATGGACCTAAGCACCGCCCGGGCGGGTCCGGACCGCCGCGCAGCCCTGACAGCCCGAATCGGCCGTTCCCCGTGATTTGCGAGCCGTTACCGGGCTGTCCGGCGGAGTCCCTCCTCAGGCTTGTCGCTGTGCGACGGCGCCCGCGAGCGAGGCCAGGCCTTTTTCAAAGTCCGCGCCCACCATCTTGTCCATATTCATGAACAGCGCGAAGACCTTGCCGATGCCCTTGTTCTCCCCGGTCATGGTCCAGGTGACCTGGGTGCCGTTGCCTGAGGGCGTGAATGTGAATGACGTGGGGTTGACCGCCTTGAAGGGCTTGGTGAACTCCAGCCGGATCTTGATGTCGCGCGGCTCGGCGGTCTGGACAATCTCCATGGTGCCCGAGCCAGCCTTGCGGTTCCCGCTCCAGGCATACTTGGCGCCGACGCCGGATTCGCTGCCGGAGTAGCTCCGCTCCATGGCGGGATCTACGGCCTCCCAGGGGGACCACTTGGTCCATTCGTGGAAGCTGTTGACCAACGGAAAGATGTCCTGTGCCGGTGCTGGAATGACTGCGCTGCGGGTAACTTCATAGGTTGACATGCCGTAATCCTAGGCGGTGGCCCGGCCCAACGGGACACCTGACCTGCGGATTCATCCCTTCTCGACGCCGCTGGTGCCAGCCACTACGCTCGGAAAATGGGAATCACGCGCAAAGCCCTCGCTGCTCTGGTGGTGCTGCTAGCTGGCCTTCTCGGCGGAGCCTCCGTGGCGCTGGCCGTTACCCCCACCGCCGTCGTGGTTGAAGACCGCGCCGGGGTATTGGACCAAAGAACGCTGCTCCCGGCGGTTCGGTCAACCGACTTTTACGAGCCCACCAAGGTCGCTATCTACACGTACAACGGCACGGCCGCGGACAACCTGAACGCGGAAGTCCTGCGGTTCGCCCGCGCCGAACACCCCGAATGGATCAGCTCCGACGGGCAGAAGTGGGCGGACGGGCTGTTCATCTTCGCCCTCGATCCGGTGGGCCGGCATGTGGGGACGTACATGGGTGAGGACCGGAAGGTCTCGCCCGAACAGCGCGAGGACATCCAGAACGCCTCCAAGGAACTGCTCCGCGATGCGCAGTGGACCGACGGCACCATCGCTGGGATCCGCCGCGGCGCCGAACTCATCAATCAGCCGTGGTACCGTTCCACGGCTTTCCTCGTCACGGCCTGGACGGCAGTGGCCGCCGCGATCTGCGGGGCTGCAGCGTGGCTGATCGTGCGGTGGCGGACCCGGGTATCCAGCCGGAAGGAACTGGCCCGGGGCGACGCAAGCTACGCCAACGTCAGCATGGACCTGCAGGTCACCGAGCTCAACGCCAGCACCATTCCCGAGTCGTCCCGGTACGGAAGCACAGTCCTGGAGAAGCACCGCACATTCGTGAACCGGTACAACACAGCCACCGAACTTTCCAACCAGGTACATGCCTTCAGCGGCCGGGACCTGAGCCGCCGGCCCAACCTCAAACTGGTCCGGAGCTACGCCGACTCCGCGGCCGAACTCGACGCACTGGACGACGTGATCGCCGATACCAATGCCTTGCTCAACCGCGGCTCAGCGTGGCCCGCCGCCTGGGACCGCCAGCTCGAGCCGTTCCGCAGTGACCTGGACGACCTGGAAAACCTGCTCAGCCAGCGCCGCGGCGAGGGAGCCTCGGCGACGGCGGCGGCACTGCGGTCCTTCCGCGATGAAAGCCAGCGTGATGTGGAGCGCTGGTCGGCGGAACTGGCGGACGGCTCAATCACACCCGAGACGGCGTTGGACCGGCTTCGTGACGCCCGGACCCACCTCTCAGAGCTCCTGAAGAACCACGCCGACACCTTGATCGACGCCTATGCCCGCAATGACAAGGAAGCCGGACTCATGCGCCAGGAAATGGACAGTGCGCAGGCGGGGACCAAGGCCAAATACGGCCGCGCGTACGAGCCAAGCATTCTCGGAACGGTGTACCCGTCCTACTACTTCTTCTCGGTCCCGAGCTTCAACAGCGGCTTCACCAGCGGCGTCAGCAGCGTCGGCAGCGCGCGCGGCGGCGGCACTACCACCGGGTACGGGTCCAGCGGCGGCAGCTTCTCCGGGTCCGGGAGTTCGTCGAGTTTCTAGGGCCGAGTTTCCGGCACGGTGTTGCTAGGGCCCGCTCCCGGGCCGTTCGACGACGAAATCACCACCGGGAAACATGATCGTCTCGTGGCCGTCGTCGAACCTGACCAGGTACGGCGGCGCACCATCGGCCCCTCTCACCTCGAGGATCTGGCCGTGCCTGTCGGTGGACTCGACCGTGGTCCCCCGAATGATGATGCGGTCCCCTGCGACTGCTTTCATGGCGATCACCTGTATCTCTATTGACGCCTGTGTGCCCGAAGATCATTATTGCTCTTGACGGCTGGGGGGCGCTATGGCTTTAGGGTTGAGGAGCCGCGCCGTGAATGGAATATCGGCATTTCGCCACACAGGAAAAGCAGTCAGCACCGTTTGCCCAGAAACCGCTTCCGCGGCAGGGCCGCTGCACGGCCCGCCCACTCCCCAGGCCCTCCCCGGCGGCCCACGCTACCGACGACGCCGAAGTCATTTCCCGGGTCCCGGCACCCCTGCGCGGCATGCGGGGTAACGGCCATGATGAGCGCAATCGTGCGCTGGACTCTGCAGTTCAGGCTCTTGGTCCTGGCCGCTGCGGCAGGAATCCTTGCCCTCGGGCTCACCAACCTGCCCACCATGTCCGTGGACGCCTTTCCGGAGTTCGCCCCGCCGCAGGTTGAGATCCAGACTGAAGCCCTGGGACTCTCGGCCGCCGAGGTGGAGCAACTCATCACCTCCCCCATGGAGGCCGACCTGCTGAACGGGGTGGCGTGGGTTGAGGCAATCCGGTCCAAATCCGTGCCCGGCCTTTCGTCGATCCAGATGGTCTTCAAGCCGGGGACAGACCTCTTCCGTGCACGCCAGCTCGTCTCGGAACGGCTCACCCAGGCGCGCGCACTGCCCAATGTTTCGGCGGCTCCAGTGCTCATGCAGCCGCTGTCCTCGACCAGCCGGGTCATGATGGTCCGGCTGACCTCCCAAAAGATGTCCGCCATCGACATGTCCGTCCTGGCCCGCTGGACCATGAAGCCCGGGCTCTTGGCCGTGCCCGGGGTCGCGAACGTGGCCATCTGGGGCCAGCGCGACCAGCAACTGCAGGTCCTGGTGGACCCGGCACGGCTCGAGGCCAAGGGAGTCACCCTTGACGAGGTCATCAAGACGACCGGCAACTCCGTGTGGGTTTCGCCACTGAGCTACTTGGAAGCATCCACACCGGGCACCGGCGGTTTCTTCGAGACGGGCCATCAGCGGATCGGCGTCCAGCATGTCCTGCCGATCACCACCCCGGAAGACCTGGGCCAGGTTCCCCTCCAGGGTCCGGCCGGCAAGCTCCTGCTCAAGGACGTGGCCACGGTGGCAACCGACCACCAGCCCCTGATCGGCGACGCCCTGCTCAGCAACGAAGCCGAGCTATTGCTGGTCATCGAGAAGTTCCCGGAGACCAACACGATGGACGTGACCCGGGGCGTTGACGAGGTCCTCCGCGAGCTCCAACCCGGTTTGCCAGGAGTCACGATCGATACCAGCGTCTATCGGCAGGCCTCCTTTATCGACGAAGAGGTCGGGACGGTCGGCGTCGCTGCGCTGATCGCGTTGCTGCTGATCGTTGCCCTGTTCGGTGCCTTCTTCCGTTCCTGGCGCACGGCCCTGATCAGTCTGATCACGATTCCGGTGTCGCTGACCGCGGCAGCGCTAATGCTCGATCTGCGCGGCACCGGGATGAACACCATGGTCCTGGCCGGCCTGGTGCTTGCTTTGGCAGTCATCGTGGGAGATGTTGCGGAGGACCTGAACGGAATTGCACGGGCACGCAGCGCCGCCGCCAGGGCGCCCGCCGGGGCAGCCGCCGGGGCAGACTCAGCATCCGCCGACGCCGGACCCGGCACCGGCAAGGACCACGCCCCGGTTCAGGGCCCGGAACAGGGCCAGGACCGACGCGACTCGGTGATCCCGGGCGCCCTGCGGGCAGCCCGCACACCCATCCTCTATTCGCTGCTGATCATGGCCCTGGCGCTCACGCCTGCTTTCTTCATTTCCGGCGAGAACGGCGCCCTGTTCGGCCCCCTGGTGCAGAGCTATCTGCTCGCGCTGGTGGTCTCGATGATTGTCGCACTGACGGTCACGGCGGCCCTGGCATTCGTCCTGCCTGGCGGTTCCAAGACGCCGGAACGCCGTTCGCTAGCGCGGCTGCAAGGCGCGTACGGCCGCACGGTAACGCGCCTAACGCAAAAGACGCGGTGGGTATTCGCCGTCGCGGTGGTGGTGGCGGTGGCAGGACTGGCGCTCGCACCCCAGTTGGCCGGGACCCGTCCAGTGGTTCCGGTGCTGGCGGACAAGACCCTGGTGGTGCACTGGAGCGCGATAGCCGGCACCTCGGACCAGGAAATGAGCCGGATCACCGAAGCGGCTGCCGGAGAACTGCGCAAAGTGCAGGGAGTGGCCAACGTCGGAGGACACGTCGGGCGTGCGATCACCTCGGATCAGGTCGGCGACGTCAGCTCAGGCGAGCTGTGGGTGACCGTGGCCCCGGACGCGTCCTACCCCGACACGGCCGCCGCCGTCGACCGGGTGATCGCAGGCTATCCGGGCCTGACCAGCAAAGTCTCCACCTACCCGCAGGAACGCATCGACCAGATCCGGGAAGAAGCGGACAGCGGCTTTGCCGTCCGGGTCTTCGGACTGGACCCGACGATTCTGCGGCAGAAGGCGGCGGAGGTGCAAAAGATACTTGAGCACACGGCCGGCGTGGTCAATCCGCATGTCGATCTGCCCGCCGAACAGCCGATCGCCGAGGTTAAAGTGGACCTGGCCGCGGCCCAAAAGGCCGGCGTCGTCCCCGGTGATGTCCGGCGGGCGGCTGCCGCCCTGCTGCAAGGCATCGAAGTCGGCAACCTCTACGAACAGCAGAAGGTCTTCTCGGTCATTGTGAAGGGGAATGCGGCCACCCACAGCAGCCTTGACAGCGTCCGCAACCTGATTATCGACACACCCAACGGCGAGCACGCCCGCCTCGGCGATGTCGCGCAGGTGACCATGGTCGGGAACGAGTCCGTGATCCTGCACGACGACACCTCACGGCGCATCGACGTCAAGGCCGAGATCCAGGGCCGCCCGCTGGGCGACATCCAGCGGGACATCGACACGGGCCTGCAACAGATGCAGTTCCCGATTTCCTACCATGCCGAGATCCTCACCCAGTACGCCCAGCAACAAAACAATTACCAGTGGCTCTGGCTGCTCGCCGCCGTCGCCGCCGCGGGCATCCTGGTGCTGCTGCAGACGGCGACGGGAAGCTGGCGGCTCGCCGCCCCGCTGTTCCTTGGCCTGATCCTGGCGCTGTCCGGCGGGGTGCTGGCCGCCCAGGCCATAGGGGGCGTCAACTCGTTGGTGGCCCTTGTCGCCTTCGCCGCAGTGCTGGGAATAGCCGTCCGCGGCGCCCTCCTGCTGACAGGCCAGGTCCGGAGCCTGCGGGCAACAGACGCTTCGACGCCCTGGCCTGCGCTGGTGGTCCGCGGAACCAAGGAAAGGCTGGGGCCCGTCCTGATGTCCGCAGTGGTAACGGCCCTGGCGCTCTTGCCGCTGGTCCTCTTGGGTGGCGTCGTCGGAACGGAAATTATCCTGCCGCTTGCCGTGATCATCTGGGGCGGCCTGCTGACAACAACCTTCTTCACCCTGTTTGTTGTGCCCGCAATGCTGCTGCGATTCGAACCGAAGCCAGCACCCAGCGCCCGGCCCGGCCAGGGCACCGCTGCCCCAACTGAAAGCCAGGATGCGCCATGAACTCCCCACAGTCGCCGCGGGGCAACAAGGTGTCCACTTTCATCCTGGCGGTATTCGTAACGGTCTTAACAGCGGTCTCCGCTGCAGGATGCGCGCAGGCGCCGGAGGCCGCACCGTCCGAAGGCGAACCGGCGGAGATCGCCGAAGTCCCCGGCACGGACCTTCACCGGCTCACCCTCACCGAGCACGCCGTCGAACGGGTCGGGATCGAGACGGCAGTGATTGCCGTGGATCCCCAGACCAAAAAGCTCACCGTCCCCTACGGGGCCATACTGTACGACAGCTCGGGCAAGGCGTGGGTCTACGCCAACCCGGAGCCCCGGGTCTACGTGCGCCAATCCATCACGGTCCAGCGCATCAACGGCGACGTTGCGGTCCTGACGGACGGGCCGCCGGCAGGGACCGTGGTGGTCACGACAGGTGCGGAGGAACTTCTCGGCACCGAATTCGATACGGCCGAGTGACATGCGCTGGCTCATCGGGATCAGCCTCCGTTTCAAGACGGTTGTTGTTGCCCTCGCGTGCGCCGTGATGTTGCTCGGTTCCCTGCAGTTGGGTTCCGCATCAGTGGATGTCTTCCCGGAATTCGCCCCGCCACGCGTGGAAATCCAGACCGCGTGCCTCGGGTTGACCGCCCAGGAAGTCGAAGAGCTCGTCAGCGTGCCAATCGAGGCCGCCGTGAGCGGCATGCCGGGCCTGGACGAGATCCGGTCCAAGTCCGTACCCCAGCTGTCCTCGATCGTGCTGCTTTTCCACCAGGGCACCGACCTGCTCAACGCCCGTCAGCTCGTATCGGAACGGATGGCTTCGGTGACCGCGGCGCTGCCCACCTGGGCGGCACCGCCGGTGATGCTCCAGCCGCTGTCCGCGACCAGCCGCGTGATGAAGATCGGCATGACGTCCTCGGAACATTCGCTGATCGAAATGTCCATGCTGTCCTACTGGACCATCCGGGCCCGGCTGCTGCGGGTCCCCGGGGTGGCAAATGTGGCCATCTGGGGCGAGCGGCTCCAGATGCTTCAGGTCCAGGTGGAACCGGACAAGCTCAAGGCCCAGAACGTCTCCCTCAACCAGGTCATGGAAGTCACCGCGGGTGCCCTGGATGCCGGTCTGCTGAAGTACTCGCCCGGGCGGTTTATCGGAACGGGCGGATTCATTGACAGCCCGACCCAGAGAATGGGGATCCGCCACGTCCAGCCGATCCAGACTCCCGCTGATCTGGCCCAGGTGACCATCCGGGAAAAGAACGGTGTGGCCCTGCATCTGGGCGATGTTGCCAAGGTTGTTGAGGACCACCAGCCGCTGATTGGTGATGCGGTGATCAACAACGGGCACGGGCTCATGCTGATCGTCGAAAAGCTGCCGTGGGGCAACACACTGGACGTGACCAAAGGCGTGGAGGAGGCCCTCCACGAGCTGCAGCCGGGCCTGAGCGGCATCAGCTTCGACACGACGATCTTCCGGCCCGCCAGCTTCGTTGAGGAGGCGATCTCCAACCTTAGCGTCGCACTGCTGCTCGGCTGTCTCCTCGTTGTCATGATCCTCGTCGCGTTCCTGTTCCAGTGGCGCACGGCCCTGATCAGCATCGTCGCGATTCCGTTGTCCCTGCTCACCGCCGCACTGGTGCTCTACTTCACATCCAGTGCAATCAACACAATGGTGCTGGCGGGTCTGGTCATCGCCGTGGGAGTGGTGGTGGACGACGCGATCATCGACGTCGAGAACATCATGCGCCGGCTCCGGCAACGGCGCGCCGGAGCCGTTAGCGGCTCTGGCAGTGACGAATCTGCGGCATCGGTGGTTTTGAAGGCCTCTCTGGAGATGCGGAGCCCCATCGTCTACGCGACCCTGATCATTGTGGTCGCCGCCGTACCGATCTTCTTCCTGGACGGGCTGACCGGGGTCTTCTTCCGGCCGCTCGCCGTCTCCTACACCCTGGCTGTCCTTGCCTCCATGCTCGTGGCGCTGACGGTGACGCCGGCCCTTGCCCTGATTTTGCTGGGCAACGCCAAACTCGAAGAACGCGACGCGCCGCTGGTCCGGGTGCTCAAACGCGGCTACCACGCTGCCCTGTCCAAGACCATGAACCGGCCCCGGTTCGGCTACGCAGGCTTTGGCGTGCTGGCAGTGGTGGGCCTGGTCCTCGCTCCCCTGATGGGCTCCTCCCTATTCCCCACGTTCAAGGAACGCGACTTCCTGATGCACTGGATCTCGGAACCGGGAACCTCTGCCGCGGAGGAGTTCAGGATCTCCCAGCGCGGCTGCCAGGAATTTCTCAAAGTCCCCGGCGTGCTGAACTGCGGCACGCACATCGGGCAGGCGTTCGCCGCGGATGAGATCGTTGGTGTCAACGCCGGCGAACACTGGATCAGCATCGACCGCCACGCCGACTACGACAAGACGGTGGCCGCCGTGGAGGAAGTGGTCAACGGCTACCCGGGGCTGCACCGTGACGTCCAGACCTATCTGAAGGAACGGATTGAAGAGGTCATCACCGGCGCCAGCGAGCCCATCCTGGTCCGGGTCTACGGCGACGATCTCAATACGCTCCGGGAACAGGCGCAGCGGGTCAAGGCAATCATGGACTCGATCCAGGGCACCGATGACCCGCATGTCTCCCTGGAAGTGGAAGTCCCCCAGATCGCTGTCACGGTTAACCTGGCCGCTGCCCAGAGGTACGGCCTCAAACCGGGGGACGTCCGGCGCGCGGCTGCAACACTCGTGGCAGGCGAGGAAGTCGGCGACGTCTTCCGGGACGGCCGGGCCTACGACGTGCAGGTGTGGAGCACCCCGGCCACCCGCTCCAGTGTCACCAGCATCGAGGATCTCCCCATCGACACCCCAAGTGGAGCGCGGGTTCGCCTTGCCGACGTCGCCGATGTGAGCCTGCAGGCGACGCCGAACCAGATCGACCGCACTAACGGATCCCGCCGCGTAGAGGTGGGTTCCTTCCTGGCCCAGGGAGCGGAGCTGGGAAAGGTGGTCGGCGAACTGCAGTCGCGCCTGGCCAGCCTGGATCTCCCAACCGGCTACAGCGTTCAGTTGCTCGGCGAATACACCGAACGCGAGGCGGCAACGAACCGCCTGATGATCTACTCATTAGCGGCACTTGTCCTGATCCTCCTGCTGCTGCAGGCGTCCTTCCGGAGCTGGCGGCTGGCAGTCCTGTCGCTGCTCACGCTGCCGGTGGCCCTGGTGGGCGGGGTCATTGCCGCCTACATGACCGGCGGAGTCCTATCCCTGGGGTCCCTTGTTGGCTTCCTCACGGTGATGGGCATCGCTGCCCGCAACGGCATCCTGCTCATCAACCATTGCCAGCATCTGGAAACCTATGAAGGCCAGACCTTCGGCCGCGACCTGGTGCTGCGCGGGGCCGCCGAGCGGCTGTCGCCGATTCTCATGACCACCTTGGCCACCGGGCTGGCCCTGGTGCCCCTGGTTGTCATGGGCAACATCCCCGGCCATGAAATCGAACACCCCATGGCCGTCGTGATTCTGGGCGGCCTGATCACCTCCACCCTGCTCAATCTGTTCATCGTGCCCTCGCTCTACCTTCGGTTCGCCAAATCCAGGAAGGCACGCGACCGGGAACAGGCCGCCGCCGGGCCGGTCACCGTCTGACCGCCGTCAGAACGCCTGACCGCAACAGAGCGCCTGACCGATTCAGAACGCTTGACCGCTTCAGAACAGGGCGGCGGTCACGGTCCGGGTGAGTTGTTGAATGATCCGAGTCCGGGGACCCATGTCCGAATAGTTCAGCCCGCGGGTGTACACAACGAACACGAAGGCCCGGCCGTCCTTGACCAGGACACTGGCATCATGCAGGTTTCCAAACAGAAGCCCGTACTTGTGATAGACCCCGACGCCCGGCGGGACCGCGGGCGGGATCAGTGTCTCGAAGTTGGTGTTCTGCATGTAGGACAAAAGCTGGGCGGTGTTGCGCGGATTAAGCAGCTTCCCCGTGTAGAGCAGCTGGAGGGTCCGGGCCATTTCCGCGGTGGTCAGCAGGTTCACCGTTCGGTCGTACTTGACCCCGATCGAGGCGGCGTAGTCCGTAATGCCCCGCTGACCGACCGCCCCCAGGATCAGCGCCCAGGAATCGTTGTTGCTTTGCTGGACCATCTGGCGGATCTGGGCCCCGGCCGTCGAGGCTCCAAGCCGGGCTGTCAGCGAGGCGCGCCCGGTCTCCACTAGGTGGTAGTACGCGGACGCGGCGAGGATCTTGGCCGTACTGGCGGCGACAAACTTGTCCTGGGCTCCGTAGCTGTGGACCACGCCGTCGGAAAGATCGATCAGCGACACCCCTAGCGCGTAAGCGCTGTTGGCATCGATGATTGCGCTGATCTGGCCGTCCAGTTTGGGGCCGATGGCCCGGACCGGGGCAGCGGGCACGGCGGGGGCTTTAGCTGGCGGGGCAGGTGCGGGAGCTGTCCGGCTGGCGGCGGTGACCGGTGTGGGCGCGACGGCGGTTCCCGTCGAGGGAGCCACAGCGGTCGCCGCAGCCGCCGGCGAATCCGGTATCCCTGCCTGGACACCTGCGTACACACCCCCGGCGGTTACAAGTGCGAGTGCGACGGCGCCCGCGGTCAGATGCTGCGGCCGGACCCATCCCGCACGTCTGGTGGGGGGCCGGGATCCGTCGCCGGCCCGGTGCGCACCGGAGCGGTAGTGGCGCGGCGTCGGCTCAACCATCCAGACCGGCCCCGGGCCGTTGTTCGAAATCATTCGCAGTCATAGTTCTTCCCCCCAAGGTTACTGACCGCGGTGGGGCCACGGGCTCCCAGCATTCTCCCGGCTCCCGGCGCACCGCGCAAGGGCAGGGCCCGCGGGACCGGACCAGTCGGCAACGCAACGACGGGGCGTACTCTGGTGAAAATGCGCGGCGTACTCTGAAAAAGAGGAGCCGCGATGCGAAAAATCATCCTGTTCATGCAGGTGTCCCTCGACGGGTTCTTCGAGGGTCCGGACCGTGACATCAGCTGGCACATGGTCGACGACGAACTGCACCGCTACGTCAACGCGCGGCTCGCCACCATGAGTGCCTTCCTGGAGGGCAGGGTCTCATACGAGCTGATGGAAGGGTTTTGGCCGACGGCGGACCAGGACCCCGCGATCAGCGCCCCGATGGCCGAGTTCGCCCAAATTTGGCGCGACATGCCCAAAGTCGTCTACTCCCGGACGCTGAGGACGGCGGGACCGAACGCCACAGTGGTCCGGGACGTGGTGCCGGAAGAGGTTCTGGCCCTGAAATCCCAGCCGGGCGGGGACATGGCCGTTGGCGGGGCGGATCTCGCCGACACTTTCCGGCGTCTCGGGCTGATCGACGAGTACTGGGTGTACGTCCAGCCTGTACTGATCGGGCGGGGCAGGTCGCTGTTCAAATCTTCGGACAACAAAGCCCAGCTGCGGCTGCTGGAGACGCGAGTCTTTGGCAACGGGGTGGCGCTGCTCCGCTACGCCGCGTAGCCGGCGCCCGGCGCTCCCCTGCGGCACCTCCCGCCGACACGTCCGAGCTACATCCCCGGTGCAGTTCTTAAGCATTTCTTAAACGCCGGGCGGGAGAGTGGGAGGTGGTGCCTTTCCGGGCGCCCGTTGCCCCGAGCCGGAGGATCCCATGACTGGACCCGTCCCTGTTAAACGCGATGCAGGTAGCCGCGATGCAGCCTATAGCGAGGTAGCCCCAAGCCGCGATACAGCACAGCGCCGTCCCGGCACCAACCGCCCGGACGGCGGCCGTCCTGCCGCAGGGCCGCGTCTGTGGGCCCTCCCCCAAGTCCGCCACTGGTTGTTGGTGGGCATCCTGCTCTCGGCTGCCGTCGTGGCACTGGGACTCTCGGCACAGCTGACGCCGGGCTTTAGCGCCGCCGAGTTCGGCGTCGACCAGGACCTCAGCCAGCATCACGCCGCCGCCTTGACCGCCGTCGCGATGGCGCTCAATCTCGTGTTTGGACCGGTGGCGGGTCTCGCTCTGATCGGCGCCGCAGCGCTCTACATCTGGCTCTTCCGGGGCGGACTGGTCAAGGCCCTGGCCTTTGGCCTCGTGGCATCGTCCGGCTGGGTGGCGAGTGAAGTCTTCAAGATCATCGTGGCCCGCCAGCGGCCCAGCCCCGCACTGCTGTTCGATCCCCTGGCTCCGGAAACCGGTTCCAACAGCTTTCCCAGCGGCCACGTGTCGTTTGCGGTGGCACTCGGATTCGCGTTGTATTTCCTGGCCCGCGGAACCCGCTGGGCCAAGGTCACCGCCGTCGGGGCGGCGGCGATGGCGCTCGTCGTGGCCTGGTCGCGGCTGTATATCGGCGTCCACTACCCCACGGATGTCGCGGCGTCGTTCCTGGCCGCGAGCGCAGCGGTGGTCATGGTTGCAGGGTTGTGGAATGTGGCCGCGCCGCGGATCGCCGGCTGGTTTCGTGCCCCGTCCGCCATCCGTTCCCCGGCCCCTGAGAGGAAATGAGAATGCTCGCCCTGGACGTCTATTCCTTACTACCGGCCGCCGACGCCGCGGGTACACCGTCACTGCTGGATCCGGCAAGCCTGCTCGCCGGGCTGGGTCCGGCAGCTTTGGGTGTCATCGCGCTCATGGTCTTCATCGAATCGGGCGTGCTCTTTCCCTTCCTTCCCGGTGACTCGCTGCTGTTCACCGCAGGCCTTCTGCACCAGCAGCTGCAACTGACGCTGCCGGTGCTGATCGGCGTCGTCACTGCTGCTGCCGTCGCCGGGGACCAGGTCGGCTACATGCTGGGACGGAAATTTGGTCGTCGATGGTTCAAGGACGATGCCCGGATCCTGAAGACAGCGCACCTGACCACCACGGAGGACTTCTTCCGCCGCCACGGCGGGGCCGCCGTCGTGCTGGCCCGCTTCGTCCCCATGGTCAGGACGTTCGCCCCGCTTACCGCCGGGATCGCGCGCTATGACTACAAGTCCTTCACCCTCTGGAACATCGCCGGGGCTGCGGCATGGGCCGTCTCCGTAACGATGCTTGGCACCTGGTTGGGACACTTTGACCTCGTCGCCAAGAATATTGACGTCATTGCAGTGGCCATGGTCCTCATCTCCGTGGTGCCGTGGGTGGTGCAGCTCCTCAAGCGCCGCCGCAACAGCCGACGCTCCGACCACCCCACCGCAGGCACTACAGCAGGCGACACGGCCGGGGGAACCGAGGACGGACTGCGGACTGAGGAAATGGCCGCGGAAGAATAGCTGTCATGACTACCGCTGACCGCCCGTCCCTGCTGCTCGTGGAGGACGACGACGTCCTGGGACCGCTCATCGCCGAGCTCCTGGACCCGGATTACCGCGTCCAGTTGGTCACCAACGGCCGTGAGGGCCTCCACCGCGGGCTCACCGGGACCTGGGATGTCATGGTGATCGACCGCGGGCTGCCGGTAATGGACGGCATCGCCCTGATCGCGGCGCTGCGGTCGCAGGGCATTGCCACGCCCATCCTGATCCTGACCGCGCTGGGCGATGCCGACGAAAAGGTCAGGGGCCTGGACGCCGGCGCAAACGATTACGTGACCAAGCCGTTCGACGCCGGCGAACTGGCAGCACGCCTGCGCGCACTGACGCGCACCTTCACTTCTCCGGCCCCGGCACGGGTGATGATCGGGGACTGGGAACTGGATTCGACGCAGCGCACTGTCCGGTCCGTGTACGGGCAGACGGTGTCGCTGACGGCGAAAGAAGGCCAGCTGCTCGCCGCCCTGGCCGCGGAACCCGGCCGCGTCTTCACCCGGGACGAACTCCTCACTGCGTACTTCCACCCCTCGGATCAGCCCGGCGTGATCGATACGTATGTTCACCACCTGCGCCGGAAGATCTCCAAGGCCGTCATCCGCACGGTGCACGGCCTCGGCTACCAGATTGGCGATGCTCATGAGTAACGGCGGAAACGGCGGAAATCCGGACCACTCCATCCTGCGCAAGGCCTCGCTCAAGGTCGCGCTGCGGATCAGCGCCGCGTGCGCGGTCATGGTCATCGGGCTGCTTGCCGCCACGGCGCTTTACCTCCTAAATCAACTGGCCCATCCCGAAATGCCAGGCTCCGCGGCGGCCGGGACGGCCTACGCATACTTGGATTCCAGAGATGTCCTCGAAGCCATGGTCATCGCCGGGGTGGCGGGAATCTTGCTCGCAGGCATCGTCGGGTGGCTCAGTGCGCGCAGCGCCATCCGCCCCCTCGGTGATGCTCTGGCCAGGCAACGGCGCTTCGTCCAGGACGCGAGCCACGAATTGCGCACACCCTTGACCATCCTGGACACCAGGATCCAGCTTGCCCAGCGCAACACCGTGCCCGGCTCCAGGCAAGGCCAAGACCTTGCCAGTATCCGGGAGGACGCAGCAACGCTGACCGGGATTGTCAACGAACTGCTCCTCGCAGCAACCGCGGAAGCCCCGGACCGCTCCGCACCGCCTGCCGACCTTGCCGACGCTGCCGCCAGCGTCGCAGGCAGCCTCCAGCAGGTCGCGGACCAGCGTAAGGTGCGCCTGAATTTCGTGGCCGATGCCCGGCCGCTGGCCCGGATCGAGAAGAATGCACTGAGCCGTGCCGTACTTGCACTGGCGGACAACGCCCTTGCCCACACGCCTGAGGGCGGCCAGGTGTCCATCACGACGTCGATCGAGCAGAGCCGCGCCGTCATCACCGTGGCGGACACGGGGACCGGCATCACCGGCGTCGATCAGGCCCGAATCTTTGATCGCTTCGTGCGGACCGCCAGCACTGACGCTTTACAGGGACAGCGGAGCTTTGGGATCGGCCTGGCCTTGGTGCGGGAGATCGCCGTCGCTGCCGGGGGCACCGTCGAGGTGGCCGCGACGGGTGCCGAGGGCACGGTCATGAAATTCACGCTTCCGCTGGCCGGGCACGGAAACCCCTGAGAACCATATGCACAGAAAAGACCGGCGATCGATTGCCCCCAAGGGAATCGATCGCCGGTCTTTCCGGACTGTCTGGCCCTGGAAGGGGCAGTGCGGCTTAGGCGCGGACGAAGGTCACGCCGCCGGTCGCGGTGAGCCAGGACAGCGGGTGGACCATCGTCTGGTTCTTACCGTTCATGCCGCCACTGACCACCTGGCCGTTGCCGGCGTAGATGCCAACGTGACCGGACTGGACCACCATGTCGCCGGGCTTCGGGGCTGCAACGATGGTTCCGAGGCCAAGGAAGGCCCGGGGACCGATGTCACCGACAGGCTTGCCCGCGGCGCCAAGGGCCTTTTCCACCATGGCGGTGCAGTCCTGGGTGATGCCCACCTGGCTGTACGCGGCCGAGAGCATGATGGCGTTGCGTCCGGCGGCAGCGGGTGCCGCGGCAGGCGCTGCCGGAGCGGACTGCACCTTGATGGTTGCCTTGGGTGCAGCGGCCGGTGCTGCTGCAGGCGCAGCAGCACGGGCAACGGCGGGGGCCGCGGCGGGAGCCGGCGCCGCGGCAACGGGCTTTTCGATCACCGGTGCTGCGACCGTAGCTACCGCCGGGCGGTCAAAGCTGATCTTGACGCTTGAATCGGCGTTGACGGGAGCACTGACCAGTGCGTTGACGTCAACTTTGGACGCCGGAGCGGAGTCGCGCTGCGCAGGTGTTACGGCTGCGTTGGCTGCCATTCCGCTGGTGAGGACCAGGCCGGATGCGGCGGCGAGGACGGCGGCATGGCGCGCAAAAGTATTGATTGAAGACATGAGTGTAGCCTCTCCCAGTGCCTGCGAGGTGAGCTGTCGGATTCGGATGGGAGTCACCCGGCCGCACTCCCGGGCCCGTCGCTGCGGGCACTGTGCGGCTTCACCCCAAGACCTGCGTAATCAGCAGGCCAAATGTGGTTTCCCCGTCTCTGCCGGTAGTTGATGCGAGTTATCCCCGGGCCGCGGCAGAGTTAGGCAATCGGCTGGGGAGCGCCCGTATCGGAGACAACAGGCGCCTATCCACCGTAACGCGAACCGCATGCAAATGTCACATTCAGGTAACGGCGGCCACACTACGGTCCCTCATTGCCCATGGGGCGGCGCCGCATCCGAACGTAGGATGATGCCATCAGCACCACGCCGGAGCGGAGGCCCGAAATGAACAGCCACTGTGTCGCCATCTGCCAGCTGAGTAATCAGCCCCACGCGGATTTCGACGTCAACACCGAGCTGCTGATCCTGGACGGCCGGGACGTTCACGTGACCACGTGGGACGCGGAACCGCGCGACGGCGGCTTCGACGAGCACGTCCTCAATGATCGGGTGGACGCCCTCGGGTACATGGTTGTCAATGACTGGGCCTTCCTGGACGGGAAGGCCTACGCGGTGGTGGAGCGGCGGTCAGGCCCGGTACCGGCCCGCGGCGGCGAGCCGTGACATTCCTCTCCCTGGCGCTGATCGCCGTCGTCGCCCTGGCCGGCCCCCTGCTGGCGCTGCCGGTGCGCTGGCGGTTGCCAGTGGTTCTGGGCGAACTGCTGGCCGGCATCGCGATCGGACGCTCAGGGCTGGGCTTGGTGGACCCTGCGGACCCGACGTTTATTCTGCTGGCCAACATCGGGTTCGCGCTGATGATGTTTGTGGCCGGGACCCACGTTCCCGTGAGGGATCCCCAGATCCGCTCCGCCCTCGGCCACGGCTCTCGCCGGGCTATTGCGGCCGCAGCGGCAGCGGTGGCGGTCGGAACCGGCATCGGCCTGCTCTTCGGGACTGGACATGCTCCCCTCTACGCAGTGCTGCTGGCGTCATCGTCGGCCGCCTTGGTTCTTCCGATCATCGATTCGCTGCGGCTCGGCGGACCCCATGTCATCGCCATGACCGCGCAGGTGGCCATCGCGGACATAGCCTGCATTGTGGCGTTGCCGGTCCTCGTGGACCCGCCGCACGCAGGCCGCGCGGCGCTGGGCGTGCTCACGGTGACCGGCTGCGCGGTGGTGCTCTATTTCGTCCTGCGCTGGCTCGATCGAAGGGGAATCAACGGGCGCATGCACCGACTTTCGGAAAGCCGCAAGTTTGCCCTCGAGCTGCGGATCCAGCTGGTCGTCCTCTTCGCCCTGGCCGCAGTCGCGACGTGGAGCAACGTGTCCGTGATGTTGGCAGGCTTTTCCCTCGGCCTTGTGGTGGCTGCCGTCGGCGAACCGAGGCGGCTGGCCCGGCAACTGTTCGCCCTCAGCGACGGTTTCCTGGGGCCAGTGTTCTTCGTGTGGCTTGGTGCATCACTAACGCTCAAGGACTTGGCGGGGCATCCGGACATGATCGCCCTCGGACTGGCCCTCGGAGCCGGGACCCTGCTGACGCACGCCGGCCTGGCCTTCCTGGGGCTTCCGCTGCCCCTCGGGGTGTTGTCGGCGGCCCAACTCGGCATACCGGTGGCGGCGGCGAGCATCGGCACGCAGCTTCAGGTCCTGATCCCGGGCGAGGCTGCGGCCCTGCTGGTCGGCGCGCTGGTCACCATAGCCGCGAGCGCCGTCGCCGGCTCGCGGGCGGCGAGGACATTCGCGCTGCCCGCAAATGCCGGTGGCAGGTCCGGCGACGCCGGCAGCGCCGTCGGACCGGGAGATCCCGGCGGTCCGGGAGATCCGAAAATCTGAAAGTGCGGACGACGGGAAGCCCGAACGGCCGGCAGCCCGAACCAGGTCCGGGCCGGCGCCACCACCCGGGTCTTCACCCACCAGCGGAGGTGAATTGCAGCTCCGGCCTCCTCGTTGCCATCTCGGCCAAGACCCGGGAAACCGCGTCCCGGACCACAGCGCCGTCGCCGTCGTCGAACGGCCCTTGAGTCTCGCCGAGCACCGCATTGGCGTGACGGACAAATCTGTCCCAGTCCCCCGCACCCGCGCGCAGCGCCTGCAGCGGCGAGAGCAGCGCGGCCCGGCGCAGCCAGGCATCGGGCTCGCGCATCCATCGGTCCAGCACGCTATCAGCCCGCACCCTGGCCAGAACGTCGAGGCCGCCCACCAATGGGCCGACGACGTCGACGGCCAGCGGATCCACGAGGTCCCGCACCTGCGCCTCCCGGATGAAGCCCTCGAGCCGGGTGAGGTCGGAGTTGGTCAGCAGCTTCACATTGGCCTGGAGCAGGACCACCGCGGCCTGCCTGCGCTCGAAAACCGGCACCGTCCCCAGTTTCGAGCCCCACAGTTCAGAACTCAGCGCAGTGATTTCATCGTGTGACAGCCCTGGATAGCGGCGGCCGGCGTCCCGGACCGTCCCGCGCACGGCTCCCATAGAGGTGCCGTAGAACCGGAGGCCCTTGCCGCCTGGCTCCATCTCCAGCCGCGACGCCAGCCCGTCCGCACGGCGCCAGGAACTCTCCCGCTGCAGCGAGAGGTCGATGAATTCGCCAGCATCACTCACCCGTCCATTCTTTCGCGTGGGCGCCAGAAAATGCCGTGAACCCGACCCGAGAGGTTTGCAGGTCAAGGTAACGTTCCGGTAACGTAGGCCACTGGCCGCGAAGGCCTGGCCCGAATGCAGGGCCCCCGGACCGCCCCTTCTCAGGGCCCGGTTGCGCCGTTCGGCGTCTGCTCGCCCGTGCTCTGGCAGCAGGGGCCCGATGTTGCTTCCCGCACTCGCCACCGCCCTGGCAGCGACGGTTGTGTGCGCCCGTTACAAAGCCCGGAGGGGTCCGTTGTTCAAAGAAACACCGTCCAAACACGCACAGCCGACGCCACCACGCCTCAAGACACCACAGCTGCACAAAATAGCGATTGCGTTGAGCTTGGGCGCACTGTCCCTGACCGGGTGCAGCGCAGCTCCCACCGCCGGTGCCGTAGACCCCTCTCCTGCCACCCAGGCCTCGCGTCCTGCCGCGGACTCCACGTCAGCTGCGGCCACCAAGGCCTTGCGTCCTGCGGCGGCTTCCACATCCCCGGCGGCCGCAGCGCCTAAGACGGCGAAGCCGTCGGCCCCCAAACCCGTCGGCGGCACCGCCGCTGCAACGGCGGATCCGGGGGTCGAAGCGGCACCGGCAGCCGCCGTCGCTCCGGCCGTCCCCGCGGCACCGGCGGCCGCCGTCGCACCGGCCGCCGCACAAGCGGCAGTCACTACGGGCTCGACGCCGGCCGCCGCGCCCGGCGCGCCCGTTGCGGCCCAGGCCGCCGTCGCCGCGACCGGCGGCGGCTCGCAAGCCGCCACCGCCCGGGGCTGGGGTGCAGTTGTTGCAGGCGACGAATTCTCCAAGGCCGGCGCCCCCGACCCCACCAAGTGGAGCGTCTTCAAGGGAACCGGACATGCAGGCAAGGGCGTGCGGAGCCCGCAGGCCTGGTCGGTCGCCAATGGCGTGGCCACGGTCAGCGGCAACTCGGCCGGCACCACGGGCGGCATGTCGGCAAAATTCGCACAGCAGAAATACGGCAAATGGGAGACGCGCATGCGGACCAGCGCCCGGGACCCGAAGTACCACCCCGTGCTGATCCTGTGGCCCAACAACAACACCTCCCCCAACTGCGCCGAGATCGACTACGCCGAGGGCAGCACCAACACCACGCAGATCAAATTCTTCCTGCACTACGCCTGCGGCGGCTCGAACTTCCAGACCACTGCGGCCAAGACGATCGACACCACCCAGTGGCACAACTACGCCGTGGAATGGACTCCCACAGGCATCACGGGGTACATCGACGGCGTGAAGATCTTCTCCGACACGAACCGCGCGCACCTGCCGTCCGTGGGCATGCATCAGACGCTGCAGCTGGATTGGTTCCCTAACGGGTCCGCCACCAAGCCTTCGCAGATGCAGGTCGACTGGGTCCGCGTCTACAAGTAAGACCGGCTCAGCACCAGGCAGCCCCGCGCCCCATGAGGGTGCGGGGCTGTCTTGTCGTGGAATGATTTCGCGCCGCCACCGGCGGCGGAACTCAAACCTCCTGAAGTTCCCGGGCCACCACCGCAGAGACGAGCATGGAGCCGGCAGCCGTCACGGCGTCGATGACCGGGACCCCGAGCCGTCGACGGAGCACGTCGGCCATGCCGATGCTGCTCAGGCCCGTGCTGGCCTGGACGATCACGTCGGCGCCGGCATCAACCAGCATGTGGGCCGCGGCGAGGGCGTCGAAGATCCCGGCAGGCATGAGGAACGCGTCGGGCGTTTCGACCCGTCCCTCCCCATCAATGAGCAGCATGCGCTCCCCCAGCGCTTCCGAAATCGGACCCGGTACGTGGGCGCCGAGTCCCAGGACCCCAATCCGACCTCCAAAGGTCAGTGCGGCGGCCGCGGCAGCGGAGCCTGCCCCGATGACCGGGATGTCCACGGCGGCCCGGGCGGCGGCCAGCCCGGGGTCGGACGCGCAGCTGATAATCAGGGCGTCGGCGTCCAGCGCCATTTCCCGGGCCAACTCGACTACCTTGGGTGCCGCGGAATCGAGCGACGCCTGGTTGTAGACGCCGGACGGCTGGTCCGGAATACAGCGGGAGGCGACGGTAAAGCCGAATGCTTCCTGCAGAAGTTTCCCGTGGGCGTGGAGCAGGCGTCGGTCCGACGTCGTCATCACCCGGATCAGTCCAACACGCATGGCGTACTACCTTTCGAACGGATTCCTTGCTGCGAAGCTACACGGCCAGTATTTCCACGTCTTTTCGGGCAGGTGACCAACACAAGTACATGCCGTGGATTCATGCTCCGGCGCCGGCGGCCGTCCCCATTGTGGGGGCCGCGATACCGGAACTTGTGCATCACCTTGGCGAAAACTTCGCTCCAATTAACGTTGGCGGCCCGGCGCCGTTGTATGGTTTGTCACGGTGGCCCGCCTTCGGGTCCGGGTACCATGCCCGGGATGGGGGGAAGGCGGCAGGCCGGTTCCGGACTCAGCCGGGACGATGATCGAAGGAATAGCCATGTCGGTGGAGCCCTCGTCCACTTCAGAACGCCCCGAAGAAGGGGATCCCCATGACCTGGTATCCGGTGCGGAACAAGCCGCATCTGCCGATGCCATCCAGCATCAGGCCAGCAGAATCATTGACGCGGTCCTCGCCGACACCGCTCCGGACCACCGCCGGGCACGGGAGTTGCTCCGCCAGCAGATTGCTGCTCATCCCGGACACCCAGAACGTGCCCTGATGGAACACCTTCTGGCGTTAAAGGCGCTGAGCGGGCCCTATGACGGGACGCCGGACGCTGGCGGCCCGATTCAGCCAGAGTTTGCCTCGGGCGAATAAGCAGCCCCACGCTGGCTGGTAAGTGTTCCAGGCGGCCGCGCCACTCACACGTACTTGCCGAACCACGCGAGCGTATCGTTCCACGCGGCGGTGGCCTGCTCCTGGTTGTAGCGCGGCCCCGTGTCGTTGTGGAAGGCATGGTCAACGCCCGGATAGATCTTGAGCTCGTGCCGAACGTCGGTCTTGTCCAAGGCATCCCGGAGGGCCGGCATGGCTCCGGTGATCCGCTGGTCCTGTTCGGCGTAGACGCCAAAGACAGCCGCCTTGATGGCCGCGAGCTTGTCCAGATCAGGTGCTGGTCCATAAAACGCTGAGGTCGCCAACAGGTCCGGGATCGCCGTCGCCGACTGCCAGGTGATGCCGCCGCCGAAGCAGAAGCCGTTCATGGCGATCCGCCCCTTGTCAACGAATTCCTGGCTGTTCAGGTAGTCGAATCCTGCGGCGAAGTCGGAGACGTGACGCTGGGCCCCGGCCTGAGTCAGCGCTCCCGGGACCGCGTCGGGGTCCATACCCGCGGTACCGCCTTCCCTGCTCAGCAGATCCAGGGCCAGTGCCGCGTACCCGGCCTTGGCGTAACGGCGTGCCACATCCTGGATATGTGGCGTCAGCCCGCGGTTCTCGTGGCAGATCAGCACGGCCGGCCCGGCGGTCCCGTTGTCGGGCCGGGCGAGATAGCCACTGATATCGGTGCCGCCCGCAGCGAACTTCACCGTCGACGTCGTGAGTCCGGCCGCCCCTTCCGGGACGGACAGCGGGCTCTTGGCCCCCGGCACTGCGCCCGCGGACGCGCTCGCGGTTCCCGGCGGGGACGATGTCGGCGTCGGCATGGGGTCCGTGCTGCGGGGAACCTCTTCGGGCGTGCAGCCAACCAAGAGCATCGCTGCCGAGGCCGCAGCCATGCTGCCCATGATGAACGCCACCCGGCGCGTGAACGTCCGCTGGCTCATGGCGCCCGAGCGGTAATCGTCGAAGAATTCCTCAATAAGGTACTTCTCAAACTTGCCAAGCTGGGTCATGGCGGCCTCCTCCAGTGTGCCGATCATCCTCCTCCGAAGTCAGATTTCAGGCAAGGGTCCTGCAAGGTGACCGGCCCGGCGGCGCCAGCTCCGGAAGCAGACCAAACCGCGTCGGCGCGGGCGCAGCCTTCCTCCGGCCGCCTGAAGCCAACCAACTCAGTCCGCTGCGCCCGGTGACTGCTCCTGCCGGCGGCCCGTCAGTGTCTGGACGGCCTCGGAGATACCCACGTCCTGTCGTTCAAGCTCTTCCATGTATAGCGTTCCACTAGTTATGAGGCCGTCCTCCGTCTCGAAGATCGTCACGCCACGCATGTCAAAGGGCTGCCCGTCGCTGCGGGTGCCGGTCCAGGTCCATTCGCTCCACGTGGTGCTACCGTCATCCACGGAGCGGAGCATTTCTGCGCGAAAATCGGGAATGCCAGCGAATATCGCCGCCCAGTTCGCGTGCATCTGCGCCCGTCCTACAAATGCCCTGGCCGGGTGGGCCGGTTGCACGCTGTTGTACGACTCATGAAACAACGCGGCGGCTGCCTCAAGGTCGTGGTCATTGAACGCAGCAAGCAGGCGCTGGATAACTTGGCTCATCAGATCACTCCTCGGCGCGGCGGAGCTTGTGCGCGGTCTCATGCGTCAGCGCGAGGATGAACCTCGATGATGAACCGCAATATTGCCGGAAATCCGCCTGCCTCCATCTTCAGCCCTCGCCGCTCCCGCCCGCTACCAGGCCGTCCAAGCCCCACCAGCGACCAGGCCGACCACGCCCAGCCCGCGGCGAGGCCGATTAAGTCCAGACGCCAATAGGGTCCGGAAGCTCCGGACCCTATTGACGTCGGAAACCGCTATCCAGTGACCTGCCTTGTGCTCGAGCTCCAGGTCAGGCGGCCGCGCTGAAAGTCCGATGCCCGGCCGCCGGAAACCGAGTACTCGTCCCTAGTCGGATAGCCCAGTCGGCTTTTCTCCCAGCCAAGCGATGCCCACCTGGATCGGATCGCGCCGGCGATCCAGTGCGCCCCCGTCTTCGGCGACCAGTAGATCGAGTGCCCAACCGCACCGGAGAAGTGGTTGTACCGCCCCACCCCGTCCGGCGTGGCCATCTCGTCGGTAGTCGGATAGCCCAGTGGTCCGGTTTCCCAGCCCTGGGACCCCCAATCGGTGCGGATCGCACCGCTGATCCAGTGCGCCCCCGTCTTCGGTGACCAGTAGATGGAGTGCCCGACCGTACCCGAGAAATGGTTGAACTTCCCTATCTTGTCCGGCGAGGCCTTCTCGTCGGTGGTCGGATAGCCCAGCGGCCCGGTTTCCCAGCCCAGAGACCCCCACTTGGTCCGGATCGCACCGCTGATCCAGTGCGCCCCCGTCTTCGGCGACCAATAGATCGAGTGCCCAACCACACCCGAGAAATGGTTGTACTTCCCTATCTTGTCCGGCGAGCTCTTCGTGTCGGTGGTCGGATAGCCCAGCGGTCCTGCCTCCCAGCCTAGGGATGCCCATTTAGCGCGGATTTCGCCCTGGATATCGTGCGCCCCGGTGGTCGGGGTCCAATAAATTGAGGACCCACCCGAACCGGAGAAGTGGACGTACCGCCCCACCCCGTCCGGGGTAGCTTTCTCGTCGGTGGTCGGGAAGCCGAGCGCACCGGCGGCACCGCCGGCGGCCTTATAACGGCCGTAGATCCCACCCAGGAGCGCATGCGCCCCGGTCGAGGGAGACCAGCAGATCACACCTCGCACGTAGTCCTGGCACTTCCCGCCCGCCACGTCATACTCCAGGGCCAGCGACCGGCCAAGGTCCGACCTCGGGTCGCCGGCACCAACCTTCCACGCGTAGGCAGCTATCGGGTCGTCCGTGCCCTTCCCTGTGAGCATCGTCTTGAGCGCGCCCTGGCCGTCGTCCGCAGTGATCAGGTAGAAGGTGTCCAGAGTTCCGGCCTGACCCACTTTCGTCGGAGTAAACGTCACGGACTGATAAGCAGACTCACCTGCAGGAATCTTCAACCCCTCGGCGATGGGACTGTCTGTGGAGAAGACCCCCTGGGGCGCCTTCGCCTTTGTGATGGTCATGGGGACGTTGCCGGTGTTCGTGATCTGGAAAGCCCGGGTGACTGAGGTCCCGACGGGGACATCACCAAAGTCCAGCGCGCCCGGCATTTCCAGGTGCGCCGCGCCGGAGACGGCGGTCGCTGCCACCTTTACAGTCACGTTCCCGCGGTCACTGGCGACGACGAGGGCATCGGTCACCGGACCAGCCGACGTGGGACTGAACAAAATGGACACGGCAAGCGACGCGAGTGGCTGGACCGTCCGCCCCACGACCGGCACCGTGGCGGGATCGACGCTGAGCTGTGCGTTAGCCGGCAATGTAACTCCGGTGATCTTGGCGACGGTCGTGCCGGTGTTGACGATATTGACCGTCCCCCGGCTGACCGTTTTTGTTGGGACGTCCGTGAACTGCACCGTCGCCGGCGTCGCGCCCAGTCCGTCCTTGGTACCGACACCGTGGACGCCGAGAAGGTTGGTCTCGCCGTCGGCCGTTTTGACCGTGAGCGTGCCGTCTGCCTGGCCCGCAACCGCCGGCGAGAACGTCACGGGGACCGTCATGCTGCCGCCTTTCGCCAGCGTCCGAGGCAATGTCAGCGTTGATCCAAGACCGAACGGGGCATTGGCTGTGATGGTGTTGACCGTCACCGCCCGCGACGCCGTGATGGTCACGGTTCCCGTGCGAGTAGAGCCCACTGGGGCTGTGCCCAGGTCGGTGTTCGTCGCCCCTACCGCTGACGTTGTCGGGGCGCCGAAGCCTATGACCTGCCCGTCCCTGGTGCCGACGTATACCCGGCCCCGGTCGGTGGCCACCGAGGAGAACTTGGCTCCGGTACCCAAGGGGGCGCTAAACACCTCCTTGAGGTTCCCGGTGCTGTCCGGGAGTGCACGGTAGGCGCGGAGTTCCGCACCGGCCCCCGTACCTCCGCTGACGTAGACCACCCACACCAAGGCCGAGGACCCGTCCGTGCCGGAGGACGTCACCACCGGCGTACCCGAGCTGAATCCGAACGTGCCGGTGGACGTCCCAACGGCGGCGAGGCTGACCCCGCCCGCAGCACTCGGCACGAGCTTGAACGCGCGAAGGTACCCGTTGCTCTCGACGACGTAGACGTATCCACCAGTGCTGGTCCCGAGGAATGCCGGCTTTCCCCACACGCCGTTGTATGGACCGGCTTTGTCCAGGACGGCGTCGGTTCCGCCCGGCCCCTGCGCCATGCCGCCCAGGTTGTCCCGGTCCAGCAGGTACATGGTTCCGTCCTTGCCGATTTGGGCCAGCAGGTGCGGGTGCGCAGCGGTGCCGTAGCCGTCCGGGATTGCAAGGGGAGCACCCGCTCCCAGATCGGCGTCGTTGAGGTTCAGCTTCGCGTTGTTGGCTGGGCTGAAGAAGTCGGTGGGGGCCAGGTTGCCGTCACTGCCGACCCGGAGCCGGACCACCGCCTCTGCCAGAGTGGAGGGCGGTTTTGTTCCCGGACCTGGTTTGGGGGAAATGCCGTTCCCCGTGGTGAGCAGGATCTGACCGGGACCGTCGGACACCAGTCCTCCGCCGGATTGCCAGATACCTCCCTCCGCGTTGGCGTTGCCCGATTCGGTCGCCCACATCGTCGTCTGCCGGCCGGCGGTCGATACGCCGACCACATAGCCGACGAACGGCGCGTAGTCGCAGTGGCTGGCAAATCCCGCATACACGACCCCGTTCAAGAGCAGCAACCCGGGACGCTGCATCGCTGTCATCGGGTTGAACGGGCGGCTGGGGTCATTTGTCGGCGCGCCCTGGATGACGACGGGGAACCCGGGCTTCTCCGCACCGGTCACCACATCCAGGGCGTGCATGTACCAGTGCGGGAGCTTGGCATTTGCGCCGTCATTCGTCTTCGCGAGCAGGTAGACGCTCTTCGTCGCCGGGTCGTAGACGGGAGTGGACGTGACTCCGATATTGGGCGTGAGGTCACCGCAGCCCACCGTCGACGCCGGCCACGCTGGCCCGAGTTTGCGAGTCCACTTTGCAGCGCCCGTGGCGCTGTCCAGCCCGTAGACCGCATTGTTTTCCGTCGCCGCAATGACGGTACTGCCGACTACGAGCGGCTGGGCGTACACCTGCCCATCCACTTTGGCGGAGAATAGCCTGCCGAAGTTCGAGGAGGCGACCGCCGACGGCGAGAGCCCGGGCTCGTCCTTGTCCCAGCCAGACCGCAGTGAATCGTAGGCGATGGTCCCAACGTCCGCGACGGCGGGCCCAGTCAGTGACAGCCCGGCAAGTGCGAGCGATGCTGACAACAGGGACGCCCAGGCACCTCGGGACCACGGGCGTTGCCGGGCCCAAGTTGCGCGGATTGGGGCCGCTCGATGCTTCCGGCGATGCGGCGGCCCTCCCATCCGTCCACCGCGTTGACGGCCACTTAAATGGCCGGACGACACCCAAGTTTCTGTTTGATCACCCATGGTTGAGACCCGTTTCTGACCACTACATTGACTTTATTAACCCAGTACTTCGGAGCCTAAAAGCGGGGGTTTGGCGAGCGCGCGAGTGGTTGCTACTCGACTTCTCGGGAGCGATTCGCGTTTTCTTCCGGCGGCTACTTGGCGGCTACTTGGGCGCACGCAAGTGCCTACTTGCTTCGCCGGAAATGCCGGGCGAAGGCGGCCCCTCGTTCTGGCGCGGAGCGCATCATTTTCAGTCGCGAGGAAGGGCCGCACATGGCAGCTAAGGGAAGTGCGCAACTAGGCGATGCGCTCAGCCAGGGGAAGTGCCAGCCAACGGAAATGTGAGGGTCTGGGGAATGCGCGGGCATGGGGAATTGCCGGGCTGGCAGGGCCGTCCCCCATGGGGTTCAGGCGGGCGTGCGGGAGCGTCTCAGCGTCCCGGCCCGAGTTTTTTGAGCGACGGCGGCGCGCGCCTTTCGCTGGAGGGGTCTCCTCTACCGGTTCATCATTGCGTGCAGGATTGCCGCACCCAGCGGACTGGCCGTGGCCACCACCAAAAAGCCCGCGGCGGGAACGCCAAGCGCCCACGCAACCCGGCGCCGTCGTGCCTGATCAACCAGCCTCCGGAGGGCGGCGAAGTTCGATTTGAGCTCATCCGGTTTGCCTTGGAAAGCGGGCTTTGTGTGCCAGGTCCTGGCATTCACGGCAGCGGCAGTGACGCGTTGGACGTGTTCCGCGTCCAGCACAGGTTTGCGCCGCTGCAGAAAGCCCAGGAGCTGCCGATCGCTCAGCACAATCACCTGCGCTGGCTTCTCCCTGACCGTCAGCCGCTTGGGTTCCACGATCACCACCACCGCCGTGACGTCGACCGCGGCGCCCACTGCGGTGCTGAGCAGTTTCGAGGCCCGGGCGCCCTCGTGCGCGGAGTTGTAGAGGTGGCGGAGTTTCTTTCCTGAGACCATCAGGGTTTGCCCCGCTACCCAAATTGATTGACCCGCATGGTTCTTGGTGTTGAGGGTAAAGACGCCGGCGGGACCGACCAGCACATGATCGATGTCCGCCCAGCCCGAGCCCACGGGGACGGCATGCAGCACCAGCCATTCGGGCCCGAGCTTTGCCAGAACCCTGCCCACGGCGATCTCGCCCAGCGCACCCCGGTACCAGGGCCAGCTGGCGTCGCTCAGCGGACTGGCACCGAACACGCGCCTGAGCAGCGAACGCGGCGGAACGAGCTCCTGGACTGCGAGCAGCTCCTCGATCACGGACTGAGCCGCAAACCGCTCAGTCAACGGCGCCGACGCCGGATATCCGCTCATTGCGGCGACGCTCGTGTGGGACGCATGCGAGGCAGTTTAGGCGCACAAGCCAGGCCCGTTGGGAGGCGGTCGCGGCGCGCCGGAATCTTTGCTTCGTCGCGTTAGGCTCATCCCATGTCGCCCGATCGATACCTGGCCGAGCTCGCCGGCTTCCTGGACCATCTCGGCACGCTCGCCCGGCAGCCGGAGGACCGGCTAGCCCTCACCGTTCCGGCATGCCCTGGCTGGACGCTCGAGCAACTGTTCGGGCATCTCGGTTCGATCGAGCGCTGGGCCGCCGCCGTGGTTCGCGGGGGCGCCTTCGTCAAAGAACCGGCACCGCCGGCCGAGGGCGCCGCGGCCTGGTTCCTCGAGGGGACGGAATCCTTTCTCGAGACCATGACGGCACTTGACCCCGAGAAACCTTGTTGGGACTTCGGGCCGCCGCCGCACACCGCCGGGTTCTGGCTTCGGCGCCAGGCCCACGAACACTCCATCCACCTCAGCGACGCCTGCCAGGCGCTTGGCCAGCAGATCCCCGCCATGGGGGACGACTTCATGCTCGACGGCGTCGACGAGGTCCTGGCGATGTTCGCGCCGCGCCAGCTGCGACTGGGCCGGATGCCCCACCCGGACAAGGCCGTCACCTTCCAGGTGCCCGGGACCGCGGGCTGGACACTGGGCCCGGGTCCGGCCGTGGCATGGATCTCCGCCCCAGCGCGCGACATGTACCTGGGCCTCTGGGGCCGAACCAACCTGGAAGATGTCGCCCTCATTAAAGGTGATGCCGACGCTGCCCTGCGCGTGCTCCGGGGCCCGCTCACACCGTGAGCGACAGATTTCGGGCTTAGGATACGAACACGTCCTGGGAAGCTGCCGGCGCAACTAATGGAGCCCGACGCTTTCGTGACCACACCCCGAAGGGAACCCACCGCAATGTCAGACCACGCCACACCCGGTACCGCAGATCCCGCCCAGCCAGCTCCGAGGTGGGGCATTCTCGGCACAGGGTTCATCGCCGGGCTGCAGACGCCGGACCTGATCGGCAACGGCTCATTGGTCCAGGCCGTGGGCTCCCGAAACCTGGCGTCGGCTAGGGATTTCGCGGCCCGGTTTCAGATCCCCACGTCCCATGGAAGCTACGAGGACCTCGTGGCCGACCCGAAGGTGGATATTGTCTACATTTCGACGCCGCACCCGTTCCACCACGAAAATGCGCTGTTGGCCCTGAACGCCGGCAAACACGTGCTGGTTGAAAAGCCCTTCACCATGAACGCCTGGCAGGCGCGGGAAATTGTGGAGCTCGCCGAGTCGAAGGGACTGATCGCGCTGGAGGCCATGTGGACCCGCTATCTTCCGCACATGGTCCGAATCCGTGAAGTGATTCGATCCGGCGCGCTGGGCGACGTCCGGACAGTAATCGCGGACCACAACCAGAATCTACCCAAGGATCCGACGCACCGCCTCAATGACCCTGCACTGGGCGGCGGGGCGCTCCTGGACCTGGGCATTTACCCCGTGTCCTTCGTCTTCGATGTCTTCGGAGCGCCGGCCAGCATCCGGGCAGCAGCCAGCATGACGAAAACCGGTGTTGACCGGCAGACGGCCATGATTTTCGAGTACGGGGACGGGCAGCAGTCCGTGCTGCACTGCGCCCTGGACACAGCGGGTCCGAACCAGGCCTCGATTATCGGCACCGAAGGCCGAATCGAGATCTCGTCAGTCTGGTACGAGCGCACGGCCTTCACGCGGTACGACGCCGACGGCAACGTCGTCGAGCGCTTCGAAGAGCCCGTCACCGGCCGCGGAATGCAATACCAGGCGCGGGAAATGGAGCGGCTCATTGCGGCGGGCGCCACTGCCAACGACATCCTGCCGCCTCGGCAGAGTGTTCAGGTCATGGAGGCCTTGGACGAGGTCAGGCGCCAGATCGGCCTAACCTACAGCAGCGACAGGAACTAGGACAGGCGCGCCTCACAGCCCAGCCCCCTGAGAGGGATGTCGGGTGCCCGTTCAGCCGCGTCCGATCAACTGGGCCACGCGGTCGAGCTCTTCTTCCAGGTTGTAGAAGTGTACGGCCAGCCGAATCCTACCCTCGCGGACCGACGCCACCACGTTGGCCTGGCGGAACCGCGCCACCACCGCCTCGGTGTCTCTCACGGCGACGGAGACGATGGTCGAGCGGTGCTGCTCGGTGAAAGGCCGGAAGTCGCAGCCCTCCGCCGCCAGGGCGTCCTGCAGGCGAAGCGCGAGCCGGACGTTGCGTTCGAGCAAGGCGCTGATGCCGAACCGGCGGAAGATGCCGAGGGCCGCCCGCTCGGCCAGGGCGGGAAACCACGCCAACGAGGCATCGAGCTTCGAGGCCGTGGGTGAGAGGTCCATGGCCGGTCCGTAGAAGCTCCCGGCAGGGTTGCGGGCGGCCTTCCAGCCCGGGCCGACGGGCTGGAGGCGGTCCAGCAGCCCGCTGCGGACATAGAGGTAGCCCATGCCCCGGGAGCCGAGCAGGAACTTGTGGCTGGCGGCGGCCAGGAAATCCACGCCGTCGCGCACCACGTCCAGCGGCACCGCGCCCGCCGCCTGGCAGGCGTCGACGAAGAACCAGGCGCCGGAGCGGGCAGCGACCCGGCCGAGCGCGGCCAGGTCGGCCCGGTAACCGTTGGCCGAATGAACGGCGCTTACGGCGATCAGGCGCGTGCCGCCGTCGGCGGCCTGCCCAAACGCCTCGGCCGTCACGCCGTCGCCAGCCGGTGCCACGGCGCGGACTTCGTAGCCGCGCTCGCGGAGCAGGAGCCAGGGATAGTAGTTCGAGACGAATTCGTTCTCGGCGACCACCACGTTCTCGCCGTGCTTCGCGGGCGGCAGGTTGGCGGCCACGATCCCGGCGGCTGAGCTCACCGCCGGAACGATTGCGATCTCCCCGGCCGTGGCGCCGACGATCTCCGCGAACATGGAGCGGGCCTCCTCCCCTGCCCGCTCGGCTTCCAGCCAGTCGAACCGGCCGGCAGACCAGCGCTCGACCGCCAGTTCGTAGGCCTCCCGGGCGGGGGCGCAGCCGACATTCATGGTCGCGGTGTTGAGATAGATGGTGTCCTTGAGCCCGGGGAAGAGCTGGCGGATGTCGGCGGCGTGCATGGCTGGAACCGCCTAACCGTGCCCGTGCTCCGGGTTCAGGCCCCTCGCGTAGGCCGCCTGCCCGACGTGCTGGAGGCAATCGGCAATCGTGCTGACCAGCCGTACCCCGAGCGTGACGGGCGGGTCCCAGCGGGTATCGACGATGCGGTCGAGGTCGTCGTCGCCGAGGGTCGTCAGGAATTCCACGGTCTGCCGGTGAACAGCGTCGTAGTACTCGAGCAACAGCTCCGGCGGCGCTTGCACCGCGTCGACCTGTCCGCTCGTGTGGCCGTAGCCGGTGTCCCGCTTGGAAAGGGGCATGTCGAAGCGGGCGGCAAACCCCTGCGAGGTCCAGACCTGGTCAAGGCCGGCGGCCGAAGCCAGTTGCGCGTCCTCGACCCGGCCGAGGTGCCAGATGAGCCAGGCCATCGAGTTCCCAGTGCCCGCGGGGCGTCGGAGCAACGTGGCATCGTCAACCCCTGCCAGGGCGCCGGCCACCGTCTCGTGGATCCGGCCGAAGGCGTCCAGCAGCAGTTCATTGGATTTCATCGAGTCCCCTCGCTGTTCATCATTGGGTGCTGTTCATGATCGGTGAGCCCCATGCTTGCATGGCGGCCGCACCGGCGGATAGGGCCGAGCGTCGCGGCCCCGCCGCGCACGCGAAGTTAGAGCCTGCGGCAACCCGCCGGGCACAGTCCACGGGGTCTTGGCAGCGGCGACCCCCGCGCCTACCCTTACGAACTATGAGCAACTTGTTGCCAGTAGCGCAGCCGGAGCGACCGACAAGCAGTCGCTGGGAACGCCGGGACAAGTTCCATCTCGCGGGCATCACCGGCTTCGTCATCCTGCTCAATGTGGTCGGCTGGAGTGTGCTGACGCTGGCCGTGGCTCCGCAGAACTTCGCCCTGGGCCGCTCCGGTGTGTACGGGGTCGGGCTGGGCGTTACTGCCTTTCTGTTGGGAGTGCGGCACGCGTTCGACGCCGACCACATCGCCGTCATCGACAACACCACCCGCAAGCTGGTCGGCGAGGGAAAGACCGCGCTGGGGGTGGGCTTCTGGTTCTCGCTGGGCCACTCGACCGTCGTGTTCGGCGCGGCACTGCTCCTGGCCCTCGGCGTGAGATCGATGGCCGGCAGCGTGCAGAACGAGGACTCGGCCCTGATACAGACACTCGGGCTGGTGGGAAGCGTCGTCGCTGGAACATTCCTTATCCTGATCGGGCTGGTGAACCTCGTCTCGGTGATTGGCATCGTCCGGGTCTTCCGCGGGATGCGCACCGGCGAACTGAACGAGGCCGAGCTTGAGCATCAGCTCAGCAACCGGGGCTTCCTGGCTCGACTGCTTAGCGGAACAATCCGCCGGATCGCCAAGCCATGGCACGTCTATCCGGTCGGCCTGCTGATGGGTCTGGGATTCGACACCGCGTCCCAGATTGCCTTGCTCCTACTCGCAGCGGGTTCCGCGGCCTTCTCCTTGCCCTGGTACGCCATCCTGGTCCTCCCCGTGCTGTTCGCCGCCGGGATGAGCATCGTCGACACCGCCGACGGCGTGTTCATGTCCAGGGCGTACGGGTGGGCATTCCTCAAGCCGGTCCGCAAGGTGTTCTACAACCTCACAGTCACGGTGCTCTCGGTGGTAGTGGCCCTGGTGATCGGCGTCATCGTGCTGCTCGGGCTCGTGGCAGACAAGCTGGGAATCGATTCAGGGCCGGCGGCCACCATCGGCTCGCTGGAGCTGGAAAACGTCGGGTACATCATCGTCGGCCTCTTCGTGGTCATCTGGCTGATCGCGCTCGCCGTCTGGAAATTTGGCCGGATCGAGCAGCGCTGGAGCCAATCCGGCACCGGCTGAGGCCCCTGCGGCGCAGGGCGGCCAGCGCGGTGTGATGAATCTCTCAGTACGTGATGGGTGCCGGTGGAGTTCCCGATTCGCCGGGCACTTCCGGACCCGGCGGCTGCTTCCGAGGCGATCTTCCCGGATCGGATGAATTATCTTGGCGCAAGAGCATGTTTCTAGAGTGGAAATTCGGATTTTGTGCCGCCAGCGCCTTGTTGGCAAAATTTAAGGCATGGGTGCGGACGAAAGTCCGTACCCAATTTTGCGGAGCGCTTCCGTGACGATTCCAGCCACCACAGGGAGCAACATCCATGATTTCCGTCAGCCAGGTCTCGAAGAGCTACGGCTCCGGGCCGACTGCGGTCCGGGCCCTCGACGACGTCACGCTGTCCGTCGCCCGCGGCGAGATCTTCGGCGTCGTTGGCCAGAGCGGCGCCGGTAAGAGCACGCTGATCCGCACCATCAATTCCCTGGAGCTCCCGGATTCTGGGAGCGTCAAGGTCGATGGCCGCGAGATGACCACACTGTCCGGCGCAGCCCTGCGAGAAGCGCGCCACAACATTGGCATGATCTTCCAACATTTCAACCTGCTCAGCAGCAGGACCGTGCAGGCAAATGTGGAACTGTCGTTGGAGATCACTGGCGCCGGGCGCGCAGCCAGGCGCACCCGGGCTCTCGAGATCCTCGAACTCGTTGGCCTCCACGGCAAGGCCTCCGCCTACCCCGCACAGTTGTCCGGCGGACAGAAACAGCGCGTCGGCATTGCCCGTGCGCTGGCCTCCAACCCCTCAGTTCTGCTCAGCGACGAGGCAACCTCAGCACTGGATCCGGAGACCACCCGGCAGATTCTTGATCTCATTCGGAAACTGAGCAAGGACCTTGGGCTGACAGTGCTGCTCATCACGCACGAAATGGATGTCGTGAAGCGAATTTGCGACTCCGCCGCCGTCATGAGCGGGGGGCGGATCCTTGAGCAGGGGCCCGTGGAACAGCTGCTGACGACAGAAAAATCCCTGTTGGGCCGGGCACTGTTCCCCATGGGAGACATCCCGGAGACGCCCAGCGCCATCGTTGACATCACCTTCAGCGGAATCAGAACCGACCGGCCCGTGATCGCCCAACTGGCGCGCAAGCATGGCATCGACGTCGGAATCCTGGGTGCTGCAGTTGAAACCGTCCGCGGGCTCCAGACAGGCCGCACCCGGCTGGAGCTGCCCGGTGATGAACGGACCGTGGCCGCCGCCGTGGCCGATCTCCGTTCCCAAGGACTCTTCGTGGAGGTAGTGAAGTGATCGACCGCAACGACCCGTACTTTTGGTCGGACCTGCTGGACACGATCCTCAAGGGCGCGGGTGAGACGTTTTACACCGTGGGCCTGAGCCTGCTGTTCACGATTATTTTCGGCTTGGCCGCCGGCGTCCTGCTTGTGACCACCGAATCCGGCGGCCTGCTCGCGAAGCTCTTCGGCAGCCGGGCGCTCGGGTTCACTGTCAACCGCGTGCTCGACGTCGTGGTGAACATTGGGAGGTCCGTCCCCTTCATCATCCTCATGATCCTGCTCATTCCGTTTACCCGCCTGCTGGTTGGATCCTTTATCGGACCGACCGCGGCGATTGTCCCGTTGACCATCGCCGGCATTCCCTTTTTCGCCCGGCTGGTGGAGATCGGCATCCGCGAAGTGCCTGTGGGACTCGTCGAAGCCGCCCAGTCGCTGGGCGCCAGCCGGTGGACCATCCTGACCAAGGTCATGGTTGCCGAGGCAGTCCCGGCCCTGGCGCTCGGACTGTCCACCACGGTGGTCGGGCTCATCGGCTACTCGGCCATGGTGGGCGCAGTGGGCGGCGGCGGCCTCGGGGATGTCGCGTTCCGCTACGGCTACCAGCGTTACAGCCCGGAATACATGTTCGGAGTTGTCATCCTTCTGGTCCTGCTGGTGCAGGTCTTCCAGTCGCTGGGCAACTTCGCGGCGCGGCGCCTGTCCCACCGGTAGCCACCGCCCGCACCGCCCCCAGCCACAACCGCAACGCCCCGCCCCAAAACCCCATCCCATTCTGCGAAAGAGTTCCAATGTTCCGTGCACAAATCCTGAAGGCCGCCGCCACCGGCGCGGCCGCCATCCTCGCCCTCTCCGCCTGCGGCGCGAGTTCCGCCAGCCAAAACGGGGCAGCCGAGACGATCAAGGTCGGTGCCCTCGCCGTGCCCGCCGGCGACATGCTGAAGCAAGTCCAGCGGGAGCTCGCCCCCAAACAGGGCCTCACCGTGGAGTACAAGGAATTCAGCGACTACAACACGCCCAACGCGGCCGTGAGCGACGGCGACATCGACGCCAACCTGTTCCAGAACACCACCTTCATGGAGACGTACAACAAGGCTTCCGGCAAGAGCCTGGTCAGCGTGGGCAAGGTGTACCTGCCGCCGATGGCCCTGTACTCCAATGAGGTGGCCAACCTTGCGTCCCTTCCCGACGGCGCCTCGGTGGCCATCCCCAACGACCCCACCAACGAGGCCCGCGCCCTGAAGCTGCTGGCGTCCAAGGGACTGATCGACGTCAGTGAAAACCCGATCACGCTCAAGGACATCAAGGCCAACCCGAAGAAACTCCAGTTCACGGAGATCGAAAACGCCAGCCTGCCGCAGGCCCTCAATGACAAGGACGCGGCAATCGTGACACTGGCATTTGCCCTTCCCGCCGGCCTGAGCGCCGACAAGCAGCTGCTGGTCGAGGGCAAGGACAGCGCCTACTACAACGTTCTGGCCGTGAAGGCCGAGATGAAGGATGACCCGCGGGTGCAGAAGCTGTACAAGATCCTGACCTCGCAGGACATGAAGGATTTCATCCAGACCAAGTTCAAGGGCCTGGTGATCCCGGCCAGCTGACCCCTTGGTGCTTCCCCGGCGCCTCACCCGGACCATCCGGTTCGGGTGAGGCGCCGGCCCGCGAGGCGGCCGTATGGTCATGGCATGGGACTATTACGGCACCGGCGTGACGAACCCGCAGCTCAGCGGTTTCAGATGCGCGAGAAGCTGCTGTCGATTGGCGACGACTTCTGGATCGAAGACGACCAGGGCAGACGCGCCTACAAGGTCAATGGCAAGGCGGCCCGCATCCGGGACACGTTCGTCCTTGAGGACGCCTCGGGAAACCAGGTGGCGCACATCCAGGAGCGCAAACTCTCGATCCGGGACAAGGTCTCCGTCGAGCGCGGCGACGACACTGCCGCGACGATCCACAAGGCGCTGGTCGGGCTCCGCGACCGCTTCGCGATCGACGTGAAGGACGGCGCCGACATGAAGGCGCATGGCAACATCGTCGACCACGAATACGAGATTGAGCGCGACGGCCACACAGTCGCCACGATCTCCAAGAAGTGGTTCCGCGTGCGTGAGTCCTACGGCGTCGAAGTGGCGGAAGGCGAGGACGTCCCGCTCATCCTGGCGATCACCGTCGCCATCGACTCCTTAACGTAGCCTGTTCAGCGAACATGGCGCCGAGGAACCGACCCCGCTCCCTTTTAGCCCCTACCCTTTGGAGGCTATTCGGGTTCTTGACAGCAAGCGCCGTCTGCGGCGTGCTGGCCGCCAGCCTCTTGGTGCCCACCGTGGCCGCGACCGGCGTCGCCGTCAGCGATTCGATCAAATTGTTCAACGGCCTGCCATCGGAACTGACCGTTGATCCGCCGTCGGAATCGACCAGGGTGCTCAGCGCCGACGGGAAAACGATCGCCACCTTCTTCGCGGAAAACCGCGTAAAGGTCAGGCTCGACCAGATGTCCCCCTACGTCAAGGACGCTATCGTCGCGATCGAGGACCGCCGCTTCTACGAGCACGCCGGCATCGACCCCCAGGGGATTGTCCGGGCGCTGGTGTCCAACCTGACCAGCGGCGGAAGGCAGGGCGCTTCCACACTGACCCAGCAGTACGTCACCAACGTGCTCAATGAATCCCTCGTCTCCGCGGACAGGGGCGATCAGATTGTCCTCAACGGGCAAAAGAGCATGGCCGACAAGATTCGCGAGATGAAGCTCGCCGTCGAACTGGAGAAGAGGTTCACCAAGGACCAGATCCTTGAGGGGTACTTGAACATCGTGTTCTTCGCCCGGGATGCCTACGGCATTGAAGCCGCGGCCCGCTACTTCTTCAACACCACGGCCAAGGACCTCACGCTGCCGCAAGCTGCCCTGCTGGCCGGCCTCGTGAACAGCCCCAGCTTCTACAATCCTGCACTTCATCCGGAAAACGCCGTCCAGCGACGCAACCAGGTGCTCGGCAGAATGCTCAGCGACGGCGCTATCTCGAAGGCGCAGCATGATGCCGCCGTCCCCGCCCCGGTGGACCTTAAGATCACCCCCGGGATGCAGGGATGCGCCGGCGCCGAAATGGCACCGTACTTCTGCGACTACGTTTCCCACCTCATCCTCAACAACCCGGCCTACGGCGCAGATGTTTCCGAGCGCGAGAGGAAACTGTTCCGCGGCGGCCTGACCATCAGAACCACCCTGGACAGCCGGCTCCAATTGGCCGCGCAGGCGCAGGTCAATGCCACAGCCGGTGCCAACCCGGACAAATGGGGGGCCGCGCTGGTCTCGATCGCACCGGGAACCGGCAAGATCCTGGCCATGGCTCAAAACACCGTCTTTCTTCCGGCGCCCGGAAAATTCGATACCCAGCTGAACTTCAACGTCGATTCCAAGGACGCGAACGGCAACGACCTCAACGGTGCCGGCGGGTTCCAGCCAGGGTCCACCATGAAACCGTTCACCTTCGCCGAATGGCTCAACGAGGGCAAACCCCTGACCGCCATGGTGGACGCCTCCCGGCGGACCTATCCGCTGGGCTTCCCCTGGAAGTCCAGCTGTGGAAAGGTCCTCGGCGCCTACAGCACGGCGCAGAGAGCCCTCGGCGCCGCGGATGACCTGCAGAACAACGACCCCGGATACTACCGCCGCATGCCCGTGGACTACGGGCTGTATAACTCCATCAACACGGCAACTTTCGCCGAGGCCGCCCAGCTGGACTTCTGCGGCATCCAGAAGATGGTGGACGCCGCAGGGATCCACAGCGGCGTGGACAACGCCCCGGTGAACATGCACCAGCTGGGCAACCTGCTCGGTGCCATCGGCGTGGCGCCGCTCCATCTGGCCAACGCGTTTGCCACCTTCGCCAACGACGGCAAATACTGCTCACCCATTGCGATCACGGCAGTAACAGACGCAGCAGGACGGAAGCTGCCGGCCCAGACCATCGCCTGCCATGGTGCGATCAAGCCCGAGGTCGCCCGCGGTGTGAACTCCGTGCTGCAGGACGTGCTCAAGCACGGGTCCGGCGTGTACATCAAACCCAAAGTCCAGGACCGGTTTCCGACCGCGGCCAAGACGGGCACCTCCAATACCAACGGCGCCACCTGGGTGGCCGGCTACACCTCCGGCCTCGCCACCGCATCCTTCTTCGGCGACACCCTCCACGGCCAGAAGCGGCCCGGCCAGAACATCACCGTCAACGGCAAGTTCTACAAGGCCATTGACGGATACATGCTCGCCGGCCCGCAGTGGGCCAACTACATGCTGCAGGCCGCCGGATACTACCCCGCTGCCGCCTTCCCGAAGCCGCCGGAGTCCATGACCCGGAAGCAGTCCACGCCCCGTACCCCATGCTTCCCCCGGTTTCATCGGGCTCGGTGTCGTTGACCTTGGCCCGGGGTGCTGTGGCTCCCAATCGGTCTTCTACGCCATCGGGCTATACCATCGGGCCCGGAGCCTCTATCCTCTTGCCATGAGAGACGGGGGCAAATTCCGGCGAGGGGATTCGCGACACCGCACGCGAGTGGCTCGTGACTACCGATAGCGCCCAGCCGCAGGACAACTACGACGCTTTCCTGTCGCGGCTGGACGCCGCTACAACCAGCCTGAGCACCCGGGCCGGTTCGCTGGACAAGGCGATGGCAGCGGTCTCATTGCTGTTGGGGCCCTATGAATCCGCGGTCCGGAAATGGGAACGACGGCGGCATTACGTCAGTGAACAACTCGCCGCGCACTCCGGGTCCCCGCAGTCCTACACCGCTTTGTGCGAGCTCCACGTCGTGGCAGGAAAGATGGAATCGATGCTGCGCGGCCGTGTCGAGCGCGTCACCGAAAAGCTGGCCGTCATGCAAGGCCGGCGCGAGGCCATCGACAAGGCACTGCTGGAGCTTGAGCTTGGCAAAATCAAACTGTCGTCGTCCCGGATGCTCTCACAGGACCGCCAAGAGTTGAGCAGCATCTTTTCCGAACTCGCCGGCACCACCGTAGCCACGGGAGCCATTCCCGATACGGGGCTGCTCACCGATCTCAAGGAAGCACGCGAGGCAATCATCCTGGCCGAAGCGCTCATGGAAGTGAAGGGGTACTAATTATGGAAATTTCACGGCGCGATCAGCCCCGCAAGGACACCGTCGCCCTTGTCCGCTGGTCAAAGAAACCTGGCGAAAACCCCGTACTGAAGTTCATCCTGTCCAGCATTTTCGGATTGATCCTGTGCCTGTTCCTGATGATCTTCCTGCCCTTTCTCAGGAGTTTCGGCGCCATGGTTTTGTTTACCTTCCTCTTCGCCGCGCTCCTCACGGTGCGTACGGTCTCGGCCCAGAGGCGCTTCATGAAGGGGCTGACCAAGAGGGTGAATGACACCCTCGCCGAGGTCACGAGCAGCCGTGGCGACCAACTGTCGGTCAAGCAATTCCGGCACATGACCAAGAGCGGCGAGCATCTTCCGCTCCTTGTCGGCGGCTTGCCCGGATTGAACCTGCATGTGGCTCGGGCTTCAACGCTGGAGCGGAATGCGCCGGAGAAATGGGTGGCGGTCTTCACGGTGGTCCCTCCGGAGAACGGCACCGCCAGCTTCGACCGCTTGGTGGCAGCGGCCGTCAATGCCGGCCACGGCACCAACGCCGCCTAGTTAGTCGGCCGCCCCGCTGATCAGATCCAGCACGCGGTGCAGCGCCGGGTTACGGGCTTCCCGCCTCCAGATGGCATGCAGTTCGACCGGATCGGTCTCGAAACCACCCAGTTCAATGTATTCCACGCCCTCGATGCCGAGGGCCATTGAGGATTGTGGGACCAGGGCTATCCCTCGCCCGGCCGCAACCAGGAAGATCATGGTCAAAATCTGGCTGACCGTGTGGACAAACGTGGGGTGGGATGAGACCAGGCTGATCACCAGGTCATAGAAGTAGCGCGCCTGGGTGGGCGAATGCATGATCAGGTCTTCGCCGTGCAGGTCCTCGACGCTCACGAGCCGGTCCAGGCGGGTGAAACGGTGCCCCACAGGGACCGCCACCATGATCGGCTCCCGGTAGAGCAGTCGCGAATCGAAAAGATCCTCATCAAAGGGCGGGCGGGCAAGCCCGAGGTCAATTTCGCCGTTGATCAAGGCGGCAGTCTGATCCTTGGTCACCATCTCCCGCAAGTCGATATCGACGTCCGGAAGCGCCCCCGAGATTTCATTGAGCAGGGCCCCGAGCAGCCCGAACGTCGATGCCGCCGTAAAGCCGATACGGACGAAGCCGGCCGAGCCCTGAGAAATCCTCCTGGCCATGCTTGGCGCAGCTTCGGCGAGCTCCAGCAGCTTGACCGCATCCGTGAGGAAAGCCGAGCCGGCTGCAGTCAGCGCGACGCCCCGATTGTCACGCTCGAACAGCTGCACGCCGATTGACTTTTCGAGCTTTTGAATCTGCCGGCTCAGGGGTGGCTGGGTCATGTTGAGCCGCACGGCAGCGCGGCCAAAGTGGAGTTCCTCAGCGACGGCGACGAAGCCACGTAGTTGGTCCAGGGAATACATAATGCCGAAACAGTATCACGCTATGCCTTAATCGTCTTGGACACGCATCAATAGCCACCTCTAATGTTCAGGGGTAGCCGCCGACGTGACGGAACTCACCGAGACCGGCTTCCGTCCTCGCAGCGAACATTCAAAGGAGAATCTTCATGATCAAGTCCACCTTCAGCCGACGCTCTGTACTCGGCGCGGGAACCGGCCTCGCACTCGCCCTGGCCCTGACCGCCTGTGGCGGCAACGTCGCAAGCAACAGCGCGCCGTCAGATGGCAGCAAGTTCCCGTCTGGTCCGGTCACATTGACCATCGGGGCGGCCCCCGGAGGCAGCACGGACCTGATCGGCCGTGCCTTGGCCGAGAACGCCAGCTCGGGTCTGGGCGCACCGATCCCGGTGGTCAACAAGCCGGGCGCCAACGGCGCACTCGCCACCAAGGAAGTCGGCGGCGCCAAGGCGGATGGCCAGACCCTCGTCATCCTGAATGCCTCTCTCTTCGCCATCACCCCGCTGGCCGTGTCGGCCGATGAGGCTGTCAAGATCGAGGACTACGAGGTCATCACCGGGATTTCCCAGGACGACTACGTTCTGGTCACAAATGCCAGCTCCGGGATGAAGACGATGGAGCAGCTCACCAAGGCGGGCAAGAAGTTCAACTTTGCCACCACCGGCGTCGGGACGGGTAGCCAGCTCGCCCAGGCCCTGCTGTTCAAGCAGGCCGGAATCGAGGGCACCGATGTGCCGTTCGACGGCGGCGCTCCCGCCATGACTGCTCTCTTGGGCAACCAGGTCGATGTGGCGACCATCCAGCTGGCCGAAGCGATGCCGCAGATCAAGGCGGGCAAGCTCAACCCGGTGGTTGTCTTCTCGAAGGAACGGAACCAGTACCTGGCCGACACTCCGACGGCCATCGAAGCGGGCTACGACGTTCCGGTTTCGCAGTTCAGGGCCGTCGCGGCGCCGAAGGGCACCCCGGAGCCGGTGCTCGAGAAACTGCGGGCAGCCTTCAAGACCGCCTTCGCCTCCGAGGCATACAAGGCGTTCAACAAGCAGAACCTGTTCACAGCAGCGGAAAACGACGGAGCGCAGGTCGCCAAGGACTGGGCAGCGGATGCGGCGAAGTTCAAGGAACTTGCACAGAAGTACGACGTGAACCTGGGCGGCGGGAAGTGACGTCAAGCTCCCAGCAGGAGGCTCCCCTGGGCACCTCCACCCCGCACGCAGCATCCGGCACCGGGTACCCAGCAACGGAAGCCGATCCTGTCGAGCCGCTGACGGCCGAACAACTGGCCGCTGAATGGGACGAGGAACGCCCCCCGCCTGCCGGGCCCCTCGCCAATGTGGCGGCCGGTGTGGTGACGGCTTTGCTCGGCGCTGCCGGCGTAGCACTGTCGCTGTCCATGGGCGTCGGCACCCCGGAACGGCCGGAAGCGGGCATGTGGCCCCTCATCATCAGCCTGGTGATGGCGGTTCTGTCCGTGGCACTGCTGCTGTTCGGGCGCAAGACCCTGGATGCCGAGGCGTTTTCTTCTTCCAGCTGGCAGGTTGCTGCCGGTGTGGGGACCCTGATCGGGTTCGTCCTCGTCATCGGCCTGACCGGTTTTGAGATCCCCACGCTGCTCCTCACGTTCTTCTGGCTCAGGTTCCTTGGCAAGGAGACGTGGCGGATGTCGACCCTCCTGAGCGCAATCGTCACCGCCGCCTTCTACCTGATCTTCGTCGTGGCACTCAGCGTGCCCATCCCCCACCTTTTCTAGGGAAAATTATGGACATTTTCGGACCAGTCCTCAACGGATTCGGCGTCGTGCTGGAACCCACGAACCTGCTGTATTGCCTCATCGGCGTCGTCATCGGGATGCTCATCGGCGTTCTCCCTGGCCTCGGCCCGGCGGCCACCATCGCCATCCTCCTGCCCTTGACCTACGGCGTCGAACCCGTGACTGCGATCATCATGCTGTCCGGCATCTTTTACGGCGCACAGTATGGCGGCACCATCACTTCGGTCCTGCTCAGGCTGCCAGGCGAAGCGTCCTCTGTGGTCACCGTGTTTGACGGCTACGCGCTTGCCCGACAGGGCCGGGCGGGCACGGCGCTCGGGATAGCGGCCATCGGGTCCTTCTTCGGCGGCACCGTATCAATCATCGGATTGACGCTCCTGGCACCGATCGTCGCCGGCTTCGCCCTCAGCTTCGGGCCGCCGGAGTACACCGCCCTTGCCATGCTGGGCATCCTGCTGGTCGCCACGGTCAGCAACGGCAGCAAAATCAAATCGATCATCGCCGCTTCCCTCGGGCTGCTGCTGGCCACTGTGGGCCGGGACGGCTTCACAGGGGAATCGCGGTTCACCTTCGGCAGCCTCTCGCTCTCGGACGGCCTGGACTTCGTGCCGATCGCCATGGGCATCTTCGGGCTCGGCGAAATCCTGTACAACCTGGAGGAACGCCACAACAAGGTGCAGGCACCCGCCAAAGTGGCCAACGTTTGGCCCTCGCGAAAGGACCTCAAGGAATCGTCGGGAGCCATCGGCCGGGGCTCGCTGCTGGGATTCTTCCTGGGAATCCTGCCCGGCGGCGGTGCCACCATCGCCTCCCTGGCGGCCTACGCCATGGAGAAGAAACGCGCCAAGAACCCCGAGCGGTTCGGACGCGGGGCAGTGGAGGGGGTCGCGGCACCGGAAAGTGCAAACAACGCCGCGGCTACATCGTCCTTCATCCCACTCCTGACCCTGGGCATTCCCGCCAACGCCACCATGGCGATCATCTTTGGTGCGCTGCTGATCCAGGGCGTCACCCCCGGACCGCAGCTCGTGGCGGACAATCCGGAGCTGTTCTGGGGCGTCGTCAACTCGATGTACATCGGAAACATCCTGCTGCTGATCATGAGCATTCCGCTGGTCGGCGTCTTCGTGAAAATCCTCCGGATCCGGGCCGCAATCCTGGCACCGATCACGGTGCTCATCACCCTGATCGGTGTCTACACGATCAACAACAGCATTTTCGATATCTGGCTGGTCATCGCCTTCGGCGTCCTCGGCTACCTCATGAAGAAGTTCGGCTTTGAGCCGGGCCCGCTGGTGCTGGCCTTTGTTCTCGGATCCTTGCTCGAAGAGAACCTGCGGCGCTCCCTGCTCCTGTTCGGCGGCGATCCGGCAGGCTTCGTCACCCGCCCCATCTCGGGTGTTCTCCTGCTCCTGTTCCTGCTGGTGGTACTTCTGCCCCTGCTGCAGAAGGCAGTTAAGAAAGCACGGGCCAACCGGTCACAAACCACGGCACCGCACACGGAAAAGGAAAAGGAAACGGTATGACTATTCTGATCGGCTACGTGCCCACCCCGGAAGGCGAGGCAGCCCTCGATACGGGAATCGCCGAAGGCAAGCTGCGGAGCGAAAGCATCGTCATCCTCAATTCGCCGCGCAAGGGCGCGCCGGTAGACGCCACCCTCGCCTCCGCTGACCAGGTTGCCGCACTGCTGAAGCGGGCCCACGATGCCGGGGTAGCGGCGTCGATCCGTCAACCGGGCCACACAGACGACTTGACTGATGAGTTCATCGACATCGCCGACGAGATCGATGCTTCCCTGATCGTCATCGGACTCCGCCGGAGGTCGCAGGTGGGGAAGTTCATCCTCGGGAGCCACTCCCAGCGGATCCTCCTGCAGGCCGACCGGCCGGTGCTGGCCGTGAAAGCCGGCGAAAAGTCCTAAACCCCACCTCAGTCCCCCGTCCAGCAGCCCACGCCGGGCCCCGGACCACTAGGCCAGGAGTATCAGAGCCGTGAACCACCCAGTCAGCCCCGCCGGACCCCACCGGATCAAGGACATCACCATCACTCCGGTGGCATTCAAGGATCCTCCCCTTCTCAACGCAGTCGGCGTGCATGAGCCGTTTGCGCTGAGAGCCATCGTGGAAGTCACCACCGACACCGGAGTCTCGGGCCTCGGCGAAACCTACGGGGACGCCCCGCACCTGGAACGCCTGCGGCTGGCCGCGGGGGCCCTGGCCGGGGCGGACGTCTTCAACATCAACGACATGCGGCGCCGGGTCATCACGGCCTTGAGCGCCGATACCACGGTGGGCGGGCACGGGATGTCCGGCATGGTCACCGGCTCCAGCACGCCGGACCGGGTGCTTTCCCCGTTCGACGTGGCATCGCTGGACATCCAGGGAAAGATCCTCGGGCGTCCCGTGAGCGACCTGCTGGGCGGCGCGGTGCGCGCCGAAGTCCCCTTCAGCGGCTACCTTTTCTACAAATGGGCCGGGCACCCCGGCCATGAGGAAGATTCCTGGGGAGCGGCGCTGGATCCGGAAGGCATCGTCCGGCAGGCCCGCCGGATGGTGGACGACTACGGCTTCACAGCCCTCAAGCTCAAGGCGGGCGTATTTCCGCCGGAGGAAGAAGTGGCCGCCATCAAGGCGCTCCGGGACGCGTTCCCGGACCTCCCGCTGCGGATCGACCCTAATGCCGCCTGGACCGTCGAGACCTCCATCCGTGTGGGCAAGGACCTCGACGGGGTGCTCGAGTATCTTGAAGACCCCACACCGGGTCTCGACGGCATGGCTGAAGTGCGCCGCAACGTGTCCATGCCGCTCGCGACGAACATGTGTGTGGTCAGTTTTGGCGACGTGCCGGGGTCTGTCGACGTCGGGGCCGTGGATGTGATCCTTTCTGACCATCACTTCTGGGGCGGCCTCCGGCGCTCCCAGGCCCTGGCGGGCATCACGGAGACCTTCGGTTTGGGGCTGTCCATGCACTCCAACTCGCACCTGGGCATCAGCCTGGCCGCCATGGTCCACCTCGCGGCGGCCACCCCCAACCTTGACTATGCGTGCGACACGCACTGGCCGTGGAAGGAACCCGACGAGGACGTCATCGTGCCGGGACCCCTGGTGTTCCGCAACGGGGCCGTCGGTGTTCCCACCGCGCCGGGGCTCGGCGTCGAGCTGGACCGCGATGCCCTGGCACGGCTCCATGAGCAGTACCTGCAGTCCGGCATGCTCAACCGTGACGACACCGGCTACATGCAGAGCCTTCATCCCGGCTACGAACTGGAATCCCCGCGATGGTGAATGACCGCATTACTTCAGTCAAGGTTTCCCTGGTGATCCTGCCCCTGCAGAAGCCGGCCAGTGACGCCAAGGTGCTGACCGGGAAGCAGAAGCCGCTCGCCGAGGTGGCGTTCCTGTTCGCGGAGATTACGTCCGAGGAGGGCCACGAAGGCGTCGGCTACAGCTACGCCCTGCGGGCGGGCGCGCCGGCGCTGTATGCACACGCCCGGGAACTCGCTCCCGAACTGATCGGCGAGAACCCCAACGACATCCAAAGAATCTGGAGCAAGCTGGCTTGGTTGGGCCAGTCCGTGGGCCGCAGCGGGGTCACCGCGCAGGCTGTCGCCGCCTTCGATGTTGCCCTGTGGGATCTGAAGGCAAAGCGTGCGCGGCTTCCCCTGGCGCAACTCCTTGGCGCGCACCGGGACTCCGTTCCCTGTTACAACACCTCGGGCGGCTACCTTTCGACGCCCATCGATGAGTTGGTCACCAACGCCCAGGTGTCCCTCGCCGCCGGCATCGGTGGAATCAAGATCAAGGTCGGCCAGCCGGACCGGCGGCTGGACCTCAGCCGCGTTGCTGCCGTCCGGTCGGCGCTTGGAGAAGACGTCCCGCTGATGGTCGACGCCAACCAGCAGTGGAACCGCACCACGGCAATCCGCATGGGGCTCGCCCTTGAGGAACACGGACTGACCTGGATCGAGGAGCCCCTGGATGCCTACGATGCCGACGGCCACGCTGAACTCGCCCGCCAGCTCGCAACGCCCATAGCTACCGGCGAAATGCTCACGAGTACCTCTGACCACTACGAACTCATCCGGCGGGCCGCCGTGGACATCATCCAGCCCGACGCTCCACGGGTCGGAGGCATTACGCCGTTCCTGAAGATCATGGCCCTGGGAGAACAGGCGAAAATGGCCATGGCGCCGCATTTTGCCATGGAAATCCATATTCACCTGTCGGCCGCCTATGAGCTGGACGCCTGGGTGGAGCATTTCGACTGGCTGGAGCCGCTCTTCGACGAGCGGCTGGAGATCCGCGCCGGACACATGCATGTGCCTTCGCGCCCCGGCCTGGGGTTCAGCATCAGCGACCAGGCGCGGCGGTGGACGGTCACGACGGACACGTTTACGGAGACCCGCCGGCTGACCCCGCAGCACAGCAATGCATAAAGGGTATCAACCCATACACAAATAGGCTTAGACAGACATAGATCCACTGCCTAGGCTGAAAAGGAACCAACACCACCCGCCATCACGGCGCTCACCCGGAGGACCACATCGTGGCAAAGTACACACCCCAGGAACTGGCGAACGTCCTCAAGGACGGCCTGCTCTCTTTCCCCGTCACCTCGTTCGATGCCCAGCTGCAGTTCGATGAGGAAAACTACCGCAAGCACCTGGCCTGGCAGGCCAGCTTCCCGGTGGCCGGACTCTTCGCGGCAGGCGGAACCGGAGAAGGCTTTTCGCTGACCCCGGCCGAATCCGAGCGCGTGGTCCGTGCCGCCGTCGAGGAAGTCGGCGGCGTGGTCCCGGTCCTCGCCTCCGCCGGCGGATCGACCGCCCAGGCCGTCGAGAACGCCCGCGCCGCGGAAGCCGCCGGCGCCGAAGGCATCCTGCTGCTCCCGCCCTACCTGACCGAAGCGGACCAGGGTGGCCTGATCGAACACGTCAGCGCCATCTGCCGGTCCACCTCCCTCGGCGTCATCATCTACAACCGTGCGAACGCGATCTACAAGGACACCACCGTCGCCACGCTGGCCGAGCGCCACGAGAACCTGATCGGCTTCAAGGACGGCGTGGGCGACCTCGAGCACGATGCCCGCGTGTACGCCAAGCTCGGCGACCGCCTGTTCTACCTCGGCGGCCTCCCGACGGCGGAGACCTTCGCCCTCCCGCTGCTGCAGCTGGGCATGAGCACCTACTCCAGCGCCATGTACAACTTCGTGCCCCAGTTTGCCCTGGACTTCTACCAGGACGTCCGCAACCAGGACCGGATCGCCGTCAACAAGAAGCTCAACGACTTCGTGATCCCGTACCTGGACATCCGCGACCGGGTGAAGGGCTACTCCGTCTCGATCGTCAAGGGCGGTCTCGACGCGATCGGCCGCTCCGCCGGCGGAGTCCGTCCGCCGCTGCAGAACCTGGCGCCCCGGGACCTCGCAGACCTCAAGTCCCTCATCGCCACCGTTTCCTAGGAGGACGCACCGTGACACTCACCGGACGCTCACTCATCGCAGGCCAGGCCGTCGCCGGGGACGGCAAGAGGGCCCACGCCTTCAATCCCGCCACCAACGACCAGCTCGAGCCCGGCTATACGCTGCTCACCGAGGAGCAGCTGAAGGACGCCACCGCAGCGGCCGCGGCGGCCTACCCCTCCTTCAGCACGCTCGACCCGGAGACCCACGCCCGGTTCCTCGAGGCCATTGCCGTGAACATCGAGGCGATCGGTGAGGAACTCGTCATGCGCGCGGGCCAGGAGACCGGGCTGCCGGCCGCAAGGCTCCAGGGCGAGCGTGCCCGCACCACCGGCCAGCTCCGGCTCTTCGCCGGCGTCGTCCGCCAGGGCGACTTCCGCGGCGTCCGGATCGACCCGGCGCTGCCGGAGCGCGCTCCCCTGCCGCGCGCCGACATCCGCCAGCGCCAGATCCCCCTGGGCCCGGTGGCCGTCTTCGGTGCCAGCAACTTCCCGCTGGCGTTCTCGACGGCGGGCGGCGACACCGCCTCTGCCCTCGCCGCCGGCTGCCCCGTGGTCTTCAAGGCCCACAACGCCCACCCGGGAACGGGCGAACTCGTGGGACAGGCCATCGCCAAGGCGGTCAAGGACCTGGGCCTACACCCCGGCGTGTTCTCCCTGATCTACGGCCCCGGCGCCAGCATTGGCCAGGCCCTTGTGGCGGACCCCGCCATCAAGGCCGTGGGCTTCACCGGCTCGCAGTCCGCCGGCATCGCCCTGATGCGCACCGCCGCCGCCCGGCCGGAACCCATTCCGGTCTACGCGGAAATGTCCTCGCTCAACCCGGTCTTTGTCTTCCCCGGCGCCATCGCCGGCAACGCCGAAGAAATCAGCGCCCTGGCGCAGCAGTACGTCACCGCCGTCACCGGCAGCTCCGGCCAGCTGTGCACCTCCCCCGGCCTGCTGTTCGCCCCGGCCGGTGAGGCAGGCGACAAACTGGCTGCCGCCGTCGGCCGGGCCGTGTCCTCCTGCGCCGGGCAGACCATGCTAACCGCGGGCATCGCCGGGTCCTGGAACGCCGGGGCCGAGGCCCTGGGCTCCGCCGGGAACGTCAGCGTCGTCGGGCAGGGCGCCGAAGGGGCAACGAAGAACGCCCCTGCCCCGGCCATTTTCGGCACTTCCGTCGCCGAGTTCGTGTCCAACCCCGTGCTGCACCAGGAAATCTTCGGCGCCGCCAGCCTGGTGATCCGCTACTCCACCACTGAGGAACTCGTGGACGCCGCCAACCGGCTCGAAGGCCAGCTCACGGCCTCCCTGCAGCTGACCGAGTCGGACTACCGGGCGGCCGCACCGCTCATCCCGGTACTGGAACAGAAGGTCGGCCGGATTATTGTCAACGGCTGGCCCACCGGCGTCGAAGTGGGCCACGCCATGGTGCACGGCGGCCCGTTTCCCGCCACATCAGACACCCGGACCACCTCCGTGGGCACGTTGGCCATCAACCGCTTCCTGCGGCCCGTCGCCTACCAGAACCTGCCCCAGGAGCTGCTCCCGGCGCCGCTGCAGGACCCCAACCCCTGGCGGCTGAACCGCCGGATCGACGGCGTCGTCGAGGCCGCCGCAGCAGAAGAGGCAGCAACAGAGAAAGTGGAGGCCAACGCGTGAGCACGCAGCCCACCATCGCCCACGTTGAAGTGGTCCCGGTCGCCGGGCACGACAGCATGCTGATGAACCTCAGCGGCGCGCACGGCCCATTCTTTACCCGCAACATTGTGATCATCACCGATTCCGACGGCCGCACCGGCCTCGGCGAGGTGCCGGGTGGGGAGAAGATCCGCGCCACCATCGAGGAGGCCGGCGCCTTCCTGGCCGGCCAGCCGGTGGCCCGCTACCGCTCCCTGCTGCGGGACGTCACGGCGAAGTTTGCCGACCGCGACGCCGGCGGCCGCGGCCTGCAGACGTTTGACCTGCGCACCACCGTCCATGCGGTCACCGCCGTCGAATCCGCCCTCCTTGACCTGCACGGACAGTTCCTCGGAGTTCCTGTAGCGGAATTGCTCGGCGACGGCCAGCAGCGCAGCTCGGTGCCCATGCTCGGCTATCTGTTCTTCATCGGCGACCCCGGGCGGACGGATTTGCCGTACCTGGTGGAGGACGCGCCCGCGGACCGGTGGGAAAAGCTCCGCCGGCAGGAAGCCATGACGCCCGAGGCCGTGGTGGCCCTGGCCGAAGCTGCCCAGGAACGGTACGGCTTCAGCGACTTCAAGCTCAAGGGCGGCGTGCTCTCCGGCGACGCCGAGGTGGATGTGGTGACCGCCCTGGCCAAGCGCTTCCCGGAGGCCCGGATCACCCTTGATCCCAACGGCGCCTGGCTCCTGGAGGAGGCCGTCCGCCTGGGCAAACGCATGCAGGGCGTGGTGGCGTACGCCGAAGACCCCTGCGGCGCGGAAGGCCGCTTCTCCGGACGCGAGGTCATGGCCGAGTTCCGCCGTGCCACCGGGCTGAAGACCGCCACGAACATGATCGCCACGGACTGGCGCGAAATGTCCCACGCGATCCGTAGCAACGCCGTCGACATTCCCTTGGCGGACCCGCATTTCTGGACCATGCACGGATCCGTCCGGGTGGCGCAGATGTGCGCCGAATTCGGCCTGACCTGGGGATCGCACTCGAACAACCACTTCGACATCTCGCTCGCCATGTTCACCCACACCGGGGCGGCGGCCCCGGGCGAGATCACAGCGCTGGATACGCACTGGATCTGGCAGGACGGCCAGGGGCTCACCAAGGACCCGCTGCAGATCAAGGACGGGGCGATCAAGGTTCCGGACGCTCCCGGCCTCGGCATCGAGCTGGACCGCGACGCCCTGGACAAGGCACACCAGCTGTATCTGGAACATGGCCTGGACGCCCGCGATGACAGCATCGGCATGCAGTACTACGTCGACGGCTGGTCCTTTGACCCCAAGCGGCCCTGCCTCGTTCGGTAGAAAGCAACCATTCCTTTACACGGCCGGGCCTCCTCCACAGCACGAGGCCCGGCCGTGCAGAGCCACGCATAAACAGATCACAAGAAGGACCAAACCTTGGGCGGCGTTCTCACCGGCATACTGATTGTCGGCTCCGTCATCGCCGTCGGATATCTCGCGGCCCGGTTCCGGGTCCTCGGACCGGAGGTCCAGGGTGCCCTGACCCGCACCGCCTTTTACGTCACCAACCCGGCACTGCTGTTCACGGTGGTGGCCGGAAGCGATATTCGGGCCGCGCTGGGAACTGATGCCCCGCTGGCACTGCTCTCCGCAGCGGCAGTGGGGCTGCTCTATTCCCTGCTGAGTTTCCTGTTCTTCCGCAGGCCGGTGGCGGAGACAGCCGTCGGGGCGATGGCCAGCAGCTACGGTAATGCCAACAACATCGGGATCCCCGTCTCCCTCTACGCGGTGGGAACGGCCCAGCACGTGGCTCCCGTTCTGCTGGCGCAGATCCTGGTCCTGGCACCGATCTATTTGACCGTGCTGGGCCTCGCGTCGGGATCAAAGATCCCTTGGCAGAAACTTCTGTTCCAGCCGTTCGCCAACCCCATGATCATCGCATCCGGCCTGGGCGCAGCCGTCGCCCTGACCGGGTGGACCCTGCCAGAACTGCTGCTGAAACCGATCGACATGCTCGCCGGCGGCGCCGTCCCCATGGTGCTGCTGGCCTTCGGGCTGTCCCTGGCCGGCAAAGCGCCGCTGCAAAAGGGCGACGGGCGCACGGAATCGCTGGTCGCCACCTTCCTGAAGATCGCCGGCATGCCCGTGATCGTCTGGGCCCTGGGCCGCTTCGTCTTCGGTCTGGAGGGGCAGCATCTGCTGGCCATCGTGATCATGGGCGCGCTGCCCACAGCCCAGAATGTCTTCCTCTTCGCCTCCCCGTACCGCCGCGGTGTGATCGTGGCCCGGGACGTCATCCTGTGCACCACTCTGCTCTGTTCGGGCTCCTTGCTGGTCATCGCCTGGCTGCTGGGCTGATTGTGGCGAACCAGGATGCAGCACTTGTTATACAAGTAAGTAACTTGTAGCCTAAGTTGAGCGGGGCGGAGTTGCCCCGCAGGAACTTCAGGGAGAACCATGACCAGCGTTGATCTCATCCGCCACGTAAAACTGTCCACGGCCAGGCTTCCGCTCGCCGTTCCGATCAGCGACGCGAAAGTGTTCACCGGACGCCAGAAGCCGATGACCGAGGTTGTGTTCCTTTTCGCCGAAATCACCACCGAACAAGGACACAGCGGAATCGGCTTCAGCTACTCCAAGCGCGCCGGCGGGCCGGCCCAGTACTCGCACGCCAAAGAGGTTGCCGAGGGCATCATCGGTGAGGACCCTAACGACATCGGCAAGCTCTACACCAAGCTGCTGTGGGCCGGGGCCTCCGTCGGACGCTCCGGCGTGGCCACCCAGGCGTTGGCCGCAATCGACATCGCGCTCTATGACCTGAAAGCCAAGCGGGCCGGTCTGCCGCTGGCCAAGTTCCTGGGCTCCTACCGCGACTCCGTCCAGACCTACAACACCTCCGGCGGCTTCCTGAACGCCTCCCTGGATGAGGTCAAGGCCCGCGCCACCCTCCTCCTGGACGAAGGCATCGGCGGCATCAAGATCAAGGTCGGCCTTCCGGACACCGCCGAGGACTTGCGCCGCGTGGCCGGCATCCGCGAGCACATCGGCTGGGACGTTCCCCTGATGGTGGACGCCAACCAGCAGTGGGACCGCGCCACCGCCCTGCGGATGGGCCGCCGGCTGGAGGAATTCAACCTCGTCTGGATCGAGGAACCGCTCGACGCCTACGACTTCGAAGGCCATGCGGAGCTCGCCCGCGCCCTGGACACGCCCATCGCCACCGGCGAGATGCTGGCCTCGGTCGCGGAGCACAAGGGACTGATCAACGCCAACGGCTGTGACATCATCCAGCCCGACGCGCCGCGCGTCGGGGGCATTACCCAGTTCCTGCGCCTCGCCGCCTTGGCCGACGAGCGCGGACTCGGCCTCGCCCCGCACTTCGCCATGGAAATCCACCTCCACCTCGCCGCCGCCTACCCGCGCGAACCGTGGGTGGAGCACTTCGACTGGCTCGATCCGCTGTTCAACGAGCGCCTCGAAACCAAGAACGGCCGCATGCTGGTCCCGGACCGCCCCGGGCTCGGCATCTCCCTCAGCGAGCAGGCGCGCGCCTGGACAACAGAGTCCGTGGAAGTCGGCAAGTAACCTTGAAGCCATGAGCCGAAACCTGACTGCGGACCTCGCCAGCGATCTTCGCCGCCGCATCGTCGACGGCGTCATTGCGCCGGGCGCGAAGCTGCCCAGCGAGAATACCCTGATCAGCGAATTCGGCGTCAGCCGCACAGTGGTCCGCTCGGCCCTGACCAGGCTGCAGGCGGAGGGACTGGTGGAAACCGAACGTGGGCGGGGCAGCTTTGCGCTGACCCCGCCACCGGACGGCCCGCAGCAGTCCGCCGGGAGCCGCCCCGTGGCCACCCTGGAGGACCGCCTGTGGCAGCTGGAATTCCGCATCGCGGTGGAGTCCGAGGCCGCCGCCCTCGCCGCCAGGAATCACACAGACCGGCAGCTGGCCGCCGTGCGGAAGGCATTTGAAGACTTCACGGACAGCGCGGCGCACCCGGCACACGCCATGAAAGCTGACTACGAGTTCCACCGGGCCATTGCCGCGGCCTCGGGCAACCCCTTTTACTCCGACTGCCTTGGATCCCTGGGGCAGACCATGATCGCGATGCCCCGCGCCCGGCTGGTGGGCGGCGGAGAGCACGATGCCCGCGAGCACTTCGATCAGGTGGTGCAGGAGCACGAATCAATCGTCGCCGCCATCGCGGAGGGCGACGGACCCTCGTCGTCCGCGGCAATGCGGAGTCATTTGGCGAACTCTCGACGCCGGCTCCGCGCCGCTGCACCGGGCAACGCCTGAGGTCAGGGCGCCGGGAACGGGATTGATTCCCTGAAGGTATCTCGTAATGCAAATAATGTGTTGGACGGGCATTACCGCCGCCACATAAAGTGAAGCATCGCTGTGGCGAGGGCCACAATCAACCCCCTTGCCCCGGCCGACCAGCTTCGCCAATTAAAGGAAAATCTCCATGCAGTCTGTAGACAACGCTGTCACGGACGTGGCCTTTGCCACGAAAAAGTTCTTCAAGCGGGTACTGCCCATCATGCTCGTCATGTTGGTGTGCAACCAGCTCAACCGGTCCAACATCGGCTACGCCCAGGAGCATCTGCAGGCGGATGTCGGGATCGGCGCTGCTGCCTACGGATTCGGGGCCGGGCTGTTCTTCGTCGCCTACGCGATCTTCGAACTGCCCAGCAACGTGATGATGGAGAAGTACGGCGCCAAGGTCTGGCTGGCCCGGATCATGGTCAGCTGGGGCATCGTCTCCTTTCTGATGGTGTTCGTGCAGAACGAGACCATGTTCTACGCCCTGCGGTTCCTCCTCGGCGCCGCGGAAGCAGGATTCTTCCCCGCCGTCATCTTCTACTTCGCCCGCTGGGTGCCCGCCGGGCAGCGGGGCAAGGCAACGGCGATCTTCATCGCCGGGTCCTCGGTCGCCGCCGCGCTCTCCGGCCCGATCGCCGGAATGCTGCTCAGCCTCCACGACGTCCTGGGGCTCCGCGGCTGGCAGTGGCTCTTCGGCTTCGAAGGACTGCTCTCCGTGGTGGTCGGCATCGCCGTGTTCTTCGTCCTTGACGCCAAAATCCAGGATGCCAAATGGCTGACGGAGGGCGAAAAGCTTGCTCTTACCGCGGCGATCGCGGACGAGGACGCCCAGCACGCCACCTCAGGCGGGAATCCCAGCGGAAAGATCAACCGCTGGAAAATGCTCCTGAACCCGCAGATTCTCCTGCTCTGCGGCATCTACTTCTCCGTGCAGCTCTCCATCTACGCCAACACTTTCTGGCTGCCCAGCATCGTCAAGCAGATCCCCGGGACCACGGACCTGAGCGTCGGCTTCCTCTCCGCCATCCCCTGGGTCTGCGCCGTGGTCGCCATGTACTTCGCCGCCAAGTGGCAGGACAAAGCCAAATCCAAGCGGCCCCTGCTCGTGGCTGCGCTCCTGGTCGCCGCCGTCGGCACCCTCGCAGCCGCCGTCGCCACCCCCGTGCTGGCCCTCGTGTTCCTGGCCATCGCCGCCATGGGATTCAAGAGCGCGTCACCGCTGTTCTGGACCATCCCCCAGTCGGGCCTGCACCCCGTCATCCTGGCGCCGGCCATCGCCATCATCAACTCGCTGGGCAACCTCGGTGGCTTCGTGGCCCCGTTTGGATTCGGCATCATCAAGGAACAGACCGGCAGCGTCATACCGGGGCTCTTCGCCCTCGCCGCGGCATCAACAATCGCCGCAGCGCTGGTCTACTTCCTCAAGGAGCGCAAGACCGAAACCAAGGTGCCTGTGGCTACGCCCGAGGAGGCTTCGCCCTACGCCGTAGCCGCCAAATAGTTCCGGACGCAGATAGTTCCGGACGCGAAAAAAGGAAGGCAGGCGCCCTAAGGGCGCCTGCCTTTCGTCGCCCCATGCCGCCTTCAGTCTCTCTTGCGTGCTTCCAGCAGGTGCCGGTCGAGTTTTTCTTCAGCTTCGCGGCGCCGCTGACCGACAATGCGAAGCTGCTGAGTGATCGGACTTGCGTAGCCATCAACGTCGCGGTGATGCGTGCCCTTCAGACGCTCGGGGCCGGAGGGCAAGGTGACCCGCGGTTCAATATTTTCGCCCATATCGGGATGATCCCACAGTGCTCGCCGGCTGAAAAGGACTGCTTTCCCCGACAATTAATCCGTGCAGACCACTGCAGTTTCACCCCAGGCGCGTTCCCCGATGAAGGTCCGTGTCAAGGGCGTGGGCGCTGGCCAACCTGGCCAGCAGGCTGCCCAGTTGCTCAGACTGTTCGCTGGTGAGCGGGGCCAAGAGCTCGGCTTCGTGCCGTTCGGCGATCCCTCGCAGTCTGCCCAGCACCTTCGTGCCCTCGTCCGTCAACCGAAGCTCGTAATTCCGCCGGTCGGTGCTGCTGCGGACGCGGGCCACCAAGCCTCGCGCTTCCAGCGAATCGATGAGTGGCACAACGCGGCTCGGCACCGCTCCCAGGCGGTCGGCCAGGGACCGCTGGCTCAGCCCGGGCGTGCGGCCCAGCAGGCGGAGAACGCCGGCGTCGCTCGGGGTCAGCCCGAGCTCGCGTGTACGCTCTGCGAATCGAGCCGATGCCAGCGCCCCAAGCTGGGACAGCAGGAAAGCGGTTCGCTTCGACCGCGACAGGTCCGGTGAGTCCATGCCCCAATATTACGCCATTGACAGAATCATTCAACAGGTGAATCATTTTAGTTGTGACGTAATTATCGGAAAGGAGCGATCATGACTGACCTATCCGCCCACCACACCTTTCCAAGGACACGATCCGGAGGCCCCAATCCGGGCGTCCTGGCGGCAGTGAGCCTGGGACTCACGGTTGGCGGCCTGCTTAGCAGCGCGATCCTCACTGGCGGCCAGACGTTTGTCTCACCGTTCTCTACCGCCGACCAGGTCGCGGTCTATTTCCACGGGAACCCCGATGCCGTGCGGCTCGCCAGCTTGTTCCAATTCGGCTCAGCGGTGCCGCTGGGTATCTTCGCGGCCACCGTTTACGCCCGGCAGCTCCGGCTCGGCGTCCGCGTCCCCGGGCCCGCGATCGGATTCTTCGGCGGCATCACGGCTTCGGTCTTCCTTATGCTCTCGGCCGCCGTGGGCTGGGTCTTGAGCCGTCCGGAAATCACCACCGACGGAACGCTGACCCACGCGCTGGCGTTTCTCGCGTTCATCACCGGCGGCGTGGCTTACGTCGTTGGTCTCGGGCTCCTCGTCGCCGGGATCGCCGTCCCGGCCCTCATCCTGCGCTTCGTGCCGCGCTGGCTGGCCTGGGCCGGCCTTGTCATCGCCGCCTTGGCCGAGCTGAGCTTCCTGTCCATGGTGATCGAACCGCTCCAGTTCCTGCTGCCCATCGGGCGGTTCGGCGGCCTCCTCTGGCTTGTCGCGGTCGGATTCCTGTTGCCACGGAGCCGGGCCGCTGCGAATCGACAGGAGACCTAAGCGGCCGCCTGACCCATGGCTTGGCGTTCTGTAGTTCAGAAAAGCGCTATGCCCGTAAGTTCGGCGAGTTTGTCGGTGAGCCTGTCCTGGAAGGCCGTGTTGGCCACCTCCGGGGCAGGCTTCTGCGGCCGGCGGTGGTACCAGTAGTTGCCGGAGACCAGGGCGGCATGGTCGTTGCTGACGGCGAGCCAGCTCTGGGTGTCGTGGCCCATGGCGAGGTCGTCGGGAGCGCCGGGGCCACCCATCTTGGTGGGGACCCATCCTGGATCAACGGCATTGCTGAGCACGGTAGGCCAGTGCCGGGCGATGGAGGCGGAAAGCGCGGTCACGTGCAGCTTGCTCTCGGAGTAGGCGGCGCCGGCATTCCAGTGCCGTTCGGTCCAATCGATGTCCTGGAGACTGCCGCTGGCCGCGTGGTGCATGCCGCTGCTGACGTAGATCAGGCGGCCGGGCCGTTCGATCAGTGCAGTGAGCAGGTAAGGGGCGAGAACATTGACGGCCAGAGTGCGGGAATGTCCCTCCGAGGTCGAGACGCGGCCCGGCGAGAGGTAGACGCCGGCGTTATGGATAATGGCGTCCATCCGGCCATGCGCATTGACCTGTCCGGCAAGGTCCAGGGTTTCGGCGGCGCTGCTGAGGTCCCCAAGGACGACGCCGGCCGCTTGCGGACCGAGGTCATCGACGGCGGCCGCGCGCGCCCGGCTGCGGGCGTGCAGCAGGACCTCGTGGCCGTCGTTCAACAGCGTCCGGGCCGTGGCGAGGCCGAGTCCGTCAGTCGAGCCGGTAATGAAAATGCGAGCCATGGGGTTGGTCCCCTTCGTGGTCTGGGTGCGTCCCGGCCACTTTAAGCCCTTGGCTCCAGAAACGGATCACCGCACGGCGGAATCGTCACGCGCCATGTGATTCGTTGCGCCTAGCTTTTCGTTGCGCTTACGTTGCATCCCCGGACAAGCCGCCGACCCCGGCCCGATCCGGGAGGCCATAGTGCACCCGCTCAGTGGGACGATGATGCAAGAGGGGGCGGGTTGCAGGCCGGGGCCCGGACGGCCGCCCAGCGCCTGGCCTCGAGGGCTGCGCGGGCGTTTCGGCTTCCGCCGCTTGCCCATGGACGAGTGTCAGATCGGGCCGGCGGCCCCGGGAAGGTTCCTCCCGCAGAGCGATCAGGTGTGCCGCCAGCGCAACCTCAGGCCTGTCCGGGTTGGCCTGCAGCAGGCGATAAAGCTGGTCCCTTTCACGGACCTGGCCCGGCGCGGAATCGGACAGTACCGCGGCGATGATCTCGGCGGCCTGCAGGCGTATCCCCCGCACCCTGCTGTCCCCCGGTTCCCTCTTCCACGGATCCGCGGGCGGATTCTCCAGTGGGTGGTTCGGACGGGACGACAACTCAGTGGACTCAATGGACATTTGCCTAATCCTTTGTTTCCCGTTCCGGGAGGGCCCGGAACCGGCCACGATCCCTAAAGCCCTTGATACAACCGTGGCGCAATTGGGGCGGAAGACCGTGAAGCAACCTTACAACGGTAAAGACCGGTCTGTCTTGAATCGTGCGCGAATCCTTACCAAACCTTGCCGCTGCCCTCAGCGCGGCTGCTGGTGATTTCCTTCAGCCACGTGATTGCGGCGGTCCTCGAGGTGAAGAACTCGTGCGGGTATTTGGTCTCCCGGCTGGTGGCGGAAGCGATGACCCTGTCGACTGCACTGGATCCGAGGACCGCGATGGCCACCACGCCCGTGCTTTGTGCGAACTGGTATCGGGCCGCGGCGCTGAACACGACGTCGGTCATCTCAGAGAGCATGGGCATCGGGGTCCCGCCGCTGATGCGTTCCACAGCAAGCATGGCATCCTTGGCGTCGACGGCGTCGACAAGAGAACCGGGGCGCCAGACACTTTCGAGGATCCCTGCGTCAACGCTGAGAGCGTTCTTCCCGTCAGCGGCGTCGATTCGTCCCGGTATCATTTGGTTGATCCTAGGCCTGAACTGCGGCGATGACCTGCGCCACACTCATGGCGTGGCCCGCCAACGCCGTCCGGCGTCGATTCTGGCCACGGCTGCGGAACAACCGCGGGTTGCTGTACGTTGCAGTGAGCCTAGTCAACCCTCGAGAAATGAGAACACGCCACGTGGCAACCGACTACGACGAAGTCCGCTCAGACGTCAAGGAAACGCAGGAAAACTCCCTGGAAGCACTGCAGTCCGCCAACGCACCGGACGCCCGCAGCGTCGTCCAGGAACTCGACGAGGCCGACGGGCTGGACGGGGCCGGAGTCCCCGGCGGCGAGTTCATCGCCGAAGAGCTGACTGTTCAGGTCATCCCGCAGGCCACCGACGAATTCACCTGCTACTCCTGCTTCCTGGTCCGGCACCGCTCCCAGATCGCCCGGCAGACTGGCGCCGAGGTCTACTGCAAGGACTGCGAAGGCTGAACCTAGCGGCCTCCAAGGCAGGTTGTGGTCTCACTCGAATCGGGTGGCCGCGATAGTGGTGTTGGACCGGACGAGTCCGAAGGTTACTGTCACTGCGGCGAGTGCGAGCAGAAGACTGAAGGACAATGCGGTGTAGTACTCCGTGCTGGGCCAAGTGATAGATCTGCCGCCGCCGAATGACGAGATCATGAGCCAGGCGACGAGGAACCCGAGCCCGACGGACAGCAGCAGAACTGCCAGGAGCGGGACAGCGGCCTCCTGGACGATGACCTTGCGCAGGACGGACACGGGCATTCCCATCAGCCGCATCAGGCCGAGCACACGTTTGCGGTCCAGGACAGCGGCCGCAGTGGACACAGCCAGGGAGATTCCCGCGACTACTACGGCCACGAACACGCCTATGTAGGCAAGTGAGGCCAAGCCTTGGATCAATCGCGCGTTGCTCATGGTTGCGAGATCCGCAGGGGACGTTCCAGGCGTGGCAGTCACGCCGGATGCGTTCAGGGCCGTGCGTGCCCGGTCAATGGCGGCGGCCGTCCCGTCGGTCCTGACCACCATCACGACCGGGACCAGGGCATCCAAGCTTTCAACAGATGCGGCCGCGAGTGAGACCGGCGTGGAGGTCCAGGCATTCAGGAACGACGCGTCGAAGGACACTATCTTTTCCGACCCTGGATTCGCGAAGCCGAGCGATGGCGCGTCGGTAGCCGCAATGTAGATGTCCATGGTGTCCCCCTGTCCGAGCGGGGTCTTGGCGTAGCCGATGGTGGTGTCGCGAATTCCGGCAAGTTCCTTGGTGCTGCGGGCGACGGCGGCAACCTGGCCGGGGGTATAGGCCGGCGCCACTAACGCGTAGACGCTGGTGGGAAGGAGCAGTCCGGGTCGCGCCTCGGGTGTCTCCACCGTTCCTATGGCGCTGATGCCTCCGGCGAAAACGGAGACCATGAACACCGCTATGACCAGCCCGGAGACCGAGCGGAAGGTTGCGACGGGGGTGCTGCGGATTCGGCTGGCGGCGATGACCGTTGAGGCGCGGCGGGCGCTGTGCAACCCAATGGTGCTGGCCATGCGTGTCAGCCATGGACCAATGGTCACAATGCCGACCGAGGTCAGTGCGAATCCGCCGATCAGCAGCGGAGAAGTCCACGGGTTCCCATCGGTATCGATCTTGGTCAGTAGGGTTCCCGTGGCCATGCAGGCCAGTCCGACCAGCAATGGCACGGCCCGCCACACGGTGGGGGTTTTCTCGGGCATGGTCCGCGTGACTCCGAGCGGGCCAATCCCGGTCTTGGCCGTGCGCCTGGCGGCGACCAGCGAGCAGGCCGCCACCACGAGCACGACTGCGGTCACTGCGAAACCCGCGCCAAAGGTGAAATCGGCCAGGAACACCCTGGTGCCGTTGACGGGGACCTGGGCTGCGGCCGGCCTGAATGCGATCGCCATGACGACGCCGAGAAAGGCGCCGGCCAGGCTCGGTATGGCCGTCTCCACGGCTGCCATGCCCGCGACCAACTGGGGCGAAGCACCGATCAGGCGCAGGGTGGAAAAGCGTTCCCGGCGCTGGGCAGCGCCCAGCCCGGTCGCGATGCTGACCAGCAGCAGCACCGGGAAGAGCACCGCGATTCCGCCGACCAGCAGGGCCGTGCGGTACAGGCTTGCGCTCTCCCCGTAGGGATTGGCGGTGAACTCCGTGACGAGCATTGCCACCGGACCCTGGCGGAGCCGGGCCTCGGTGGCGCCGCTGATGACCACCAGGGCATCGGGCCCCGGCAGCGCGGAGTCGTCAATGACGCCCGCGAACGTTCCGTACCGGTCCCCCAGTTCCTCAGCCGGAGTCGTTTCGATCAGCCGCTGCAGGGCGGGCGAGGCGTAGTACTGTCCAGGGACCGGCGGCGCGCCGATGCCTGGAATTTTCACCGTGGCTCCGGGGAGCGCCGCGATGGCGCGGTGGCTGATGAGCTGGTCGCGGAAGACGTCCTGGAGCGATCCCAGCAGAATCGTTTCCGGTGTCAGCGGTATCGGTTCCAGAGGTCCGTTCCCGGGCTGCCCGGCGGCTGCGGATCCATCGGCTGTCTGCGGCACATAGACTGAGGTTTGACCCATCTCCCGCAGCCAGGCACCCCGCGCGTCGCGTTGGGCCAGACCGTTCGCTGCACTCCACAGCAGCAGCACCAGGCACACGCCGATTGCCACGCCGCCACCGATGCCGGCCATCCGCCCCCACGAGGACCGACTGCCAAGCAGCGCCATTTGCAGGACAGCCGGATTCATGCCGGAACCCGGTAGCCAGCAGAGATGGTCCCGTCACGCACGATCACTTCTCGGTCGGCATATGCGGCGGTCCGGGCGTCGTGAGTAATCATCACCACAGTCGTGCCCGCTTCCCGGACCAGGTCAAGCATCAGTGTCAGGACGTTCTCGGCCGCCAGGGAATCCAGGGAACCGGTGGGTTCATCGGCGAACAACACCGCAGGCGAGGTCACCAGGGCCCGGGCGATGGCCGCACGCTGGGCCTGGCCTCCTGAGAGCTCCCCCGGGAGCTTGGTGGTGAATCCGTCCAAACCCAGTCGTTCAAGCAATTCCTCGGAACGCTGGCGCGCCTCAGCCCGTTTGGTACCGCCAAGAAGCAAGGGAAGGCTCACGTTGTCCAGCGCCGTCAGTTCGGGCAACAGCTGGCCAAACTGGAAAACGAAGCTGAAGTCGGTCAGCCGCAGCCGGGACCGCTCAGCTTCACGCAGCCCGCTGATGTTGACGGGGTCAAGGCCTCGGGACGCATAGGCCACGGTGCCGCGGATCGGGGCAAGAATTCCGGCCAAGCAGTGCAGCAGGGTGGACTTGCCCGATCCCGACGGCCCCATCACGGCGAGCACTTCGCCGGCGTGGACGTCGACGTCGATACCGCGCAGCGCTTCGGTCTGCCCGAACGCGTGGTGGACGCCGCGGGCACTGAGGATGGGTGTAGTGGTGTCGATCAGGCTCATGAGCTCTGGAGTTCCTTCTTGAGTTGGGTCAGGCGGGCGCTGGTCAGCTCGATCCAGCGCAGGTCTGCCTCGATGTGGAAGAGTCCGTGGTCGCACATCAGCACCTGCAGCAGACCGGCGTCGCGCTTGAGGCGGGTCAGCTCGCGCATCCGGGCCATGTGCTCCGCGCGCTGCGCATCCAGCAACCGGTCGGCGTCGTCGTCGAGCAGCAAGGCGATCACGGTCTTGGCGAACAGCTCGCTCTGCAGGGTCTCGGAGGGCACATCGGGCGTGAAGAGCCACTGCCGCACTTTATCCCTCCCGGCATGGGTGATCTCATACTTCTTGCGGTCCGGACCGCCGCCGCTCTCCTCTCCCAACGCCACGATCAGGTCGTCGCGGAACATCCGGGCCAGCGTGGAATACACCTGCCCGAAGGCCAAGGGTTTCTGGACGCCGAAATAGCGGTCATAGGAATGCTTCAGGTCATAGCCATAGCTGGGCTCCCGGCCCAGCAACCCCAGAAGGGCAAGCGTGTTGTTCACACCTCATCTATACACTCAGTACCTAGCGGGAGTCCAGTTCCTCCACAAAGCGGCCGGCCGTGTCGCAATCTGCTGTTCACCAGCCCGCACCCTGGGTTCATCGCCGGGACGTAGCGTCGCGAGTGCTTGTTAGATCCAACCTTGTCTAGATCCAACCTTGCTTAGATCCAACCTTGTTCAGATCCAACCTTGTTCAGACCAAACCCTGAAAGGCTCCCCGAATGAGCACTGCTCGCACCCGAGGCATCCTCACCGCCGCCGCAGCAATCGTCCTGGCCGCATCCGCAATCAGCGCCACCGCGGCTGCCCAGGCCGCCGGTGACAACGCCGCTGCCGGCAACCACGGTGACAGGAACACGGCGCTGGCCCACGCCTTCAACGGCGTTGACCGGAACACGCACTGGCAGCAGACATCCAAGGTGAAGCTCAACTTCCCCACGTTCCACACCGAGGGAATCGCCTACAGCCAGGACCACATCTTCCTCTCGGCCGTTCAGATCATCGAACCGACCGTGAAGTTCCCGACGCCGCAGAACGGGTTCGACCGCACGCCCGGCAAGGGGGTCGGCCACCTGTTTGTCATGGACAAGGGCGGCAACCTGCAAAAGGACATCGTCCTGGGCGAGGGCGACATGTACCACCCGGGCGGCATCGACTTCGACGGCACCAACGTCTGGATCCCGGTGGCCCAGTACCGGCCCGACAGCAGCGCCATCATCTACCGCGTGGACGCGAACACCCTCGAAGTGCACAAGCAATTCGAGGTGAAGGACCACTTCGGCGGCATCGTGATGGACAAGCAGACCGGCCACCTGGTCGGCAACACCTGGGGTTCACGCCGCTTCGCGGAATGGGACCTGCAGGGCAAGCAGCTCTCGACCTGGGAGAACCCGAACTACTTCATCGACTATCAGGATTGCCAGTACGTGCCCAGCTCCAGGATGCTCTGCAGCGGGATCACCAACCTCCCGCAGACCGCGGCGGCCGGCGGCGCGGGTACCACCTACGAACTCGGCGGCATGGCGATGATCGACCTCAAGTCCCGCAACGTGATCCGCGACGTCCCGTTCCAGCAGTGGTCCACCGCAGGGCACGTGGCCACGCGCAACCCGTTCAAGATGACGGCCGACGGCGGACACCTCACCATGAAAGTGGCGCCCGACAACGGCGAGGAAGGCAACGGCACCGAAATCCTCACCTACGAGGCCACCGTCACCCCGGCGAAGTAGCGCAGGCCGGCGCGGGCGCCCGGGTCACTCCCCCAACGAGGGGCGGACGTCGCGCGATATCGACTCGAGCAGCCGCACGTTGAAGTCCACGCCAAGCTGATTGGGGACGGTGACCAGCAACGTGTCCGCCGCGGCCACGGCCGCGTCACGGGAGAGTTCCTCAATCAGGCCGTCGGGTTCACCGATGTAGCTGCGCCCGAACCGGGCCAGCCCGCCGTCGAGGTAGCCCACCTGGTCCCGGGCATCGGCCTGCGCGCGCAGCCCGAAGTACCGCCGTGATTCGTCATCGATCAGCGGGATAATGCTGCGCGATACGGACACCCGGGGCGTGCGCAGGTGGCCGGCCGCCGCCCAGGCCTCCCGGAATCCGGCGATCTGCCCGGCCTGCAGCTCATCGAAAGGGACCCCGGTGTCCTCCGTCAGCAGGGTCGAAGACATGAGGTTCATGCCCTGCGGTCCCGCCCACCGGGCGCTGGCTCGGTTTCCGGCACCCCACCAGATCCGCTCAGGGAGCGTCGGGGACAGGGGCTGTATTGGGACCGGCCCGCTGTGCCCGCTGACCTGCGGATTGCCCCTGGCCATGCCTGCCCCGGCGATGGCGGCCCGGAAGTGCTCCGTGTGCCGGCGGGCCATGTCGGCGCCGGACTCGCCCTCCGCCGGGTGGTGCCCGAAGGCTTCGTAGCCGGCAAGGACGGTCTCGGGGGAACCCCTGCTGACTCCGAGCTGCAAGCGGCCGCCGCTGATGAGGTCGACGGCGGCGGCCTCCTCTGCCATGTAGAGCGGGTTCTCGTACCGCATGTCGATGACTCCGGTGCCCATCTCGATCCGAGAGGTCCGTGCGGCAATCGCGGCGAGGAGCGGGAATGGCGAGGCCTGCTGCTCGGCAAAGTGATGGACCCGGAAGAACGCTCCATCGACGCCGGCTTCCTCCGCGGCCACGGCCAGCTCAATCGCCTGCAGGAGCGAGTCCTGGGCGGAACGCACGCGCGAACCCGGGACGTCGCCCCAGTGGCCGAAGGACAGAAAACCAATCCGTTTCATAAGTTTTCACACCTTCTCATGTGAAGTCGGACTTTCGGAAGCGAGGTGAGTGGCCCGAGGAGAGCTTCGGCTCACGACCTGCTCGATCGACAGTCTCTGCCCTTAGCGTCGGTGCTCTCAGCCATGCTGGTCCTGTGCTGACCCTTCCAATCACAAACGCCCGCGCAACCGACGCCGTTCCCAGGGGCCGGATCGGCTACGACCTCTCCGCAGAGCGGCTGTTGCTTCACACGATTCAGACCCAGGACGCGGTGGATGCCCTGCTGTCCGGCGGCGTGCTGGTGCCGGACTCTTCGCTCGCCGAGCCCTTGTACGCGGACGCCTACGCCTGGATGCTCCAATAGATGGCTACGAAGCTCTCCACCATAGGTGACGGGGCACTCTGGTTCTGGGCCAAGATTAGGCGCCAAGACCTGGTGGATCTCTGCAGGCAGTCTGCGGGAGAAGTTCTCTTGACCTGCATGGTGCCCCGGGACCGGGCGATGCTCTCGCACTTTGGAGACTGGCATTCGGTCCTGAACGAGAGTCCGCTCGCCCCGGAAATTCCCGGCGAAAGTGATGAAGAATTGGAGGCGCGTCTGAATCGTATGTTCGATGATTTCGAGGACCGGCTCAGGGCGGCAGGAGCACGAGATCTCGGCCGCCCCCATTGGCCGGAGGATCTGAGGGCCGAAGTCGAACAGGGTTGGGAGAGCATCCTGGAACCGGGCAATTACGGCCGTTTCGGATCCTGGCAGGCCACCAAGCACGAGCTGCGCGCCGACGATGTGGTGGGAGCAGTGAGGCTCGAACGCTGAGCAGTCGCTTAGAAGCAAAGCGTGCAGCCCAGCATGGCGGCGGGCCTGGTGAGCCGCGGGCTAGCCGTAAACGCGAACCCAGTCGACCTGCATCTGGCTTGGTAGGGTGGCGGTCCCGTCCGGGAACCAGTCCAGCTGGATTGTTTGGTGCATCCCGACCGTGGGCTGGTGCGCCGGGTCTGTGTCGGTGAACCATTGCACGCCGTCGATGTAGCCGGTGATTCCGGACGGGGTCCACTGGACCGCGTAATTGTGCCATTGAGTGGTATCGATCGGCTGCGCTGTCTGGGTCTGGAAGTTCGAGCCGCCGCACGCGTAGTGCAGGAAGAACTTAATCCTGGACGTGTCGGAAGTTCCTTCGGCGAAATCAATCTCAGCACAGTTGGGGGACGTGTTGTTGTTCGGCCAGAGGATCAGGACAGGGTGGTATTTCGGATCCCGGGCACTGGTTTTCATGCGGACTTCCCAGCGTCCGTATTGCTGCTGGGCAAACTTGGCTGACATGCCGCCAGTAGTGCCCGCCGAGTTGCCGCTGACGGTAACCACGTTGCCGTTTACAGACCACGCGTTCGGGCTCCGGATGCCGTTGCCTGCATGACCCGGACTGTTGTAGACGCCCCACTTCAACGGATTCGGCGCGCCCGTGTAGGAAAACTCGTCGCCGGTAATCACCGGACCCCACCCGAAGACGACGGCGGCCTGAGTCCCGTCGGGCGACGGGGCCGTGTTCACCGTGATCGTGCGGGAGGGCGTGACCGCGTCGGGGCTGACCCCGTTGGCCGCGGCGACCGTGAACGTCGCCGGCCCGGCCGTCGTCGGGGTCCCGGACAGGACCCCGGAGGTGGCGTTCAGGCTCAGCCCGGCCGGCAGGGCACCGGAGGCCACCCTGAAGGTTGGCCTCGGGTTTCCGGTTGCGGCGAAGGTGTAGGTGTAGGCGGTACCGACCGTGGCCGCCGCCGGAGGCGAGGACGCCGTGAACACCGGCGCCGCCGGGGCCGGCCGAATCTCGATCAAAGACATATTCCACCTGTCCGTAGTGGGAGCGGTGTCATTGATTCTGACGGTGGACGGCGCCGTCACTGTGCCGGGCACAGTTTGGCGTTGCGTCCAGAACGTGCCGCCGCTGCCGGCAAGGTACTCATCGACCTTGGTTTGACTGCTTCCCACGGTGCGTGCTGTGGACGCGCTCCAGTCATTTCCCACACCCCAGACCCAGGAGCCGGTGCGCGTGGTGCTAAGCGAAGCGGTGGGCGCACCCGCGGGCCCGCTGGCACCCCCGACCGCTCCATCGGTGGCCGTGTCCGCGCCCGTGAAGGTGGCGACCGTTATGGAACCCCGGTATGAACCGTTGTGCGTCGCGGTCACCCTTGCGTTCGTGAGGATGCCACTGGACACCGCCTGCCAGATTTCTGCGGTCCCGAACTGAAAGTTGGTCCGCTTCCGCAGGCGCCAGGTGAGCCCGCCACCGGTGACTGCGGTGAACTGCTGGGCACCGGTTTCGGCACGTCCATCAGTGGCCACAAACGCAACCAGGAGTTCCTTGGTTTGGCTGGTTGTAAAGGCTGGCGAAACGACGGTGCGGGAAAGCGTGGTCTGGTGCGCACTGACCACTTTGTCCGTCGCCACTCCCCCAGCTGCCTTGGCGGGCAGGGGCACCAAACTGAGGCACACAATTGTGGCGATAAGGACTAGGCGTGGAAATATCGGTCGCCGCATGAATTCCTCACAAAGTCATCATTGAAGTGAAATAAGCCGTCACCACCATGGCAGCGACGGCTCTGCGCCGAGGGATCTGAGGGCGGCGGCCATTCGTCGTGAACATCCGGGACAAAAGCCCTGACTGCGGCGTGAATGAGCGGTGCCGCCGAATTCATCCGGCCGGATTCACCGGCCCGGGAGACCCCATCGTAACGAGTCCCGAGCCGCGACAACCCCGGTGGCGGCTACCCGTTAAAGAACGGTTCATACTCGTTAAAGCCTTAGCTTTACTCGCAGTCGGCGTCGGGAACCGTTCGTTTCACCGGGTGATTCGTGACGAGACGCCGGAGCATAGGGGCAGGGGGCTCCGATCTCACGGGTGCGCCTGCGTCGGCAAAGTGAGGATCTCAGCTCCGTCGTCGGTGATAGCGATCGTGTGCTCACTATGGGCTGTCCGGCAGCCGGTCGCACTTCGGAGTGTCCACCCGTCGGCGTCGGTGATGAGGTCAGCGGTGTCGGCCATGACCCAGGGCTCCAATGCGAGCAGCAGCCCGGGGCGCAGTTTGTATCCACGGCCCGGCCGTCCGGTGTTCGCAATGTGCGGGTCCTGGTGCATCGTCGATCCGATGCCATGACCGCCGAACTCGGTATTGATCGGGTACCCTGCCTCGCTGAGGACCGTGCCGATGGCATGGGAGATGTCGCCGATGCGAGCCCCGGGTCCGGCCGCGGCTATCCCTGCGGTCAATGCACGCTCGGTCGCGCTGATCATTGCGACGCTCTCCGGGGGCTTGGAGCCGCCCACGATAAAGCTGATGGCGGAGTCTGCAGCCACTCCTCCTTTGGAGACGGCGAGGTCGAGGGTCAGCAGGTCGCCGTCGGCAAGCGAGTAGTTGTGGGGCAGTCCGTGGAGCACGGCGTCGTTGACGGCCGTGCAGATGTAGTGTCCGAACCGCCCGCGTCCGAAGGATGGCTCGTAGTCGACGTAACAGGACAGCGCTCCAGCCTCGACAATCATGGTCCGGGCCCACCGGTCAATGTCCAGGAGGTTCGTGCCGACCTTGCTACGGACCTTCAGCGTCTGCAGGATGTCAGCGACGAGGGTGCCGGTCTCTTTTGCTCGGGCCAATTCGGTGGGGTTCAGGATCTCGATCATGCGGCGCCTTTCTCACGTTCCAATAACTATCCCGGCCATATTATCCCGGTACTATAATCGGAGCCATGGTTAGATTGCCACTCACCCCCGCAGAGGTCGAGCGCGGACAGCGCCTCGGTGCCCTCTTGCGTCGCGCCCGGGCAGAGCGTTCGATGCTCGAAATCGCGCTGGATGCGCGCGTCTCACCGGAAACCCTCCGGAAGATCGAGACGGGCCGCGTAGCGACTCCCGCCTTCCCGACCATCGCTGCGATCGCCGACGTCCTCGGGCTCTCCCTCGATGATGTGTGGGCAGAGATCACCCAGCCCAAGTATGGCGTTGAACCGGGCAGTTCTGATCACAACGCACGTGAGCGGTTGGCCTCGTAAAGCTTCGGCGGCGGTAAGGCTCAATCCCGCATGTCGCAGCCCAGCGGCAGCTGCATGGGCGACTACTCGAGGTCACCCGGCGGCATGTCCGAATTGCCGCTACTCGCCTCTAGGCGTTCGCCGGGATTCAGGCCCGTGGAGTCAATAAGCTCTAGCAGCCTCCGCACCGCCGGATTGGCGGTTTGCTCATTCCATGCGAGTTCCAGGTCCACACGGTTGAGCTCGCGGATTCCATGGCTGCTGCTGATCTCGTGGAACTCCACACCCGGGGGCGACGACGCCATAGCCGAGGCCGGCACCAGCGTCACGCCCAGGCCGGCTTGAACAAAGGCCAGGAGGGCCGGGACCTGGCTCGCGTACTGAGTGATGTTCGCGTGGGCACCTGCGCTGGCAAAAAGCCGCAGGACGAGGTCATGAAAGTAGCGCGCTTCCTTGGTTGAATACATCAGCAGCGGCAATCGATCCAGGCAGGCCAGCGGAAGCGGCGCATCCATATTCGGCAGGTTGCCCAGAATGTCACTGCCGGAGGGGATCGCAATGACGAGACGGTCCGTCATGATGGGCCTTGAAACGATGCCCGGCCGGGCCACAATCGGCCGGAGCAGCCCGATGTCCACGCTGCCCTTCACCAGCCCGTCCATCTGATCCGTGGAGACCAGTTCGCGCAAGACAAACGAGACTCCCGGCATGATGTCGGCGGCACGCCTCAGCAGCTGGGGTAACGCGCTCTGACCCGCGATGGCGGTGTACGCGACGGTTATCGCGCCGGCGTCGCCGGATGAGACCCGGCGGACATCCAAATCGGTCTTGATGCACATGTCCAGTATTTGCCGTGCCCTGGGCAGCAGCATCAAGCCGGCCGCCGTCAGCTCAACCCTTCTGCTGGTGCGGCCAAACAGCTGGGTACCCAGCTGTTTCTCAAGCATCTGGATCTGCCGACTCAACGGTGGTTGTGTCATGTTCAGCCGTGCTGCGGCCGCACCGAAGTGCAGTTCCTCGGCAACAGCGACAAATGATTCAAGCTGCGGCAGGGAGAACATCAATACCTTTCATGGATGCATGAGTGCTCATTATGGCTTGGACTTGGATCGTTTGCACCCATTATGTTCAGTTCAGCAGCAGATGCGGAAACCGGCAGCCATTGCAGAGTGTCATCGGCCGGTCCCCCTGACCCACGCCTAAGGAGCACACCGGAGTGAAGCAGGAAAGCCAGCACGCAGAGCACCTCCACCAAGTACGGATCACCGGCGTCACGATCACGCCGGTGGCGTTCAAGGACCCGCCGCTGCTGAACACCGTCGGCGTCCACGAGCCCTTTGCGCTCCGGGCGATAGTGGAAGTCCATACCGACGCCGGCGTCAGTGGACTGGGTGAGACATACGGTGATGCCGGCCATTTGGCCCGTCTTCACCTCGCGGCCGAGGCCGTTTCCGGCACCGACGTGTTCAACATCAACGAACTCCGCAGCTGCGTTGCGGCCGCCCTGCAAAAGGACACGATCCGGGGTGGCCACGGAATGAGCGGAATGGTTACCGGGTCAAGCACCACGGACCGCGTCCTCTCGCCGTTTGACGTTGCTGCCCTGGATATCCAAGGGAAGCTCCTTGGCCGCCCCGTGAGCGATCTGCTGGGCGGAGCGGTCCGCAGCGCCGTCCCTTTCAGCGGGTACCTGTTTTACAAGTGGGCCGGGCATCCCGGCCAAGCAGACGATGCTTGGGGCGCAGCCTTGGATCCCGTCGGGATTGTCAGCCAGGCGCGGAAAATGGTGGAAGAGTATGGTTTCTCAGCCCTCAAGCTGAAAGCAGGCGTATTCCCTCCGGAGGAGGAAGTCGCCGCGATCAAGGCCCTCCGTGCGGAGTTTCCGGCCATGCCGCTGCGGATAGATCCCAACGGCGCATGGACGATTGAAACCTCCATCCGCGTCGGCAAGGAACTGGACGGCATTTTGGAGTATCTGGAGGACCCCACGCCGGGCATCGAAGGAATGGCCGCAGTCCGCCGCGAGGTCGGCATGCCGCTGGCCACGAACATGTGCGTCGTCAGCTTCGCTGACATTGCGCCGGCAGTGACCGCCGGGGCCGTTGATGTGATCCTCTCTGATCATCATTTTTGGGGAGGCCTCCGCCGCTCGCAGTCGCTGGCAGACATCACCGAAACCTTCGGCCTGGGGCTCTCGATGCACTCGAACTCCCATCTGGGGATCAGCCTTGCCGCAACGGTCCACCTCGCCGCGGCGACGCCGAAACTCGACTATGCGTGCGACACCCACTGGCCGTGGAAGGACCCGGAAGAGGACGTCGTCGCGGCGGGCACGTTCTTGCTTGAGAACGGAGCCGTCAGCGTCCCCGCCGGACCCGGGCTGGGGATCGAACTGGACCGCGACGCCTTGGAACGCCTCCACCGCCAGTACCTGGAGTGCGGGCTCAGGAGCCGGGATGACACGGGCTACATGCAGCGGCTGCACCCTTCCTACGAGCTGCAGAGCCCTCGCTGGTGAGTGTTTTGGAGCCTTCACAAAAGGGCCTGTCGATCGTGGTCACCGATCCCATCATCAGCCGCTTTGAGGATCAGTTAAGGCACGACGGCGGCGCTCACCACTGGACCATGGCGGCGGCTTGGTCTCCTGAACGCCAGCTTGAAGCACTGGCCACTGCCGACGTCGTGGTCTGTTCCTCGCTGGGTCCCGAGCAGGTGGCCGCCGCGAGCAGACTGAAGCTGGTCCACGTCACCGGCGCCGGGTATGACAAGATCTTCGTTCCGGGCCTGCTGCCGGCAACCTTCGTTGCCAACACGTTCCATCACGCGCGGCCCATTGCGGAACACATCCTGATGGTCACGCTGATGCTGTCCCGCAATGTCATCGCCGCCGACCGCGCGGTGCGTGAAGGCCGATGGCGGACCATTGCCACTGACCCCGAGGTGCCATTCCATCCGACCCTGAGCGGAATGACGATGGGACTCGTCGGGATGGGCTCCATCGGAGCGGAAACGGCCCGCATGGCCGGCCTGCTGGGCATGGATGTTCGCGCCGTCCGCAAGAACCCGGCCGCCGGCGCCCCGGACGGGGTCACTCTGACTTGGATCGGCGGCAACCACCAGCTTCCGGAGCTGCTGGCAGCGTCCGACGTCGTAGTTGTCACCGCGCCCCTGGACTCGTCGACACGAGGGATGATCGGGGCGGCGGAGTTCGCGGCCATGAGGCCGTCCGCGCTCCTGATAAACGTTGCTCGGGGTCCCGTGGTGGACCAGCAGGCGCTGTTCGATGCCCTCCAGTCCCGGCGTATCGCGGGAGCCGGTATTGATGTGTGGTGGGGATCCCCCGCCGACGGCGTGCTGCCGCCCGCCGAACTGCCGTTCGGATCGCTGGACAATACCGTCCTCACGCCGCACCACTCCGGGCACGCGCGGATCACGTTCGAACGCCGGGCGGCGGACATCGCGGCAAATATTGGCCGGCTGGCGGACGGACGGGAACTGATCAACCTCGTACCGAGGGTTTGGGGCAGGTAAGTCACCCGGCCGCAGGGACTCCGTGCGGCAGCCGCAGAGGTCAGGGCTGCATGGCAGCCAGGGCGAGTTGTCCCATCAACAGCAGGCTCCCCAGCGCGGACGAGCCCAGCGCCAGCATCCTCAGCCGGGCGGTGTTCAGGAAGCGGTTCACGAACCGGGAGGCCACGTACCCTCCAAGCACCGCCGGCACCAGCCACAGCGCGAGCGTCAATATTTGGCCCGTCACGGCGCCTGCGACCCCCAGCGCCATCAGGGAAATTGCCGAGCCCACCATAAAGAACGCGCTCATCGTGCCCCGCAGCCGTGATCCCTGGTGGCCCTGCCAGACCAGGGCCATGGGTGGGCCGCCGATGGACGTGGCAGTGCCCATGATGCCCGAGGCGGCACCGGCCGCGATCAGGTTTACCCGGACCGGCTCCGGCGCCCACCCCCGGATTGCCAGGACCAGGCCGGTGACCACCACGATGACCACCACCCAGGCCAGGCCCTCCTTGGACAGAAGGGCCACCAGCCATGCCCCCAGGAAGCTTCCGGGGACCCGGCCCACCAGAGCCCAGCCCGTGCCGCGGAGATCGAGGTGCTGCCGTTCACGGACGGTCACGAGGACTGTCACAAGGAGTGCCAGGAGAATGAGCGTGGCCGGCAGCAGGGCCGGATCCACCATGGCCACCACCGGCGCGCCAAGCATCCCCATGCCGAAACCTGTTGAGGCCTGCAGGCAGGCGGCGAGGAAAACCACGCCGGCAATGAGCGCATACTCCGAGGCCGTCACCCGGCGGCGGTTGCGGTGGCGCCTGTGAGACCTTTGACGGTTTCAAGTGGAAAGTGGCATTCGGTCAGGCGCAGCCCTCCATCGGGGCTGGCCGTCACCCGCGGCTCGGGCGCCACCTCGGCGCAGACGTCCTGCGCTTTCCAGCACCTGGTGCGGAAACGGCAGCCCGACGGCGGATCCAGCGGCGAGGGCAGCTCGCCCTGGAGGACGATTCGGTCCCGCTTCGCCCCGGTGACGTCGAGCTTCGGCGAGGCGGACATCAATGCCGCCGTGTAGGGGTGCCGTGGATGGTCGAAAACTTCCTCCGTGGCGCCGGTCTCGATGATCCTGCCCAGGTACATCACGGCGACCCGGTCGGCCACATGCCGGACAACGGTCAGATCATGGGAGATGAAAATATAGGAGACTCCGAGGTCCTGCTGGAGGTCATTGAGCAGGTTGAGGATTTGCGCCTGGACGGACAGGTCCAGCGCTGAAACCGGCTCATCGAGGATGATGACGTCGGGGTTCAGAGCCAGGGCACGGGCAATGCCGAGCCGTTGCCGCTGGCCGCCGGAGAACTCCTGCGGTGATTTGCGCGCGTCCGATGGGCGCAGCCCGACCATGTGCAGCAGCTCCCGCACGCGGGCTTCACGCTCCCGCGAGGACGGGTAAAGGCTCCGGTGGGTCGCCCAGGGCTCGGAGACAATGTCGCCGGCGTTCATCCGCGCGTTCAGCGAGGCAAACGGATCCTGGAACACCATTTGGACCCGGCGCCGCCAGCTCAGCAACTCCTTTCCGCGGAGCCCGAACGGGTTCGTACCTTCAAAGGTCACCGTCCCTTCGTCCGGTGTCTCCAGCATCATGAGGGTCCGGGCCAGGGTGGATTTTCCGCAGCCCGATTCCCCCACCAAGCCCAGGGTTTCGCCTCGCCCGACCGTGAGGTTAATGCCATCCAGGGCCTTGAGGCGGGTGTTGCCGCGGGCGCTTTTGGCGACGTGGAAGGTTTTGCGCAAGCCATCAACCTGCAAAAGCGGCTCAGACATTGTTTATCTCCTTGCTGAAGTGGCAGGCCGCAACCCGGCCGGGCCTGGACAGCGGGGCGCCAGCGTAAGTGTCGGCGTCGTCCTGCAGGTCGACGGGGCTTTCGTTCAAGGGGCGATCGGTCACGGGCCGCAGCTGCGGGCGCTCGGACCGGCAGATGTCCTGCACCAACGGGCAGCGTGACTGGTACACGCAGCCCGCGGGAATGTCATGAAGCTCCGGAGGGCTCCCGGCGATGGACTTTAGGTGGGCGCCGCGGCCAACATGGACGGGCATCGACTCGAGTAGCCCCTTGGTGTAGGGGTGCCGTGGATCGCTGAAGACCTCGGACACCGGCCCGCTCTCCACCACGTTGCCCGCGTACATCACCGCCACCGAGTCGGCCTCCTCGGCAACAACCGCCAGATCGTGGGTAATCAGCACCACGGCCATCTGGCCCTCTTCCCGGAGCTTGCGCAGCAGCTGCATGATCTGGGCCTGGACCGTGACGTCCAGGGCAGTGGTGGGTTCGTCTGCTATCAGCAGGCGCGGGTTCAGGGCCACAGCCATGGCGATAAGGATGCGCTGGCGCATGCCGCCGGAGAACTGGTGCGGATACGAATTCACCCGGGACTCGGGCTCGGGAATCCCCACCCGCTCCATCAACTCAATTGCCTGGACCTTGGCTTCCTTGGCACTCAGTCCACGATGGATCCGGAAAGCCTCACCGAGCTGTGTTCCCACGGTGTAGACAGGGTTGAGGGCGGTCAGCGCGTCCTGGAAGACAATGCCGAGCTCGGGACCGGCAAATTTCAGTCGTTCCTTGGGTGTCAGGGCCGCCAGGTCTGTTCCGTTGAGGGCCACTTCCCCGCCGGCGAGGTCGCAGACGGGGTCCATGATTCCGGCGAGCGCCTTGGCCGTCATGGATTTCCCGCACCCGGATTCTCCGAGCAGTGCGAGGGTTTCCCCCGCACGGGCCTCGAAACTTACGTCATTGACGGCCCGGACGGTTCCGCGATGCGTGCGGATGTCCACGGCCAGGCCTCTGACACTAAGAACAACTTCATGCGCCCGGGACTGGCCGGGGAGCATGCTTTGGGCAGCAGTTTTCACGGCTTTGCCTCCTTGACTGGGATGCGGGCAATCAGCCGCTTGCGGGGAAGTGCGAGGCGCCAGCGCTGGGCGGGGTCTGTGGCGATTCGGAGCCAGGCCGCCAGGACGTTCGCGGCGATGGTGGTGACCACAATCGCGACGCCGGGAAAGATGGAAAGCCACCAGGCGGTCTGCAGGTACTGTCTGCCCTGCGAGACCATGAGCCCCCAGCTAACGTCCGGCGGCTGGATGCCAATGCCAAGGAAGCTCAGGGAAGACTCGGCCAGCATCACATAGCAGAATTCGAGCGTGGCCAGCGTCAGGAGCGTCGGCAGGACCACGGGGATGACATGGCGCCCAATGATGGCGTTTGGCCTGGCCCCAAAGGTCCGGGCCGCGTCCACAAACGTACGGCTTTGAAGCTCCGCAGACTCGGCTCGTGCCGTGCGCAGGTAGATCGGGATCCGCGTCAGTGCGAGGATCAGCACGATGTTCCCGGCGCTGGGGCTGAACACGTAAAGCACCACGACGGCGAGCAGCAGGGACGGGAAGCTCATGATGACGTCGGCAATCCGCATCGACACGTTTTCACGCCAACCCCGGTGGTATCCGGCCCAGACACCCCACAGCGAGCCAACCACGAGGGCCACAGCCACCGCCGGTACCGCGACCGAGAACGTGGTGCGGCTGGCCACCACGAGGCGGGCGAGCATGCTTCTTCCCAGGGAGTCGCTGCCCAGAACGTATTCCCAGCCGTAGACCAGCGAAAACGGCGCCTTGTTGGCGAAGAGGAGGTTCTGCTTGGTGGCCAGGTCGCCCATCAAGGCAGGGCCGATCACGGCTGTCAGGCCGATGAGGACCAAAAGCAGGGCGGACACCGTGGCGAAGCGGTCCTTCAGCAGGAGCCGGAACAGGATGGGGTTCCCATCCTGGTTTCCGTTCCCCTTCCCGGCTTTCACCTTCCCGGGGGGCCGTTGCCCGGTCCCCGGCAGCTGATCCTGCGCGGCCGGCTCAGTCAATGAACTCGTCATGGTTTACTCCTAAGCTCTCGCCGTCACGGGCCGGACGCGTGCATCCAGCAACGCGTAGCCCATGTCGATCAGGATGTTCAACGCGAAGATGGCCACGGCGGTCAGCAGCACGGCTGCCTGCAGGACAGCGAAGTCGCGTTGCAGGATGGAATCGATCATGAGCTTGCCGATCCCGGGCCACCCGAAGATGGTTTCCACCACCACTGCTCCGTTGACCAAGCCCACTGTCAGGTCGCCAGCCACGGTCAAAGCCGGAGCCGCGGCGTTGCGCAGTGCGTGATGGGTAACCACCCGCAGTTCGCCTGCGCCGCGGCTTCGGGCCAGCTTGATGTAGGGCTCGGACAGCGCGGAGACCATGGAACCCCGGACGATCTGGACCAGGACCCCGAACGGCCGGAGCAGGAGGGTGGCGATGGGCAGAACCCAGGCGCCGGCCCCCGACACACCGGATGTCGGGAGCCAGCCCAGGGTGATGGCGAATACCCAGATGCCGACGATTGCGAGCCAGAAGTCGGGTATCGAGGCAGCGGCCATGGAGACAAAACTTGAGATGCGGTCGGCGACGCCGTTCGGCTTCAGCGCCGCCCAGCAACCCACCACCAGCGCCAGAAGGACAGCCAGCACCATAGTGGTGGCCGCCAACTGCAAGGTGGCCGGGAAAGCACGCAGCGCCATGGCGGCGGCATCTTGGCCCGTCCTGAGCGATTGCCCGAAGTCGAGCCTCAGCACTCCGCCGAAGTAGTCCGCCATCTGCACCAACAGCGGCTGGTCAAGGCCGTTGCGTGCAGTGAACTCGTCCCGCATCTGTTGCGTGGCGTTCAGCGGAAGGTACAGGGCGGCCGGGTTGCCGGTCATCCTGGCGAGCGCGAAAACACCGACGATTACCACCACCAGCGGAAGCGCGCTGGAAACGATCCGCTTTCTCAAGTAGATCAGCATGGGCTGTCCTCTTTCCTTGACGTCCGGACTAGCTCGCCGGGGTCATTTCCGAGACGCGGAGTTCGTCACCGCTGGACGAGTTGGGCGTGTAGTTCACAGATTTTGACTTGCCCAAAATGCCGGTCTGGTGCGAGATGTGCGCGAACTGGACCACTTTGTCGTTCTGGTACGCAAAGATCTCTTCGAATGCCTTTTGGCGTGCGTCCCCCGACGCCGCGTCGGCGGCCTTGATCTTTCCATCAAATTCCGGAGTGCCGAAGTAGCTCTGCGCACCCGTGGAGAGCATGTACTGGTCAACGGTGAAGGCGGCGTCACCGGCCTGGTTGCCGTGCTGGACCAGCACCGCGACGGCGCCCTCGTCGTCGGCGAACGGGCGGACCTGGTAGGTCAGCTGCTGGCTGGTTTCAAGCATTTTCAGCTTCACGTTCAGGCCGGCCTGGCTCAACTGCTCCTGCAGGACCTGCGCAAGTTCGGTGACCTTCGGGAACTGTGCGTTACGGACCACGAGGGAGATCTGAGCCGAGGTGTCCACGCCATCGGCTTTCGCTGCGGCCACCAGCGCCTTGGCCTTGTCCAGGTCGAACGGCCAGGGCTCAAGGGCCGAGTTGTGTCCCACCACGCCCTCGGGCACCAGCTGCGCCGCCACCTTGTGCTTTCCCTGGTACAGGGAACCCACGATTCCTTCCTTGTCGATGGCAAAGTTCACGGCCTGTCGGACACGGATGTCGGTCAGGGGCGCTTGGGTGGCTTCCAGCCGGAGCGCCACGGTTTCGTTGTTGGGGTAGTCGACGGCCAGGTCTCCGACGTTGTCATCCGGGCTGAGGCCCAGAGCCACGTCAGCTTCGCCGCTGGTGACCATGGCGGCCCGCACTGAGCTCTCCGAGCGCCACTGGTATTCGGCTTTGGCGTACGCGGGCTTCTTGCCCCAGTACCCGTCCCAGCTGCTGAGCGTAATCTTCTGGCCCGCGTCCCACTTTTCGATCTTGTACGGCCCGGTCCCAACGGGCTCCCGGACCTTCGCGGTGGTGCTCGTCGTCGTCGGCACTATTTCCAGGAACGAAAGGCGGAGCGGCAGAATCGGGTCAGGCTTGGGCGAGGTCACCGTCAGCGTCGTAGCGTCCACGGCCTTGACCTTCAAGTCGGCATCACCAAAAACGTAGCCCTCGACGTTGCAGCCCAGCTTGGAGTTGACGGCCCGGTCGATCGTGAACGCGGCAGCTTCAGCATTGAAGGGCGTGCCGTCCTGGAATTTCACGCCCTCCCGAAGCTTGAACGTCCATTCGGTGTCAGAGGTGGCTTTCCACTCCGTTGCCAGCAGTGGCTCCAGCGCGCCCGTGGTGGGATTTCGCTCAATCAACGGTTCTGTGACGTTCGAGCGCACCACCACGCCGGTGGAGGTGAGGTTGGATTCGCAGGCCTCCAGTGTCGGGGGCTCCTGCGCCAGCACCACCCGGAGATTGCCGCCCGCCGTAGCCGGGCCGGAAGCAGAGTTCGCAACCGAGCACCCGCTCAGCAGGAGCAGAGCGCCAGCGGCGAGGGCCGGCCATTTCAAGACCGCGGCCTGGGAAAGTACACGAGAAGAAGACGTCATTGGATTCCTCGGAATTCGGGGGTGGGCGGCCTCAGGCCATCAATGCAGGTCGACTTTGCGGGCTGAGGTCCGGGGTCGAACTCAAAGTAGTGGCGGCGGAAGAGGCCGACAATAGACGGCGGACCTGCACCTGTTTGCGTCGGGAGCCAATGGACTCAACATTCGCCCTGTGACGAGCGCCACGGGGACGCGTGATCCGCGTCATTGCTGGGAAGAGTCTGCATCAATGCACGCGGCGCATTGATCGATGCAACTTCCAAGTTGGACGCGTATTGATTGCGAAACCTAGGGTGCAGGTATGAACAACGTAGCTGTCCTTCAGGTAGGACCCTTGATGCCCTCTGTACAGGACGCCGTGGTTCTTGACTACGGCGCCGTCCGGCTTCCGGATGACCCGGCAGAGCGAGCGGAATTCCTGCAACGTCGAGGTGGCGACTTCGATGTAGCCGTCACCTCGGGCAAGGTCGGCGTGGGCCCGGAACTGATGCGCGCGCTCCCGGCCCTGCGGGCCGTCGTGAACTTCGGGGTGGGCTACGACGCCACCGACATCAGCCAAGCCAGGGAACGGGGCATCGCCGTCAGCAACACCCCGGAGGTCCTCAACGACTGCGTGGCCGACACCGCCTTGGCGTTGTACTTGGATGTGTTGCGGCGGATCAGCGCGGCGGACAGGTACGTTCGCGCCGGCCAGTGGGCCACTGCGGGGAACTTTCCCCTGGCCACGAAGGCCAGCGGCAAACGTGTCGGCATCCTCGGATTGGGTCGCATCGGCAAGGTGATAGCCCGCAGGCTTGAAGGCTTCGATTGCACCGTCAGCTATCACAACCGTCGGCCGGTGGCGGAGGTGCCGTACGAGTACTGCACATCACCGGTGGATCTGGCCCGGCAGTCCGATGTCCTGATCATCGCGGCGGCGGGCGGGCCCGATTCAGTCAAGCTGGTCGGCCAGGAAGTGATTGAAGCACTCGGCCCTTCCGGCTACCTCATCAACGTGGCGCGGGGTTCCGTCGTGGACGAAGAGGCTCTGGTGGCGGCGCTTCTGACCGGTCAGCTTGCCGGTGCGGGACTCGACGTCTTCGGCGACGAACCCAAGGTGCCCCACGACCTGCTGGCCCTGGACAACGTCGTCCTTCTCCCCCACTTGGGCAGCGGAACACATGAGACCCGGGCAGCGATGGCCGAGCTGACACTGGCGAACCTGTTGCAGTATGTGACCACCGGGAAGCTGGTGACGCCGGTATGTTGAGCGCCCGGCCGGACGCGCCGCTTGCGTCACCAAATTATGGTCGTCGCCACATCCAGAGGAAGCCCCTACGAAGCTGGGAGGACGGGCAATGAGCGTAGCGGTTGGGTACCTCTCAACGAAGGAGGGCATTGCGGCACTCCACGCGGCCATCGCGGAAGCAGCACGCCGGCGGACCAGCCTGGACATACTGTGGCCCGCGGCCGGCGCCCAGAGCGATATCTCCCCGGCTGAGGCATCAGCGGCCCTGGCCCTGGCTTCCGTGGACGGCGTATCAGCGCGAATCCGGCCATCAGGTAACGACGACGATCCCGCCGACGTCCTCATCGACGCTTCGTTCGAGGACGACGTCGAACTCGTCGTCATCGGCGTCCGGCGTCGTTCCCCGGTGGGCAAACTGTTCCTGGGCAGCACAGCCCAGAGGGTCATCCTCGAAGCGGGCTGCCCCGTTACTGCCGTGAAGCCCCCGGTGGGGTCGCGCTCTTAACCTCTTGACGAGCCCGCCGACGCCTGACCCGAGACCCTAGGCAGGCACCCCCTTCCGGTGCGCCGACCACCTTCAGCTGGTCCTCCGGCAGGGAGTGTTGCCATGTCCCGCCACTTTCGCTGAGAAGCCGCACACCACCAGGGCAATACACGCGACCACCGCACTCACGGTTTGCGGAGACTTCGTGGCCTGACCTGCTGCTAAAGGTTTTCGCAAGGTAGGGAACTTACGGTGGGGGGCCGCCGCATCACTAGATTGCCTAATCGGCTTCTGATTGGGGCAAGAACCAAACCGCAAGGAGCTCAAATGAAGCACAGGCTGATTCCCACGTTACTCGTCGCCGGACTGGTTGCAACGGCGACTGCCGCTCCCGTGGCAGCTGCCAACGGAACGCCACCCGGCGACGCCAGCGGCAGCGGCACGCTGACAAACTACTGTAACTTCGGCGTCGGATTCACGCTGACCGGAAAGTCGAAGCTGATCACAAAGCCTAACGGGGAAAGAATCATCACTTCCCCAGGCCAGCGCATTACGCTCACCGCCAACGGCAAGACACTCAGCTATGTCATCACGGGCACACGCTTCGAACGTGACGTGCGGGTTAATGGCGAAACCATCACCGAGGTGAAAGTGACAGGACGCAACATCCTGACCAATCCGATCGGTATATCCGAGCGGCCTGGACTATTTCTTGTAGTGGGCAACTTCAATTACGCTCTCGACGCCGCCGGCGAAGAGGTGCGGGTGTTCAACGCCAACGGTCCGGGCAAAGTAACGGATGTCTGCCGGGCACTCACGTAACTGCGCCATCTCCACGCAGCATCTGACTGCTCTTAATAGAATGCAACGTGACGGTCCATCGTGAACGGTGGGCCGTCACGTTTTTTCAGGGATCCGAGAACGATCCAGTTGGAAGAACTTCCAACACTTATTGAGCCGAATCCCCGGGGCGCTTTTCCGCAGAATTACTTTATGGCGGCACGCTCAATGGAAGGTCACCAATCCGTTGCCCCAAGAGCCTCCGGCCACCCGTCATCCCTCCGAAACGTCACGATTCAGGTCACCCGCCCGCCGCCCGTAAACCCTGTCCGTCACACACGCGCAGGGACTACGATTTTGCCTGGTGACCAAGCACCGAGACCAGGTGGGGGCAGACGCAGAGTGAGGAAAACGCTGTGACCGGAGGGACGAGGCTGGGCGGACCGCACTGGCGGCGAGTGGTGGCAGCACTCGCCAACAACGACGCGCGGACCGCCTACGCGCAGATCGTGCTGGGCGCCAAGCTCCCCGACGTGGTTGCTGAGCTGAATGACCAACGACGCAACCGGGCCATCACTGCCCTGCTTGAGTCAGGGCTCGTTGAACGGAATGCTGCCGACGAGCTGGAGGCACCTGAGGCGATCTTCCGCGACCTGCTCACGCAGCAACCCCGGCGACAGGCGCAGACCGGGTTGGCTCGCTTCATGCGCCTGGGCAGGATCGACAGGTATCCAGCCAACATGACGGAACGGCGGGAGCTTCTGGCCTGGATTGCCAGCGAAGCCATCGAGCCGGGCGAACACCTAACGGAAAAGCAGGTAAATGAACGGCTCCTCAGTTATAGCGATGACGTCGTGATGCTGCGCCGCTACATGATCGACTTCGGGCTATTGGATCGAACGCCCTCCGGCTCCTCGTACTCGCGGCACGACGAAACCTAGGCTTGGAACTCGTTCTCAAAGCGTCAAAACCTGTCCGAGCGCCAACCGAGCGCAGTCGGGGCGCGCTCGTTTGCGGTGCCACCGCGAGTACAGATGTCAGCGCCAGTCGTCGATGACGTAGGCGTCGGGGTGGCTGTAGCCGGGCTCGTTGGGCCGGTGCATGGTCACGCCCTGCAGCCCGGTACGGAAACCGCGGGCAACCATGCGCTGATAGGCATCCTGGCGGCCTAGGTTCATCCCGGCGTCGAGCCGACCCAGCCCGCGCTCGGCGGCCAGTTGCTCGCAGGCATCGAGTAGTCGTTCGAATCTGTCACCGGCCTGCCGGCCGGGGCGTACGGCGCCGAACTTGACGAAGCACACATCCGCGCCGGCCTCCGAGCCCGGTCCGCATTGACACACGGCCAGCCCGTCGAGTCCCGCCTCGCCCGGCAGCAGCACGGTGTCTCCGAGACCCTGCGCGTGCGTGGCCACTATCTCGCGTTCCAGGTCCAGACCCGCGTACACGGCGTCGGTCAGTGCCTGACAGGCGCTGAGGTAGTCGGGCCGCTCTGCGGCGGACAGTTCGGCATACATCACCCGGCCGGGCACCGCGCCACGGGCCTCGACCTGCTTGTGCATGACCGCGGTCAGGAATCGGGGCCAGAAACCGTACCGGCGGTAAAGTTCGATGTGTTTAGGGCTGTGCGAGAAGGTGAACAGGCCAACGTGGCTATTTCCCCAGGCCTCGAAGCAGCCCATGATCGGTTCCATCAGGCTTTTGCCGACGCCGTGATCCCACAGGTCTGGACGCACGGTCAGCGGTCCGAAGAACCCGACGCTGCCCCAGTTGGCGGCGAAGTTTGATCCTGCGAGGTCGCCGTCGACCGTCGCGGCGAAAGCGGCGTGCGGATCGGCGGCAAAGCGAGTGCGGACGTAGTCGGCGGTCCCGAACGGATCGGGGATCCCGAGGAAGGTCCCGAATGCCACCCTGCAGATCTCGTCAGCGCGATCGAGGTCCGTCTCCCGCAGCGGGCGAACCGATACCGGGGCCCCGACACTCGTTCGCCCGGTTTCCTGTGCAGTCATGAGCCTCTCCCTCCACCAATAAGCCAATTCCCTGATTCTGCGTTGGCAGCCGAACCCTTGAGCTGACGGAAGCTATGCCTCAGTGGCCTGATACTGCCTTGCCCGTTCGTCGAGAACGGCGGTGGCCATGGCCAGGCGCCCGGGAATCGGAACCAATGCCTCGCGGAGCCAGAGCGCGTCCGTGTAGGCGTGGAACCGGTCTGGATTGACATGCAGTTCCTCGACTACGGCCAACACCTGGCTGTGAGCCGTAAGGTAACGTGCCGACGACATGCGGTTCCGTCGCCAGTGCTGCTCCAGGCGCATGTCCATATTGGCCAGATCGAGGGCGGCCTCTGCTTGGGCTCCTTCGTCAAAATCCAGCAACCCCAGCGGAGACCGGTCGTCGGCTGTGATGATTTGCTTGCCGTGCAGGTCTCCGTGGGACCACACAAGCGGATCCGGGGCCGACCGCAGCAAATTCGTCGTCACATCCTCTGCCGCGGCCCGCAAGGCGCTGCCTTGAGTCGACATTTCCGGCACTTTTTCGAAGTGACGCAGCCAGCGGTTCACGCATCGCCACAAATCCGCTGCTTCCACCTCTGCCGAGCGGAGCGGCAGGCTGTTCAGAACGCTGCGTGCGGCGCTGCTGTGCGGGGCGTTCAGCTGAGCGACCCACGAGCGCGACCATTTCTCCCATGCCCACGCGAACGATTCTTCGCTGGCCGTGGAGTCGTTCTCGCCCAGGTCGTTCAGGGTCGGCCCTAGGACTGTGCTGAAAACGATGACATCCTCCGAGCTGCGAAGGATCTTAGGCGTAGTGAAGGTACCGGCGGCGGCCAGCAGAATGTCCACGTGTGCGCAGCGTGCGGCGGATGCGATGGCCTGCCCTGGCCGGAAGATCTTGATGTGACGATCCTCCGCCCGGACCACCGCCCGCCTGTGGGGCCGATACACAATGAGTTCACCTTGCTCCGCTTCGGCCCGCAAGGCGGGCAGTTTAGGATCGTCCAGCGGCACGAGTTCAAATCGCCCCTGACGCAGATAGGCTCCACGGAGGGCACGGCTCCGGCCCTCGCTCAGGACCTCCAGCACATAGTTTCCTGGTCTCCAATCGAACCAAGCCCGGCGGACGCGCCAGGTTGTGCCCGTAGCTTCGTCTGCGTATTGCGGGCCGGGCAGGTACCAACTCATGGGATCAGCTCCTGCGGTGGAAGTGCCACTTCAGATTGTGTGACCAGCATGAACGAGGACCATGAGGTCCAGATGAAGGTCGCATTAAGGAACCCTCATGCATGGACCACCGGCGTCGGCTGTGGGATGAACGTCGGCCCGATAGAGTCAGCGCAAAGCAGCCACCCTGCCTAGGCGTGCGCGTTCCAGACAGAAATACAGATATGGGACGCACCCTCTGTGCCGTCTCCCTAACAATCATTTCATCGAGCCCATGCTTGCGAGGAGCTGACGGCGCAGTTCTGGGGCCACAGCAACGTCTCCACCTGGGAGCCGGGTCAGCCCTGGAAGCACGTCCGCACCGACGGCTCCGGCATCGCGGACGTCATTGGCCGAGTTGTGGAAAGTGAACGGCCCACTCGCCTCGCGATCACGTTCGAGGACCCGGCCGGGGCGACCGCGCCAGCTTCGCTGGTGACCTTCACCATCGAGGAATACAAGGACATCGTGAAGCTTTCAATCGTGCACGAAAACATTCCCACCGCCGAAGATGCGGAGGCCGCTGCCCTCGGCTGGGCTGCTGTCGGTTCCAACCTCAAATCGCTGCTCGAGACGGGCAAGGTCCTGCCCCAGGCGCCCTGGGACATGCACGCCCAAGTGCGCGACACCCAGATGCGCGCCAGGGACTAGACGACATCCAGCAGGTTGGTTACATCGGCCGATGATTGGTGTTGCCCGAGGCCGCCGTGGCGCCGCCACATCCCGCAGATCGACCCGAAACCCGGGGGCTGTCAGCACAGCCGTAGGCTACTTTGGAGACCGGACACTAGTGACCTGGCCTCGTGCCCCGAAAGGAGGACTGAGTGGACAGTGATGCCGGTACGTGGTTCCTGAGTCGAGCCGAGCGGGGGAATCTGGGCACCGACGTGCACGCGGGCGGCGCCGGATCGCCGTCGTGGTCGGAGGGCAATCTGGTGCGTCCCCTGATTCATGGAGCGACCTACTTCGCCCGGCTGCGCGAGGAGCTGACGGCTCTGCAGGCGGGAGACCGCGTGTGGTTCACCGACTGGCGTGGCGACGCCGACGAGCGGCTGCTGGCGGCCGGACCGTCGATCGGCGACGTGCTAGCGGAGTTGGCCCGTGCGGGAGTGGAAGTGCGCGGCCTTATCTGGAGATCCCACGGAGAGCGCGTATCGGCCCCGATGAGCGGCCGATCCAACGAGCTCCTAGGTCGTGAAATAAACGAGGCTGGCGGAGAGGTCCTGCTGGATCAGCGTGTACGCCTGTTCGGTTCCCATCACCAAAAGATGTTCATCATCCGACGTCGTGACAATCCGTCGCGGGACGTCGCATTCGTTGGCGGAATCGACCTTTCCCACAGCCGTCGGGACGACGGCGACCACGCGGGAGACCCGCAGGCGGTCACCATGGATTCCCGGTACGGGAAACGACCCCCCTGGCACGACGCCGCCCTCGAACTGCGTGGACCCGTGGTGGCAGATCTGCTGGCAGTGTTCGCTGAACGGTGGAACGACCCCCATCCCCTGGACCGACGCACCCCCTACCGGATGCTGCTGCAACGTCTGGCCCGCATGCCCCGGCATCCCGAACCGCTCCCTGCCACTGCGCCGCCGCCACCACCGGCGGGTCCTCATGCGGTGCAGCTGCTGCGCACCTACGGTGTGAAACATCCCCCGTTCCCGTTCGCACGTGGAGGGGAACGCAGCATTGCCCGCGCCTACGCGAAGGCCTTCGCCCGCGCCCGCTCGCTGATCTACGTCGAGGATCAGTACCTGTGGTCGACAGAGGTCGCAGGCGGAATCGCGGAGGCCCTCGAACGGAATCCCACATTGAAGGTGATTGCCGTTGTGCCGCGTTACCCCGACTCTGATGGGCCTCTCGCAGGGCCGCCAAGCCGGCTCGGGCAACTGCGTGCCATCGGAATGCTGCACCGGGTCGCGCCCGACAGGGTCGGCGTGTTTGACCTGGAAAACCGCTGGGGAACGCCGATCTACGTCCACGCCAAAATCTGCATCATCGACGACACCTGGTTTACCTGCGGCTCAGACAACTTCAACCGCCGGTCCTGGACCACCGACAGCGAGCTCACCTGCGCCGTGTTCGACACGACTGCCGACAACCGGGACGCGCGCGCCACAGACAACGGCTACGACACTTCCCGGCCGTTGGCCCACCGGCTCCGGCTCCAACTCTGGGCCGAACACCTGGGCCTGGACCAGAACGATCCCCAGCTGCACGACCCGGAGGCCGGGCTCGAGCTTTGGAACACGACGGCGGACGCTCTCGACCGCTGGCATGACACTGGCCGCCGCTCCCCCCGACCCGCCGGACACGTGCGCCGCCACACCCCAGAGCCGGTGTCGCCCCGCCAACGTCTCTGGGCAGATCCAATGAGCCGCCTGCTTGTGGACCCGGACGGCCGCCCTCGCCGGCTGCGCCGTACCACCCGGTTCTAGTCAGCAAGTGTGGTGCAAGGGCCGCGAGGATCTCATGCATAAGAGTGCTCCCCGGAAGTCAGAACTGAATTCACAGTCCAAACTTTCGGGGAGCAGTTCAGGGCGCGGGCCGGGCCCGTCGGCGTTTGGCAGCGCGTTACTTTCTGGCGATGAAGTAGGCGTTGAACGGATCCGATTCGATCTCCCTGGACTCCACGTCCGCGAAGCCGGCGTCGGCGAGCATCGATAGCGCGAGCTGTTTGCCCCAGACGGTGCCCAGCCCGTCGCCGTCGAGCCCGAGCGAAACGCTCATGCAGTGGAAGGTCGAGATCGCGTACAGGTAGCTGCCCCAAGGGAGCTCAATGTTCTCCTCCACCTTGCTGGATGCCTTGATGTCCACCATCAGGAAGATCCCGTTCGGCCGCAGCGCGCGGTGGACATTGCGCAGGACCGCCGCCGGATGCGCCTGGTCGTGGATGGCGTCGAAAGCCGTCACCGCGTCGAAGCGGGCCTCGACGTCCAGGCCGGCCACGTCGGCAACCTCGAAGCTGCAGTTCGTCAGCCCCAACCGTTCCGCCTCGCCGCGGGCGGCACGAATGGCGCCCTCGGAGAAGTCGTAGCCGGTGAACTTGCTGGCGGGAAAAGCCTGGGCCATGAGGTTGATCGCGTGGCCGCTGCCGCAGCCGACGTCGGCGACGTCGATCCCAGCCTTCAGCCGTTCAGGCAGATCGGGTACCAACGGCAGGATCACGTCCAGTAGTGCCGCGTCGTGTACCGCCGCGCTGGTCTCGGCCATGTTCCGGTGGAAGTGGGGGTAGTCCCCGTAGGACAGCCCGCTGCCATGCCGGAAACGCTCGATGATCTTCTGTTCCACTTCGCCCATCATGGAAATGTGCTGCATCAGAATGGCCAGGTTGTCCGGGCCCGCGGCGCTGGTTAGGACGGCGGCATGCTCGCGGGGCAGCCAATACGTCCCGGTCGCCGGGTCGTAGTCGACCACGCAGGCCGCGGTCATTCCGCCCAGCCATTCGCGGACATAGCGCTCGTTGAGGTCGCTGGCGTCGGCTATCTGCTCGCTGGTGGCGGCAGGCAAGCCTGCCAGCGTCTCGAATAGGCCGGTCTGGTGCCCAACGCTGGTCAGCAGGGCGATCGCGGCATCGTTCAGGATGCCCACGAAGCGTCCCGCAAAAGCCTCAGAGGCCTCGGCGTCGAACTCCGCCAGTGAGGTTTCTTGGTCGATGGTCATTGTTGTTCCTCCCTTTGCTACAGGCGTCTGTGCCTGTAATCCAGGCGTCTGTGCCTGATTGATTCCAGCGTAGGAATTTCCAGGTGCGGCCAGCATCGGGCGAATGATGCGTTCTGTCCGGAGCCCATGGGGCAAATCATGCAGATGTCGGTCCGGCAGGTACTGCCCGACGTCGGCCGGCACGCAGCGGGAACTAGCGGCGCGGCTGCAGACCGTGTTCGTGAGCCCAGGCTGCGGCGGCCGTGCGTGAGGAGACGCCGATCTTGGCAAAGATGTTCGCCAGGTGCCTGCCAACCGTCTTTTGGCTGATGAACAATGCCTCGGCGGTTTGCTTGTTGCTGGCTCCCGCGGCCGTGAATGCCAGCACGTCCGCCTCGCGCTCGGTCAGCCCGCCGGGAAGTGGGCCGCCGTCGAGCCGTCGGACATCCGGCAGGGCGCCGAGTTCGCGATAGATCGCCAGCGCGGTCGCGGAATCCGCGCCGGCGACGCTGGACTGTCCCAGCCTGCGGTGCGCCTGGGCCAGAAGTTCGTAGACTCTGGCTGTTTCGTAGCGGGCGTGCAGGCTCCGGTACTCGTGGACGACGCCCTGCAGGACGGGCAACGCCTCGGCGTGCTGCGACTGTGCGATCAGCATGGCAGCCCGGGCCTGCCCGGCCCAGGCGCGGAAGCCGGCGGTGGCGAACACCGCTGCGGTTTCCTCCAGCCGGACGCAGAGCCGCTCGGCCTCATCGATGTGCCCGAGAGCCAGGGCGATTTCGACGCCGGACACCAGCAGCCGTGCACCTGCCAGCCGGTCCCGCCCGGCCAAGGCGGCACAGAGGCCCGCCCACGCCGCCTCGTTCTTCCCGGCGGCATGCTGGAGCAGCGATTCGCCCGGCTGCGGTTCGGTCCCCAACTCCCGTGCCCGGGCGTACGCTTTCTCAGCGCCGCTGCCGTCCCCGCGAAGCCGGCGTATTTCGCCCAGCTGGTAGTAGGCCTCGCCCGCCACCCAGTTGTTCCGGCCCACGAGCTCCGCCCCACTCTGCTCGATCGCATGTTCCGCCGCGTCCCAGCCACCTTCGGTGCTCAGCAGCTGCAGCCGGTGGATGCGGCAGATGCCGGCATACACCACGTCTCCCACGAACTGCTCGCCCCACTGCTCGGTGGCGTCAGTCCAGGCACGCATCCGGTGCAGGTCGGCCAGCTCGTGGCACGCGTGGATCACCGTGCAGTAGATTTCTCCTGCCCATTCCGGCGGCACCCGCCCGGCGAGTACCGGAAGCATTGCCTCGTCCAGCTGGGCAAAGCCGGATGCGGTGCTGCCGCTGCGCAGGTCTGCCAGGCCGGCGAGCACCAACCCGAAGGATGTGAGTGCGGGGACGCGCAGGCTCCGGCCCATGTGCTGCAACTTGGCCGCTGTCTCCCTGGCCGGGCCCAAGTCCGTGAGACTAAGCGCGAGGCTGGCATCCAGGTAGAGCAGATAGCCGTGCTCCGGACCTTCCGGAAGACCCTGCAGTAGCCCCCGGGCACGGCTCACCCAACCGGAAGCGATGACCACATCTCCGCGGATGAACCACAGCAGCCCCAGGTGCAGGGCCTTCATGGCCGCATCTGGTGCATCGCCGTCGTCCTGGAAGCGGTGGTAGACGTCCTCCGAAATCTCTAGCGATTCCTTGACCTGTCCGAGCCACCACGCGGCTCTCCCCAGGAGACTCAAGTCCCCCGTCTCCAGTTCGGACAATGCCCGGGCCTGGCTGAGCTGCCGGTAAGCGGCATGCCAATCGCCGCGGGCGTACGCCGTCCGCGCCGAGGCCAGCAACCCGTCAAACTTGTCCATCCCAGACATCACTTCAACGGTAGCGCCGCGGATAGCAGCCGGTCGAGCCGCTCGCGACGGCAGGTCCGGTCGACCCCCCGGGCGTCGGTGCCATGGAACCCTCGGCCCTCCTCTTGCCTGTGAGAAGCGTCTCAAATAAATACGGCCGCAGTCGGGAACCTGCCGCAGACAGGTAAAGTTATCTATTCGTAACATTCCCCTGACTGAAATGCGTGTGAATATGCCTGCAGACTCCGCTAGCGACGGCAAGCCCAAACAGCTCCTCGGACTCAGTGGCACCCAGACTATTGGCTCGGCTTTGGCCGCTGTGACCTCTGCCTTGGTGGGGTCCTTTCTTGGCGTTGCCGGGACGCTTATTGGCGCCGCACTCGGCTCTATCGTTGCCACGGTGGGCGCCGCTCTCTATGCCCGAACACTCAGTTCGGCCGCCACCGTAGCAATGAAAAAGATCCCCCAGCGACGCATGATCGGACTCCCCGCGGACGACGGCGGCATGCTCGCCGCCAGCGCGCCGGCCGGGAGCGACGAACCTCGAGCCAAACGTGTGTGGAGGAAGCTCACCCCCAAGACCTGGATCAAGGTTGGGGCGGTCAGTGCTGCCGCATTCGTCATCGCGATGGTCGGTGTCACCGCGCTCGAATTCGGAACCAATCGGCCCATCTCCAGCCTTGTCTCGTCGACGTCGGGCATCGACGGCGGTGCGACCGGGCCCACGACGACGCTGGGCAAAGCATTGACCGGCAATGCGACTGTCCCGGACAAGACAGACGAATCGGCTGAGAACCCAGAGGAAGTGCCTGGGAAAGTCGAGGGAGGCGGCAACGAAGAAGGCGGCCTGACCACAGACGGCAGCCCCAGTGGCGGGGACAGCGGCTCGGCCGGAACTGCAGAGCCGGGCGCCGACGAATCAAGCGACACCACGCCGGCGGACCTCGCCCCCGGAACCGAACCGACCCCGGAGCCTGCCCCCGAGACCGCACAGCCTTCGGAGCCCGGGGTGCCCTCGGATTCGGGATCGGCCGAGCCGCTCGCACCGTGACGGCGAAGGCACGGATGCAGGCCCGATAGGAAGCCGGCCTTATTCGGCACTGTTCCCGACGTTTTCGGAGATCACATCGCCGCACTCAAAGCTCTCCGCGATGAAATCGCGGCCAAGCCCAAACTGGTTGCGGCCTCGCCCTAGCGGGATTCGACCTCGGAGAATAGTCCCGTGAAGGTGCCCCCGGCCTTAGCGAGCGCTTCGAAAAACGCGCCTGCTGAAGCTGTTCCCACAGCCTGTGAGGCCGAGTCGTAGTCTTCGAAGTAGAGGTCCAGTGTGCGATACGCAGGAGTCGCTGTGCCGTCTTCCTTGGGCCACACTTTGGCGGACTCGAACCGGACAAGCCCGTCCAGCGCTGCGACGCGGTCAAGAATAGTGGGCATTTCCTGTTCGAAGAGTTCCGGAGCGGACGGGTTATCGATGATCAGTGTGATTTTCGTTTGCATGGCTTCGTCCTTACTCATTGTGGGTGAAGCACTCACGGATGTGAGGTGTGAAGCGGAAACCTGCGGGCACTTTTCACATTAGGAGTCCGCACACACGACGTCCATGGCCCAACGATCATCACTCCATCTCTACGCGCACATCCAAAAACGTAAACGACAACCACGCGCAGTCCGACCAGTTGGAGTTGTACCGCGGCCGAGCCTACAGACTCGGCCTTGGCATCGGCCTCATAGAACACGACCACGCGGCGACGTTGAAGGCGACCGCCAGAAGATCAGTTGGGCCCTCAAGAAAGCCCACGGCTAGGGCGCTGAGGCAATTGCGGGGCTGTCCCTTCCAACTGGCCTCGGGCCAATCCTCGCGATTGCCGCGGATGAAGTCCGCAGCATTTCCGGCCGGGATCTGCGCCGACCACCTCGCGTTCCGCAACCTTGGTCCAGCTCCCGAACGACGCTAGGCTGAAGCGCTACGTCGGCTTAGGGCCTCCGGAAGGAACCGGGAAACATCGCTACATCTTTGCGGTCCTCGCCCTCGCCGCCGAGAAGATCGAGATTGACCCAGAGGCGACGCCCGCCCTGCTGATGTTCAACCTGTTAAACGGCACCCTTGGACGCGCCCTCCTCGAGGGCTGGTACGAGAGTTAGGCCTCCTTCGGCACCACTCTCGACTGAACTCCGCTTGCCGCACCGCGCTTCCTCCCGTGGCTAAGGACGCATCACGGAGCATGGCCCAGAGAATGTCTTGGCGGCGCGGGGCCAGGAAGGGCCTGGCCTGGATGCGCGTCTCATCTTCACCGTGAGAGCAAACGCGGCGTTCTGATCTACGCTCCTCGTCAAACAAGCAGGGTGACAGATTCGGAGTTTGTGGCCAGCATTCATGAGGTCGCTGGCCGCGGCGATCAGTCGTGCGACGGAGTGCCGGGCTTCTCCTGTGAAAATCCTGCGTATAACCAGGTGAGGCCGGCCCAGCCAGCAACGGGACAGCCGGGCTTCCCGGCTCCTGAAGTTGCCCGTACCGGTGGGATACATGGGCGGGATCGACGACATCGGGCGCTGCGTGCTACACCTCGAGTAGGCTCCGTTCGTCAAGAGAGAGTTCCTCCACGTCGACGGCGGTCAGAGAGCGCCGGAAAATGACCGGATTCGAGAAAGCAACAGAGTAACCATGACCGTTACGACCGAACAGGATGCTGCACTCATCCGGGTGCTCGACAGCTGGGCCGACGCCGTGCGGCGCCACGAGCCCAAGCGCGTCGCCGCGTACTTCACCGAGGATGCGATCTTCCAAGGCTTCGACAGGACGCCGGTCGTTGGCCGAGCCGGAGTCGCCGCCTATTACGACAAGCAGCCCATGGGGCTCACCCCGACGTACACGGTGCTGGAGACGCGCGCGTTCTCGGACGACACGTTCCTCGCGTTCGTCGACGTGGACTTCACGCCGCCGAACGCCACGGTGATTCCGCTGCATCTGACCGTGGCGCTGGTGCGCTCGGAGGGCGAGTGGCTCATCCGGCACTATCACGTGTCGAAGATCGAGGCGTAGGGTTCACGCCATCAGAGACGGGAGGAAACGCGATGGAATTCCTGGTCGACATGAGGACGACGGTCCCGGAGGGCACGTCGGACGAGGCAGTCGCCGACATGCGGAGCAGAGAGGCGGCCAATTCGCGCAACCTCGCCGCTCAGGGACACCTTCTGCGGCTGTGGCGCCCTCCCGTCGCCGAGGGCGAATGGCGCACCTGGGGTCTCTTCCAGGCGCGTGACGCCGACGAACTGGAGCAGGTGCTCGCGTCGATGCCGCTCCGGGTGTGGCGGCACGACAGTGTGACGCCGCTGTCGCCACATCCGAACGATCCTGGCGCATAGTTGCTCGAGACTGGGCCGATACTGGCGGCCGCTCTGGCGTCGGGCCCCCGCATCGGCAGTACGGTGGTGTGCCGTCGCGCACCCGTCGACGGCTTGTGGGCGATTCGAGCGTCCGGACGCCCGAAAACCGACTTTCCAGCCCATTGGCTCCCGTAATAACGTCGACTTCGGCACGGCGGATGCCCCCTCTCCAGGTTTCGAAGCGATCCGTCAAAACAGAAGAAGCACAGAGTCATGAGCGCCATCGACTAGGCAGTGAGTGCCAATGCCACCATCGCCAATGACTACAATCCGAGCCATAGAGGGCCTCCGGCACCCGCTGTTCACATCATGACCAAGTCGGCACTGACGGGTGCGACCTTCGACGTCGATGCCGGCGAGCAAGTCCTTGGGAAGGAATGAGGAAGCAGGGTCGGCCCACGACACTTCCCTACGGCGACGCTGATCAGTTGCCGTCGAAGACAGCCTCTGGGCTCCACTCCGATGCCGGCTGAGAGTGAAGCCGCCAGTAGGCTTCGGCGATCAGTTCAGGCGCGAACGCGGTTCCATCCGCGATGTCTCCGGCGATGGTGACCCCGGTGACGTGCACGTTCTGCCGGGCCAGCTCGTAATGCAACAAATGGGTCACCGCGCGCAGGGCGGTCTTTCCGATCGAGAGGGTCGCATGCTCGGGCTGCGGGTCGTGGCTGAGCCAGCTGCCCGTCGTCAGGAACGTGCCGGTGCGAGCCTGTGCCATCGCCGGCGTGAGAACCTGCGCAGCAGTGATGGCGCCGAGCACGTCGACGTTGTACGCGGCCATCAGATACGTGGCGTCCGCGGCCAGGACACTGTCTCTTGCTATCAGGGCAGCGTCGTAGACCACTATTCCTGGGGCGTCGATCTGTGCGATGGCTTGCATCCGTAGACGGAACGACTCCTGGTCGGCAGCGTCGGCGAGCATGGCGTCGACGTTGGCGCCGGAAGCGCGCAACTCGTCGGCGAGAGCGGCAAGGGACTCCTCATGGCGCGCTACGAGCGTGATTCGGAACCCTTCTCTGGCATAGCGACGGGCCACAGCGCCCCCCAGGCCCGGTCCGGCTCCGATGATCAGGACGTGCTTCGGGTCGATTGGGGCCGTATTACTCGTCCCTCCGGTCGGAATCATGCCCTTTCGATCTGCCGGCCCGGCATCGGCTCTGCGATTGCTATCCGCCATGCGGGGGCGCCAAAGGTGTCGGCGAAGTACTGCGTCTCATGCACTACCTTCTCTTGAGCGAATTGCATGACGGACACCGAGTATGTCGGCACGCTGTCATACGTGATGATGCACTCGCTCACCCACAGATCGCCGCTTCCGACGATCCACAGTACCGTGAAATGCCTCTCGGCAGGGTGTCCACCACGTTGCGCCGCAATTGTCGTTCGACCTCGAAAGCGTTCACCCGACTGGGGGTAGTCGAGGATCGCGTCGTCGGAATAGATAGCCTGTTCGGCTTCGCTATCCCCGCTCTCCGATGTGCGCCAGTGTGCCTCGAGTGCCGCCCTGGTCGGATCCATCACGTTGTCCTTTCCGTGCGTGATGACCGTCGGTTCAGGTCGCCGCCCGGCGGTCTGCTTGTGGTCCAGTTTGAGTGCTGGCAGTTCCTCTCGCAATCCACTTTCGCGCCGACCAGGTCGCTCTAAAAGGTCGCGTGCGCGGCCAATGCGGCCGGGTGCGCATGCCAAGAGTGCTTTGGGGTCGCGAGGGACGCACGCGCGTTCAAAACTCTCGGTGTGAGTGCGACGCAGATCTGTGACCTGTCCCAGTCGTGTGTCTATCTGCCGACGTACGCACGGTGCGTCGAAGGCGACTTGGGAGGCGATGACGCCAAGCAGCATGACGACTTCCCGGTGCGCGGTCGCGACCCGCTCTCGCGGCGCCGTTGCCCCTTTGCGCAGCTGCGGGGCCAAGCTCGGCCGGGCGCGTCTAACCCGCGATGTCATGTCGCTGCCCGTTTTCTTGCAGTAGCTGTGAATCCTGTTGCCCCCTGCGTCTGGAGAAAGAAATTTCTAAAGGTCCCTTCCCGTGACCGGTTCATCCCGCCGACGTAGAATCGTGCTGGACAAGGAGCGCCGGGCGGCGCAGCGCCACGGCCAATCCAAGGAGGACCCTATGCGCCATGCAACGACCAGCCCTGAGGCTGCCGCCGCCGCACAGACCCTGTTCCGGGTCGCCCTCGGAGGCGTGCTCATCGCTCACGGATCCCAAAAACTCTTCGGGTGGTTCGGCGGAGGAGGCATCGAAGGCACCAGCAAGGGCATGCACGCCATGGGCTTCCGCCCAGCAAAACCCAGCGCCATCCTCGCAGGCGTGGGTGAAGCAGGAGCCGGTGTTGCCCTGGCTCTGGGACTGGCCACTCCGGCCGCCGGCGCCGCCGCTGCCACCACCATGGGAGTCGCGGCCAGCGTCCATGCCCCTAACGGCTTCTTCGCCACAGAGGGCGGCCTTGAGTACCCCGCGGTGCTGGGCCTGGCGGCAGCATCCTTCACCATCGGAGGGCCCGGACCCTTCTCCCTGGACTCGCTCACCGGTCATGTCCTGGACCGGCCCTGGATGCGGGCGGCTGCCTTAGCCGTGATACCGGCAGCCATCGGGATCCAGATCTACCGCCGGCGTAAAGCCCTGGCCAACGACACGGTGGCACCGGATTCCGGATCCCCGGTGGAAGAAGGCTAAGCCCATCCCGACACGCCCTGGCCACCCATGCATTGGCCAACCAAGCCACTAATTCAGCAGTCTTCTAGGGGGAATCTGCCACGCAGGGTCAGCGCCAGCCGAGCTGCGGCGCCACGTACTTCAGGATCGACTCGATGACGTGGGCGTTGTAGTCGACACCGAGCTGGTTCGGGACCGTGAGCAGTAGGGTGTCTGCCGTGGCGATCGCCTCGTCCTCCGCCAGCTTCGCGGCCAGCTCCTCCGGGGCACCCGCGTAAGACCGGCCAAAGACCGCGCGCGTTTTCTCGTCGATATTGCCCACCTGGTCGGAGCTGTGGCGGTCGCGGCCGAAGTATTGCCAGTCGCGCTCGTCCGTCAGTGCGAAGATGCTGCGGCTGACCGAGACGCGCGGCTCCCGCTCGTGCCCCGCCTCCTTCCAGGCCTGCCGGTAGAGCTCGATCTGCTCTGCCTGCTGGACATGGAACGGCTTGCCGCTCTCGTCATCCTTGAGCGTAGAGCTCTGCAAATTCATGCCAAGCTTCGCCGCCCAGATAGCCGTGGCGTTCGAGCCGGAACCCCACCAGATGCGCTCACGCAGGCCCTCCGAGTACGGCTCCACGCGCAGCAGGCCCGGAGGGTTCGGGAACATCGGTCGGGGGCTCGGCGCCGCGAAGCCCTCGCCAGTGAGCACCTCGAGCAGACGCTCGGTATGCCTGCGGCCCATGTCGGCGTCCGACTCGCCCTCGGCGGGCGCGAAGCCGAAGTGACGCCACCCGTCAATGACCTGCTCGGGTGAACCCCTACTGATGCCCAGCTGCAGCCGGCCGCCCGAGATCAGGTCGGCCGCGCCGGCGTCCTCCGCCATGTAGAGCGGGTTCTCGTAGCGCATGTCGATCACGCCGGTACCGATCTCGATGCGGCTTGTCCGTGCCCCGATCGCAGCGAGCAGCGGGAATGGGGAGGCGTATTGCTGCGCGAAGTGGTGGACGCGGAAGTAGGCGCCGTCCGCCCCCAGCTCCTCGGCCGCGACCGCGAGGTCGATCGCCTGCAACAGCGCGTCCGACGCGTTGCGCGTGCCGGACTCCGGGTGGTCGGTCCAATGGCCGAAGGACAGGAATCCGATGTTTTTCACACCACAAACCAACATGGTGGCGGCGGTTCTTATTCCCGCGGGGCCTCAGCCTCGGCCCCTTCCCGCGGCACGGGCAATCGATCGTCAATAAGAACCATGAATTTCCGGCGAAACTTAAGCCAGACCCCGAATTGAGCATGCCAAAGATGCGTGGCTGTGAGGGCGCGCCCAGCCGCAGTTAGGTGAGGTCGGTTGCCTGTCCGAGCCACGCCAGCTCCGGGACTCCAACTTGCTGCAGGAACGATCGGGACCCTGGCCTGGGGGCGGAGTTCGGCGCTTACTAAGCGGCGACCAAGACCCCGTGGAACGCATCCGCCGTAGGAGCCAGTCCCGGCAAACTCACCCCGACGCCGGGCGCCGCCGAACCGCAACGGAACAGTCTGAATATCCCGGTTCACCGCCTTGAGCCGGCCCACCGGCCACTACTGAGGACAGTCAACCCCGTGCCCGGGCACGGATGGGTATGACGGCCCCGCCGAAGGCCCCTGCTAAATATCCTGAACCCAGCCCGGCCGCTCGGTGTCGGACCTGGCGCCGATCAGCGGACCAGGCCCGCGACGAGATTGATCGCCGTGGCCAGCACGATGGCTCCCAGCACATAGGAAAGCAGGGCCTGACGCAGCGCGGCATACCGGATGGCGTCCGTGGTCAGGTCGGTGTCGGACACCTGAAATGTCATGCCAATGGTGAAGGACAGGTACGCGAAGTCCGCGTACCTGGGCGGATTCTTCTTGTTGAAGTCCACACCGTCCTTAGCCAGGTAATAAAGAGTGGCATAGCGGAGTGTGAAAAGGGTATGGACCAGGAACCAGGAGAGGGCGACGCCGCCCAGGGCAACGCCAATGATGAGCGCTTTCGTTCCCCCCTCCGCAGGACCTGCCTCCAGCAGGATGAGTGCAACGCCGCAGAAGCTGCCCATCGTGGCCGCGAGGACGAGAATGTCGGAGGCGAACCGGCCGGGATCCTCCCGGAGCGCGTGGGCAGAGGTCTCCGACGCATCAAGGCGCCCGATCACGGACCAGACCCAGACTAGGTAGATCAGCGACGCGGCCGCCCACCCGAGGGCCGGGGCATAGGCCCAGGAGCCCAGAAATCCCACCGCAACGGCCGCGGCCAACCCGCCGGCTGCCATCACCGCCAGCCGAACCCGAGTGCTATTAACCGGGGAACTGTACCTACGAGTACTCACGACCTGCGCATCTCCGAATTGAACAGCTGAACCCGGGCCGCAGCCGGCGCCGCCTTCGCCGAGCGGCGTCCGGGCTGGAGGGGCGGCGCACAGGCGCTTCCAAAGATGAGCGTCAGGCAGCCCTCAGACACCCTGTAAGCCTTCCCATGCCTCCATCATCGGGCACTCCAGCCCGCAGCGCTTGGAAAACGCCTGTTAGCGGGTCGATCTGCGGCAACGGGAGTGTCCGTTTAACGGTGGATCCACAGTTGGCATTTAGTTGATTCTTCCCTCGAAGGTGATGGCGAAGGCATTCCGTGCCGGCTTCCACCGTGTGGCCCATCGTGCCCTGCCCTTGCCCGTCGAGTCCAGTACCCGGGCCGCCAGATACAGGCACTTCAGAGCCGCTTACTCGGTGGGGAAATGACCACTGGCCCTGACCGCTCGCCGGTAGCGGGCGTTCACGGACTCGAGACAGCGAGGTGCCCACAACGGGGTTATGGACCCGATCGATCCAGATCTGGCGCTGGACTTCATCAGGGCCGCGGAGAGCGGGTGCCTATCCGCGTGGCCACCCCGGATGGAAGGCCGGGCTCGAGCCTGCCAGCGCTGGCGGCCCGGGCTAGCGTTGACGTGGTCACAGGAACACGGGGATTCACGCGCTATGGTCGGCTCGGGCCGGGGCCTGAGGTCTTCTACCAGGCGGCCCCATCCCTGGGATGGATCGACGGTCTGCCGATCAGGTAGCCCTGTCCGGCCGCCATGTCGATCCCTGCCACGGCGGCGAGCTCCCCGGGCGTTTCGATGCCTTCGACAACAAGTTACGCATCGATCTGGCGGGCGAATTCGACCAGGATGATTTGGCTCTCCGCGGTCCTGCTGATCTGTATCGCAGTGGCATCTCTCTGAACAACCCGCACCTCAGCTACTTCGCGCCCTAAGCGCTCGGGCTGAGACGCTACCTGCAGGTTGGAGCCACGTGGTCCGACGTGGACGACAACACCAGAGATCCCCTAGTAGCTCGGGCTCACAGCAACCCAATCGATCAGGCAATGTCAGAGGGACGGCTACGCGAACAGGGGCCCTTCCACTGATGGAGCGACGTTTGTGGCTGCCGCGGGGCGTGGTCAGCCGACGTGGATGCGTGGTCTGCGGGCCGGGTCGGGTTCGTGCTTCCGCAGGATCTCGCGCACCACGGGCGGCGTGTCGCCGCGGCCCAGGAGGAGGTAGCGCATCAGGTGGGCCAAAGGGCTCCCTTCCGACCACTCGAAATAGGCGTGCGGAATGACCCCTGTGGTGTCCCGTAGTGCCAGGAGGATGGCGGCGATGGCGTTGGGCGCTGCCGGGCTTTCGGCGCGCAATATCCGGAAACCGTTCACTTCGACCCCTTTGACGTCGAGCGCGCCGCCGAAGTTGGACGGATCGATGATGTCGATCTCGACAAAGATGATGTCCGCGGTTCCGGGGACTGCGTTCTGGCCGCGCTGGTCCTGTTCCTTCTCCGCGTATTCCTGAACGTCCCCGGCCTGGCGCCGGTTGGCGATCAGGTCCAGCGCGCCGTCGTAGTCCAGAGAGTCCGCGATGAAGCGACGGGCATTGTCGTCGAACCGGATCACGTCGGCCCGGAGCTCGGTCGTCCGTGCGACGCGGGAGACCAAAGAAATAGCCACAATGCCGAGGATGAAAAAGATGGAGATGGTGAGTCCGTCCGGCTTTTCAATGATGTTGGCGACTAACGCGTAGAGCAGGATCAGGCAGAGCAAGGCGAAGGCCAAGGTTGCCCGGCGCTGCCGGCGCCGGTGGGCGGAGATGGTCACGGCAACTGAGCCGGAGACCATCATGGCCAGGACCCCGGTGGCGTAGGCGCCGGCCTGCGCGTTGACGTCGGCGTGGAAGGCAATGGTGATCAGAATGCAGACGGCCGTATAGACGAGCACCACGGGCCGGACTGCCCGGCCCCATTCGGGGGCCATGCCGTAAGAGGGAAGGTAACGCGGAACGATGTTGATCAGCCCTGCCATGGCGGAGGCGCCGGCGAACCAGAGGATCAGGATGCTGCTGACGTCATACACAGTGCCGAAGGTGCTGCCCAGTTGCTCGTGGGCCAGATATGCCAAGGCGCGTCCGTTGGCCTGGCCGCCGGGCCCAAATTCTTGTGCGGGGATCAGCACCGTGGTGACGAAACTGCTGCCAAGCAGGTAAACGCTCATGATGGCCGCCGCTGCCGTCAATAACTTGCGGGTGTTCCGGATCCGGGAGGCGAGCCGTTCCTCAGCGGTCTTGCCTTGGGCCGCGACCAGCGGCATCATGCTGACTCCGGTCTCGAAGCCTGACAGCCCAAGGACGAGCAGCGGAAAGGCAATCAGCGCCGGTCCCAGGACGGCTCCGGGGCCACCCAGTGCGGACAGGTCCCCAGTCCAGGCCGCCAGGGTTGCAGGGTCATTGACCACCCTGATCATTCCGGCACCGATGACGACGGCGTTCAGTAGGAGGAACACGGCCACCAAAGGGATGGCGACGACGACGGCCTCGCTGAAGCCGAGGAGAAACACACCGCCCAGGATCAACAGCAGCACCACGGTGATTGGCACGGCCTGACCGTGCAGAAAATCGGGCAGGTACGGGTTTTCCAGCATGTGCACCGTGGCGTCTGCCGAAGAGAGGGTGATGGTGATGATCCATGAGGTGGCTACGAACCCGAGCAGGATCAGGACGAAGATTTTTCCCCGCCAGAACGGCAAGAGGTGTTCCAGCATCGCCACCGAGCCCTGTCCGTGAGGGCTCTCTTCGGCGACCCTGCGATACATCGGCAGCATACCCAGGAGAGTGAGGGCCACGATCAGCAGTGTGGCGAGCGGTGACAACGCGCCGGCCGCCAAGGCAGCTATCGCCGGAAGGTAGGACAGTGTGGAGAAGTAGTCCACCCCTGTCAGGCACATGACCTTCCACCAGGCCTGGGGGCGGCCGTGGTCCTCATTCGCTTCGGGTCCGACGACGGGCTGGACCCGGTCCTCCAGCAACCACCTCGTCAACCGGCTGCCGGTCCCCGCCTCCGTGACCTGCCTCCTGACCTCCGCCGGGACGGAGTGACGACCTGTACCGCTCATGTGCCTCATCCCCATTCCCCTGCCAGCTCCACGGCACCAACATCCCACAAACGCCCTCTGCAACATAGCTGCCACCTGACGACAAGCATCACCACGGTTCCAGTGCTCTGCATTCGACCACTCTGTTGGCAAGAACTTCGAGATGTGTACATGCTTCTGTCCCCGGGCAGTGCTCCGGTCTGGCGATGGATGAACTAGTGCAAGCCCAGCTCGCATTGAATGTGGAGGATCTTTCCGGGCGTCCCGGGTTCGATGAACAGTTCCTGGGTGTCGGGGTTGGCATTCCGGCCCTCGTCGGGGTCGCGTCGGTCCTGCTCCCCCAACACCCACTTTTCCGTCCCCATGCGGCTGGACAAGCGTCTGGCCGCCGTTACTGCGCTCGGAATGGACGGCACCAAGCTGATCGATCTGGACCGGTCCGGGATCCAGTGGAGACTGGATCCGCGGCTGCGCGCGGACCAGCAGACGGGCGAGATGGTCTACGCCGGCAACGACATCGACCGCGGCCACCTCGTCCGCAGGGCATCAGCAGTATGGGGCGACACCCTCGAGGAAGCCGCCCGGGCCAACGCAGACACGTTCCACTACACAAACGCAGCCCCGCAGGCGGCCAAGTTCAACCAGGGTATGGACCTCTGGCTCGGCCTGGAGTCCTGCCTGCAGGACAACGCAGCCGACAACAGCCGGCGTCTCGTCGTTTTCACGGGCCCGATCTTCGGTGACACCGACCCCGTCTACCGCGGCGTGCAGATTCCGCTGAAGTTCTTCAAAGCTGCCGCCTTCATGCACCACGGCTCCCTCGCCGCCACCGGATACGTCGTGGACCAGACGCCACAGCTGGCGGACCTCCCGGACGTACCCCGGCCTGGAGCACTCGACGAGGCTCCCCCATTGGGTCCGTTCCGAACATTCCAGGTACCCATCAGAGACATCGCGGTACTGACCGGGCTAGACCTGGAACCCGCTCCCCGGCGTTCCAACAGTACGGCGTCCTTGACTCTCAGACGTCCGGCGTCGATTGCTGGCGAGGCTGCGGATGACGTTGAATGTTGCCTATGGTCGACTGGCTTCTACTCTCCAACCTCGGCACCGCTCTCGGCACGACGGTGCTCGCCGTCGCGACGTTCATCTCCACTCGGTCAGCCAACCGGTCGGCGCGGCTGGCCGAGCGCGCACTGCTGAACGGATTGCGCCCCATCCTGCTGCCTTCCAACTGGTCGGATACCCCGCAAAAGGTGCGGTTTATGGAAGGCAAGTGGTTGGTCGTCCAGGGCGGCCACGCCGCCCTCGAGATCGCCGACAACACCGTGTACCTGGTGATGTCAGTGCGCAACGCCGGCACTGGGGTGGCGATCCTGCACGGCTGGCATCTGCCACCGGACGCCAGGGCTCCGCTGGCACCAGTCGAGGAGTTCCACCGGCTGACACGCGACATCTACGTGCCATCCAACGACGCCGGCTTCTGCCAGGTCGCCATCCGGGACCCGGAGTCGGCCGACTACCGTAACGCCACGAAGGGCGCCGCCGGCGACGGCTTCACCGTCGACGTGCTCTATGGAGACGCCGAAGGCTCGCAGCGCGTCGTCTCGCGGTTCTACATCACACCAGGACCCGCGGGCCTTGGCCACGACGAGGACGACACCGGGTGGCTGCTGATGGTCTCGCGCCACTGGAACCTCGATTTGCCGGCGCCGCGCGGCTGACCCCGCGTGGAATCGCCAGGCGCGGGATTTGTCATGGCCGAATCGACCACATCTGAATCGCGGCTCTCGCAAACGACGGATTTTGAGAATAACCGGAATTGAGAATCGCCGAGACGGCGCGGGTAGTGCTTTCCAGTGGCTCCGGGCCCGCGGAAATCCGCCCTTGCGACGAAAATCGCCAACCTAGCGCCGTGGTTCTCACAAATAGTCCTCGAAACTGCACAGTCAAGCTAGGAGTCCGAATCGAGTTATGAGAAGGGCGGACGTTTCGGCAGCCCAGCCCCCATTCCCCTGGGCTTCGTCGGGGGTCTCTGACATTCTTACCGTCGGGATTAGCTGACAGAATGGTGCGCACCATGGTGCTGGATATCAAAAGACAACGAACACGAGGGCTTGGCGGCCGCCGTTGCACTAGACGGGCGGTTGTCCGCATCATCGACAAGTGAAGGAATGCTGGGTAAGGGCATCACCGGCAACTACAAGCCGGACAAGATGATGCCCGACTACTAAGTGGTGCCGGACAGAGAGATCATCGGCTGGCGCGGGCCTGTGAATGCGGCTGGCAAGGCGAGCTGTGGGGGCGCGTCACGTCGCCTGCTGCCCGACTTCAGCAGCCGCCGGGCATACCTGTCCCCCGACGATTTCGCACATGCTTCCAACGAAGTCGAAAACGCCATCCACGACGAATGGAAAACCCATCTCGCACCGCTGGAAGCAGTGGCCGGAGTGAAGGCGGCAGCGCGTGAATACAACCAAGCCGGGCACCGGCTGGACAAGACCGTGAGAATCCGTCAGGGCTGACCCCTTCCGGACTGTCTTCGCTCATCGGAATGCCTGATGCACGGAGGCTCCGCGCGAACACTCGGATGCGTGGCGACCTGGTCCCGCCGATACGGCGGCGCGGTTTGGATTACGTCGCCAGACCATCGATGATGTTGGCGAACTCCATTTCCGCGTGTCGGGTCTGCAGGCCATGGTGCATTGCTGCGTTGATGCGGTGTTGCGTCTCGGCGTTGCGCACCTCCTCGCCGAAGAGATCGGAATCTCGACGGAAGTCGTCGGTCGGAGCGAGGGTGATCGCGTTGATGCGGTCTTTAATCGCGAGGACGCCAGCGGGAGGAAATTGCGCGATCCGCTCGGCGAGGGCCCGAACGAAAGCACCGAGCGCATTAGCAGGCAGGGCTCGATTTATCCAGCCGTAGCGTTCGGCGAGGTCTGCGGAGTAATCCTCGGCGCTTAGCAGGACTTCGAGGGCGCGTGCGCGCCCCATGAGCCGGGCGAGGTACTGGGTTGCGCCGCCGCCGGGGATTTGACCGAACGCCGACTCGAACTGCGCGAAGACGGCGGACTCGAGCGCGGCGAAGCGCATGTCGCACGCCAGCACGAACTCGCTGCCTCCAGAACGCACACGACCCTCGATCTGCGCAATGGTGACGAGGCGACTTGCGCTTAGGTAGCGGAACAGGAGCGCAATTGAAGGGACGCCAGTCAACTTCGCCGCTTCTTCCCGGTACTCCGGGATCCGCGTCAGGTCGACATGTGAGATGAAGTAGTCAGGGTCACCGCTCCTGAACACAAGCACCCTGCAAGCCGCGTCAGCTTCGGCTCGCTGGATTAGCGAAACGAGATCGCGAACCAGCTCCGGACCCAGGAGGTTCATGGGTGGGGCGAGGATCTCGGCGAACAGGACCGCGCCGTCTCTCTGCACGGTGATGGTATCGAAGGTCCAGGCACCCGGTGTCGTGGAGGTAGTCACGCGGGAAAGGTCCGGTGGTTGTACGCGAGGGATGCGTCGATGTCGGCTGCACCATCGGCCGGGTACTCGAACTTTCCGGGCTCCTGCACGTCCTTCAAGTCAAACATGCTCATCTTGACTCCGTAGTGGCTGCAATCCAGCCAATCCGACTCGTAATTGACGAAGATCCTGCCACCATTGCGTCTACTGGGCAAGACCGTGCTTTGACTGCTGCTGGACATCCGCCCCGGTTGTAATCCTGATGGGGCCGCCGTCCTCCTGACCGCCTGGGCATCGGCGGAACTCCGCTCCGCGTCCTCCCTGGTCGACAATGCGCATGATACGACTTCCAGCGTTCCGGCCCCGAACCTCGTTGCGCTGCTCTTCGGCGCCGGACAGTTCGCCGTCTTCGCCTTCCTCCCGCAATTCTTGCAGGCCCCGTTGGCACCGGATACGGCTTCGGCCCCACCGTCACCGAGGCCGGCCTTCTGATCCTCGTGGACAGCCCCGCTGCCGCGGTGGCGTTTCGAAGAGTTCAGCCACCCAGTTCGGCGAGCCAGTTGAGAGCCGAAAGGCTGGGCATGAAGAGGTACTCCCCGCCACGGAGGACGTTGAAGGTCTCCAGGCCGTGTATGCGCCGCCTGACCGGTTCCTTCGGGATCGTAAAGATTCCCTGCTCCTCCTGGAGTCCGATCACGGGATCGCGTTCGTCGCCCAGGCTCATGAAGTTCCCGTTATTTATCCACTCCCTTTGCAGGAACTCGATGGTGTCCATCGCCCGGGCCCCTATGAAGATGAAGTAGATCCCGTGTGGCGTCTCGTCGTCGCGCTCGGTGAGCGCGGCGGCGTCGTATGGTTCCCCGTAGGTCGTGCTGCGCCTGATGATCCGGTGAAGGTTTACGTCGGCGAGCTGCGCCAGAGCTGTGTCGCGGGGGTTCATTCGCCGCATGTGGGCGCCGAACGGAACGCGTCGGCCATGGTTGTCCTCATCGTAGGTGAAGTCATTGTTCCTCTGCGGGTCCTGGCCCAGGCCGGGGTCGTCCTGCTCGGGCGCCAGAGTGAGCGGCGCACCACTGCGCCAGCGGCCCACGAGCTTCGCCGCGAGCAGCTCCCGCTCCTGCTCGGTTCGCCCGTTCGCCTGCAGGAACCGGTTGAACGCTCCGACCCGCGACTGGTACTTTCGCACCCCCACGAACGTGCCGTTCCGGGCCAGCACGTCCGGCTTTGGCATGAGAAGAGGCACCCCGGCCTCGCCGGGATAGCCGAAGATGAACTCGCCGGCCTTGATCGGCCGTCCCTGACCCGGCAGCGGCTCGACTCCGCTGCCTTCAATGGCCGGTTGGCCGATCAGGTCCTTGTAGCCGAGCGGGTTGCGGTCCCCGGGCTGGGCCCCGAAATCCTGGACCTCCAGTACGGCCGTCCCGGACAGTCCCTGATACTGCTGCCGCGCCGTCGCCATGGCGCGGTGCCACTTCTCTCGGTCGTCGCTGAAGATGCTGAGCTGAATGTGGATCCGACCGGTTCCGAACGGTGCATCCCAGTGCTGCGGGTCGTTCGGGCCGGTGTCACCCAACGCGTCTGAGCGCGCGGACATCCCCTGTCGAAACTTCTCTGGAAACGACTCCAGCGAGTCCTCCGGGACACCCAGGGCCACCAGCCCGGGATAGCTGATGGCAACCGCGGTCCAGGCGTTTCCGGCCTGCCACCAGTCGGCGGCGGAGTCGATGTACGGCGCGAGCCGCCGCAAGAGCTTGCGACCGGCGGCCGCGACGGAGACGTGCAGCATGACATGCGTGCCGAAGTACGGCTCGGGCCGGTAGCGCAGCACCGTCGCCTGGATGTCGTCCAGCCCAACGCTGACGGCGCTGCGCCGAGGACCTCCATCGGAGTTGCTTAGCAGTGACATGACCCGTTCCTCAGGTTGAGGTTCTGTGTCTACAAGGCTCCGTCCCGCCCCGGACCCAAACAGCAGGGGCAGAAACGGCTGGTACGTCGTTGACGCTCAGCCGATCTTGTCCAGGAACTCGTCCAGGGCGTTGCCTACGCGCTGCAGGCGCCGGGTCTCCACCACGGTCAGGCCGGGGTTCGCGACATACCAGGCATCAGCCGCGATCTGGTACTTGACGAGGAAGTCCTTGATCGAGGGGTTGCGGATCCCCGGCCAGCCCTCGATGGCCGAAAATACGATGTCCATCAAGTCCGGAATTTTGGTCGCGAAGTCGTTGATGTAGTCGTCCCAGTCGCCGTCATAGGCGGTGGCGAAGAGCAACTTGGTGTCGTTGTCCAGGAAAACAAAGCGCATGTCATGGACGGTGCCGACCTTTTCGGCGCCTTCGAAGTTGCCTTCCAGCATCTCCAGCAGCCCGCGGAGCCGCTTGGCTGCGCCCGGCTCGACCGGAGCGATCATGGTCAGTTCCGAGACTTTCCCCTGGCGCCGGCCGATCCGCCCGGCGCTGTCCACACGCGGTGCCGACGGCCGGGTCTGCATGTCCGGGATCGCGTTCTCCAGCGCCGCCCGCGCGAATTCGGGTGCATCAACGAAGAGTTCCCGCAGTTTCTCAGCCTGCTGCTGGGTCTCGCTGGACTGCTGCGTGGCCATGGCAACCTCCTTTTGTGACCGCCTTCGGATGTCATGGCGCTTGGTCCGGCGCCTGTGTCGGAGTGGAGGATTGAGCCGTGACGGCCACTGATGGCCCAAAGACCTCGGCGAGATTCCCGGACGCAGGCACGAGATCTACGTCACACACCAGGTAAAAGTGTATGACCCGCCGAGCAACCCCAGCAAGGTACAACTGCCGGAATGACACTTCAGTGAGTGAACGCGCAGAACCGACAAATACGACTAACCGGTCTATGCGATCGTCCCCTCGGTAGCCACGTTCCGCGCCGCGATCCGCGCCTGGGCAGAGCACCACCGCTTCGGCACGGTGATCACATCGGGCGTCTGCCTGGGTGATTCCATCATTGGATGCTGAATCCCCGCTCGACGCTGGACTGTTTTTCAGGTTGTTCCCAGCTGAAGGCTGACTCGATAGAGGGCGTGCTGATGTCGGGAACGGCAGAAGCAGCTCTTCGCTGCTTCTGGAACCTAAACTCGCCCCGGGTATAGACTCTGCCGTATCTAGCGCCGGGTGGCGCCTCCAACCTTGGTGTGATCTAGGCGCACGGTTCAACTCATCGAAGACAACAAACGCGTGAGTACGTGCAAGGAGAATCATCATGCCTTACAGCACCGCCCCTGACGGCGCGCAGATATTCTACAAGGACTGGGGAACGGGACAGCCGGTGGTGTTCAGCCATGGGTGGCCGCTCAACGCCGATGCCTGGGACGTCGAGCTCAAACTCGTTGCCGACCATGGCTTCCGCGCGATCGCGCACGACCGGCGCGGACACGGACGCTCGACCCAGACCTGGGACGGCAACGATATGGATACCTACGCCGCCGACCTGGCCGCACTGATCAACAGCCTCGACCTTCACGATGTCATCCTCGTCGGTCACTCCACCGGCGGCGGTGAGGTTGTGCGCTACGCAGCCCGTCACGGCGATGGCCGAGTCGCCAGGATCGTCACCGCCGGCGCTGTCCCGCCGGTGATGGTCAAATCCGAGAGCAACCCCGAAGGCACGCCCGTCGAGGCGTTCGATGAGATCCGTGCCGGGGTTTTGGCCGATCGGTCACAGTTCTACAAGGACCTGTCCGCGGCGTTCTTCGGAACCAACCGGGAAGGTTCGGTAATCTCCCAGGGTCAGCGAGACCAGTTCTGGCGTCTGGGCATGCAAGTGGGACTCAAAGCTGCCTACGACTGTGTCAAGGCGTTCTCCGAGACCGACTTCAGCGACGACCTCCGGGGCATCAAGGTGCCGATGCTCATTGCCCAGGGGGATGACGACCAGATTGTGCCCATAGCGGCCGCAGCGAAGAAGGCTGTACATCTGGTCGGGGATGCCGAGCTGAAGGTCTATCCCGGCGCACCTCACGGGATCGCCGGACCGTACCAGCAGGCGTTCGATAAGGACCTGCTCGACTTCATTGGCAACTGAACCGGTCAGCCGCCGTTTCGAGCCGAAGGAATTCCGGCCTCAGCCGACAGCGGCTCCCGCGCGGCACACAGCGACGAATTCACCACCGCTGCCCGGACGGCTCCGATGACCTTAGTGGCACTCACATGCACATCGACATCCACGGGGTCACGCACGCCTGAGGCGCTTTTAGTGTCCGCTCGTTCGGGGCCTACCGTCCGGCACGCACCGACATCAACTAGCGGCCTTTGGTGGTGCCCCTGCACGGGCCAGCTCGATGAGGTTGTCACTGGACTTCGGAAGAGCCCACGCGGTGGTTGCGACCGTGAGCTCCGCCCCGCATGTTTGGCACCAGGCACCGGAGAGGGACTCGGCTCCACAGGTCGTGCAGATAATGCGCATTAGTTTATCACTCGGCGACTGTGTGTGCCTTTGCGCCCACACGGTGAGCGCATGCAGAACAGGCAGCGCATCGGTCCCGGCGGCAGTGAGGCGGTACTCATTCCGGGGGCGGGTTCCCGCGCTGTAAGGCTCGGCGGTCAGAACCCCCGCCCCGACCAGGCGCCGCAGGCGTTCGCTCAGGACATTGTCGGCGACCCCCAGTTCCTTCTTCATGCCGTCGAATCGGTTGTTGCCTATGAACACCTCCCGCAGGACAAGCAGGGACCACGGATCACCCAGGACGTCCGCGGCCCGGGCGATGGGGCAGTTGTCTTCTGACCAGCTGGTGCGAAGCGGCATCAGGATCCCTTCCAGTGCGGTACTTACTTTCTTGAAGCAAGTTTATTTACTTTCTTAAAGAAAGCTTGTACCGTGATTTTACGTGCCGCCAACGGAACGAAACAACCCCCGATCACCGCGCCGCGATCTCTCCCCCCACTGACGACATCAGCTCCGAGGAGTACGGAATGACAGTTACCGACATCAGAACCGGGCCCGCAACGGCCGGCCCTGGCGCCCCCTCACCGGGCCTACCGTCACCTGCCGACCCTTCGCCCGCCGCCCCGTCGGGCATGCTGCCGTTGAGCCTCTTCGGTATTCCGCTGGGCCTCGCCGGATTGGGCGCCGGATGGTCAGCGGCCCGGGCCACTCTCGGGGCGCCGGCCTGGCCGGAGGAAGTCCTCTACGGCGCGGCCAGCGCCATCTGGCTCATCCTGACCGCCATCTATCTGCTGCGCGGCCTGCGCCGCAAGGGAGCCTTCCGCGCCGATCTCCGGCACCAGATAGCCGGCCCGTTTGCATCCTTCATCCCCCTGGTGGGAATCCTGCTTTCAGCCCACTACAGCGAATACCTTCCCGCGATAGGTCCTTGGGTCTGTGTTGCGTTCATAGCCGCGCTCACCGGCGTGGCCACCCAACTCTTCGCCCACTGGATCACCGGCGGAGTATCAATGCAATCCATTCACCCCGGCTACTTCCTGCCCGTCGTGGCCGGATCCTTCGTCGCCAGCATCGGGTTTTCCAGCATCCACGCCCACGACGCGGCGCTGGCCGCCTTCGGCGTCGGCGCCTTCTTCTGGCTCGTGGTCGGCACTGTCGTCACGGTCCGGCTGATGACCGCAGGCGCTCTTCCCCCGGCGGCCAAGACCGGCCTGTCGGCCTACCTCGCCGCGCCAGCAACCGCAAGCGTCGCCTGGATAGTTTCACACCCGGGACCCATGGGAGCGCTGCAGCTGGGCCTCACCGGAGTGCTGACCATCATGTTGCTCACGCAACTGTTCCTCATCGGTGAGTACCGCAAGCTGGCCTTTAGCCCACTGTTCTGGGTCTTCACCTTCCCCGTCGCCACCACGGCAAACTACGCCGTCCGCTGGTTCGCCGCATCGAACCTTCCCGGCCGGGAAACCTCTGCCTGGATCACTCTCGCTCTGGCGACCGCATTCATCCTGACGATCGCCGCCCGCAGCGTGGTGGCAGCCATCGCAGGCAATAGCGAAAAACGCCGGAACAACGCACCGGCCCTCGTCTAGAACGACCCGCCGCCAGCTTCCGAATCTACTTCTCCCAGGTTGGGCGACTCCTTGCCGGCCTTTGAGGGGGGCCGTCGACTGGGCACGCAGGTACAAATGACTCCTCTGAGTGCTGAAGTACTGAGGGTCCGACGTTCGTGCCGCCGCCTCGTGCACGGATGTGAGATTCCAAGCTACTTGGACCATTCCGCATTGTTGAACCCACTGTTTCCGCCCATATTTTGGACCTACGAAGAAGTCATTGTTCCAACCTAGTTGACCCTTTTGTCGAAGGAGGCCGGTCATCACCCTGGGACGCGCTCCCGATCGCGCCGCCGCCCGTCGCATCCACGTGGCCGCCTTTACACGTGGTCGAGCAGATGATCGCGCGGTGGGGTCCGGCTCGTAGGAGTGCGCCTTTCGTGGGTGATGACAGTGGCGGCCAGGGCGATGGTGAGGCCAATGACGGTCTCGAGGCCGCGCTCAGTCAGGAGGGTGATGATCGGGGCTGGCAGCATGAGATCGCCGAGCAGAAGGGCCATCGGGGTGAAGAAGACCAGGCCGAGGCTGTAGTTGCGCCCGGTCGTCAGTTCGGTGCACGCCTGGAGCGCGGCGATCACGATGATAGCGGCATAGCTGCTGGGGTGGGCGGCGAGGACGAGGGCTGCGACGCCGAGGCCGGCGGCGGTGCCGATCACCCGCTGGGCAGCGCGCGTGAGGCGGGCGTGCAGGTCGGGTGCCGACATGGGGACGGATGCCGTGACGAAGGTCCAGTAGGGGTGGCCGATGCCGCTGGTCGCGACGGCGAGGCCGGCGGCGGCGATACCGAGCAGATAGCGGGCGGCGTGGCGGCCCACCGGGTCGGACGGGCGTAGGCCGCGCCACGACAGCCGGTACCGCACCGGGTCGCCGCCGTCGCGGGCGGTCCGTCCCGGGAGGGCGAGCAGCAGCGCGAAGACGGCCGCGCCAGCCGCAGCGAGGGCGGCTGCGGGCACCGTGCTCAGCGCGATCGGGACCGTGGCCGAGGCTGTGAGGGCGAAGACCGGGTTGAGAGCTCCGGCCGGATGCCATCGGCCCAGCTCGGCTAGCACTACCGCGACGCCGGCCCAGGCGGCCGCGACCGGGACGAGCAGCCAGAGCCGGAACGGGACGGTCGCCACTAAGGCGCCGACGACGACGCCGACCACCAGCACCAGGCCCGCCTGCGCCTGCATGGCTAGGCGTACCCGAGCCGGCTCGTGTCGGCCGTACAGGGCGGTGAAGGCACCGATCGCCGCATACAGCAGCAGGTCGCCGCGACCGGACGCCAAGCAAGCCACCAGCGGCACGAAGATCGCCAGGCTTGCGCGCAGGGCGGTCCAATGGGCGCCGGCATGCGGGCCCAGGTCGAAGACTGCCGCCCGCCAGGACCGCGTGGGGGTGGCCTGCGTCATTTTAACCTTCCAAGGTGGTACAGGAATGAAGTACTTCAACGTTACTACACCTATGAACTACTATTGAGGTTGACCGAGGCGACGGCCACGGGGGCGCGGAGGAGCCGGATGGATCAGGATGCGGACGACCTGCCCGCTCATGGCGACGTCGTGGACCGGATGCAGCGTGAGTGGGCCCGACTGCGCCCGGACCTGAGCTTCACCAGCCTCGGGGTGATCCACCGCGTGCTGCGCGCTTCCCGCCTCATCCTCGAAGCCAGCGACGCCTTCCTCGCCGACTACGGGCTCACCCGTGGCGAGCTGGACGTGCTTTCCGCGCTGCGCCGTACGGGCGAACCTCTGAGCCCAACGGCGCTGGCCCAGACGCTGCTTGCCCCGCGCTCCGCGATCACTATGCGGCTGAACGCCCTCCAGGCTCGGGGACTGCTGAGCCGGACGGCCAACCCGGCCGACGGCCGCTCGTCCCTGCTCGTCCTCACCGACACTGGCGCCGCGCTCGTGGACGAGGTGATTCCCGCCCAGCTCGCCCTCGAAGATGCCCTACTCGCCGAAGCCCCGGCCTGGGCCATCGAGGGCTTGGTCGATCCCCTGCGGGCACTGACCTCCGTGTGGGAGCAAGGACGCGGCCACCAAGCCGGGTCCAGCAAGGACCGGCGGAACGGCGCGCTCGAGCCCTCCGGATGAGCCGCAGCAGCGCGCGCTTCGGGTGAGCATCAGCCGACGCGCTACCGGGTTCCGCGTGGTAGACCACCAACGGCGCTCTGCTCCAACCTGAGGACGAAGAACTACCGCGCGATGTGTCCTGTCGCCTGAGTCCACCCGTGTCTAGTCCGCGGCCGCTGCACCGGTCTGATCGGCGTCCAGACGGCCGAGAACGGCGAACCCAAGCCCTTGCCCGGTTCAACGATCCTCTCGGTGGACCAGCCGTAGGCGTGTCCGCTCATGCCGCATTCCGCGCGCGGCGCCGCGCCGGCGGCGCTCACGCTGCGGCAGCAAGTCCACGGCGGGTGCGCGCCCGTGACAGGTGGCGGAGGGGGTCGCTATGCACGCGACCTGGAGCCAGCCGGTAGCTGAGGTCGTGGTGTTCTCGAACGACTTCGCCAGCCTTCGGGACCGGCCGAGGCGACCGTGGGCGACCTCGACGCGCCAGGCGTGCCGGATGGGACGGAACACCGGCTGCTTGTCGTCCCACCCGACGCGGCGCACCTCGAGCCCGTGGTCCCGGCCCAAGGCACGGGCAGCGGCCGCAGTGACCCCGCGGTCCACCAGGACCAGCTCCAGCCGCCCGGTGACACCTTGGCCCGACAGGTGGTCCAGCATCAGCTCGCTGGCCAGGTTCTGCCACGGGAACCTTGATCGGGGCGTCCCTGGCAGCCAGCTCGCGGACCAGCGGGGACATCATTTTTTTGAATTGATGTCCCGGGACAGATAGGCCACGGTACGGCGCATGACTTCCGCTTCCTGTTCCAGGAGGAGGATGCGCTTGTTGGCCTCCCGCAGCTTCGCGGCATCGGACACGACGCCGGATTTCACGCCGTCTTCTTTGTCTGCGATCTTCATCCAGCGGTGCAGGGCAGCGGGTAAGACACCGAAGTCCTTGGCGATCTGGGTGATGGGCGCCTCACCCTTGCGGGCGACCGCGACGACATCGCGTCAGAACTCTTCGGGAAAGGCTTTGGGCATGATGAACATCCTTCCACCCGCAAGGATCAAATCCTCACAGGCAAAGTGTCAATCAAACCTTCAGCAGTCCCCGGCGTCACGTTTGCCAATTGCCTTGCTTGTTGCTCCACTCTTAGCTTCAACGACCCAGTAGGTGTTGTTCCAGATGGAGAAGGTTATCGGGCCCCTCCCCCAGCCGCGAACCTCGGATCAGCCGCCATAGGTCGCCCACTCCTGCTGGTAGTCCGGGTGGTCGGCGTAGACCATGGCCATGACGGTTAGCAGAGATGGGCCATTGAGTGCCTCGTATTGCCCCCAGTGCTCAATGAGTGACCGCTTCACTACGCACTCAGCCAAGACGCGTTCCGGTCCTACAAGTACGGCCGGAACTGGGCTATCCGGCCAGGGCACGAGGCTTGTATCGGCCCCCTCGTTTGGCGTGGATCGGGACCGTTCCTCCATCGCTTCCCGGGCTGCTGCTTCGTCTTCGCTGATGCGCGCTTCGAGAAACTCGGTGATGTTCATGGGTCCATTCTGCGGTATAGCTGCGGAGCCGGGAGTGGCTGAGGTTACGGAATCAACCGTTTGTGGTTCCTGTTCCTCGTCTCCCGCGCCCCGGGCTCGGCCACGCGTCGGGCAGCGGCGGCCTTCGCCTGCGGGCTGTTTGCCCCGTGCCGCCAACACCGAGAAGTGCCATCCGGCGGAGTGTTCGCGCAAGTTGCCTAGCGGAACGTGTGGCAACTGAAGGCTTCATCGGTCGCGACCGGGAGGTCATCAGGGTCCATTTCGCGTCGGCTACCGTGCCGGCAGAAGAAACAGAACAAGCCCACTTTTGCGGGAAGCGGGCTTGTTCTGAGGGGACCGCTCAGCACGCGATCCGGATGTCAAAGCACCTCTCGGCTACTGGGGACCGGCGTCCAGAACAAGCATCCGGGCGGTCTTGACGGCGCTCACCGCCCAGGTCCAGACTTGCGGCTACCCGCCATCGCATCACCTGTAAGGAATTTCAGTGTCGAGGTCGGTTCCCGGCCGGACTGCCATGATTGGAGCAGGCATGTCAGAACCTTTCGGTCCACAGGCAGGATCAGAGCTGCTGGCACAGACGGAGATGGTGTTCGAACCCAAGGATCTCGACCTCCTCAGTTTTGCGGTGAGCAGAGTCCCCGAGCTTTGCATCGGTGCATGGGCAGCCAAGCGTCGGCGAGAGCTTGGCCTGAAATACCCCTTTGAGGATCCAGACGACCTGATCAAGCTGCTAGCCGGCAAAGACTTCGTGGGCAGCGGGTACCGGATTCGCCCCAAAGATGTCACCCGCTACTTCCCGGCCGTGTTCTTTCCCGTCAGTTCCGACCGAGATCTGATCCGAAAGGTGCGGATCTCCTTAGTCCGGGCGGACTCTGAATACACATTGCTGAAGAGCCAGGAATTTGGGTCGGGCTTCATTTTGAAGGACGGCAAACAATGAGCCGGGCGCCCACCATCTGTGTTCCCGGCGTGTTTACGCAGATATATTTCTCGCTCTCCCTGACGGGCTATTTGGTGGTCCAGATGACAGGACTGGATCAGACAGTCACCTACGACGTCTACGAGTCAGTGCCACCGTTCTACTTCCGAAACACCCTCACCTTCAGTGGCGGAAACGGAAGTGGGGTACCACATTTCTGAAGATCGTCCCCGGAGCCCTGCAGGTGAATCTTTGGGTGATGCCCACTACTCGCTGTGGCATGCTGTGCTCCAGCCTTTAGCCCGGCGGATGCACCCCAATCCACCTAACGGAGAAAGTGTGGGACCTACGATGAGCCAGCAACAGCAAACCGGGCATCAACGCGATCTCAGCAGTCAGCTGAAGGATTTCATCGCCTCCTGGAAGCTGTCCGAATCGGACGACGTGAAGCTTACTCCCGAGGAATTGTCTGACCTGGTGTTTTTCGTCGCGAAGCACGAGGAGCAGCAACCTCGGAGGGACCCGAACGACGAGATGTACTACTACGTCATCAGCCGGTGGTATGTCCCGGAAACGAACAGGTTGTGCGAAAACCGCAACTACCCGAACAAGGATTCCCACAGGTACTGCACTTATTCGAAGGGCAAGGGCGACAAGGACTGGGTAAGGGAGTCGTGTTACTAGCCAACCTGTAAAAGAAGTTGCCTAGCGGAACGTGTGGCAACTGAAGGCTTCCTGCCTCGCAGGAACAAAGCTCACCACTCTGGCCATGTCTGAAACGTCGGCGCAAACTGGGGCTAAAGGTTCTTGGTCTCGCCCTCTATACCAAGCTGGTTTCCTGTCCAGAAAGGAATACTGCGATGTCCGAATCCACTACAAGCCACGACCATCCAGTCGGGTTCATACACGGCCCGTGGCCCCATTCCAGCTCGTGGGATCCCTGCAACTTGTTCAAGAGTTCACCAACCACCGTCGACACCCCTAAAGCTGAGAGGAGCCCGCTGCTCCTGACCTCCGGATCCGAAAACCACACCGCGCCGAAGGTAGTCGTCGAGCAACCGGTGAACCTGTATGCAGGCGATTCCAAATCCGTCACCGAGTACCACGAGTTTGAGGGTCGGGGGCACTCCCTGACCATCGACGAGGATTGGGACGACGTCGCCAACGTCACCTTGCAGTGGCTGAGCAGCAAGGGATTCTAAACTCCATGGAACTCGGATTGCAGGGCAAAGTAGCCGTCGTTACAGGCGCCAGTAAAGGAATAGGCCTGGCCATTGTGCGGGCCCTCCTGGCCGAAGGTGCCACCGTCATTGCCGGCGCAAGATCCACCTCCCCGGAGTTGGGGGACCTTTCGGGGAACGGACAGCTCAAGTTCGTCCCAGTTGACTTATCGGAGCCGAACGCCGGCCAAGCACTCGTCGATGCGGCCGGGACAAAGGTCGACATACTGGTGAACAATGTCGGCGCCGCCAAAACCCGAATTGGTGGCTTCCTGGAGATCTCCGATGATGACTGGGCCGCTTCCTTGAACCTGAACTTCCTGGCGGCCGTGCGTGTCACCAGGGCTGTCCTTCCGAAAATGCTGCAGGCGGGCGGGGGCACCATTGTCAACGTGGCTTCCGTCAATGCATTCCTGCCAGATCCTGCCGTCATGGACTACGGCGCAGCGAAAGCGGCCCTGTGGAACTTCGCCAAATCACTCTCGAAGGAATACGGACGCCAAGGCATTCGGGTAAATTGCGTCAGCCCCGGGCCCGTCGAGACAGACTTGTGGCTCGCCAGCGGCGGCGTGGCCGACACCGTGTCCCGGGCAACTGGCCGCACCCCCGCCGATGTTGCCTCCGCAGCCGCTGCCAACGCGGCAACGGGACGGTTCAGCCACCCATCCGAAATTGCCGACGTCGTGCTGTTCCTTGCCAGCAACAAGGCGGCCAATGCCACAGGATCAAACTTCACCATCGACGGCGGCCTGATCACCACGCTGTGAAGACCTACCGTCCGCAGACTTCCACCCGAAGCCCCGGCGGCGCACCAGACGGCATATCGAATTGCTCGCCGAAACGTCTGCCACCGCCGCGCTGGTCAGAGACCGAAGCGCTGTCAAGCAGCCGTTTCGGCGATCAGCCGAGAGTGAAGATTATGTAAGCCCGGGACTCTGAAGGCCCGTTTTCTGGACACTTGTGGTCCATCGTCGCTTGGCAGGCCACAATTAGCCCGGCGCATCGATGAGTCAGCAGGGAAACGGTTCATCTCAAGACTCGCGCGCGCCTGGCGCCAACGCCGGCCGCATCCCTAACTTTCGGGCCTGGCTCGTTTCAGGGTCTTATTCGATACGCCGGACGAGCATGGCCTCGAACTCAACGAGGTTCCGGGTTCCGCTGCCGCTGTCCAGGATCCAGAACATTCCCATAGACGGCACTGTCTGCAGCACCTTGCCGCGGTGGTAGCGTCGTCCGTCGTGCCAGGCTTCAATTGCATCGCCCATGGTGAGATCCCGTAGATCTCGCACGATGCCGGCTGCTTGTTCTTCCGCCATGACCCCTCCCTCATTCCCCTGCCTCCAGGACCGACCCCACCAATTCAGAGTAGGGGCCGAAGATTGCGCCCACGTTTCCGGGGTGCACCATGATGACGGGGCCAGACGACACCTGGAACCTTGCGATGCGGAGGCCGAGCTTCCGGGAGGATGACGGGCGTGGTCGAGCGCCCGCTCACCTCTCGGCGCCTGAAGGCCAGGGAAAGCCATGATTACGCCACGTTCAAATATGGGCTCACACCGCCTGGCTTACCGGAGCAAAGTAATTCACGAGTGGGCCCCGGGCTGGTAGGTGCCGGCGCTCCATTCCTGTCCTTGGGGGTCGAGTACCCGGCTGCGCCGGGTGCCCCATTCGGTGTCTTCGGGCTCGATCACGGAGGTACCGCCCGCGGCGAGGGCCTTCTGATGAAATGCGTCGACATCTTCGACCAGAAGGTACAGGCCTTGGCCGGTTGATCGGCCGATGAGAGGCGGCCGCTGGTAGGCGGCACCGCTACTTGCCACCATTAGCACCGCCTCCCCCATGCGGACTTCGGCGTGCAGAACCGCCCCCTCGGGCCCGTTTTGCCGGTGAATGACGTCAAATCCCACTGCCTGGAGCCAGACCAGGGCTGTGGGCGCGTCACTGTAGCTGAGATAGGCGAAGAGCTTGACGTCCATGCGGGAATGCTATCCCCGGCGCAGCCGTCCGATACACCCAGCTGCTGGAACAGAACGCGGATGAACCGGCTGCCGGGGCCCGGCAGCAGCCCGTCGATACACGGGCAGCATCGTCAGCATGCGAGGTGTTAGCCCAGCTTCGTCCGCCAATAGCACCGATCGTCAACCTAAGTTGACGTCAGATCCGATATCGACGCTTGCTGGCGGCGGTAACCCTTTACTTCGGCGATGGCCGGCTCCCAGATGTCGAAGGCGGTGCCGATGTCCGCGCCGTCCCGGCTCCCGATCAGGGACCGAACCAGTGCTGGGCTCAGCCTCGGCAGCCGATGCCTGGACCGGGTTGTTCCGGTAAGTGCGGATGCGATCCGTTCAATGCTGGGCCAGTTCGCATCGGCCACCGACAGGGCCACGGCTAACACGGCCGGATCCGTTGACGCCAGCCCTGGATAGTCAGCGGATGGCAGGCTGCCGCTATAACCAGCCTGGTATAAAGTCCAGATCCACTCCGCCGAGCTGCTGATCCGGCCCCGGTTGCTCGCGGCCCTGCAGCGCTTCAACCCGACGGTGCCGGCCCAGTACCTGCAGCAGGCCCTGGCCGAGATCGCCCCGCGCAAGTCCCAGGACGCCGTCGCTGAGAACCACCGCGTCCACAACTACCTGGTGGACGGGTACCGGCTCAGCTACACCGACTCCGACGGCAACGAGGCCAACCCCACCATCCATCTGCTCAGCTCGGACCCGGACCAGAACGACTGGCTCGCCGTCAACCAGGTGACCCTGATGCAGGGCGACTACAAACGCCGTTTCGACGTCGTGCTCTATTGCAACGGCATGCCGGTGAGCGTCATCCAAGTGAAGAAGGCCGGCAGCGCCAGCGCGGACGTCGCCTCCGCGCACGCCCAGCTGCAGACCTACCTGCGGGAGTTCCCCATGGCGTTCCGCTTCTGCGTGTTCACGCTCGCCTCGGACGGGATCCAGGCCAAGTACGGCACACCGTTCACCCCCCTTAACCACTTCTCACCGTGGAACGTGGACGACGACGGCGTGCCCGTCGCGCCCGGGTACGTGGAAAACGGCGAGGCCGTGACCGCGCTGGAGACGGCTCTGCAGGGTCTCCACAACCAGTAGCGGTTCCTGCAGCTCGTCCGCAATTTCACCGTCTTTGATGAAGGTTCGGACGGGCTCAGCAAGCGCATCGCGAAGCCGCACCAATACTTCGCCGGACCAAAGCGGTGGGAAGCACCGTCCAGGCCGTAGAAAGCAACGGCAAGGCCGGCGTCGTCTGGCACACTCAGGGTTCGGGCAAGTCCACGGAAATGGAGCTCTACGCCAACCTCGTGGCGCGCCACCCCAAGCTGAAGAACCCGACCGTTGTGGTCATCACGGACCGCAACGAACTCGACGGCCAGCTGTTCAAGGGCTTCAGCCGGAGCCTTTTGCTCGCGGAGTCCCCCAAGCAGATCAAGACGCGCTCCGAGCTCCGGAACGAACTCAGCAACCGCACCACCGGCGGCATCTACTTCACCACCCTCCAGAAGTTCGGCCGCAGCAAGTCGGAGAAGGACACCGGCGCCGAGCACCCGCTGCTGTCCGACCGGCACAACATCATCGTGGTGGTGGACGAGGCTCACCGCTCGCACTATGACGATCTGGACGGTTACGCCCGGCACCTGCGTGACGCCCTGCCGCACGCCACGCTGATCGCCTTCACCGGAACACCGATCTCCTTCGACGACCGCAACACCCAAGACGTGTTCGGCGAATACATCGACATTTTCGACCTCTCCAGGGCGGTGGAGGACGGCGCCACGGTCCCGGTGTACTTCGAGCCGAGGCTCATCAAGGTGGGGCTGGCTTCGGACGTCACGGAGGAGATCCTGGACCAGGCAGCCGACGAAGCCACGCTGGGGCTGGACGACACCGAGCGGGCAGGCATCGAGGCGAGCGTCGCCGTCGTGAATGCCGTGTACGGAGCGCCGCAGCGGATCGCGGCGCTGGCAGCCGACCTGGTGGCGCACTGGGAGAACCGCAGCGCCCGGATGGGCAAGTTCATCGAGGCGCCGGGCAAGGCGATGATCGTGGGTGGAACGCGGGAAATCTGCGCGAAGCTGTACGCGGCAATTGTGGAGCTGCGGCCGGAGTGGCACTCCGATGACCTGGCTAAGGGCAAGATCAAGGTGGTCTACTCCGGGACCGCGTCCGACGTGCCGCCGGTCTCCGACCACGTGCGCCGCGACTCTGCGAACGCTGTGGTGAAGGAGCGGCTCAAGGACGTGGATGACAAACTGGAATTGGTGATCGTCAAGGACATGATGCTCACCGGCTTCGATGCCCCGCCGCTCCACACCCTGTACCTGGACCGGCCGCTCAAGGGCGCGTTGCTGATGCAGACCCTGGCGCGTGTGAACCGCACTTTCCGCGGCAAAGAGGACGGGCTGCTCGTTGCCTATGCTCCCTTGGCGGAGAACCTGGCCAAGGCACTGAGCGAGTACACGAAGGAAGACCGGGCGAACAAGCCGGTGGGCAAGAACATTGACGAGGCCGTCGGCCTGACCGTTTCGCTGGTGGGCTAACTGAGGGAGCTGGTGGCCGGACACAACTGGAAGACCGTCTTGATGAAGGGCGGCCCGAAGGCGTTTCTGAACGCCGTCACGGGAGCGGTGAGCTACCTTCGCAACCCTGGCACGCCCGGCAACCTGCCAGCCGATGGCGAAGAGTCATTTGCCGCGAAATACCGCAGGCTGTCCAGCCAGCTCTCCCGCGCGTGGGCACTGTGCTCCGGCTCTGAAACTCTCGCTGGGCTGCGCCCGGAGATTCAGGTCCACGAGGAGATCCGCGTTTGGATGGCGAAATACGACGCCGCCGACAGGCAAGCCAGCGGCGAGCCCGTGCCGGAGGAGATTCAGCGACTGCTGGGCAATCTGATCGCATCCGCGACGTCGTCCGGCGAGGTCCTGGACATCTACGAGGCTGCCGGCATGCCAAAGCCGTCGTTGGATGACCTGACGCCGGAGTTCATCGCGAAGGCCCAGCAGGCCCGGAACCCGCAGCTGGCCATCGAGGCACTGCGGAAGCTCATCGCTGACGAGTCAGCGAAGACGACTCGGAACAACGCCATCCGCCAGCGGGCCTTCTCCGAGCGGATCACCGAACTGATGAAGAAATACACCAACCAGCAGCTCACGTCTGCTGAGGTGATTGCCGAGCTGGTGGAGCTTGCCCGCGAGGTCGCTGCAGAGGGCAAACGCGGTGGGCAGTTTACGCCCCCGCTGAATTCGGACGAATTGGCGTTCTACGACGCCGTTGCACAGAACGAGTCGGCCGTCGAATTCCAGGGCGAAGGCGTCCTGGCCGATATAGCCCGGGAGTTGGTGTCCGTGATGCGGCGGGACGTGCGCACGGACTGGACCGTGCGCGACGATGTCCGGGCCAAGCTCAGCTCCTCGAGCAAACGGCTCCTGGTGCGATTCGGATACCCGCCTGACAAGCAGCCCGAGGCCATCAAGCTGGTCATGGAGCAGATGGAATCGATGGCAGCACGATTCGCCGAAGCGCGAGGCTGACGGGCAGGTATAACGCGCAAATTCGTTCTCAAAAGAAAGAAAGATATGTATGAGGGATTTAGAAGTACTGCTGTCGCAAGTCTACGACTCTGAGAGCCGGGAGCACTTTCGCGAGGCCGTGCGTGCGTACCAAGCCGGAGCCTACCGAACCGCCGTTATTACTACATGGACAAGTATCGCCTATGATTTGACAGCCAAAATCAGATTTTTAGGGGAAACGAATTTTCCCGAGGCGTCCACCCTGATCGAACGGCTCGACCAGTCCATTCGCCAAGGTGACAGGCCACATCTGCAGCAGTTTGAATCGACTCTGCTTGAAAAGGTGCGTGATGACTTCGAACTGATTTCAGGCCAAGAGTACAGAGACCTGACCCGCCTTTACGAGGATCGTCATTTGTGTGCGCATCCTGCCTTTGTTGAACCAACCCGCCCGTTCTCGCCCGGGCCGGAGCGTGTCAGGTCTTACTTGGCAATGGCTGTTGATGCAGTTCTCAGTCAGCCACCGGCGCCTGGAAGACAAATAGTCGACAGATTCTCTCAGTTGGTCCTAGGGGTCTCGTGGCCCCAAAAGAACCTTGATGCCTTTCTGAAGGATAATTATTTCGACAGGACGAAGGAGAGCCTTCAACGCAGTGTTGCCCAAATTATCATTAAGGGCTGCATCACCTTCCCGGCCGAAGCGTTGGAGTCGACCCCCAGACGTCATCGGCAAGCCTCCGCGTCCCTGAGGAACTTCGCGCCATCTTTGCACCGCGACACCCTAAGTGATGTTCTCCTCAAGAAGGAACGGGGAAATGGCCTGACCGATGTGGAACTCATTCATGTTCTGGCAGCGTTCGGTCACTACCAAGAGTTTTGGGCGCTAGTGCCCCCAGGGCTCAAGGATCGAGCCTTATCCTTGATCGAGCACGCGGACATGGATCTCTGTGTCGAAGAAGGCCTCTTCTTTATGCCTCTGCCACACGATCCTGAGCTGCATGCCCTGTATACGGCCAGGATCCAAACGTTAGAACAGAGTTCCTTGACCAAGCTGTTGAGCGATCAGCCCGCCCCTCACTTTGTTCCCCGGACTCTTAGCGTTCTGGACTCTTCCGCCTCATTTAGAGACGCAGAAGCCAACATGCGCAATATTCTGTTACTCACCGATTTCTTGAGCGAGAGTGACCTTCGAATAGTTCGCGAAAGCGTCCTGACGAATAGCCAGATAAGCATGGCCGCCTATATGCCGGATCTCCTTCTGAATCTCTTTGAGCAAACAAGGGAACGACTACAAGATTTGGATTCATGGGATGGATTGGTTGGGGAATTGAAGGGCAGAAGAGACGTAGCCGATGACTACTATGCCTACCCGAAGCTTGCCGAGGCTATAGCAAATGCAAGAAATAAATGGTGGTGAAAACGCGTCCGCACATCAAGGATATCGAAACTTGACACATGGGCCGGGTTCATAGCAATGAGCGACTGTGCTGGCCGAGAAAAAACGACCCCGCACGCTCCTGCGTGCGGGGTCGTCGTTCTAGTTGAACAGGTGGAGGGAGGAGGAGGGACTAGAAGTCCCAGTCGTCATCCTCAGTGTTGACAGCCTTGCCAATCACATAAGACGAACCCGAGCCCGAGAAGAAGTCGTGGTTCTCGTCAGCGTTCGGCGACAGGGCCGAGAGGATCGCCGGGTTCACGTCGGTGACGGAGGCCGGGAACATGGCCTCGTAGCCCAGGTTCATGAGGGCCTTGTTGGCGTTGTAGTGGAGGAACTTCTTGACGTCCTCGGCCAGGCCGACGGAGTCGTAGAGGTCGTGCGTGTACTGGACCTCGTTCTCGTACAGCTCGAAGAGCAGCTCGAACGTGTAGTCCTTGATTTCCTGCCGGCGCTCCTCGGAGACCTTCTCCAGACCCTTTTGGAACTTGTAGCCGATGTAGTAGCCATGGACGGCCTCATCGCGGATGATCAGGCGGATAAGGTCGGCCGTGTTCGTCAGCTTGGCCCGTGAGGACCAGTACATCGGCAGGTAGAAGCCCGAGTAGAACAGGAAGCTCTCCAGCAGCGTGGAGGCCACCTTGCGCTTCAGGGGGTCGTCGCCCTGATAGTAGTCCATGACGATCTGCGCCTTCTTCTGAAGGTTCACATTCTCGGTGGACCAGCGGAAGGCCTCGTCGATCTCCTTGGTGGAGGCCAGCGTGGAGAAGATGGAGGAATAGCTCTTGGCGTGCACGGACTCCATGAACGCGATGTTCGTGTAGACAGCCTCTTCGTGCGGGGTGATCGCGTCCGGAATCAGAGAGACGGCGCCGACGGTGCCCTGGATGGTGTCCAGGAGGGTCAGGCCGGTGAACACGCGCATGGTGAGCTGCTGCTCGTCCGGGGTCAGCGTCGCCCACGACTGCACGTCGTTGGACAGCGGGATCTTCTCCGGCAACCAGAAGTTGTTGACCAGGCGGTTCCAGACGTCCACGTCCTTGTCGTCCTGGATGCGGTTCCAGTTAATCGCCTCGACGTGGCTAAGCAGCTTGACCTTCTCGGTCATGTCATCCCCTAAAAGTTGGGTTCTTCGTTAAGTTAAGCGTACGACGGCGGGCGGCTGCCCGCCGTCGTACCTAAGCAGATATCAACCTAAATCAGCTGATCACAACATGCATGAAACGCAACCGTCCACCTCGGTCCCTTCCAGCGCGAGCTGGCGGAGACGGATGTAGTAGATGGTCTTGATGCCCTTCTTCCAGGCGTAGATCTGGGCCTTGTTGATGTCGCGCGTGGTGGCGGTGTCCTTGAAGAACAGCGTCAGGGACAGGCCCTGGTCCACGTGCTGGGTGGCAGCGGCGTAGGTGTCGATGACCTTCTCGTAGCCGATCTCGTACGCGTCCTGGTAGTACTCCAGGTTGTCGTTCGTCAGGTACGGCGCCGGGTAGTACACGCGGCCCAGCTTGCCTTCCTTACGGATCTCGATCTTGGACGCCACCGGGTGGATCGAGGAGGTGGAGTTGTTGATGTAGGAGATCGAGCCGGTGGGCGGCACGGCCTGCAGGTTCTGGTTGTAGATGCCGTGCTCCATGACGGACGCCTTCAGCTCGCGCCAGTCATCCTGCGTGGGGATGTGGATGTTCTTGAAAAGCTCCGCGACCTTCTCGGTCTGCGGGACCCATTCCTGTTCGGTGTACTTATCGAAGAACTCGCCGGAGGCGTACTTGGACTTCTCGAAGCCGCCGAAGGTCTGGCCGGTCTGGATGGACAGCAGGTTGGAGGCCCGGACCGCGTGGTACACCACTGAGTAGAAGTAGATATTGGTGAAGTCCAGGCCCTCTTCGGAGCCGTAGTGGACCCGCTCGCGGGCCAGGTAGCCGTGCAGGTTCATCTGGCCGAGGCCGATGGCGTGGCTCTGGTCGTTGCCGCGGGCGATCGAGGGCACCGAGGTGATGTTGGACATGTCCGAGACGGCCGAGAGGGACCGGATGGCCGTCTCGATGGTCAGGCCGAAGTCCGGCGAGTCCATGGTCTTGGCGATGTTCAGCGACCCCAAGTTGCAGGAGATGTCCTTGCCGGTCTGGTCGTAGGACAGGTCATCGTGGTACGTCGTGGGCTGCGAGACCTGCAGGATCTCCGAGCACAGGTTGGACATGATGATCTTGCCGTCAATCGGGTTTTCCCGGTTCACGGTGTCCTCGAACATGATGTACGGGTAGCCGGACTCGAACTGGATCTCGGCGAGGGTCTGGAAGAACTCGCGCGCCTTGATCTTAGTCTTCTTGATCCGGGAATCGTCCACCATCTCGTAGTACTTCTCGGTGACCGAGACATCGGAGAACGGCATGCCGTAGACCTTTTCGACGTCGTACGGGGAGAACAGGTACATGTCCTCGTCCCGCTTGGCCAGCTCGAAGGTGATGTCCGGGATGACGACGCCGAGCGAGAGGGTCTTGATCCGGATCTTCTCGTCCGCGTTCTCGCGCTTGGTGTCCAGGAAGCGGTAGATGTCCGGGTGGTGAGCGTGCAGGTACACCGCGCCGGCACCCTGGCGGGCACCGAGCTGGTTGGCGTAGGAGAAGCTGTCCTCGAGGAGCTTCATCACGGGGATGACGCCGGAGGACTGGTTTTCGATCTGCTTGATCGGCGCGCCGACCTCGCGGATGTTGGTCAGCGCGAAGGCCACGCCGCCGCCGCGCTTGGAGAGCTGCAGCGCGGAGTTGATGGACCGGCCGATCGATTCCATGTTGTCTTCGATGCGGAGCAGGAAGCAGGAGACCAGCTCGCCGCGCTGCTTCTTGCCGGCGTTCAGGAACGTCGGGGTGGCCGGCTGGAAGCGGCCCTCGATGATCTCATCCACCATCTGCGTGGCGAGCTTCTCGTCGCCGCGGGCAAGGTGCAGGGCCACCATGCAGACCCGGTCCTCGTAGCGCTCCAGGAAGCGCTTTCCGTCGAACGTCTTCAGCGTGTAGGAGGTGTAGAACTTGAACGCGCCGAGGAAGGTCTCGAAGCGGAACTTCTTCTTGTACGCGCGGTTGTAGAGCTCGCGGATGAAGTTCATCGTGTACTGGTCGAGGGTCTCGCGCTCGTAGTACTCGTTCTTGACGAGGTAGTCGAGCTTTTCCTCGAGGTCGTGGAAGAACACGGTGTTGTTGTTCACGTGCTGCAGGAAGTACTGGTGCGCGGCCTCGCGGTCGGCCTCGAACTGGATCTCTCCGTTGGGGCCGTAGAGGTTCAGCATGGCATTGAGCTCGTGGTAGCCCAGGCCCTTGTAGGCGGCCGGCATCTCGTGCTTGTCCTGCTTTTCGACGGCGGCGCCGGTGCCGGTGCCCGCGTGGGTGCCTGCGCCCTCAGTTACTGCTGTGTCTGCGACAGTCGTGTCCAAAACTCTTCCAATCCTTGTTGTACGCGGTTGACGTCTTCCGGCGTCCCCATGAGTTCGAAGCGATATAGGTGCGGGACCTTGCACTTGGCGGCGATGATGTCGCCGGCCATGCAGTAGTTGTCCCCGAAGTTGGTGTTCCCTGCGCCGATCACTCCGCGGATCAGCTTCCGGTTGCCCGGGTCGTTCAAAAACCTAATGACCTGCTTTGGAACAGATCCCTCTCCCCCGGTGCCGCCGTAGGTCGGCAACACCAGCACGTAGGGCTCCCGGGCCACCAGCGGAGCGTCCCTCGGGTAGAGGGGGATCCTGGCGGCGTCGACGCCCAGCTTCGCAATGAAGCGTGCCGTGTTTTCGGAGGTGGAGGAAAAGTAGATGAGGCGGCAGTGTGTTAGCTCGGGAGCCGCTGTGCTGACCGCTTCCCCGCTGTCAGCCGCGGCAGCCACCCGATCATCTGTTGTTACAACCACGGCGGTCACCTCATCTACCGTGAATTCTTGCCTGGTAGCGGCGTCCCTGAGCTTTTAAGGCTATCGGGCGTTTCAGGCCGTTGGGCGTTTCAGGCTACAGCGACGGCGGCGGCCTGCGCCAGTTCTTCGATCTTGTCCGGGCGGAAACCGGACCAGTGATCCTGGTCGGTGACAACAACGGGAGCCTGCATGTAGCCCAGGGACTTCAGGCGCTCAAGGGCGTCCGCATCCTGGGAGATGTCGACGCTCTGGTAGGCGATACCCTTCTTGTCCAGCGCGCGGTAGGTCGCGTTGCACTGAACGCAGGCCGGCTTCGTGTAAACCGTAACGGTCATGGTCCTGTCCCCTTTGTTGAAGTCTTCGGTGGAGCGCTATCCCGGCTCCGGCTGTCCCGCCCTGATGCTCTGCTGGAACTGTATGTCGATACTACATGTAGTGCAAGAGCCTCACGCGGACCCCAAGATGATGTATTACAAGTATGTCATTTAACCCACCTTTAATCCACAGGAGGGGGCCCTCCAAATGTCCGGATTTCAGCCATTTTGGCGGACGAAATCCACACCCTGTGCAGTAGTTACCCACATTAATCACCCCCGCGTGTCGCACCGCAGACGGCGTGTCGCGATCCTCCGCCGGTAGGCGCCTCGGTGGCGCCGGACACTACATCTGGTGTCCGGGCACACGAAAGAGGCGGGCACCGTGGCGCCCGCCTCAAACGGATCGTGATTGTTCTAACACCCCGCGTTCAAATAGCGCCCGGGGTGGCGGCACTCTTCGTTAGAGCGTGGTCGAGCACGATCTGCTGCACGTCCAGGTAGCCCGTTTCAAAACCGGCCCGGGAGTAGCACAGGTAGAACAGCCACATCCGCTGGAAGACGGCGTCGAAGCCCATGGCCCCTACCTCGTCCGCGCGGGCCATGAACCGCTCCTCCCAGAGCCGCAGGGTCTGGGCATAGTGCTCGCCCATGGCGAGGCGTTCGCGCACGCGCAGTCCGGTCTGCTTCTCGGTGATGTCTTCGATGGCGCGGACGGACGGAATGACGCCGCCGGGGAAGATGTATTTGTGCACCCAGGTGTAGCTAGTGCGGGTGGCCATCAGCCGGTCGTGGGCGATGGTGATGGCCTGGATGGCCACCTTGCCGCCGGGGGCAAGAACCCGCTCGATGGTTTGGAAGTACGTGGCCCAGTATTCGAAGCCGACGGCCTCGATCATTTCGACCGAGACGACGGCGTCGTACTCCCCCTCCACGGCGCGGTAGTCCTTGAGCTCGATTGTGACGGCGTCGGCGTAGCCGGCCTCGGCCACGCGCTGGCGGGCCAGTTCCTGCTGTTCGCTGGAGAGGGTGACGGAGTACACCGTGGCGCCGCGGGCGGCGGCGCGCAGGGCCAGCTCGCCCCAGCCGGTGCCGATCTCCAGGACGCGGGTGCCTTCCTTCACGCCGGCTTTGTCCAGCAGGCGGTCGATCTTGGCCTGCTGCGCGGCGGCCAGCCCGTCCCACGGCACGTTCCGCAGGGCATCGCCGCTTTCCGGAAAGAGCGCGCTGGAGTACGTCATGGTGCTGTCCAGGAACGAGGCGAAGAGCTCGTTGGAGAGGTCGTAGTGCCGCGAGATGTTGGAGCGGGTGTTCTTCTCGGTGTTCCGCTCCCTGCGCGGCTGGTGCGGCAGGTAGAGGCCGCGCAGCTTCTGCAGCGGCTCGGGTACAAGCGTGCCGACGCGGGAGGCGAACACCTCCATGACGGCGGTGAGGTCATCGGCGTCCCAGTCGCCGGCCATGAAGGACTCGCCCAGGCCGATCAGGCCGCCGTCGCCGAGCCGGGTGGCGAAGGCTTCCGGCCGGTTGATGGTCATGACGGGGTAGGCGGTGCGGGCGGGAGTCACCTCGCCCCGCGCGTCGTTGCCGGGTGCTCCCTGCCCCAGCCCGGCTTTACCCAGCACGGTGCCGTCCGGGTACCGGACCTCCAGCGGCAGCCTGCGCACGGCCGCCTTGAAGATGGCGTCCGCAGCCCGTCCTGCCACACGGGCCTTGAGGCTCGAGGGCACGGCCGCGATGCTGGGCCAGATGGCGGCGTCGATGGTGACGGGCGGCTGGGGAACGGTGTACGGCACCCTGCTGGCTACGGCCCCGCTATTTACGGCCGTGCCGTTGATGGTGCTGCTGCGCGTGGTGCCCTCTGCCCGTCCCGTACCGGATCCGGTCGCTTCGGTCATTGTCACTGAACTGCCTCCTGTGAAGGGTGGTGTGGTTTCTTGATGATGGGCAGGCGGCGCGCCCACAGCCTGATGCCCTGCCAGCGGATCTGGGCTGCGACACGCAGCGGGGCCAGGGGTACCGCGAGCGCCGCGGACGCGATGTTCCGCAGCGTGGCTTCGCGGCGGACGCCGTCCATGGTGGCGACGAAGGGCTGCTGGCCCTCCCGTTCCAGGACGATCGATACGGCGAGCCGTTCGCCGGGTTCGGGGAGCTTCATGCGGTACTCGCCGTCGACGTCGTTGAACGGCGAGACGTAAAAGGCTTTCGGGACGCTCGCCCGGCCTGCGCCGTCCGTTTCGAGGAGGTAGCAGTGCCGCTCCCCATACGTGTTGTGAACCTCGACGACGACGCAGCGCAGCTCACCGGCGGCGTCATGGCACCAGAACACGCTCAGCGGGTTGAAGACGTGCCCCAGCACCCGGGCACTGGCGAGCATGGTGATGCGTCCGCCGTCGAGCCCGTTGCCCTGCGCGGGCCCGATCCCCTGCGTGGCAAGGTAGCGTTCCACGTTGCCGCGCAGCGTGCCGTCCGGATCGCCGAGGTGGTCCTCCGCCCGGAACCCGGCCAGCGGCCGGAGCAGGCGCGGGAGCTGCGGGAGGTGGTCGACGTCGACATACCAGCTGTAGCTGCGGTAGGTGAAGGCGTTGCGCAGCGGGGTGCGCCGCACGTGCGAGATGACGGTGCGGTAGATCGAGGCCTGGTGTTGGGAGTCCTGCGCACTCATGGCACCTCCGCTGTGGCTGTCTGAACTGTGGCCGGCTGGAGGTCCGGGTCCACGGCCGCGGCGGCGCCATTGACGCTGCCGATGTTTACCGGGAGCTGTTCCCACTCGCGGCCCAGCCGGCCGGCAGCCTTAAGGCCTGACAAGGCGCCGTCCTCGTGGAATCCCCAGCCGTGGTATGCGCCGGCGAACGCCAGGCGCTCGTCGCCGAGCTCGAGGATCCGCTGCTGCGCCTGCAGCGACTCCGGGGTGTACTGCGGGTGCTCGTAGACCATCCGGTCCAGGACCGCGGCGCCGTCGATCAGTTCGGATTCGCCGAGGCTGACGATGTACCGGCCGCCGTCCGCGGGCTCCAGCCGCTGCAGCCGGGTCATGTCGTAACTGACCAGGACCGTGTCCGGCCGGGCGTTGCAGGACGGCAGCCGGTAGTTCCAAGAGGCCTGGGCGTTGGGGCTGGCCGGCAGCACGGCTGGGTCGCGGTGGAAGACGGTCTGGTTCACCGAGTACGGCATGCCGCCCAGGGCGGCCCGCTCGGCGTCCGAGGCACCGGTGAGCATGCGCAGGGCCTGTGCCGGGTGCGTGGCGATGACGACGGCGTCGAAGGTCTCGCGCACAGTCCCGGCACCCAGCGCGGACGTGACGTCCACGCCGTCGTCATGCCGGTGCACCGTGGTGACGGGGCTGGCGAGCCGGATGTCCGGCAGGGTCTCGGCCACCTTGTCGACGTAGCTGCGCGAGCCGCCGGTGACCGTCCGCCACTGCGGCGAGCCCTTGACGCCGAGCAGGCCGTGGTGGCCCAGGAAGGTGAACAGGTAGCGGGCCGGGTACGCCAGAGCGGTGGTGGGGTCACAGGACCAGACCGCGCTGACCACCGGGGTCATGAAGTGCGAGATGAAGTACCTGCTGAATTTCTCCCGGGCCAGGAACTCGCCCAAGGTGAGTTCTGTGCCGGTACCGGCGCCGGCGCCGGCGGACGGTTCGGCCAGCAGGGCGCGGGCGCGGCGGTGGAACCGGGTGACTTCGAGCAGCATCCACAGGTAGCGGCCGCGCAGCAGGGTGGATGGCCGGGCAATGATGCCGCGCCCCTTGGGCCGCGCGCCGGCGTATTCCAGGCCGCAGCCGTCGCAGCGGACGGACATGCTCATTTCCGACTCCTGGGTTTGGACGCCCAACTCGGCGAACAGGCGCAGGAGCGTGGGGTAGGTGCGCTCGTTGTGGACGATAAAGCCGGTGTCCACGCCCAGGGTGGGCCCGTTCTGCTGCGGCACATCGTGGGTGTGGGCGTGGCCGCCGAGCCGGGAGTCCGCCTCGAAGAGGGTTACCCTGTCCTGCCCGTTCAGCACGTACGCGGCGGTCAACCCCGCCACTCCGCTGCCGATGACGGCGACGCGGCGGCCTGCTGGAATCCCTGCTGCTTGTGACACTGGTCTGCTCCCGTTGTTTAGCGCTGTTGATTAGGGCGAGATGCTGTCTAACCCGAAGTCTCTTGTGGGCAATTCGTTGCCGTCAGACGGCCGGATGAGTATGAATTCCGCATTTTTCAGTTCGGCTTTCAGTTCGGCGCCTGTAGCGCCGGCATCCGAAGCCTGGGTGGGGTCCGGGGTGGGCCGGATATGCCACAATGAAGCGGGAATTCCGGTCCCGATTCCGTGGACCGCTACCAGGCGAAGGGCAGCCCTTGATCAACCCCGTCCATCTGCGGACCCTTGTGGAAGTGATCCGGCTGGGATCGTTTGCGGCCGCAGCGGCCCGGCTGGGCTACACGGCCTCGGCCGTCTCCCAGCAGATGTCGGCGCTGGAACGCGACACCGGCGTCACCTTGTTCCAGCGGGCGGCCCGCAGCATCCAGCCGACGGAAGCCGCCGTCGTCATGACCCGGCACGCTGCCAAGGTGCTGACGGACATCGAGACGCTCATGGCAGCCGCCTCCCGGGCGCAGGAGAGCCCCAGCCAGGAGCTGCGGCTGGGCATCTTCCCGAGCCTCGCCACCTATGTGCTCCCGCCGATCCTGCAGAACCCGGCCTGGAAGAAGCTCGGCATCGACCTGCGGGTCTCGGTCGCGGAACCGGCCCAGACCATCCAGGGGCTGCGGACCGGCGGCGAACTCGATGTTGCCCTGGTGTACCAGGTGGGACAGTCCGGCCTCGCCTGGCCGCACACCGTGGACCGGCAGTGGATCGGCGACGACGACTTCCGGGTGGTGCTGCCGGCGGCCTGGGGCATCGGCACGGATTCCAAGGTGGCCGCACCACATCTCTCGGACATGCCCTGGATCATGCACCACCCGGGCACGTCCGACGCCACGGTGATCGAACGCCTCTTCGCGAGCTGCAACCTGCACCCCCGCGTGGTGGCCTACAGCGATGACTTCCACGCCAGCCTGGAGATGGCGGCCGCCGGGCTCGGCGCGGCCCTGGTCCCCGAACTGGCCCTGCGGCACCGGCCGGCCGACGTGGTGGTCCTTGATGTCCCGGAGATCCGGTTGGCCCGGAATGTTTTCGCCCTGCTGCTCAACGAGAAGCGGACCGCCCAGGTCCAGTTGTTCGTGGAACTGCTGGCCGAGACGATGCACCGGCTCGGCACCGCACGACAGGACTGAGCTGAACGGGCTCAGTTTAGGCGCCTGAGCCGGAGGGCCCATAGAGGGTTTCCCTGCCGAGCCCGACCGAGAAGGATGGGGTCCATGAGCAAAAGCTATTCAGCCTCCCGTCCCGTCGCCTCCGACAACCCCGAAGTAATCGCCGCGGCCGTCCGCGCGGCCACCGAGGAACTCCGGGACACCCTGCAGCGCCATGGCATCGAGGTGAGCTTCGATGACATAGCCCTGCTCGGGCACTCGGAGTCCTGGGACGAAGAGGGGACGCGCTGGGTCGAGGTCGAATGGGACGGCGTGGAAGCCGGCTAGGACCTGATCCGCTTTCCGACCGGTGCCACCAGCGCGTCGATGATCCGGTGCCTGGTCCGGGTGTACGGCGGGTAGATGAGTTCCAGTGTGTCCGGCCACAGCGGCTTGTCCAGCGTGGGGCGTTCATGCGAGAAGGTCCGCACCGAATGTTCCCCGTGGTAGGCCCCCATGCCGCTGCCGCCGACCCCGCCGAAGGGAAGCCCGGGGACGGACAGGTGGGCCGCCGGAACGTCGAAACACAATGCCCCGGACGAGGTCCGCTCGGCGAAGGCACGGCGCGTAGCCGGATCCTTGCTGAAGACGTAGAGGGCCAGCGGTTTGGCCCGCCCGTTGACCTCCTCGATAGCCTCGTCGACCCCGTGGACGGGCACCAGCGGGAGGAGCGGTCCGAAGATCTCTTCCGCCATGACGGCGTCGCCGGGCGCCGGGCGCAGCAGGGTGGGTGCAAAGTAGCGGCTGGCGGCGTCGCGCTGTCCGCCGTGCACCACCGTGCTCGCGTCGGCCAGGGCAGCGAGCCGTGCGAAGTGGCGGTCATCGACAATCCGGCCGTAGGACGGGCTCGCCGCCGGGTCCGTCCCGAAGAGCACCGCGACGGCCCTGACCAGCTCGACCTGCAGCGGCTCCAGGACCTCCTCCCGGGCCAGGACGTAATCCGGGGCCACGCACGTCTGCCCGGCGTTCATGAACCGGCCCCAGGCGATCCGCTTGGCAGCCGTGGCCAGATCCGTGGACGCATCCACATAGGCCGGGGATTTGCCGCCGAGCTCCAACGTCACGGGGGTCAGATGCTCGGCCGCAGCGCGCATTACCACCTTGGCCGCGGCCTCTCCCCCGGTGAAGAAGATGTGGTCGAAGCGTTCGGCCAGCAGCGCCCCAGTCTCCGGGATGCCGCCCTCAACCACCTCGACGGCGCCGGCAAGGTACTCGGGCATCCACCGGGCCAGCGCGGCCGAGGTGGCCGGGGCGTGTTCGCTCGGCTTGAGCACCACGGTGTTCCCCGCGGCCAGCGCGCCGGCCAGCGGGCCGAGCAGCAGTTGCAGTGGGTAATTCCACGGCCCCATCACCAGCACCACGCCCAGCGGCGACAGTTCGGTCCATGCACGGGCAGGCTGCACTGCGAGCGGCACCGGCACGCGGCGGGGCCGCAGCCAGCCTTCGAGGTGCCGTTCCAGATGTGCCGCCTCGGCGTCCACAAACCCGATCTCCGCCAGCTGCGCCTCGGTGCGGTGCTTGCCCACGTCCCTGGCGAGGGCCTCGGCGAAGTCCGCCTGCCGCTCCGCCAGCAGGCGCCGCAGCTGGCGGAGCTGCTCCAGCCGCCACGTGAGCGGACGGGTGGTCCCGGCGTCGAACACGGCCCGGGCACGGACGACGGGCGAGGCTACATGCTGCATCCGATCAATGTACAGTCACACGGATGTCCGCCGGTCCAGCACCGGATAAAACCCTTCCAACGCTGGAATGGTCCGCTTTTCAGGACTATGTTGAACATATGAACAAGGTAGCGAGCAAGCACTTCGGCGAGGTCGAGCTCAATCACGGAAGGGACCATAATCTCACCGCCACGCATGAGCTGGCGGGCCAGACCGTGGAGCTTGACCTGAATGTCAACGCGCATGACCACTTCGATGAGGCTGCCATGCATAAAGTTGACTACCGCTTGCGCTTCCTGCCCGAACTCGTGGACCAGGTCCGCGAAATGATCGCCGAGGAACTGGACCAGGAAGGCACCAGCCCGCAGGAGTACCGCCACTTCCACTGCAACGCGATCAAGGACGAACACCTCAAGAAAGTCTTCGGCGTCGAGGACAAGAGCCAGCTGACCGACGAGGTCTTCCTCAAGGCGCTCAAGCTCGGCCACGTGGGCATCTACCCGGGCCAGCCGGAACGCTATTTCGTCCTGGACTTCACGCTGGGCCAGCATTTCACCGACGAGGTCCTGGTCGCCTCCGCGGATGAGGACGGCGTCGTCGACGACGAAATCCTCTGGGAGTCCTGACTCGGGGATCCTGACTCGGGAATTTTGAATTGAGTGCTCCGTAGCCGCCCTTTTGAGCGCTCAAAACGGCGGTTACTCAGCAATCGATGACTAAGAACGTACGACGCCGGCCGGCCACCTTGTGAGGTGACCGGCCGGCGTCGTATGTGGGTAAGGCGGGTTACTTGGCTGCTTGCAGCAGTTCGGTGCGGACCGTCTTGGTGGCCGTGACGAGGTTGCGCAGGGACTCTTCAGTCTCGGCGTAGCCGCGGGTCTTCAGGCCGCAGTCCGGGTTGACCCAGAGCTGGCGGGACGGGACGTGCTTGACCGCGGTGCTCAGCAGCTCGGTGACTTCCTGCTCGCCCGGGACGCGCGGCGAGTGGATGTCGTAGACGCCCGGGCCCACGCCGCGGCCGAAGCCGTGGGACTCGAGGTCGTGCACAACCTCCATGCGGGAGCGGGCGGCCTCGATCGAGGTGACGTCGGCGTCGAGGCCGTCGATCGCGTCGATGATGGCACCGAACTCGGAGTAGCACAGGTGGGTGTGGACCTGGGTGGCGTCCGCGGCGCCGGCGGTGGAGAGCCGGAAGGACTTCACGGACCAGTCCAGGTACGCGGCCTGGTCGGCCTTGCGCAGCGGCAGCAGCTCGCGCAGGGCGGGCTCGTCCACCTGGATGACCTTGATGCCGGCCGCTTCGAGGTCGGCGATCTCGTCCCGGAGGGCCAGGGCCACCTGGTTGGCGGTCTCGCCAAGCGGCTGGTCGTCGCGGACGAAGGACCACGCCAGGATGGTGACCGGGCCGGTGAGCATTCCCTTCATCGGCTTGTTGGTCAGGGACTGCGCGTACTTGGCCCATTCCACCGTGATCGGGGCGCTGCGGGTGACATCGCCCCACAGGATGGACGGGCGGGTGCAGCGCGAGCCGTAGGACTGGACCCAACCGTGCACCGTGACGTCGAAGCCTTCGAGGTTCTCGGCGAAGTACTGGACCATGTCGTTGCGCTCGGGCTCGCCGTGGACCAGAACGTCGAAGCCGAGCTCTTCCTGCAGCTCAACGACGCGCTTGATCTCTTCCTTCATGAGCTGCTCGTACTGCTCCGTGGTGAGGTCGCCGCGGTTGGCGCGGGCCCGGGCGGTGCGGATTTCCGAGGTCTGGGGGAAGGAGCCGATGGTGGTGGTGGGCAGCGGCGGCAGGTGCAGCGCCTTCTCCTGGGCTGCCTCGCGGACGGCGTAGGCAGAGCGGTTGAAGTCGGCGTCGGTCAGGGCGCCGGTGCGGGACCGGACGTCGCCGCGGCGGACGCCCTCGGCCTCGGCGCGGGAGGCGATGACGCGGGTGGCCTCGTCGATGGCGGGCTGGACGGCCGCCTCGTCGGTCAGCAGACCGGCAAGGGTGACAACTTCAACGGCCTTCTGGTCGGCGAAGGCCAGCCAGCTGCGCAGCTGCTCGGACAGCTGGACTTCCTCGTCGACGTCGTGCGGGACGTGTTGGGTGGAAGTGGACGTGCTGATGGCCAGCTTGGCCACCGACTTCTTCAGTCCGGCGATCTTCTTCGCCGAGGCGGCGAGATCGTTGCGCCAGATGTTGTGGCCGTCCACGACGCCGGCGACGAGGGTCTTGTTGCCCAGCGCGGCGAGGGCCGCGGCGGACGGGACCTCGCCCTTGAAGACGTCCAGGTGCAGGGCATCGATGCCGGTGGCGGCGAGCGTGCCGAGCTGGCCGTTGAGCGCGCCGTACGGGGTGGAGACGAACAGCTGCGGGCGCTGCGCCGCGGCGGCGAGGGCCTCGTAGGAGCGGGCGACGGCGGCCTGGATTTCCACGGCCGGGGTGTCCTGGTCCACCACGAGGGCGGGCTCGTCGAGCTGGACCCAGCTGGCGCCGGCGGCGGCGAGCTTCTGAAGCAGTGCGGTGTAGACGGGGAGGATGTCCTCGAGGCGGGACAGCGGGCTGAAGCCGGCCGGGGCGTCATCGGAGGCCTTGCTCAGCAGGAGGAACGTGACCGGACCGACGATGTACGGGCGGGTTTCCACACCGTTGGCGAGGGCGTACTCGAATTCCTCGACGATCCGGTTGGAGGTCAGCGCGAAGTTGGTCTCCGGGCCGATTTCCGGCACGAGGTAGTGGTAGTTGGTGTCGAACCACTTGGTCATTTCCAGCGGCTGCTGTTCCTTGTTGCCGCGGGCCAGGGTGAAGTAGCCGTCGATGTCGAGCTGACCCTCGGCGTTGAGGAGGTTCCCGAAGCGGGCCGGGACGGCGCCGAGGTGGGCGGCGGCGTCGAGCACCTGGTCGTAATAGGAGAAGGTGCCGGGGACGGCGGCGGCTTCGGTCAGGCCCAGGCCCTGGAGGCGCTTGGCGGTGCCGAGCTGGATTTCCTTGGCGGCGGCGTCCAGTGCGGCGGCGTCGATCTTGCCGGCCCAGTAGGCCTCGACGGCCTTCTTGAGCTCGCGGCGGCGGCCGATGCGCGGGTAACCGAGGATCGAGGCGGACGGGAAGGGCGTGATGGGAAGTTCAGTCATGGGAAGTCCTTGAAGTTGTCGTTGACAGATGACGAAGGTGGGGTGCTCAGCTGGCGAGCTGGCCGCTGGCGGCACGCCGGGAGGCGTTGGCGCGGCCGGCGCCGTGCCCGATCCCGCGGTGCGGGCGGGGCAAGGCGAGTTTGTCCAGCACGTCCAGGGCGGCGGCGTGCTCATTGAACGTGTACAGGTGGATGCCGGGGGCCCCGGCGGCCAGGGCTGCGTTGGCGAGATCAACCGTGGCGCTGACGCCGATCCGGGTCCGTTCGGCATCGGTATCGGCGGCCGCGAGGCGTTCGATGAGTTCCGGGGCCGGTTCCACGCCGGTCAGTTCGCCCAGCCGGGCGAGCCGCCGGAGGCTGGTCAGCGGCATGACCCCGGGAATGATCGGGATGGTCACCCCGGCCCGGCGTGCCCGGGTCAGGAGGTCGGCGTACTGCTCGGTGTGGAAGAAGACCTGGGTGATGGCGAAGTCGGCGCCGGAGCGCTGCTTGGCCAGCAGGACCTCGACGTCGTGCGCCTCACTCGGGGATTCCGGGTGCCGGGTCGGGTAGGCGGCGACGCCGACCGCCACCTTGCCGGCGCACAGCAGCGCCGAGCGGCGCTGTTCCACCCGGCGGATGAGCTCGATCAGGTCCTGGGCGTACCGGAGCGATCCCGGCGCCGGGGTGGCGCCGTCCTTGGGCCGGTCACCGCGCAGGGCGAGGATGCCGCGGACGCCGACGTCGAGCAGGTCGCCGATGATCTCCGCCAGTTCCTGCGGGGAGTTACCGACGCAGGTCAGGTGGGCCAGGGGCCGCAGCGTCGTTTCCTGCACGAGCCGGTTGATCAGGTCCAGGGCGGTGCCGTGGTTGGAGCCGTTGGACCCGTAGGTCACGGACACGTAGTCCGGGTCCGTGGCTTCCAGCTCGCCGATGGTGGTCCAGAGGGATTCGGCGGCCGCGGGCGACCGCGGCGGGAACAGCTCGTAGGACAGCGCAACAGGGGCCGCGCCCGCAAGATTGGGATGGGTATCGATAAGGCTTGGTGGTGACATTTGCGTCCTTGGCTGTGAACACTGCCGACAGAAGACCGGTAACCCGGATGACCGGAAACGGAACCGCCGTCAGTGAATTGAGTTTGGGGAACACGGAGGGAACTTCAGCAGGGCGCAGCCGCGACTGGTACGCCTGAAACGAAGTTGTCCGTGAGCAAATGTCAGGCCCACATGGGGGCACCCACACCCTCCTGGACCGCCCGTGTAATTTTCCCAAGGACGGCCTTCAGCGGAGGATCGCTGACACGTTACTGAGGTAACTTGTATAGAACTCTAGGCCCGGTTGCGGGGCCCCTTCAAGTCGGCGTCCGAATTAAGACGCACCTTTACGGCCGTTTGCGGGGCCCGGCAGAATAATGTTCGCCGCCAGGGCCTTTTTCGGCAGGGCCAGGCTGCACTCCCCATCGCCCGCGGTCCGGACTATCCTGTTGCCATGATTCAGCTTCCAGCCAGCTACAAGGAGTACCTCGCCGGCAAGAGCGAGAGCTTCATCAACACGGTCCGGCCCGTCCTCATGCAGTCGGCCGCAGAAAAGTCGCACGGCGTCCGGGTTCTGGTGCTTCCGCATGGCCATCAGGCGCATCTGGACGACACTATCCCCTATGGGACGGTGGTTGAGGACATCGACTGACGCCCGGTCAGCCCGCCAGCGGCGCCTATCCTTCGAGCCCGTCTATCCTTCGAGCCCCGACTATCCCTCGAGGAGGAGGCGCTGGGAGCGCGGGGCCAGCGTGTGTTCCAGCACCAGGCAGGCGGCACCGACGGCGCCGACGTCATCGCCCACTCCCGTGCCCACCACTTCGATGCCGTGGATCTTCCGGGTGGCGCTGTTGGCGTCCACCAGGGCAGGGATTTGCTCCAAGTAAGCCTCTGACAGGCACGTCCAGAACGGGCCCCCGAAGACCACGCGGTCCACGTCCAGGGCGTTGGTGAGCGCCGAGACGGCACGGGCCACGAGCACGGCGGACCGGCGAATGATTTCCTTGGCCTCTTCGTTGCCGGCGTCGGCGATCGCACACAATTCCGCGAAGCGTTCCTGGACCGCCGGCGCGCTCCTGTCCTGGAGCGAACCGTCCAGCACCCCGGCCGCCTCGGCCTGCGCCACGAGCACCTGCGGAATGGCGGAGGACTTCACGCACCCGCGCTGTCCGCAGTCGCAGAGGGCGCCGCCCGGATCCACGATGATGTGCCCGATTTCCCCGGCGTTGCCCGAGGTCCCGCGGACCACTTCGTCGTTGAGGACGATCCCGCAGCCGATCCCGGTCCCCATGTACATGAAAACAAAGCTGCCCTCGCCGCTGGGGCCGCCGGCCCAGGTTTCGGCCACTGCTGCGGCGGTGACGTCCTTGTCCATCAGCGTGGACAGGCCCGTGGCTTCGGCCAGGGCATCCCGTAGCCCCACGTGGTCCCAGCCCGGCAGCAGCGGGGGGTCAACGACGGCGCCCTCGTTGAGGTCGATGGGACCCGGCGAGGCAACCCCCAGCCCGGCGATCCGTTCCGGGTCCACCCCGGAGTCCAGGATGAGCCGCTTGATTTCGTCCGAGATGGTGTCGATGACGGCCCGGGGGCCGGTGCCGGGCGGGGTGCTGATCCGTGAGTGCCTGACGACGGCGCCAAGCAGGTCCAGCACGACGAACGTGAGCACGGCCGGGTCCAGATGGACGCCTACCGCATACATTCCGGCGGGATTGAGCCGGAGCATGGTCCTGGGCTTGCCCGGCCCGGTGCCTTCCTTGCCTGCCTCCACGATCAGGTGCTGGTCCAGCAGGCGGCGTGAAATATTGGAGATGGTCTGCGGCGAGAGTCCGACGATCTGGGCGAGCTCCACCCGGCTCATGCCGCCCGGCGCGCGGCGGATGGCATCCAGGATGACCGTGAGGTTGAAGTCACCCATCTTCGGTAGGTTGGTCCCTCGCCTCGGAGAGGGTTGCCGGAACTCGGTCACTGTTACCTCTAAACGTCTTTGGCCACGCACAGCAGTTGTCAGAATCGTACGTTACGTGCAGGCGTGCGCCCACACCTGCGCTTTTCAGACACTATGTTTCTCCCGCTATGGGCGCCGGGTGCTTGCCGTGACGGTGAACTTCGGATTCCTGCCGACCTCGCGGGTGGGCCCGATCAGGCGTTCGAGCGCCGGCCGGTAGTGCAGATGGCTGTTGAACACAGTCCAGAGTTCCCCGCCCGGGGTGAGCACCCGGCCGGCCGCTTCGATCAGCTTGATCCCCGCGCCCGAATGGACGGCCGCTTCCAGATGGAAGGGCGGGTTGAGCAGGACCAGGGCCGCGCTGGCGTCCGGCAGGGAGCTCATGGCGTCGTCCTGGAGCACCTCGATCCGCCCGTCCAGGCCGTTCGCGCGGGCGGTGGCGAGGGCAGAGTCGACGGCGGCCGCAGACCGGTCGGTGGCGGTGACGCGGGCGTCGGGGTTGGCGCGGGCGTACATCGCCGCGAGGATTCCGGTGCCGCAGCCCAGGTCGACGGCGTGGGTGGCGTGCGGCATCCGGGGCAGGAAGTCCAGCAGGAACCTGGTCCCGATGTCCAGGCCGGTGCCGGCGAAGACGGCGCCGCGTGCGCAGACGGTGAGGCCGAGTTCGTCATTTATCTCCGTGACCGGGTACGGCGGCTCGGCCGGGACCGGCTTGGGGCCCCGGGCCAGCAGCAGCCGTGATTTCTGCCGGGCCAGCTGGGGCTGGACATGGTCGAAGTAGCGCGCCAGCACGGCATTCATGCCCAGGCTCATGTGTTTGACGCGGCCGCCCGCCAGCAGCACGACGTCGGGCGCCGCGTAGCGGGCCACGGCGTCGGCGATTTCCTCAAGTTCGGCCAGGGACCGGGGCAATTGGAGCAAGACCAGGGAGGCGCCCTCCAGCAGGCCGGCGCCCAACGCGTGGTGCTCGAAGCCGGCGTCGACGCCCAAGGCCTCGGCGTTCGCCCGCAGGGCCCGTTCACCGGTGATGAGGTCCTGGTGGACCCGGACGGCGTCCGCCCCGACTGCCCCTGGCCCGAGAGTTAGGGCACCGAGGGTCAGGGCACCATACCGGTCCCCCACCACCGCGAGCCGCGTTCCGGGCGCGAGCATTCCGGCCGCGTGCATCTCAAGGGCCGCTTCCAGTAAGAGTTTGTCCGTGGCGTCCCAGGCCTGCAGGTTGGCGGCCTCGACGTCCGGGAACCTTCTCAGCCGGGCAAAGAGGGATTCGAAGCTGTTGTCCGCCACGCGCGTTAGGCCGCCGTTTCTTCTCGGGCTTGGGTAATGGGCTGGGTGTGGGGCAGGAGTGTCCGCCCTCCCCTAGTGCTGCACTGCTGTGTTTACGTTTTACGTTATACCGGTCCGGGCCAGCAGTTTGACGATTCCCGCCACGGCGGCCCGGCCGGCACGGTTGGCGCCGATGGTGGACGAGGACGGCCCGTAACCCACGAGGTGGACCCGTGGCTCGTCCGCGACCTGGGTGCCGTCCATCGCGATGCCACCGCCGGGTCCGCGCAGGTGCAACGGGGCGAGGTGTTCGAGTTCGGCCCGGAATCCCGTGGCCCACAGGATGACCCCGGCGGCCAGGAAACTGCCGTCTGCCATCCGGACGCCGTCGGGCTCAATCGCGGAGAACATGGGGTGCCGGTCCAGGACGCCGCGCGCTGCGGCGGCGCGCAGGGCCGGGGTCCAGATCAGGCCCGTCACGGAGACCACGCTCTGCGGCGGGAGGCCTTGGCGCACCCGCTCCTCAACGAGGGCGACGGCGTCGTGGCCCGCCTGCCGGTCGAAGGCGGCCTCGCGCCAGAGAGGCACCCGGCGCGTGAACCAGGTGGTGCTGGTGACCTTGGAGATCTCATCGAGCAGCCCGACGGCCGAGATCCCGCCGCCGACCACAATGACATGCTGGCCGCGGAATTCGTCGGCGGAGACGTAGTCGGCGACGTGTAGTTGGCGGCCGCGGAAGCTGGCCTTGCCCGGATAGATGGGCCAGAACGGCCGTGTCCAGGTGCCGGTCGCGTTGATCACGGCGCGGGCAGAAAACCTGCCGCGGGAGGTGGTGATGTTCAACCGTCCGGCGGGATCATCGTCTTCCCGGGTCACCGACTGCACCTTCACCGGCCGTTCGATCGCGAGACCGAGGTCGTGTTCGTACCCGCCGAAATAGCGGGTGAGGAAGCTGGAGCTGGCCTCGGCGGGATCCACGTCGGGCTGCGGGATTCCCGGGAGGTCGCTGATGCCGTTCACAGTGGCCATGAGCAGGCTCTTCCAGCGGTGACGCCAGGCCCCGCCTGGCCCGTCCTCGGCGTCCAGCACGATGTACGTCCCCGCAGGCCGGTCCTCAGCTGCTGCCGGTCCTTTTGCTGCGGCCCCTTCGGCGCCGGCCGCGGCCAAGCCCGCCGGGACAAATCCGCGGCGCTGAAGGTGGTAGGCCGCCGACAGCCCCGCCTGCCCGGCGCCGACCACCACGACGTCGGCCAGGCGTGCCGACTCCACAGTCGCTGTCTCCACAGTCAGGATCCGGCCAGTCAAGATCCGGCCCTGCTCAGATCTTTTTGACGACGCTGGACTTGAGCTGCATGGGGCCCACGCCGTCCACCTTGCAGTCGATGTCGTGGTCGCCAACACCGTTGACCAGGCGGATGCCGCGGACCTTGGTGCCGACCTTGATGACCGTCGAGCTGCCCTTGATTTTGAGGTCCTTGACAACCGTGACCGTGTCGCCGTCGGCGAGGACGTTGCCCACCGCGTCCTTGATGACGGCGGCTGCGCCTGTATCGGCGTCGGCGTCTGCGTCATTCTGCGCGGACGCGGACCATTCGTGCGCGCACTCCGGGCAGACCAGGAGCGCCCCCATTTCATAGGTGTATTCGCTGGAGCATTCGGGGCACGGGGGCAGGCTGTCGTTCACCCGTCCAAGTCTAGTCGCCGCCGTTGCCCGCCGGTCGCCGCCGGCGGGGCGCCCTAGAACGGGTTCAGCAGGCGGTCCACGAACTGCCGCGTGCGTTCTTCCCGCGGGTCCCGCAGCACGGTGTCGGGGTGGCCGCGTTCGACCACCACGCCGCCGTCCATGAAGATGACTTCGTCGGCCACCTGGCGGGCGAACGCGAGCTCGTGAGTGACCACCACCATGGTCCAGCCCTCGTCCGCGAGTTCCTTGATGACAGTCAGGACCTCACCCACGAGTTCCGGGTCCAGCGCCGAGGTGGGCTCGTCGAAGAGCAGCAGCTGCGGGCGCAGGGCGAGGGCACGCACAATGCCGACACGCTGCTGCTGGCCGCCGGAGAGCTCAAAGGGGTAACTGTCCTCCTTGCCGGCCAGGCCGACCCGGGCCAGCAACTCCTTGGCCGCCTGGATCGCCTCAGCCTTGGGCCGCCTCTGCACCTGGACCGGGCCCTCGATCACGTTCTCCAGGACGGTCTTGTGCGGGAAGAGGTTGTAGTGCTGGAACACCATGGCGCTGCGGTCCCGCAAGGCGAGCACCTGCTTCTTCGCCACCGGGTTGGAGAAGTCGACCGTCAGTTGCCCCGCGAACTCAGCGACGCCGGCGTCGGGCATTTCGAGGCCGTTCAGGCACCGGAGGACCGTCGTCTTGCCTGATCCGGACGGCCCGATCAACGTGACCACTTCGCCGCGGCGGACCTCGAGGTCGATGGATTTCAGCACTTCGTGCTGGCCGAACGCCTTGCGCAGGCCGGTGACGGTCAGCAGGGCGGCTTCCGGGACAGCGGCGTCCGGGACCGGAACCCCAAGGGGCGGAGGCTCAAGGGGGTCGGAAGGATGCCGTTCAGGGGGCGGGAGTTCAGTGGGCGACATAGCGGTCCAATCTCTTCTCCAGGGCGGACTGCCCGCTGGCGAGGACGAGGCAGATGATCCAGTAGATCACGGCCGCCTCCAGATATAGCAGCATGAATTCCTGGCTGAAGGCGGCCACCTGCTGCGCCACGCGGAACAGTTCGGTGACGAGGATCAGCGACGCCAGCGAGGTGTCTTTGACCAGGCTGATGAAGGTGTTGGACAGCGGCGGGACCGAGACCCGCGCCGCCTGCGGCAGGATGATCCGCACCAAGGTCTGGTGGCGCGACATCCCGATGGTGTGGCCGGCCTCCCACTGCCCCTTGGGGACGGACAGGATGGCCGCGCGGATGACCTCCGCGGCATACCCGCCGACGTTCAGGGAGAACGCGATGATGGCGCTGGGCCAGGGGCTGATGGTGACTCCGACGGACGGCAGCCCATAGAAGATGACGAACAGCTGGACCAGGAGCGGGGTTCCGCGGATGACAGAGATGTAGGTCCGGGCCACCGCAGAGACCGCGCGATTGCGGCTCAGCCGCATGAGGGCCACCACCAGGGCCAGCAGAAGGCCCAGGCTGAACGAGGCCAGCGCCAAGGGAATAGTGCCGGTGATTGCCCCTATCAGGAGGGGGCCCAGCGATGACCACACGAGTTCCCAGTTGATGCTCATGCCCGGACGCGGCCTTTCTCGGCGGCTTTCACAGGCCTACTTCGAGACGTCGGCGTCGAAGTACTTCTGGGAGATCTTCGTCAGGGTACCGTCGGCCGCCAGCTCACCGAGGGCCTTGTTGATGGCGTCGGTCAGGCTGGTCGATCCCTTGCGCAGGGCGAAGGCGCTCAGCGACTTGTCAGTGGTCTCGGCGGCAATCTTGATGGCGGCGTCGTGGTCGGTCTTCTGGTAGTCCAGGTAGGTCAGCTTGTCGTTGATGGTCGCATCGACCCGGCCCTGCTTCAGCAGCGTGATGGCCTGCGCCCATCCCTCCACGGCCTCGACGTTCGCGCCGCTCTGCTGCGCCAATTTGTACCAGTTGCTGGTCAGGGACTGTGCCGTGGTCTTGCCCTTCAAGCTGTCGAAGGACGTGATGTTGTTGTCGTCAGCCTTGGTGACGATGACGCCGGTGCTCACCGTGTAGGGGGTGGAGAAATCGTACTTGGCCTTGCGTTCGTCCGTGATGGAAACCTGGTTGGCGACGACGTCGAACCGCTTGGCGTCCAGGCCGGCGAAGATGGCGTCGAACTGCGTCTCCTGGAAGGCCGGCTTGACGCCCAGCTTCGCGGCGACGGCGTTGATGATCTCTACGTCGTAGCCGGTCAGCTCACCGCTGCCGTTGGCGTGGAACGTGAACGGCTTGTAGGTGCCTTCCGTGCCGACCTTGAGCACGCCCGCGCTCTTGACGTCGCTCAGGGACGTGTCCGCACCGGCTGCCGGCGCCGAGCTGGCCGGAGTGGTGGACGCGGAGCCGCAGCCTGCCAGGGCGAGTCCTGCTGCAGCAATGAGGCCGATAACGGAAAGTCGTGTGCGCTTCATGATGGTCCTTAGTCGTCGAGCCGGAAATGGCCTTCCAGCTGAGCCGCGTTGCGGCCTGTCTCCTAGCGACGATAGCAAGGTCCAGCTCAGGGTGGAGAGCTTAAATGACAGTTTGTGACGTCCGGCCGTGAGACCGTCTTGACGGAAGCACGTTTTGACGTGCGGCACACGAGCGGAGGGTACGAAAAAGGGAACCACCGTCTGACGGTGATTCCCTTTCTGGTGGAGCTGAGGGGACTCGAACCCCTGACCCCCTGCATGCCATGCAGGTGCGCTACCAGCTGCGCCACAGCCCCGAATTTCCTGGGGACGGATCAACGTCCCGCAAGCAACCTGATTAGCTTAAACCACAATCGCCACTTGCGCCAATCGGCGCGCCGGCCGGTGAATTCGCTCGCCGCACGCATCGTTGACACAGTCCCGCAGTCTGGATCCGGGCAGAAAAAAATCCGCCGGAATCTTTCGATTCCGGCGGATTATCCGGTGGAGCTGAGGGGACTCGAACCCCTGACCCCCTGCATGCCATGCAGGTGCGCTACCAGCTGCGCCACAGCCCCGAATTTTCGCTGCTCCGAGCATGTCTACCGACCTGCAAAGTTCCGGTTCTTTGTCCGGATCTCTCCGAAGCAACTCAAATATCTTAGACCAGCCCTTCGGAAAATTCCAAATCGGGCATATTCGCCCCAATGGGCGTGGCCGCTGCGCGGATTGCTACTCCGTGTCGGTACCGGCGGAAGCCTTGGCGGAGGCGTCGTCGCCCAGCTGCAGATCGACGACGGGGCAGTCCTTCCACAGGCGTTCGAGGGCGTAGAAGATGCGGTCTTCCTCGTGCTGGACGTGGATGACGACGTTGGAGTAGTCCAGCAGGACCCAGCGACCGCCGGAGCGGCCCTCGCGGCGGACGGGCTTCTGGTCAAACTTGGCAAGTTCGTCCTCGATGCCGTCCACGATCGCGTTGACCTGGCGTTCGCTCGGGGCCGAGGCGATCAGGAAGACGTCAGCCAGGGCCAGCCGTTCGCTGACATCCAGGGCCACGATGTCCTCGGCAAGCTTCTCCGAGGCAGCGCGGGCTGCATGGCGGGCGGTAGTGATGGATGAATCGGTTGCAGTCACGGGACTCCTTGTAGTGATGAAAATCTATGGTGATGAAAAATTCTTGAAATGAAAACTGTGGGGCGAACGCTACGGTGAAAAGAGGGCCGAATCGTCGCGGTGCTGGTTCTTAGTCCCGGTGCCGTTTTTTAGTGACGTGGACGGCCGCCGGCCTAGCGGGCCAGCCCGGTGACGATCAGCGTGATGCCGGCGATGAGCGCGACGATCCCCAGGGCCAGGACGCCGAGCTGGAGCATGCGCAGGCGCCGCGCCCGGCCCAGCCCGGCGGTAGCGGCATCCAGGGGTTCCAGTCCGTAGGCCGAATTCGCGGCCACGGGCTCCCCGCCCACCAAGTGCTCGTCATTCTCCCCCACGGAATTCGCCGCGGCGTTTGCCGGCCGTGCCGTTCCGGCCTTGGCGGCTGCCTCTGCCCGGGCCAGGACGCCTGCCCTGCCAGCGGCAGAACCCGTAGCCGGAGCTGCGGGCCGCTGGCGGGACAAGCCCGGCCGACGCAGGCCGGGTTTCCGTGGCGCATCCAGCCGGGGACCCGGGTTGGTGACCACCGGAACATACGACGTGGCAGGGCGCTTCATGACGGGCCGCTCCACGCCGGGAACCTTCTCAAATTCCAAGGGGGTGACCATGGCCAGGTTGTTGGCCGTGGTCGGATCGTTGCGGGGCGCCGCCGGCTGGCTGTTTTGTTCTGCGAGCTTCTGCTTGGCGGCCGCGCGACGGTTCAGCACCGCGGCGCGCTCCGCCAGGGCGATCTGCTCGGCCAGGACGGCAGGATCGACGGCGTCGGGATCCGTGGCCGCGATGTGCTCCATCTTGGCCACTTGGTTCTTAGCCTGCTCCGCAAGGAGCTCGCGGGCGGCCAGAGCCTGCTCCACGGTCATGCCCTCGGGCGTCTTCCCGCCGGGTCCTGCACCGTCCGCTGCGGGAGCCTCGGGCGCCGGGGCGGCTGACGGGGCCGCGCCCTTCGGGGCCGTATCCTTCGGGGCGGCATCCTTCTGAGCCGCGTCTTTTAAGCCGGCGTCCTTCTGAGCCGGGGCAACCATCGGGGTGGCACGGGTCCGCGGCGACACCGGCACGATCGTGTTGGCCTGGGTGGCAGGGGCGGTTTCGGTAGCCAGCTCCAAGAGCCGCAGCTGGCGCCGGGTGGGCGGCCCTCCCCCGGCCAGCTGGCCTTCCTTCTCGGCGAGTTCCTTGATGGTGCGCAGTGCGGCACGGTCCCGGGCCCGGACCTGGGAGGACCGCTCGGCAGCGCCACGCACAGAGTCCACCGGAGCGTCGGGGACCCGACGCCGGCCGGTGATTTCGGCCTCGGTCGGCTCGCCCGGTCCCGGAGTGTCCAGACGTTCATCTCTGGCCTGCCGCAGTTCGCGGCGGCTGCGGATGGGAGGCTGTTCCTGACTCATGGCAAACTCATTCAGTGCTGGCTGGTTGGGTTATCTCGAAGGTGGGATCGTGCTGTGCGGGGGCAACCCCTGAGGCGCCGTTTCCGGTGTTGGCGGCCTCGGCGTGTTCGGTAACAAGGCGAACCGGTTCGGTGCTGCTGTGGTACAGGCCGTACTTGGCGATGTACTGAACCACCCCATCCGGAACGAGATACCAGACAGGGTTGCCTTCGGCCACCCTCGTGCGGCAGTCCGTGGAGGAGATGGCCATGGCCGGGACCTCCAGGAGGCTGACGTCTTTGCGGCCCATGCCGTCCAGGACGTGGCCTGGCCGGGTCACACCCACGAAGTGCGCCAGGGACCAGAGTTCGTCGATGTCTTTCCACGACAAAATCTGGGCCAGGGCGTCCGCGCCGGTAATGAAGAACAGGTCGGCGTCCGGTCGCAGGGTGTGCAGGTCACGGAGCGTGTCGATCGTGTAGGTCGGTCCCGGACGGTCCACGTCCACCCTGCTCACGGTGAAGCGAGGGTTGGAGGCTGTAGCGATGACTGTCATGAGATACCGGTGCTCGGCTTCGCTGACCTTCTTGGCCGACTTCTGCCAAGGCTGGCCGGTGGGCACAAACACGACTTCATCGAGGTCGAACTTAGCCGCGACCTCACTGGCCGCGACAAGGTGTCCGTGATGGATGGGATCGAACGTGCCGCCCATCACACCCAGACGCAGGCGGCGCTGGGCGCCGCGCTGCTTCACGGGGGCGGAAATATTAGTGACCTTGGCCGTGATCGTGCTTGTTCGGGTGCTGGCGGTGCGGATCCGAGTGCTCCTCGACGGCCGCGTGGCGCCTGCCCAGGTTGGAGTAGGACAGCGTGATCAGCAGCAGGATTACCAGAATAAGGAACATGGAGCCGCCAATGACAAACGGCGGTGCAATGAGCGGTGCGAGTTCCTCGTGGCCCGATTCGCCGACGGCGGCGACGAAAGTGGCGATCTGCTGCGACAGCATGTTCTCCCCTAGTGAGTTTAAAATTTGACGACGGCGGAGGTGCCCGCCGTTCCGGTCTTCCGTTCCATGTTACAGCGTTGCTAGCCCCGGATCTGGCCCTCGCCCTGCACGATCCACTTCGTGGTGGTGAGCTCCGTGAGTCCCATGGGGCCGCGGGCATGCAGTTTCTGGGTGGAAATGCCCACCTCGGCGCCGAGGCCGAGCTCGCCGCCGTCGGTGAAGCGGGTGGAGGCGTTCACGATCACGGCGGCCGAATCGACCTCGGCGATGAAGCGTTCGGCATTGGCGAGGTCGTTGGTCAGGATCGCCTCGGTGTGGCCGGTGGTCCACTTCCGGATGTGGCTGACGGCCTCGTCCAGGCTGTCCACCATGGCCACCGCCAAGTCCAGGTCCATATATTCGGTGGCCCAGTCTTCGTCCGTGGCCGGCACGGTCTGGATCGACGCCGGCAGTGCGGCGCGGATGCGCTGGTCCACATGCAGGGTGACCCCGGCTGCCCGCAGTGCCGCGGCGACGGCGGGAAGGACGGTGGACTTGGAGTGCACCAGGAGCGTTTCGACGGTGTTGCAGACGCTGGGCCGCTGGGTTTTGGCGTTCAGGAGGATGTCTACGGCCATTTCCTCGCCGGCGGAGGCATCAACGTAGATGTGGACGTTGCCCTCGCCGGTCTCGATGACCGGTACGGCGGAGTTCGTCACCACGGCCTGGATCAGGTCGCGCCCGCCGCGGGGAATGAGCACGTCCACGCGGCCGCGGGCCCGCATGAGGGCGTTGGCGCCGTCGCGGCCGTACTGGTCCACGGTCTGGACGGCGTCGGCGGGCAGGCCCACCGATTCCAAGGCATCCCTCAGGATGGTGATCAGGGCGGCGTTGGTGGCAGCGGCGGCGGATCCGCCGCGCAGGATGACGGCGTTGCCGCTCTTGAGGGCCAGGCCGGCAATGTCGACCGTGACGTTCGGGCGGGCCTCATAGATCGCGGCCACCACCCCCATGGGCACGTTGATCTGGCGCAGGCGCAGCCCGTTGGGGAGGGTCTGCCCCCGCACCACGTTTCCTACGGGATCGGGCAAGGTGGCGAGGTTTTCGAGGGCCGCGGCGAGGGCCGTGATGCGTGACTCGGTCAGCGTCAAGCGGTCCAGCAGGGCGGCGCTGGTGCCAGCGGCCCGGCCGGCCGCGACGTCCTTGGCGTTGGCGGCCAGGACCTGGTGCTTGTGTTCCACCAGCGCCTTGCCGATGGCGCGCAGACCCCGGTCCTTCCAGGCCCGGTTGGCGTGCGCCATCTTGCGGGCAGCGTGGCGTGAGCGGTCAGCGATCGCGTGGACGGCGGCTTCGATGTCCGTTGCTGTGGCCGGCGTCCCTGCCGGATCCGGCTCACCGGCGTAGCCCTGTGCGGGAACGGGAGTGCCAGTGGTGGCAGTGTCGGTGGGCGCGGTGGCGGAAGTCAGGGCCTCAGTCATGCTTCCAGTTTAGGCGTCGAGTGGACCTAGACCAGCACCAGGTCATCAACATGAACAACTTCGCGGTCATATCCGCGGCCCAGCGCCTCGCCGAGTTCCCGCGTGGAGCGGCCCAGCATTTGGGGCAGCTCGGCGGCGGAATAGTTGACCAGCCCGCGGGCGATCAACGTGTTGTCGACGGACACCATCTCCACGGCGTCGCCGGCTTCGAAGTGGCCCTTCACCTCGGCGATCCCGGCCGGCAGCAGCGAGGTGCGGCGGTCGCGGACGGCCTTGACCGCGCCGTCGTCGAGCACCAGGGTGCCCTGCACGGACGCCAGGTGGGCCAGCCACAGGAGCCGGATCGGCTTGCGCGCGCCATTGACGGAGAACCAGGTGCCCACGTCCTCGCCGGCCAGTGCGGCAGCCGCATTGGGCGTAGACGTGACCAGGGCGTGGATGCCGGACCCGGCGGCCATGCTGGCGGCTTCGACTTTGGTGGCCATGCCGCCCGTGCCCACGCCGGCTTTGCCGGTGCTGCCGATTGAGACGCCGTCGAGATCGTGCGGGCCGGAGACGTGCGCAATCCGTTTGGCGCCGTGCGACGGCGGGCCGTCGTACAGGGAGTCGACGTCGGACAGCAGCAGGAGTGCGTCGGCGCGGACCAAGTGGGCCACCAAGGCCGCGAGCCGGTCGTTGTCGCCAAAGCGGATTTCGTGGGTGGCCACGGTGTCGTTTTCATTGACCACGGGGACGACGCCGAGGTTCATTAGCCGGTTCAGCGCGCGGAACGCGTTGGTGTGCTGGCTGCGGCGCACGAGGTCTTCCGCGGTCAGCAGCACCTGGCTGACGGTGACCCCGTGCGCGCCGAAGGCGTGGGTGTACCGGGCCATCAGCAGGCCCTGGCCCACACTGGCGGCGGCCTGCTGGGTGGCGAGGTCGCGGGGACGCTTCTCGAGTCCAAGCGGGGCGAGGCCAGCGGCGATGGCGCCGGAGGACACCAGGATGATCTCTGTGCCGGCGTTACGCTTGTGCGCCAGGGCGTCGGCGAGGGCGGTCAGGGCCTCTTCGGAGATCCCGCCCTTGATGGACGTCAGCGAGGACGAGCCCACCTTGACGACAATCCGGCGCGCCCCGGACAGCGCGGAGCGGTCCGGGGCGATGAGGGTGTGGGCCTTGAGGGGCTGCGACCGGTGCTCGATGACGGTCTTACTCGTCATCTGTTGCGCCCAGTCCACTCTCCTTGAGCGGCTGCCGCGCACGGCGTCCACTGACGGACTCGGTCCAGATGCCGGCCTTGCGTTCCGCCTCGAGCTCGGCGCGGGCGGCGGCCTTGGCGTCGCGGCGTTCCTGCTGCTCGTCGCGCTTCTGGCCACGCGTCGGGCGGTCGCCGATGTCGGCGAAGCGCACGTCGGTGCCGCGCGGTGAGGCGAGCAGCTCGGCGCCGGCCATCATGGTCGGCTCCCAGTCGAAGACGACGCCGTCGTCCTCGCCGATGACCACCGTGTCGCCCGGCACGGCGCCCTGCTTGAACAGTTCGTTTTCCACGCCGAGCTTGGCCAGGCGGTCGGCGAGGTAGCCGATGGCTTCCTCGTTGGTGAAGTCGGTCTGCTTGACCCAACGCACGGGCTTGTCGCCGAGGACGCGGAAGAGCGGTTCGAGGTTCTTCTCTTCGCGGCGGATGGTGAAGCCGGTCTCGTTGACGGCGCGGGGGCGCAGCACGGGGGCCGCCACCTTCGGCGGGGTCGCGGCGACGGCGTCGCGGGCGGCCTGGACGATTTCGGCCATGGCGAAGCCGAGCTGGCGGAGTCCTTCGTGGCTCGTCGCGGAGATTTCGAAGACCTTGTAGCCGCGGGATTCCAGTTCGGGGCGGACGAACTCGGCCATGTCCTTGCCGTCGGGAAGGTCCACCTTGTTCAGGGCCACCAGGCGGGGGCGGTGGTTCAGCGGAACCACTTCGCCGTCGGATCCGCTGTAGCTCATGTCCACGGCGTACTTCTCCAGCTCGGCCTCGATGATGGCGAGGTCGGAGAGCGGATCGCGGTCGGATTCGAGCGTGCCGCAGTCCAGCACGTGGACCAGGGCGGCGCAGCGCTCGACGTGGCGCAGGAAGTGGTGGCCGAGGCCCTTGCCTTCGCTGGCACCCTCGATCAGGCCGGGGACGTCGGCAATGGTGAAGCGGACTTCACCGGCCTGGACGACGCCCAGGTTCGGGATGAGGGTGGTGAAGGGGTAGTCGGCGATCTTGGGCCGGGCGGCGGACATGGCGGCGATGAGGCTGGATTTGCCCGCGGAGGGGAAGCCGACCAGGGCGATGTCCGCGATGGACTTCAGTTCAAGGACGACGTCGCTGGATTCGCCCTCGATGCCGAGCAGCGCGAAGCCGGGCGCGCGGCGCTTCTGGGAGGACAGGGACGCGTTGCCGAGGCCCCCGATGCCGCCGGCGGCGGCGATGTATTCGTCGCCTTCGGCCACGAGGTCGGCGATGACTTCGCCGGACTTGGACTTCACCACGGTGCCCACGGGCACCGGAAGGATCAGGGTTTCGCCGTTCTTGCCGCCGCGCCAGTCACCCATGCCGGGGCCGCCGTTGGTGGCGTGCCGGTGGGGCGCGTGGTGGTAGTCGAGCAAGGTAGTGGTCTGGGGGTCGACGCGCAGGATGACGTCGCCGCCGTTGCCGCCGTTACCGCCGTCGGGACCACCGAGGGGCTTGAACTTCTCGCGGTGAACGGAGACACAGCCGTGGCCGCCGGTACCGCCGGATACGTGCAGTACTACCCGGTCTACAAAGCTCGCCACGTGGATCTCCTCAGTGCTGTTCCCCGGACCCACAAAGGGGCCCAAGATGATTGTAATGCGGTTAAAACACCGGTGGAGCGGACCTAATGGCCCGCCCCACCGATTTAGAACTTATTGCTACTCTGCAGCTGCAGCAGCCACGATGTTCACAACGCGGCGACCACGGCGGGTGCCGAACTCGACAGCACCGGGGGCCAGGGCGAACAGGGTGTCGTCCCCGCCGCGGCCGACGCCGGCGCCCGGGTGGAAGTGGGTGCCACGCTGGCGAACGATGATCTCGCCTGCGGAAACTACCTGGCCACCGAAGCGCTTGACGCCGAGGTACTGGGCGTTGGAGTCACGACCGTTGCGAGTGGAACTCGCGCCTTTTTTATGTGCCATTTGGAATGCCTGCCTTCAAAAATTCTGGGGAATCTGCTGGAACCTGAACGGTAACGAAGAGTTACTTGATACCGGTGATCTTGACCTTGGTCAATTCCTGACGGTGACCCTGGCGCTTCTTGTAACCGGTCTTGTTCTTGAACTTCTGGATGACGATCTTCGGACCACGAAGGTCTTCGAGGATCTCAGCCGTAACCGTTACCTTGGCCAGGTCCGCAGCAGCAGACGTGACTTTGTCACCGTCCACCAGGAGCAGTGCGGGCAACTCAAAGGTGCTGCCGGCTCCACCGGGGACGCGGTTCAGGGTAACGAAGTCTCCAACGGAAACCTTCTCTTGGCGGCCGCCTGCGCGGACAATCGCGTACACCACTGGGGAACTCACTTCTCTCGACGTTTATTACTAGATTTGCGTGCGGAACCTGGAACCAAATTGTATGGACCGGCTCACGCTGTGCCTCAACGCCGGTGGATTCCCCGGGGGAACCCATGAGCTACCCCCGGAACAAATCCACTTGGAATTCCAAGCAGGCTGTTCACAGGGTCATAACCCAAGTGTTGGCGTAAGCACCGAAGATCTAGAATACGCTAATTTTGCCTTCGGCCGCAAATGAGGCTGGTTCCGGCGGATAGTCCGTGATAGGCGCCACAACGTCTTGCAGCAAAGATCATGTCAATGTTCTTGACCGTGATCTCGACTGTCTAGATGCTGTGCTGCCGCAACGACTTCCGGAACCGTGCCCCACTATCGTAGCCGCTGTGCGGGGCAGGTTGTGTCAGGCGTACAGCCGCGGCGCGTCGAAGAAGGCCACTTCGTAGCCTGACGACTGCCGGAATGCCAGTGCCATGGCCTCCCGTTCGCTCTCGGATGCCCGTCGTGCCGCAGTGTCTGTATACGCGATGGCCTGCCGGGTCGCGGCGGCGAAGTCCTCATCGGCGTACGTCCGCAGCCAGTCGGCGTACGGGTGTGCCACGGGGGCGCCGCCGGCAAGGAACTCCCGGTGCAGGGTGGAACCGACCTCGGCGTAGAGCCAGAAGCACGGCAGGGCTGCCGCCACGAGGACCCCGTAGCTGCCGGACACCGAGGCGGCCAGCAGGTGGTCCACGTAGGACTTCGTCACCGGGCCCAGGGTGGGCGCCGTGGGTCGGGTGCTAAGCCAGGACCGGTGCAGCTCTGACTCGACCTCCAGGCATGTCTGCGCCGAACGGGCCCAGAACAGCTGCTCGGCCTCGGTGGGGGCGATCGCCGCGGTACGGGCCAGGACCCGGGAGTAGCCGTTGAGGTAGATGGCGTCCTGGGCGAGGTAGTAGGCGAACTCGCGCTCGGGCAAAGTCCCGTCGGCCAGTCCACGGACGAAGTCCAGGGCGTAGATGGCGTCAAGATCGTCCGCGGCCCCTGCGCGCAGGGCTGCGGCGAACTCGCCTTCGGCCGGACCGTGGGCGGCGGGGCCGTGCTGGCTGGCCTGGCCGGGCAGGCCGTCTGTGGGGCGCTGCATGTGGTGGAAGTGATGGACCGGGCCGTTGCCGGAGCCGACGTCCAGGACCGCGGCCTCACGGAGCGCACCCAGCAGCCACGGCTTCACCTCCCGCAACGCCGCTTCCCAGTCCCCCAGCCGGGCCTGCACGGTGGCCATGGCCGAGGACAGGGAGCAGCCGGTGCCGTGGCTGTTGCGCGTGGCGATCCGCTCCCCCGGCACCACCACCGTTTCGGTGCCGAGCAGGCCACCGGTGTTGACCAGCGCATCCGGGCAGCCGGCGCCGGCATCGTTCCCGGCATCGCCGTCGACAGATCCGCCGTCGTCGGGCCCGTCCCCTGATTGTCCGCCCTGGAGGTGACCGCCCTTGACCAGCACGGTGGTGCCGGTCAGGGCGGCCAGCCGCTTGCCCTGGGCCAGGGCCTCAGCCCAGTCGGCCGCGGCGGGCTCCCTGAGCAGGATGCCAAGTTCGGCGAGGTTCGGCGTGATGAGGTCCGCCAGCGGCAGGAGTGCCTGCAGGGCGGCCTCGGCCGATTCCTGCAGCAGCCGGTCACCGCTGGTGGCCACCATCACCGGGTCCAGGACCACGACGGCGGGGCGCACCTTTTCCAGCCAGCTGCGGACGGCGTCGATCACCGCCGCGTCGCCGAGCATGCCGATCTTGACGGCGTCGATGCCGATGTCGTCGCTGATGGCGTCCAGCTGGGCGGTGAGGAACGCGGCCGGGGGCACGTGGACGCCGCGCACGCCCTGGGTATTCTGCGCTGTCAGGGCCGTGATGGCGGCCATGCCGTAGCCGCCGTTCGCCGCGATGCTCTTCAGGTCGGCCTGGATCCCGGCCCCGCCGGACGGGTCGGACCCGGCGATGGCCAGCACCCGGGGAATGCGCAGCGGCGTGGCCGGCGACGGGTGGGAGGGCTTGGAGAGCAGAAAGTCGCTGGGCAGAAACTCGGACGGGTTCGGTCTCGCGGACAAGTCAGACATCCCTTCGCCGGTGCTAACCGGACAGGTTCAACGGGTCTGGATCTCAGCCGGCCCGATGCGCGGCACCCCGTGTCAGTGTTCCAGCCTAGCCGTTGCCACCGGGCTGGTCCGTTAACGCAGCAGCGGGCCCGGCCAGTCGAAGTGACCGGTCGGGGAAGCGATCAGTCGCGGAGGACTACAGCTCCGACGCCGGTACGCCGACGCCGAGGATGATCGGCTCGTTGCCGGCCGGGACGGAGGCCGGCCTGGCCGCGGCGGGCGCCTTGGCCTCGTGAACCGATCCGGCCGCTGCCGGCCGTGTCGCCTCGCGGTGCTCCACGGAGGTCTCGTTCGCAGCGCCCTGGGCGCGGCTGGCGCTCCGGTTGCGGCGCCCGCGGCGGCCACGAGTGGTGGTGTCCGCTGCCCCCGAGGCGGGAGCCTCCGCAGCCCGCACGGCTGCGGGTGCCTCGGGTGCTTCGGTGGCCGGGGCCTGCAGCTCGTCCTGCTTGCCAGCCTCGGCGTCGCCCAGGTTGGCAAAAGCCTCGGTCAGCAGGTCCAGGGTCAGGGCCGGTTCCGGCGTGCCCTCGGCGTGCTCGACGAAGGGCAGGGCCACCTGCTCACCGCCAAACGTCAGCACGGTCGCGGGACGTCCGGCTGCCTCTTCCGCGGCAGCGAGCTGTGTGACGGCGTCGACGGCGGCCTGGCGGGCCCCGGCGTCGCTGGCAGCGGCGGCCTCCCCGTCGTGCAGGTGCGCGGCGTGCGCAGCGGCGGCGATGTTCGCCAGCGCGGCACGGGTGGCTTCAGCCTTGGCGTGGCGTTCGGCCTCGGTGGGCTCGGCGTGGACGGCGGCGGGGGCGGCCGGCGCCGTCTCCGGGCCCTGGCCTCCCCTGCCGCGGCGACGGCTCTTGCGCTCCGTACGGGCAGCCGGCTGGGCCTCGGTGCGCGGCACGTAGTGCTCCGCGGCCACCGTGTTGGCGCGGCGGTGTTCCACCGGCTCGTCGTGCGTGACGATGCCGCGGCCCGCGCAGGTCTCGCACTGTTCGCCAAAGACTTCCAGCAGCCCGGTGCCCATCCGCTTGCGGGTCATCTGCACGAGGCCCAGCGAGGTCACCTCGGCCACCTGGTGCTTGGTCCGGTCCCGGCCCAGGCACTCCACCATGCGGCGCAGCACGAGGTCGCGGTTGGATTCGAGCACCATGTCGATGAAGTCGATCACGATGATGCCGCCAATGTCGCGCAGGCGCAGCTGCCGGACCACTTCCTCGGCCGCTTCCAGGTTGTTCTTGGTGACGGTTTCCTCGAGGTTGCCGCCGGAGCCGGTGAACTTGCCGGTGTTGACGTCCACCACGGTCATGGCTTCGGTGCGGTCGATCACGAGGGAGCCGCCGGAGGGCAGGAAGACCTTCCGGTCCAGGGCCTTGTGGATCTGCTCGTCGATGCGCCAGGCAGCGAAGATGTCCGTGTCCTTGGTCCACTTCTCAAGCCGGCCCACGAGGTCCGGTGCCACGTAGGTGACGTAGGCCTCGATGGTGTCCCAGGCTTCCTCGCCGGAGACGATCAGCTTGGAGAAGTCCTCGTTGAAGACGTCGCGGACCACCTTGATGGTGAGGTCAGGTTCGCCGTAGAGCAGCTCGGGGGCGAGGATCTTGGTGGATGTCGACTGGCTCTCGATGCCCTCCCACTGTGCGCGGAGGCGGTTGATGTCGTGCGTCAGCTCTTCCTCGGAGGCGCCCTCGGCCGCGGTGCGGACAATGACGCCCGCGTCCTCGGGCAGGCGGTCCTTGAGGATGCGCTTGAGGCGGTTGCGTTCGACGTCGGGCAGCTTGCGGGAGATGCCGGTCATGGAACCGCCGGGCACGTACACGAGGTAGCGGCCGGGCAGCGAGATCTGGCTGGTGAGGCGGGCGCCCTTGTGGCCGACCGGGTCCTTGGTGACCTGGACCAACACGGAGTCGCCGGACTTCAGCGCGTTCTCGATCCGGCGCTGCTTGCCTTCGAGGTTGACGGACTCCCAGTTCACTTCGCCGGCGTAGAGCACGGCGTTGCGGCCGCGGCCGATGTCCACGAATGCGGCTTCCATGGAGGGCAACACGTTCTGGACCTTGCCCAGGTAGACGTTGCCAATCAGGGAATCCTGCTGGGTCTTGGACACGAAGTGCTCGGCCAGGACGCCGTCTTCGAGGACACCGATCTGGATTCTGTCGTCGCGCTGGCGGACGATCATCTGGCGGTCCACGGACTCGCGGCGGGCCAGGAACTCGGCCTCGGTGATGACGGTGCGGCGGCGGCCGGTATCGCGGGATTCGCGGCGGCGCTGCTTCTTGGCTTCCAGGCGGGTGGAACCCTTGACGGACGTGACGCGGTTGTTGACCGGCGCCTCTGCCATGGCCCGGGGCGCACGGACGCGGGTCACCGTGTTGGGCGGGTCGTCGCCTTCCCCGCCGGTCAGTTCCAGGTCCTGGTCACCGCGGCGACGGCGGCGGCGGCGGCGCGAGGTCACGCCGTCTTCGAGGGTACCTTCGGAGCCTTCGTCGCCTTCTTCCTCAGAGCCTTCGGCAGTGCCTTCGGCCTCGGTGTCGGACTCGGCGGACGTGCGGGTACGCCCGCGACGGCCGCGGCTCCGGCGCCGACGGCGGCTTCCAGCGTCCTCATCCTCGTCACCTTCTTCCTCCTCGGACTCCGCTGCGGCCGCGGCAACGGGGACCGGACGCACCACGGTGCTGAGGTCGGGGGCCTGGAAGATCACGGAAGTGAGGGCACCGGGTTCCATGAACAGCGACGCCGCCGGGCTTTCTTCGGGCCGGGCTTCCGGCTCTTCGGGCTGGGCTTCTTCGATCCGGGCCTGGGCGGGCTGGGCTTCCGCGGGCTGGGCGGCTACGGCTTCCGCCGGTTCGGCTTCTTCGGCCGGGACCGCTACTGCGGGTACGTCGTCGGCTTTCGGAGCTACCTTGGCGCGGCTGGCGCGGCGGCGGACCGGCTTCTCTGCGACTTCCTCTGTGACTGTCTCGGCGGCATTCTCTGCGACTTTCTCGGCCGCCTTCTCTGCGATGGCGGCTTCGTCGGAACCGGGGGCTGCCTCGGGAGCCTCTGCCGCGGCGGACGCGTTGGCTCCGGACTCTGCGGCGAAGGCAGGCAACTGCTCCGGCGCGGCAACAGGCTTGCGGGCACGGGTGCGCCGTGCGGGCGCCTTTGCCGGAGTTTCGGCGGCTTCGGGGGCAGCTGTTTCGGGTACAACGGCTTCTGAGGCGGCTTCGACGCGGGCTGCTTTGCGGCGGCCAGCGACGGGCTCATCCGAGCCGGCTGCGTCCGCCAGGGCCGCGGCTTCAGCCACAGCCTCCGCGGCGGCCGCGCCGTTGACCTTTGCGACGGGCGCCTTCCGGCGGGTCCGGACTGCCCTCTTCGGTGCTACCGGGGCCTCTGCTTCCGCAGTTCCTGCTTCCCCGGCGACTACTAGTTCTTCGTTACCGGCTACAACCTGGTCATTATCCATATGTGGCGACACTCCTGCCCCTGATGCGCCGCCACATTCGGCGCCCGTTGGGGCAAATATGCGTCAACACCCGCAGGCATTGACAGAAGTCAATTGGATACCCTCAGGTTCGCACCGGCAGTGGGGTGCGGCAGCCCTGGAGGGCCGGCGAGATTGTTTTGGAACCCGTTGACCTACATGCCACAACCAGGTGCCGTCCAATGGCATTGCGGGACAGCTGGAATCAGAGGATCCGCAGCTCCCTGCTCATCATTGGCGGTCTTGAAACAAAATCGCCGGACCGGAATCCGGATGTGGATCGGGTTCCAGCCACGATCATTGTCTCACAAGAGCCGCCAAAGCTGGCGTAGGTGGGGTCGGAGCGCCACAGGTGCAGCAGGGCCGGTTCGGCAAGGGCGGCCCGGCAGGGGCTGCTCTGCGGCGCCGCCCAGCCTGCGGCGTTACAATCGGGGCCAGAAGCACACGACTAAAAGGACTCATATTCCATGCCCAGCATCTCCAGCACTGCCGGCGACGCGACCGTACACCACCCGGGTTCCGGCCCGGCTCCCGCGGACCGGTCCCTTCCCACGATGACCCGCGACCGCCCGTTCGCCTGGCTCCTGCTGATCACCGGCGTCATTGGCTGGCTCGCTTCCGGCGCCCTGGTGCTGGAGAAGCTGGAGGTCCTCAAGGACCCCAACCACGTCACGGTCTGCGACGTGAACCCGTGGATCTCCTGCGGCCAGGTCATGCAGACGCCGCAAAGTTCTGTGTTCGGCTTCCCCAACATGTTCATCGGGATCGTGGCCTTCGCCGTGATTATCACTACAGCCATGGGCATCCTGGCGGGCGCGAAATTCGCCCGGTGGTACTGGCTGGGGCTTCAGGCGGGCGTGACGCTGGGCTTCGCGTTCGTGGTCTGGCTCTGGTCCCAGGCCCTGTACGCCATCCACATCCTCTGTCCGTTCTGCATGGTCGTCTGGGCCGTGATGATCCCGTTGTTCGTCTGGGTGAGCGTCCGCAACATCTCCCACGGCGTGATCGCACTGCCCGCCGGTCCCACCAAGGTGATCGGCGACTCCGGCTGGATCATCACGGCACTACTGTACGTCGCCGTGATCGCGACCATCTTCTTCGCCTTCATCCAGGTCTTCATCGGGACCTCCGGCTACTAAGAGATCCCCCAGAACGTAAGGGATCCAGAACGCCGCGAGACGACAGAAAAGGCCAATGTTCGCTTAGAACATTGGCCTTTTCTGTCGTCTCGGTGTCTCTCCGCGGTGAGGACCGCGGTGGCGAAGCTCCCTAGAACCAGATCTTGATCTCGCGCTCGGCGGACTCCACCGAATCCGAGCCGTGGACCAGGTTCTGCTGCACCTTCAGGCCCCAGTCGCGGCCAAAGTCGCCGCGGATGGTGCCGGGCGCCGCCGTCGTCGGGTCCGTGGTGCCGGCGAGGACTCGGAAGCCCTCAATCACGCGGTGGCCCTCGAAGATCGCGGCGACCACCGGGCCGCTGAGCATGAACTCAACCAGCGGCTCATAGAACGGCTTGCCGACGTGCTCCTCGTAGTGCTGCTCCAGCAACTCGCGGCTGGCATCGACCTTCTTGAGCTCGGCCAGGGTGTAGCCCTTGGCTTCGATCCGGCTCAGGATGGCGCCGGACAGGTTGCGGGCGACGCCGTCGGGCTTGATCAGGACGAGGGTGCGCTCAATGCTCACAGCTGCTCCAATGTGTTGGGGTGGGGTTCGGGTCAAGTCTACGGGGTGCGGGCGATGCGCCCGTGGGGCAGGATCAGTGGCAGGTTCAGGCGCCGTTTGTGGGCGCGGGCCCCTGGGGGTGGGCCGCATCCCAGTCAGCCTGCTCGCGCTCCCGCTGCGCGGCTTCCCGGTCAATCCGGATGCCGGTCCGGATCCCGTACCACCACGCCACGGCGAAGAGCGCGCCGACGAGGTACATGGCAGGCTCCACGAGGCCGCCCAGGATCAGGACAAGCTGCAGGATCCAGCCCAGGGCCACTCCCCACGGCTTCGAGAGGACCGCGCAGGTGAACACGTAGACCAGGCACAGGCCGATCCCCACCGAGAAGACCAGTCCCCCAGGATATTCGTTCCGGTGCAGGCCAAAGACGGCCAGGGTCCCGAAGAGCACCACGAAGGCCTCCAGCAACAGGACCGTGGAGGCGAACATGACCTTCGTGGAACGCCGCTTCTTGGGCATGCCCGGGCGCCATTCGCGCTGGGCCTTGGTGAGTTTCGCCATTGCTTACGCGTCCGCCTTTCCGAGCAGGATTCGGGCGTCCGCAACGAGCGTGATGGAGCCGGTCACCAGGACCCCGCCCGCGAGTTCGTCATCGGCCTCTGCGCGTTCCACGGCCCATTCGAGGGCGTCATCGAGCTTCGCGGCGACATGGATGTTCTCCTCACCGAAGCCGAGGTCAATTGCGGTCTCGGCCAGGTCCTCGGCCGGGACGGCGCGGGGCGAGTTGGACTCGGTGAAGCAGTACTCGGTGGCCAGGCCGCCCAGGGATTCCTTGAGCTGGCGCAGGATCTCCTCGGCGTCCTTTTCCCGCAGCACGCCCACTACCACCACCAGCTTGGTGAAGTTGAAGGCCTCGTGGATCGCCTCTGCGGAGACCCGGATGCCTTCCGGGTTGTGGGCCGCGTCCACGATGATGGTCGGCGCCGTGCGGACCACCTCGAGCCGTCCCGGGGAAGTGACCGAGGCAAAGGCCTCCTGCAGGATCTCGGCGTCGATCGCCTTTTCTCCGCCGAAGAACGCTTCCAGCGCGGCAATCGCGACGGCGGCGTTCTCGGCCTGGTGCGCGCCGTGCAGCGGCACCAGCAGGTCCTCATAGCGGCCGGCGATGCCCTGGATGGTGACCATCTGCCCGCCCACCGCGACGGTGCGGGATTCGACGCCGAACTCCACGCCCTCGAAGCGGAACGGCACGCCTACGTCCTTGGCTTTCTCCAGCAGGACCTGGGCCGCGTCGACGGGCTGCGCCGCGCTGATCAGGAAGCCACCGGGCTTGATGATGCCGGCCTTCTCGTAGGCGATGTCCCCGGTGGTGTCGCCCAGCAATTCGGTGTGGTCCAGGGAAATCGGGGTGATCACGGCCACCTGGCCGTCGCCGACGTTCGTGGCGTCGGTGATCCCGCCCAGGCCCACTTCCATGACCGCAACATTGACCGGCTGGTCGGCGAAGACCGCGAACCCCAGGATGGTCAGGCACTCGAAGTAGGTCAGCCGGGGCTGGCCGGCTTCTTCGAGTTCGCTGTCCACGATCTGCAGGTACGGCCGGATCTCGTCCCAGATCCGGACGAAGGTCTCATCCGGCACCGGGGCGCCGTCGATGCTGATCCGTTCGGTGACCTTGGACAGGTGCGGGCTCGTGTACCGGCCGGTGCTCAGGCCGTGGGCGCGCAGTCCTGCCTCGATCATCCGGGCCGTGGACGTCTTGCCGTTGGTGCCGGTGACGTGGATGATCGGGAAGGCCTTGTTCGGCTCACCCAGGATTTCCATGGCACGGTGCAGCGGGGCAAGCCGCGGCTCCATCTTGTTTTCCGGCGCCCGGCCCAACAGCTCGGCGTAGACGCTTTCTACGGAGAATTCGTCCGTCATGGCTTAGGCTCCAACTTTCTTAGCAACACTGACCTGGGGTTCCCTGACGTCGGCCGCCAGGGTTTCCAGCTCGATGGTCAGGGTTTCGGTCTTGACCAGCTCCGCGTTGGCCAGCAGGGCCTCGACGACGTCCGGCTTGGCCGTGACGGAGGTGCTGATCCGGTCGCTGACATTGAGTCCGGCGTCCTTGCGGGCCTGCTGGATGGCCCGGACCATGTCGCGCGCCATGCCCTCGGCCTCCAGTTCGGGGGTGACCTCGGTGTTGAGGACCACGAACCCGCCGCCGGGCAGGACGGCCGCCGCGCGGGATCCCTCACCTTCGGCGGCTTCGGCCACGACGGTTTCCAGGGTGTATTCCTGCGGCTCGAGTTCGAGGCCGCCGGCGGTGACCACCCCGGCGTCGCTGACTGACCAGTCGCCGGACTTGGAGCCCTTGATGGCCTGCTGGACGTTCTTGCCCAGCCGCGGGCCGGCGGCCCGGGCGTTGACCACGAGCTTCTGCTCGATGCCGAACTCCTCCGGGGAGGCGGCCTCGGCGTCGAGCAGGCGGACTGAGCGGAGGTTCAGTTCATCGGCGACGACGGCGGCGAAGCCTCCAAGCGCGTCCGCGCCGGGTGCCACGACCGTGAGTTCCTGCAGCGGCAGGCGCACGCGCAGGTTCGCGGCCTTGCGCAGCGAGGAGCCGGTGGAGCAGATCTGCTGCACGCGGTCCATCGCCTCGACCAGTCCCGGATTGGCCGGGAAGAGTGCGGCGTCCGGCCAGTCGGCCAGGTGCACGGAGCGCCCGCCGGTGAGGCCGCGCCAGATCTCCTCGGAGACCAGCGGCAGCAGGGACGCGGCCACGCGGGTGACGGTTTCCAGCGCGGTGTAGAGCGCGTCGAAGGCGTCGACGCTCTCGTCGAAGAAGCGCTGGCGGCTGCGGCGGACGTACCAGTTGGTGAGCATGTCCAGGTAGCTGCGGAGTTCGTCGCAGGCACCGGAGATGTCGTAGCTGTCCAGCTGGGCGGTCATGTTCCGGACGAGATCGCCGGTGTTGGCCATCAGGTACTGGTCCAGGGTGTCGGCGTAGCCGTCGTAGCGCAGCTTCGCGTCGTAGCCATTGCCGCCGTCCGCGGCGTTCGTGTAGAGCGTGAAGAAGCTGTACACGTTCCACAGCGGCAAGATGACCTGGCGGACGCCGTCGCGGATTCCCTGCTCGGTGACCACGAGGTTGCCGCCGCGCAGGATGGGGCTGGACATGAGGAACCAGCGCATGGCGTCGGAGCCGTCACGGTCCAGGACCTCGGAGACGTCCGGGTAGTTCTGCAGGCTCTTGGACATCTTCTGCCCGTCCGAGCCCAGAACGATGCCGTGGCTGATGACGTTGCGGAAGGCCGGGCGGTCGAACAGCGCCGTGGAGAGGATGTGCAGCATGTAGAACCAGCCGCGGGTCTGGCCGATGTATTCGACGATGAAGTCCGCCGGGTTGTGGGTGTCGAACCATTCCTCGTTCTGGAACGGGTAGTGCACCTGGCCGTAGGGCATGGAACCGGAGTCGAACCAGACGTCCAGGACGTCCTCCACCCGGCGCATGACGGACTGGCCTTCTTCCGGGGTGCGGGGGTCATCCGGGTTCGGGCGCGTGAGCTCATCGATGAACGGCCGGTGCAGGTCCACCTGGCCGTCGTTGTTCAGCGGCAGACGGCCGAAGTCGGCCTCGATCTCGGCCAGGGAGCCGTAGACGTCGGTGCGCGGGTAGTCCGGGTCCGTGGACTGCCAGACCGGGATGGGGCTGCCCCAGTAGCGGTTCCGGCTGATGGACCAGTCGCGGGCGTTGGCGAGCCACTTGCCGAACTGGCCGTCCTTGACGTTGCCCGGAATCCAGTTGATCTCCTGGTTGAGCTCGGACATGCGGTCCTTGAACTTGGTGACCTCGACGTACCAGGAGGACACGGCGCGGTAGATCAGCGGGTTGCGGCAGCGCCAGCAGTGCGGGTAGCTGTGCTCGTAGCTTGCCTGGCGCACCAGCCGGCCCTGGGCGCGGAGCACCTGGGTGATGGGCTTGTTGGCCTCGAACACCTGCAGTCCGGCGATTTCGGCGAGGTCGCCGTGGCCGAAGAGCGGGAGGAACTTTGCGCCTTCGTCGACCGAAAGGACCACCGGGATGCCGGCCTCTTCACAGATTTTCTGGTCGTCTTCGCCGTAGGCGGGGGCCTGGTGGACGATGCCGGTGCCGTCGGTGGTGGTGACGTAGTCGGCCTCCAGGAAGCGCCAGGCGTTCTCGGTGCCGTACTTTTCGGCGTCGTGGAAGTAATCCCAGAGCGGCTCGTAGCTCAGACCGTCCAGCTCGGCGCCGGTGTGGCGGGAGGTGATGGCGGCTTCCGCGGCGGCCACGCCCTCGGCCCCGTCGCCGTAGCCGAGGTCCTTGGCGTATGCGCCGAGGAGGTCAGCGGCGAGCAGGAAGCTGCCCGTGACGGGTGCCTCGGCCGCCGCGGCCTTGATCCCGTGGGGGCCGGCCGGGAGGACCACGTAGGTGATGGCGGGCCCGACGGCGAGCGCCAGGTTGGTGGGCAGCGTCCACGGCGTGGTGGTCCATGCGAGCGCCTGCACGCCGGCGAGCTGCTTGGACAGCTCCGACTCCCCTGCCGTGATGGGGAAGGTGACCGTGACGGTCTGGTCCTGGCGGTTCTTGTAGACGTCGTCGTCCATGCGCAGCTCATGGTTGGACAGCGGCGTCTCGTCCTTCCAGCAGTACGGCAGGACGCGGTAGCCATTGTAGGTCAGGCCCTTTTCGTGCAGCTGCTTGAAGGCCCACAGCACGGACTCCATGTACTCGACGTTGAGCGTCTTGTAGTCGTTCTCGAAGTCCACCCAGCGCGCCTGGCGGGTGACGTAGCTCTTCCACTCGTCGGCGTACTTCATGACCGAGGCACGGCAGGCGTCGTTGAACTTGTCGATGCCCATGGCCTCGATCTGGGTCTTGTCCGTCATGCCCAGCTGCTTCATGGCTTCCAGCTCGGCGGGGAGGCCATGCGTGTCCCAGCCGAAGCGGCGCTCCACCCGGCGCCCGCGCTGGGTCTGGTAGCGGCCCACGAGGTCTTTGGCGTAGCCGGTCAGGAGGTGGCCGTAGTGCGGCAGGCCGTTGGCGAAGGGCGGGCCGTCGTAGAAAACGAATTCGTTGCTGCCGTCTTTGCCGGCATCCCGCTGGTCGATGCTGGCCTGGAAGGTACCGTCCTGGTCCCAGTACTTGAGGATGCGCTCTTCGATCTCCGGGAACTTCACGGAGGCGGACACACCAGAGGTGTTGGAGGCAGCGGTGGTGGAACCGGCGCCTGCGGGTGCGGCGGAGGCCTTGGGGTAGTAAGTCATCTCGACATCCTGGGTTGAGCGGCGAACACATGTATTCATTCAGGATGCGAGGACGGCCCCTGCACTGTCTTTCGACAGCACCGACACCGCGGTACCACCTCACTTACCGCCACCAGTCCGCACCCTTCCGAGAAAGGGTCTGCACCGGCGTCGGCCGCTCGTTACTGCTGTGACGGGCTTACCCGTCCGGTTCTACTGGCCCTGGCACGCCCGGTGGCGACTGAGTCTCCACCGCATGCGGGGTGTTCTTCCGGAAGCTCACCGGTGATGGCCGGGTCAAAGCTGCTAGTTCGATGGTACCGGAGAATTTACGGCGTTTCACAGCGCAGCAAACTCCGCCAACAGGGGCGACGCCGGCGGCCCGACTGCATAGACTTCTGCCATGACAGTCCCCCGGCTGCTTCGGGCCGACCCGTGAAGAGCGGCAGCTCGAGCCGCCGCTGGCACTTGTCCTCCGCCCTCTGCGCCCTGCCCGTGGCGGTGGTGTCCGTATTCCGGGCGGTCCCGGCGCCGTGGCCGGCCCCGGTTGTCCAACTCGTGGCCTTCACACCCTGGCTCGTGCTCCCCGCCGGGGCGGCGCTGGTGCTGGCGCTGCCGGCACGGCGTCCCTGGGCGGCCCTCCCGGCCGGTGCCCTGCTGGCCCTCCAGCTGCTGTGGCTCTTCCCGCCGGACCGGGTGGCGGAGCGATTCCTGGCCCGGCCGGCGGACCCCTCGCAGGGGCAGGAACAGGGCACCGGACAGGACACAGGACAGCGACCGTCGGCCGAACTGAAGGTCATGACCCTCAACGCCTGGAAGGGCCAGGCGGATGCCGCGGAAGTGGTCCGGCTGGTGCGCGAAAACGGCGTCGGACTCCTTGCCGTCCAGGAACTCTCGCCGGCCCTGGAACGACGGCTGGACGCGGAGGGACTGGGCGCGCTGCTTCCGCACCGCATCAGCCGCTCGAGGGACGGCGCGGGCGGCGGAGGCGTGTACTCCTCCCGCCCGCTCGTTCCGTTGGACTCCGTGGACGGTTCCGCCTTCCACATGCCCACCGTGCAGCTGGAGCTCGACGCCGGCGGCCAGCCGGCCTCCCTCACCGTGACCAACGTGCACACCAAGGCTCCGGTGTGGGGCCGGGCCGGACAGTGGCGGAGCGAACTGGCCGCCCTGGGCCGCCTCGCCGCCCGTCCCGGCAACGTGCTCATGCTGGGCGACTTCAACGCCACCCTCGACCACGCCGAGTTCCGCCAGATGCTGGAGGGCTCCGCCGGGGCAGGGACAGGCGGAACCGGATCCGGCGGCCCCCTGGTCGATGCCGGGGCTGCGGCCCTGGCCCGCCTGATTCCGACCTGGCCCATGGCGGGCCCGCCGCTGCCGGGCGTGGTGATCGACCACATCGTGACCAGCCCGCAGGTACCCAGCCGCGGCTATTCCGTGCTGCCGGTGGCGGGTTCGGACCATGCGGCGGTTCTGGCCACGCTGTCCGTGCCGGCGGAGGACTAGCTGCGCGGCAGTTTCATGCCGGACTCGGCCATCACATCCCGGAGCCGGTCCGGGTAGTCCGTGATCAGCCCATCCACTCCAGCACCGATGAGGGCGCGCATGGTGGGCTTGTCATCAACGGTCCACGGAATGACCTGCATGCCTGCCGCGTGGGCACGGCGGACCATGCCGGCGGTGACGTAGGGAACATAGTCCGGATCCGTCACGGCGCCGTTCTGCGGCGTCCCGTGTACCGGTGAGATGGCGTCGAAGCCAAGCCAGGAGGCTGAGGCGACGAGGTCACCGACGAAGTCATCGGCGTCGATTCCGCCCAGCCACGGCGACTTGCCAGGCTGGCCTGCCTGGAGGAAGTCCTTGTTGGTCAGGGCCACGGTGCGGATCTGGGGATCGCGCTGCTGGACCAGGCGCAACGAACCCCAATCGAAGCTCTCAATCGAGACACGGCTCTGCATGTGGGCGGCCCTGATTTCGCGGAGTGCGACGTCGACGAACTGCTCGCGCGGCGCGGTTTCCTCCGGCGCGCCTGCCTCCACCTTGGTTTCGATGTTGAACTTCACCTGGCTGGCGCGGCGAGAGTCCGCCAGCGCGAAGACCTCGGCCAGCGTGGGCATCTTTGCGCCCGGCGAGGCCACCTGGCCCGGGAATTGGGGAAGCGTGAGGCTGCCGCAGTCCAGACTGCGGACCTGCGCGAACGTCAGGTCCTTGACGTACTTGCCGACGTACGGGAATTGGGGGTCGTTCGGCGTGACCGGAGCTGTGTCCAGGCACTTCTGGCCGCTGATCTTGCGGTCGTGGGTGATGACCTCGTGGCCATCCTTGGTGATCTGGAGGTCAAGTTCAAGGGTGGAGACGCCAGTCTCGATCCCCTTGGCGAAGGACGCCAGCGTTGACTCGACGGTCAAGCCGATGCCGCCGCGGTGGGCCTGGAGATCGAAGTGGTTGGCCTGGCCGTTGACTCGGGTGTCGGCCGCGTGGGGCTCGGCCGCGTTTGCCTGGGCTGCGTTTGCCTGGGCTGCGTTTGCCTGGATTGGGGTTGCGAGGAGCAGGGCTGCGCTGAGTACGGCAGCGCCGAGCTTCGTCGGGGTTCGCATGGGAAGGTTCTCCACTCTGGTGGTGTGCAGTTGCACGGGCCACCTTGCCCCGCCGCGGCCAACGCCGGACCAGCGCAGCCTGACCAGCGCGCCTCGCCAGGGTGAACGTCCGGTGTCGCCGCCGGACGTTCACCCGGCTCCCGCGCCCTAAGCTCGCGCCTGGACCCTGAGACGGGATCCGGGCCCTACTGGCTCTTGCGGATCAGCTTGTAGTTGGCCGCCTGCGCTACCGGTCGGATCACGATCTGGTCCAGGTTGATGTGGTGCGGCGCCACGACGGCGTAGCGGACCACATCGGCGACGTCGGCGGCGGTCAGCGGCTTCTCGACACCCTGGTAGACCTTGGCCGCCGCGTCCTGGTCACCCAGGCGGTTCAGGGCGAACTCCTCGGTCTGCACCAGGCCGGGGGCTACCTCGATCACGCGGAGGTTGTGCTCGGCCTCTTCGAGCCGCAGGGCGCCGGTCAGTGCGTGCTGGGCGAACTTGGCCGCGTTGTAGCCGCCGCCGCCCTCGTAGGCCGAGAGCCCGGCGGTGGAGGTCAGGTTCAGCACGGTGCCCTCGCCGCCGGCACGCAGCATGGGCAGGAACGCGCGGATCAGCTTCATGCTGCCCAGCACGTTGACCTGGAACATCCATTCCCAGTCCTCGGTCTTGGCCCCGGCAACCTTGTCAGCGCCGCGGGCGCCGCCGGCGATGTTGATCAGCGTGTCGATGCCGCCGGCCTGGGTCACTTCGTCGAGCAGCCGGGTCACATCGGCGTCGTCGGTCACGTCGGCGGGAAGGGCGACGGCGCCGGTTTCGGCGGCGAGCGCTTCGAGCCGGTCGGCGCGGCGGGCGACGGCGAACACGGTCCAGCCTTCTTTGCGCAGCGCACGCACCGTGGCCTCGCCGATGCCGGTGCTGGCGCCGGTGACTACTGCTGCTTTGGCTGTTTTTGATTCTGCCGCTGTATTTGCAGTTCCTGCGTTGTGGATTCCCTCAGTCATGGCACCACCCTAACGGCAAGGCCGGGGACTCCGCGCCGGGCGCCCGCTGGATGAACGCGCGTGAATCAGCCCTCCAGGAACTCCTTCAGCACCCGTGCGTGGTTGGTCTCCGGGTCCTTGGCGCCGAACAGCAGCGTCACTTTCCCGTGCTCCGCCGCGAGGCCGTACAGCGTCTGCACGGCGGGGTTGGTTTCGAGCTCGGCTTCGTAGGCCGCCCGGAAGTCCGCGAACCGTTCCTGCATGTGCCCGAATTCCTTGCGCAGCGGCGCGGACGGCGCCACTTCCTTGAGCCAAAGCTCCAGCTGGGCCCGTTCCTTGCTGACTCCCCGCGGCCAGAGACGGTCCACCAGGACCCGGCAGCCGTCGTCGTCGGACGGGTCATCGTAGATGCGCTTGATCGCGAACATCCCGGCCGAACTTCCCTGAGAATTCTCCATCTGCGCATGCTACTTCACGTTACTTCCGCTGCTTCTGCACCCGCTTAACCCGCCCCGTTTATAAGGGCATGGCAGTTAGTGGAAGAATTGAGCCCATGGCTGAAGACACGCAGGGTACAGACACGCCCACCACCGCCCCCATCAACGTTCCGGACAAGCCCGCGCTGGAGGGGCTGGAAGAAGCGCTCACGCAGCGCTGGCTTGACGAAGGGACCTACAGGTTCAACCCGGACACCACCCGGGAGCAGGTCTACTCGATCGACACTCCCCCGCCCACGGCGTCGGGGTCCCTCCACGTCGGGCACATGTTCTCCTACACGCAGACCGACGTCCTGGCGCGCTACCAGCGCATGACCGGCAAGAACGTCTTCTACCCGATGGGCTGGGACGACAACGGCCTGCCCACCGAGCGCCGCGTGCAGAACTACTACGGCGTGCGCTGCGACCCCACCACCACATACGACGCCGGCTACCGCCCCCCGGCAGAGCCCGCCAAGAACCAGCGCGACTTCGACGTCATCTCCCGCCGGAACTTCATCGAGCTGTGCGAAGAGCTCGCGGTCGAGGACGAGAAGGTCTTCGAGCACCTCTTCCGGACCCTGGGCCTGTCCGTGGACTGGGACCTGACCTACCGGACCATCGATGACAAGTCCCGCGCCATCTCGCAGCGCGCCTTCCTGGCCAACCTGGCCGCCGGCGACGCCTACATGGCCGAGGCGCCCACCCTGTGGGATGTCACGTTCCGCACCGCGGTAGCCCAGGCCGAGCTTGAGGACCGCGAAGTCGCGGGCGCCTACTACCGCTACCCGTTCTTCACCGAGGACGGCGAGAAGATTTACATCGAGACCACCCGCCCCGAGCTGCTGGCCGCCTGCGCCGCGCTCGTGGCGAACCCCGACGACGAGCGCTACAAGCCGCTGTTCGGCAAGAAGGTCACCTCTCCCCTGTTCGGTGTCGAGGTAGAGGTCAGGGCCCACCCGCTGGCCAAGGCGGACAAGGGCTCCGGCGCCGCCATGGTCTGCACCTTCGGCGACCTCACCGACGTCACCTGGTGGCGCGAACTGCAGCTGCCCACCCGCGCGATCGTGGGCCGCGACGGCCGCATCCTGGGCGAGACCCCGGAGTGGATCACCACCGAGGAAGGCCGCGCCAACTTCGCGGCCATCGCCGGCAAGACCGTGTTCAGCGCCAAGGAAGGCGTGGTGGAGCTCCTGGCCGCCGCGGACCTGCTCGACGGCGAGCCCAAGAAGATCATGCACCCGGTGAACTTCTTCGAGAAGGGCGACAAGCCCCTCGAGGTGGTCACCTCGCGCCAGTGGTACATCCGCAACGGCGGCCGCGACGAGGACCGCCGCGAACGCCTGATCGGCCGCGGCAACGAGATCGAGTTCCACCCCGCCTTCATGCGCTCCCGCTATGAGAACTGGATCTCGGGGCTCAACGGCGACTGGCTCGTGTCCCGCCAGCGCTTCTTCGGCGTCCCGGTGCCGGTCTGGTACCCCCTCGATGCCGACGGCAATCCCGAATACGATGCGCCGATCGTCCCGTCCGACGCCCAGCTCCCCGTGGACCCCGCGGCGGATGCCGCCCCCGGCTACGAGGAAGCCCAGCGCGATGTGCCGGGCGGCTTCACCGGCGACGCCGACGTCCTCGACACCTGGGCCACGTCCTCGCTGACCCCGCAGATCGTGGGCGGCTGGAGCACGGATGAGGCGCTCTTCGCCAAGGTCTACCCGTTCGACGTCCGCCCGCAGGGGCATGACATCATCCGGACCTGGCTCTTCTCCTCCGCCGTCCGCGCGGACGCGCTGCAGAAGACCGCCCCGTGGAAGCACGCGGCCATCTCCGGCTGGATCCTGGACCCGGACCGGAAGAAGATGTCCAAGTCCAAGGGCAACGTCATTGTGCCCACGGATGTCCTCGAGGAGTACGGCTCGGACGCGGTGCGCTACTGGGCGGCCTCGGCCAAACTCGGCGCGGACACCGCCTACGAGATCGCGCAGATGAAGATCGGCCGCCGCCTGGCCATCAAACTGCTCAACGCCTCCAAGTTTGTCCTGAACCTGGGCGCCACCGAGGACTCGGTGGTTTCCGGCGACCTGTCCGTGCTGAGCAACCCGCTGGACCGGGCCGTCCTGGCCCAGCTCGCCGACGTCGTCCAGCAGGCCACCAAGGCGTTCGAGGGCTACGACTACGCCCGGGCCCTGCAGATCACCGAGAGCTTCTTCTGGAACTTCACGGACGACTATGTCGAGCTCATCAAGGACCGCGCCTATGGTGCGGCCGGCGAGGAGCAGCAGGCGTCCGTGCTGGCCGCCCTCGCGACCAGCCTGGACACCCTCCTGCGGCTGTTCGCGCCGTTCCTGCCGTTCGCCACGGAGGAGGTCTGGAGCTGGTGGCGCACCGGTTCCGTGCACCGCGCCCAGTGGCCGTCCGCCATCGCGGTCGACGGCGACACGACCCTCCTGGCCACGGTCGGCACCGCGCTCAGCGGCATCCGCAAGGCCAAGTCCGAGGCGAAGGTCAAGCAGCGCACCGAGGTGCTGTCCGCGACGATCACGGCCTCGGAATCCCTCACGACGCAGCTGAAGGCCGGCCTCGCCGACCTCAAGGCCGCCGCCAACGCGCGTGAACTGGCGCTTGTGGCCGGCGAGGGCGAACTGACCGTGAGCGACGTCGTCCTGGCTCCGGCCGAGCCGGCCGCCCAGGCGTAACGCCTGCGGCCACTCCGGGAACTGATTTCCGGCAACTGAGGGCGCCGTGCCAGGGAAACCTGGCACGGCGCCCTCGTGCGTTGGCCGGGTCAGTGCCGGGCCGCGCGGTCCTCGGCCTGGCTGATGGCCCAGGCCGCGTTGACGAGGCCAATGTGGCTGAACGCCTGCGGGAAGTTGCCCAGCAGCTCGCCGCTGTCCGGGGCGACCTCCTCGGCCATCAGGCCCAGGTCCGTGGCGAACGCGGCCGCCCGCTCGAAGACGGCCCGGGCGCGTTCGGTGCGTCCGGCCAGGGCAAGGGCGTGCGCCAGCCAGAAAGTGCACAGCAGGAACGTACCCTCCTCCCCCGCCATGCCGTCGTCGGCCAGGTAGCGGTACACGAGGCCGCGAGAATCCGTGAGCCGTTCCTCGATCGCCTCAATCGTCGCGATCATGCAGGGATCGTCCGGCGGCAGGAATCCCACGATGGCGAGCATCAGGGCCGACGCATCGAGGTCCTCGGAGCCGTAGGCCTGGGTGTAGGCGTTCGCCGTCCCGCTCCACCCCTCGGTGCGGATGGACGCCGCCATCGCGTCCCGCGCTTCGGTCCAATGCGGGACCTTTTCGGTTGACTGCAGCATCGCGGCCAGGGAGATGGCGCGGTCCACGGCCACCCAGCACATCAGCTTGGAATGCAGGTAGTGGCGCGGTTCGCCGCGGACTTCCCAGATGCCCTGATCGGCGGACCGCCAACGCGCGGCGGCCGTGTCCGCGGCGTCGGCGAGGAACTTCCGTGCCTCCGGTGCCAGCTCCGCGAGATACTCCGGCAAGGTCGCGGCGGCGTCGAGGAGCTCGCCGTAGACGTCCAGCTGGCGCTGGTTCCAGGCCCCGTTGCCCACCCGGACCGGGGCGCTGGCACGCCAGCCCGGCAGGTGGTCGAGCTCGCGTTCGGGCAGTTCCCTTTCCCCGCCGATGCCGAACATGATCTGCAGTTCCTCGCCGGCGGCCAGCTGGCTGGCTGCCGCGGTGGCCAGGAACTGAAAGAACTTCCCGGCCTCATCCGGGCACGCCGCCACCCAGAGAGCCTGCAAGGTCATGCTGGCGTCCCGGATCCAGCTGTAGCGGTAGTCCCAGTTGCGCGTGCCGCCGGCCACCTCCGGCAGCGACGTGGTGGGGGCGGCCACGATCGCGCCGCTTGGGAAGTAGCTCAACGCCTGCAGGATCCTTCCGCTGCCGGCCACGAGCTCCTGCCACGGGCCGCGATAGTTCTGGTGTATCGCGGACCAGCTGGTCCAGCCATGCACGGTGTCCTCCAGCCTGTGGGCGATCTCCGTCGGGCTCCAGAACACGGGGGCGCCGCTCCCTCCGGCCCCAGGGTCTCCGGCGCCAGAGTGGAGGGCAAAGCCCGCAACGTCCCCGGCGCGAAGGGTGAGCCGTGCGTGCACAGAGTCGGTACCAGCGCCGGCTCCGGTTTCCGTGCCGGTGTCGGTGCTCAGCCGGAACGATGCCGGCGTCGAAACCGACAGGACCACATCGCCGGCGCGAACCAGCAGGCCGCCGTCGGCGCCACGGAGCAGGGGCCAGCTGACAAGGGGCCTGGCGAGGCCGTAGTCGGGCCGGACACTGAGGATGAAGTCGACGTCGACGGTGCCCTGCGTGCAGGACACCTGGCGCAAGAGGGTGCCCGGGGAGTCTGCACCGAGCTCGTGGCCGCGCCGCCCCTCCCCAAGGGCGAGGGCATCCGTGACCGTCACACGCCCCTCGGCGGTGGTGTGGGTGGTTTCCAGCACCATCGTGGGTCCGAGGTAGCGCCGGGTCGAGGAGTGGGAGGCTGCGGGCCGGATCGACCAGAATCCCGCCTCCGGGCCGAGTAGCCGGCCGAACACCGACGGGCTGTCGAAGCGCGGGAAGCAGAGCCAGTCCACGGAGCCGGCCGTACTGACCAGCGCGCCGGAGCAGCAGTCGGACAGGAGGGCGTAGTCCGCAATGGGTTCACTGCCCTGGACACTATTCATTGGCACACTCTGACCAGTTTTTGGGCAAAGGGGAAGCCCCATCAGCGTTAGCCGTTGGTGGGGCTTCGACTTTTCGATTGTCACGTGACGTCTTAGACAATCTGGCAGGATCCTTAGACTTTCAGGTCTTCCTACCTCGTCACTGGTAGCCATCATCTGACTTTGCCGAAGGCTGCGTCGGATGAGTGTCACTGAATCTTTGGTTCCTGCGTCCCTCTTCTTTCGAAGTGGGTAAGTTCTATTGTTGTCCCCCGGTTTGGCATGCACAAGAGCCCCTGAAGAACTACATCGGAGTAGTTCTACCGGGGCCCTGGTGGGCCGGGCAAGGTGCCCGGCCCGGTGATTCGAGGCCTAGTTGAAGACCGGGCTTTCGGTCCGGCTGCGCTTGATCTCGAAGAAGTAGGGGAAGGATGCCAGGGTCACCGTGGCGTCCCAGATCTGTCCGGCTTCCTCGCCGCGCGGGATGCGGGTCAGGACCGGGCCGAAGAAGGCTGTGCCGTTGAAGGCGACGACGGGTGTGCCCACGTCCTGGCCGACCAGGGAGATGCCTGCCTCGTGGCTGGTGCGGAGCTGCGCATCAAATTCGTCGCTCTGGCCGGCGGCTGCAAGCTCGGCCGGCAGTCCCGCCTCTGCCAGGGACTTGGCGATGACCTCGTCGATATCCTTGTTGCCTTCGTTGTGGATCTTGGTGCCCATGGAGTCGTAGAGCGGCTTGATGTACTGCGCACCGTGCTGTTCGGCGGCGGCAGTGATGACGCGGACCGGAGCCCACGCCTTCTTCATGAACTCCCGGTACTGCTCGGGCAGCTCCTCGCGGCCCTCATTGAGCACGGCGAGGCTCATCACATGCCACTCGGTCTTGATGTCGCGGACTGCTTCCACTTCGCCGATCCAGCGGGAGGTGACCCAGGCGAACGGGCACATCGGGTCGAACCAGAAGTCGGCTTTGTTGGTCATGGTTTCAGGCACAGGTGTTCTCCTTAAGGAAGTCTGCGGGAAGCGCGCTGCGGTGGATCACAGACACGGCACGCTAAAGATGACAGCGACCGTTACGGCTGATTTATTCCGAACGAGCTTCGTTCGAGTGAAGCAGGCGGTCAGGCGGACTTGCGGCGCTTGACGTCGTGGGCGATCATCGTGGGCGCTGCCTTCTTGGTCACGACCTCTTCCGTGATCACGACGCTCGCGACGTCGTCGCGGCTGGGGAGGTCGAACATCACCGGCAGGAGAACTTCCTCCATGATCGCGCGGAGCCCTCGGGCGCCGGTGCCCCGCTCCAGGGCCTGGTCGGCAATGGTGTTCAGGGCCTCGTCCTCGAAGATGAGCTCGACGCCGTCGAGCTGGAACATCTTCTGGTACTGCTTGACGAGGGCGTTCTTCGGCGTCGACAGGATCTGGATGAGCGCGGCGCGGTCCAGGTTCGAGACGGTGGTGATGACGGGCAGCCGGCCGATGAATTCCGGAATCAGCCCGAATTTGAGGAGGTCTTCCGGCATGACCTCGCCATAGGAATCCGTGGTGTTCTTGACCTCGTTGAGCGGGGCGCCGAAGCCGATGCCCTTGCGTCCGGAACGCGAACCGATGATGTCCTCGAGCCCGGCGAAAGCGCCGGCCACGATAAACAGCACGTTGGTGGTGTCGATCTGGATGAATTCCTGGTGCGGGTGCTTGCGTCCGCCCTGCGGCGGGACCGAGGCCACAGTGCCTTCGAGAATCTTCAGGAGTGCCTGCTGCACACCCTCGCCGGAGACATCCCGGGTGATGGACGGGTTTTCGCTCTTGCGTGAGATCTTGTCGATCTCATCGATGTAGATGATGCCCTGCTCGGCCTTCTTGACGTCGTAGTCGGCGGCCTGGATGAGCTTGAGGAGGATGTTCTCAACGTCCTCGCCGACGTAGCCGGCCTCCGTCAGTGCCGTAGCGTCAGCCACGGCGAACGGAACGTTGAGTCGGCGGGCCAAGGTTTGGGCCAGATAGGTCTTGCCGCAGCCGGTGGGGCCGATCAGCAGGATGTTGGACTTGGCGATCTCGACGTCGTCGTGATGCACACCGTCGGCGAGGCTGCCGCTCTTGGGCGCGTGGCCGGCCTGGATCCGCTTGTAGTGGTTGTACACCGCGACGGCGAGCGACCGCTTGGCCGGTTCCTGGCCAATCACGTACTCCTGCAGGAAGTCAAAGATCTCGCGGGGCTTGGGCAGCTCGAAACTGCCCAGGTCAGCTACTTCCGCGAGTTCCTCTTCGATGATCTCGTTGCAGAGTTCGATGCACTCGTCGCAGATGTAGACGCCGGGCCCGGCAATGAGCTTGCGGACCTGCTTCTGGCTCTTTCCGCAGAAAGAACACTTCAGCAGATCAGTGCTCTCGCCAATCCGAGCCATGTGTGAACCCCTTTAGTAGCTTGCTGCTGCCTGTGACATGTTCCACTCTAGGTCACTTTGTGCCCGTTGGGTGGAAAGCGGACGCCGGTGCGGCCAAGTAAAAGTGCCGCACCGGCGCGTCGCGAATTGCTGATTAGCGCGCGATTGCCTGGGGCTTGATCTTGCGGGAATCGAGGACCTGGTCAATGAGGCCGTACTGCATGGCCTCCGCGGCTGTGAGGATCTTGTCCCGCTCGATGTCGTTGTTGACCTGTTCCGGGGTACGGCCGGAGTGCTTGGCCAGCGTGTCCTCGAGCCAGGACCGCATGCGCATGACCTCGGCGGCCTGGATCTCCAGGTCTGAGGCCTGCCCGCCCTGCCCGCCGGACAGTGAGGGCTGGTGGATCAGGACGCGGGCGTTCGGCAGCGCGAGGCGCTTGCCCGGCGTGCCGGCCGCGAGCAGCACGGCGGCGGCGCTGGCCGCCTGGCCGAGGCAGACGGTCTGGATCTCCGGCCGGATGTACGTCATGGTGTCGTAGATCGCGGTCATGGCGGTGAAGGAGCCGCCCGGGGAGTTGATGTAGAGCGTGATGTCACGGTCCGGGTCGGTGGACTCGAGCACCAGCAGCTGGGCCATGACGTCGTCCGCCGAGGCGTCGTCAACCTGGACGCCGAGGAAGATGATGCGGTCCTCGAACAGCTTGGTGTACGGGTCCTGGCGCTTGAAGCCGTAGGGGGTGCGCTCTTCGAACTGGGGCAGCACGTAACGGCTGCTCGGCAGATTACCGGCAGTCGAACCGAAGTTGTAGTTCATGTTCATTGCTCCTGAATTCATTGCTTTCTACCTGCCGGTCAGTTCTCGGTGGCCGTGGCAGCGCCGCCGCTGTTGCCGGAGCCGTTGGCGTTGGTTCCGCCGCCGCCGGCCACGGACCCGGCGTGAGCCGCGATCTTGTCGAAGAAGCCGTACTCGAGGGCTTCCGAGGCCGTGAACCATTTGTCGCGGTCGTTGTCCTTGAGGATGGTGTCCACACTCTGGCCGGTCTGGTCAGCGGTGAGTTCGGCCATGACCTTCTTCATGTGCAGGATCAGTTCGGCCTGGATCTTAATGTCCGACGCCGTGCCGCCGATGCCGCCGGAGGGCTGGTGCATGAGGATGCGGGCGTTGGGGGTGGCGTAGCGCTTGCCCTTGGTGCCGGAGGAGAGCAGGAACTGGCCCATGGACGCGGCGAGGCCGGTGGCAACCGTGACAACATCGTTCGGGATGAACTGCATGGTGTCGTAGATGGCCATGCCGGCGGTGACGGAGCCGCCGGGTGAGTTGATGTAAAGGTAGATGTCCCTCTCAGGATTCTCCGCCGAGAGCAGCAGCAGCTGGGAGCAGATCGCGTTGGCGTTATCGTCGCGGACCTCGGAGCCGAGCCAGATGATGCGCTCTTTCAGCAGGCGGTTGTAAATGTAGTTATCCTGGGCTGCCGGATCGACAGTAGCCATCCGGGGTGCCCCTGCTTGCTGTGACATATGTACTTACCTCTCGCTGGCGACGGTGACGCCACTGGACGACATCACTGAACTTTCCTACAGCGACACTAACCGTTTTCACGCCCGCTTTGTTCGCTGGCGCGGGGCTGTTCGCTGACGGCGCACGATTGCCGGCACCGCGCAAGCGGGGTCCCTGATGCGCGGCCTTCGCGGCTTTCATCCGACCGCGGCAACAGGGCCCACCCGGCAGTCGCGGGCTTAAAACGAACGGCCCCCGGATCGGTGATCCGGGGGCCGCATGCGCTAATGCTAGAACTTCACTGCTGCGGGGTCATCGCTGGGCGTGGCCTCGGTGGCTGTGTCTTCTGCGGTGGCTTCCTCAACGGCCTCGGCTGCCGGGGTTGCCTCGTCGCCGGGGCGGACAAAGTCGCTCAGGTCAACCTTGTTGCCCTCGGAGTCGGTAACCTCGGCCTGGCCCAGGACGACGGCCAGTGCCTTGCGGCGACGGACCTCGGAAACCATCATGGGAACCTGGCCGCTCTGATCGATGATCTGGGCGAACTGGTTCGGGTCCATGCCGTACTGGCTGGCGGTGGTGACGATGTAGTCGATCAGCTCGTTCTGGCTGACGTTGACTTCTTCCTTCTCGGCAATTGCGTCAAGGATGACCTCGTTCTGGAAGGCGCGCTCGGTGTTGGCTTTGACCTCGGCGCGGTGCTCCTCGGTGTCGTGCTCGCCTTCACCGTGGGCGTTTTCGGCGTTGAAGTGCTGCTCAAGCTGCTCTTCGACGATCGATGCCGGGACGGGAACCTCGACGAGCTCAACGAGCTTGTCCAGGACCTTGTCGCGGGCCTCGACGCCCTGCTCAACAACCTTGGACTCGGCGGCCTGCTTGGCGAGGTCCTCACGGAGTTCGGCCAGGGTGTCGAATTCGCTGGCGAGCTGGGCGAAGTCGTCGTCGGCGGTGGGGAGCTCGCGCTCCTTGACGGCCTTGACGGTGACCTTGACCTGAGCGGCTTCGCCGGCGTGCTCGCCACCGACCAGGGTGGTGTCGAAGATGGCGTCTTCGTCGGCGCTGAGGCCGGTGACGGCCTCGTCGAGGCCTTCGAGCATGGTGCCGGCGCCGACCTGGTAGGACAGGCCGGAAGCGGAGTCAACGTCGGCGCCGTCGATCGAGGCTGCGATGTCGATCGTCAGGAAGTCGCCATCGGCGGCCGGACGGTCGACGGACTTCAGTGTGCCGAAGCGGCCGCGGAGCTCGTCCAGGGCCTTGTCGACGTCGGCGTCCGAAGACTCGGCGGCGGCCACCTCAACCTTGATGCCGGCGTAGTCGGGCAGTTCGATCTCGGGGCGGATGTCAACCTCGGCGTGGAACTTGAGTTCGCCGTCTGTGGCGGACGGGTCCGGCACCTCGGTGATCTCGACCTCGGGACGGCTCAGGGGGCGGATGCCGGTTTCCTGCACCGCGGCCTGGTACCAGCCGTTGAGGCCTTCGTTGATGGCCGTCTCCAGGACGTAGCCGCGGCCAACGCGCTGGTCAATGAGCTTGGAGGGGACCTTGCCCTTGCGGAAACCGGGGACCTGGATCTGCGAAGCAACAGTCTTGTATGCCTCTGCGATGCTGGGCTTCAATTCCTCAAAGGGGACCTCAACATTGAGCTTGACCCGCGTGGGGGTGAGGTTCTCGACAGCGCTCTTCACAGTCTAAGTACTCCTGGTGTGGGGGGTATGGGGTTCTGCATTGCCACGTGCTGGCAGTGCTTGCAGAGTCGGGGTGACAGGATTTGAACCTGCGACTTCCTGCTCCCAAAGCAGGCGCTCTAGCCAAGCTGAGCTACACCCCGTAAGTGCACAGAACAGTCTACGGTCATACTGTGCCGATTTGCACATTTGACACCGGGGCCCTGAATTGGGTTTAGTTGTATCCGGCTTGAACAGCCGACCGGAAAGTTTTGCTGGAGTTCCAGCAAGTTCCCGGGGACGTAGCTTAATGGTAAAGCCTCAGTCTTCCAAACTGATTACGCGGGTTCGATTCCCGTCGTCCCCTCGGAAATATGACGAAAAAAGCCCCTCTGCGGAGGGGCTTTTTTCGTGTCTGCTTCATTTCTTGGTTGATTGCAGCTTTCATGCCTGCCGGCAAAGACGCCCGATCAGGCCTGTTGGCACCGGGGGCACCAGTACAGTTTCCGCGCAGCCAACTCCGTGAGCGCCACGGGCGTGCCGCAGTCACGGCAGTCCAGCCCGTGCCGCCGGTAGACGAAGTGCGCGTGGTCCGGATCCGGCAGCACCAGGCCGGACGCGCCAGAGCCGGTCCCGTTCCAGTACCGCGGCGGCGTCGTAATAATCCGGCCGTCCCGCACGCCGTCGGACATCATCGCCGCCGTGTCGTCCCAGAGCCGGCGGGCCGCGCCCGGTGACAGTTCGGCGCCGGGCAGCCAGGGGTTGAGGCGCTGTCGGAACAGGAGTTCGGCCCGGTAGACGTTCCCGACGCCGGCAATCACCTTTTGGTCCATGAGCAGGCCCGCCAGCGGGGTGCGTTTGGCCGCCACTGTAGCGGCGAATGCGTCCCGGTCACCGCGCCCGTTGCGCAGCGGGTCCGGGCCGAGCCGCGCCAGCACGGCCGCCGCCTCCGCCTCCGTGATCGCCTCGCATGTGGTCGCGCCGCGCAGATCCGCCCAGCCATGCCCGCTCACCAGCCGGACGCGGACGGCACCCACCGGTTCCGGCGGCCCTGCGTACGCAGCCACGACGTCGGCCGTTTCAGCCGCGCCGCCGTCGTCGTAGACCTCCCGCTCCCCCACCTTCCGGGGCGCGCCGATGCTGGAGGCGCCGCGGAAGCTGGCGTCGCCGCCGAAATCCCAGGCGCCGTAGAGGCCCAGGTGGACATGCAGGAGAAGCCCGTGCTCGAACTCGAGGAAGAGGTGCTTCCCGTGCGCGGTCGCGGAGGCCATGACGTGGCCGTCCAGCAGGGCGGCGCCCGGGGCGAACCGTCCCTGCGGGCTGGAGACCGTCAGCCTCTCCCCCGCGAAAACGTCACCGAACTGGCGCGCCAGCCGGTGGACGGAATGCCCTTCCGGCACTAGTCGACGACCTCGCCGGTGCGCTCGTACGTGGCGATCTTGCCGATCCGGCGGACGTGGCGCTCGTCGTTGCTGAACGGCTCCGTCAGGAAGGCCTCGATGATGTCTGTGGCCTCATCAACGCTGTGCTGGCGGCCGCCGACGGCGACGACGTTGGCGTCGTTGTGTTCCCGGGCGAGCTGCGCCGTGGACAGGTTCCAGGCCAGCGCGGCGCGGACGCCCTTGACCTTGTTGGCGGCGATCTGCTCGCCGTTGCCCGATCCGCCGAGGACGATGCCCAGGGCGTGCGTTCCGGCTTCCTGGTCCGCGACCACCGCGAGGGCGGCGTTGATGCAGAACGACGGGTAGTCATCCAGGGCGTCGTAGACCTTGGGTCCGTGGTCCACCACCTCGTACCCCTTGGCGCTGAGGTGGCTGACAAGGTGGGCGCTGAGCTCCATGCCGGCGTGGTCGGTGGCAATGTGCACGCGGGGGAAGTCAGAAATGGTCACGGCTGTTCCGTTCAGTTGCGGCGCCAGACGGCGCCCGGGGGCGGTTGGGGGTCTGGTCCAAGCGTACTAGGCCGGGTCTTCCGGGACGGTGCTCCAGCTGGCCGGAGGCCTCACCGGACCGTCGTGTTACACAGATTTTTACCCGGGCGGGCTACACGGCTTTTACCCGGGCCGGCTACACGGCGGGGGTCCCGCCGTTCCGCCGGGCCCGGTCCGCCACTCGGGACAGCGTTTGGGCAATGTTGTCCGCCGCCGTGGCGCTTCCGCCGCTCACGGCCAGCCGGCGCCCGTCCGAGCGGTCGATGACCACCGCGGGTCCGCTGCTGACCAGCATCGCCGTGGTGTTGCCGTGGCTCCGGTATCCCCACCCTCCATAGTCGGCCGCGGTGACGTCCCTGGGTGTGGCGGCGTCGATGGCCGCGGCCGGGACATCCATGACGCGGACGAATCCTGCTGCGAAGACGTGCAGGCCGCTGCGGTCGACCCGGATCCGGGCCACGAGGAACGCCGCCGCCACCAGGGCCGCGGCCACCAGCAGGACAGACAGCCACGGCACGGCAATGGTGAGGAGGGCGGCAGGCAGCAGCGTCGCGATGCCGAGCATGACGAAGATGGAGCTGCGGGCATGGACCCAGAGGCTGACCCGGTCCCTGGCCAGTTCCGGATCCTGTTCGCGTTCGAGGGCCTGGCGCATGCCGAGGTCGTCATCGACAGACCAGCGTTCGTCTGCCTTGAAGACCATGCCCATGACGAAGCCCAGGGCGAGGGCTGCACCGCTTCCCAGGGCAAGGACCGAGGCGTCCACGTGGGAGCCCCGCGCGTCGGGCAATCCCAGCTGGCCCACGAGGGCGGCGGCGAGGACGGTGGTGACGAAGAGGCTCATGGCAAACCCGGCGCCCATCATGATCCGGCGCATCATCACAGGCCGGGACAGCGGCACGGCCTGCAGCAGCACGGCCCAGCCGATCACCACGATCAGCGCGGCGCTGGCGCCCACGAAGGCGACGAACGGCGCGAAGTCCGCGGCGCCGGCGTCGGTCCAGCGGACGGCCAGCGGCTCGGGCAGATCCGGGCGCAGCAGAAGCGCGCACACCACGAATCCGGCCGCCAGCATCATGGGGAACCCGATGGCAAAACGCATGGCCCTGACATCGACCGAGTCCCGAAGCTTTCCCATACTCCAACGCTACCCCGGCCGCGCCTGCCGCGACGGGAGGTATCGGCGCAGGCCAAGGGCCGACCAGGTGCCCCAGCACGGATTCCGGGACGCGACAGTCAAGGCCTCGTTCAGGGACATTGTGACCGGGGTAACTTGCCACGGGCCGCTGACGTGAAAGAATAATTTCACAGTATCGCCGGCGGCTTCGGCCGGCCGGCAGTATCCATCTTCTTCTGGAGGCCCCTTTGCCCGGTATGAACCTGACCCGCGCCGAAGCCCGCGAGCGCGCCGCCCTGATCGACGTCGACTCCTACGACGTCAGCCTTGACCTGACGCGCGGCGAGAAAGTGTTCGGCTCCACCACCGCCGTGAAGTTCAGGGCCAAGCCGGGGTCTTCGACCTTCATCGACGCCGTGACCCACGCCGTGCACAGCGTGACCCTCAACGGCCGCGAACTGGACCCGGCCGAGGTCTCCGACGGCGTCCGGATCCAGCTCCCGGACCTGGCGGCCGAGAACCACCTGCTGGTGGTGGCCGACGCGCCCTACATGAACACCGGCGAAGGCCTGCACCGCTTCGTGGATCCGGTGGACAACGAGGTCTACCTGTACACCCAGTTCGAGGTCCCGGACTCGCGGCGCATGTTCGCCGTCTTCGAACAGCCCGACCTCAAAGCCAGCTTCACGTTCACCGTCACCGCCCCCTCGCACTGGGACCTCGTCTCCAACTCCCCCACCCCGGTACCCGTGGAGACCATCCCCGGCGAGGACGGGGGCGCCCGCTCCGTCTGGGAGTTCACGCCCACTCCGCGGCTCTCCTCCTATGTCACCGCCCTGATCGCCGGGCCGTACCAGTCGGTCCGCAGCGAGGTCACCTCAGCGGAGGGCCGCGTCACTCCCCTGGGCATCTTCGCCCGCAAATCGCTCATGCAGTACCTCGATGCCGAAAACATCTTCGCGCTCACCCGGCAGGGCTTCGAATTCTTCGAGGCCCAGTTCGGCTGCCCGTACCCGTTCGAGAAGTACGACCAGCTCTTCGTGCCGGAGTTCAACGCCGGTGCCATGGAAAACGCCGGTGCGGTCACCATCTTGGAAGGCTACGTCTTCCGCGGCAAGGTCACCGATGCCCAGGTGGAACGCCGGGCCATCACCGTCCTGCACGAGCTCGCGCACATGTGGTTCGGTGACCTCGTGACGATGCGCTGGTGGAACGACCTCTGGCTTAACGAGTCCTTCGCCGAATACATGTCCCACCTCGCCGCCGTGGAGAACACCGAGTTCGACCACGCCTGGACCACATTCGCCTCCGTGGAAAAGTCCTGGGCCTACCGGCAGGACCAGCTGCCCACCACCCACCCGATTTTCGCCGAGATCAACGACCTCCAGGACGTCGAGGTGAACTTCGACGGCATCACGTACGCCAAGGGCGCCTCGGTGCTGCGCCAGCTCGTCGCCTGGGTGGGCCCGGAGGAATTCATGTCCGGGGTACGCGAGTACTTCAGCAAGCACGCCTGGCAGAATACCGAGCTCAGCGACCTCATGGCCGAACTCGAGAAGGCCAGCGGCCGCGACCTCGAAAAGTGGGGGCAGCTCTGGCTGGAGACGGCCGGCGTCAACACCCTGACGCCGGAGATCTCGGCGGAAGCGGACGGCACCATCGGCTCCTTCACCATCGTGCAGTCCGCGGTCGAGAGCGAGCCGACGCTGCGGCCGCACCGCCTCGCCGTCGGCTTCTACAACCTCAACGGCGCCGGCAAGCTGGAGCGCGTGCACCGCGTGGAGCTCGACGTCGACGGCGAGCGCACCGACGTTCCGGCCCTGGCCGGCCTGGCCCAGCCGGACCTGATCCTGCTCAACGACGACGACCTCGCCTATGCCAAGGTCCGGCTGGATCCGAAGTCCCTCGCCACTGCGACGGCCCACCTGAAGGACTTCAGCCAGAGCCTCCCCCGCACCCTCGTCTGGGGCTCGGCCTGGGATGCGGCGCGCGACGGCGAATCCCCGGCCCGCGGGTACGTGGACCTGATCCTGGCCAACATCGCCGAGGAATCCGATTCCTCCGTGATCCTGGTCCAGCTCCGGCAGTTGGCCACCACACTGACCTTCTACGTGGCCGAGGAACACAAGGAGGCCACCGCCGTGGCCGCGACCGATCGGCTTTGGGATCTCGCCTCGGCCGTGCCGGCCGGCTCGGACGCCCAGCTGCAGTTCGTGAAGTCCTACGCCCTGCTGGCCCGCAGCGCCGGGCAGCTGGACACGGTGTCCGGTCTGCTGGACGGCTCCCTCACTCTCGACGGGCTGAGTGTGGACCAGGACCTGCGGTGGGAGCTGCTGGCGTCCCTCGTGGCAGGCGGCCGCGCCGGGCAGGAGCGGATCGACGAGGAACTGGCGCACGACAACACCTCCAACGGCCAGAACGCGGCCGCCCTGGCCAAGGCCGCCATCCCCACTCCGGAAGCCAAGGCCGAAGCCTGGGAATCGATTGTGGTCAAGGGCGATCTCTCCAACGCCCTGCAGGGCTCCGCGGTGGCCGGTTTCACCCGGGTCCTGGACACGTCCCTGCTGAAGCCGTACGCCGAGAAGTACTTCGAGGCCGTCCCGGGCATCATGGCCAACCGCACCCACGCGCTGGCCTCGCAGATCGTCGTCGGGCTCTACCCGGCCCAGCTGACCACGCAGGCAACCGTGGACCGCACCGATGAGTTCCTGGCCTCGCTGCCGGAGGACAGCTCGGCGCTGCGCCGGATGATGCTGGAGAACCGCGACGGCGTGGAACGCTCCCTGCGGGCCCGCCAGGCCGACGTCGGCTAGGAAAGTCACCCCTGCCCCCGGCAATCTTGGAACCCCGGCGCCGCCCCTGTGCGGCGCCGGGGTTCCGCCGTTCTAGGCTGGTGTCATGAGCCTTGATGAACACCGCTACGCACTGACTGTCCGCTGGACCGGGAACCTCGGGGCCGGGACGTCCACGTACCGCGGTTACTCACGCGACCACGACGTCGAGATCCCCGGGCTGCCGGTGTTGCGCGGCTCCGCCGATCCAACCTTCCACGGGGACCGGGAGCGCTACAACCCCGAACAGCTGCTCCTGGCCGCGCTCTCACAGTGCCACATGCTCTCCTTCCTGCACGTGGCCGTAAAGCACGGCGTGGTGGTGACGGCCTATGAGGACCGCGCCGAGGGCCTGATGCGGACCAACCGGGACGGCAGCGGGCAATTCGAATCCGTCACCCTGAAGCCCACGGTGACCGTGGCCGAACCGGCGGCCCCGGATCTCCTGGAGGAGCTCCACGTCGAGGCCAACAAGGTCTGTTTCATCGCCCGCAGCGTCAACTTCCCGGTACTGCACCAGCCCACGGCCGTGGTGGAGGGCCAGCCGGACTGAACACGTTCCGCCGGCAAGGTCTGCGGGTACCGTCAGCCGGGCCCGGCTGAGGCCCCTGCCCTGTACGCGGCCACGATCCGGCGTTCCGTCTCCGGGCTCATCCCGGCTTTGCGTTCGCGCCCGAGCCCGCGGCGGCGTTCGTCCTCCAGCGTGTCCCGCAGGGTGTCCATCCAGGGACGGATGTGGAGTCCGGCCGCCCGGGCAGCGTCATTGCTGCGGGCCGCGAAGCCCTCGTGGCCTGGCGGCAGCCACAGCGGCAGCGAGTCCGGACCGGCCCAGTAGTTCGCGCCGTGGGACGCCAGCCAGTCCCCTGGGGCAACAACCGCCTCCGAGTCGGCGTCGGCGAGCTGACGCGATTCCTCCAGATAGGCGGCGAAGGGGACCGGCTCGCCGACGGCGTTCAGCGCCCCGATTGTGCCGTTTTCGGCGGCGGTGAGGACCCAGGACGCGAGATCGCGGACGTCGATGATCTGGGTGGCGTCGGCGGGGATGTCCGGGACCAGGACGGGATCATCGTCCCGGGCAAAACGGGCCGGCCAGTACCCGTAACGGTCGGAACCGTCCCCCGGTCCGCCGATCAGGCCGGCGCGGCAGAGGTGCACCTTGTCCCCTGCCAGTTCCCGGGTCCAGGACTCGATCGCGGACTTGGCTTCGCCGTAGTTGTCCATGCTCAGTTCGGTGCCGGGAGCCAGCGGCGGGAGCAGCTGGGCGTCTTCGGCGGCGCCGGCCACGGAATGGTCCGCATAGACCGAGCAGCTGGAGACGAAGGTCCAGTGCCGGGCCGAGCCGGTCAGCGACTCGAGGGCCTCCCGCGCCTGGTCAGGGTCCCGCGAAACGTCGACGACGGCGTCCCACCGGCCGTTGCCGGCGGCCCTCTCGTAGGCGGCCTTCCCCTGCGCGCGGTCCTCGCGCAGCCAGGTGGCGCCGTCGGGTGGTGCCGAGGCCGTGCCGCGGGCCAGACAGGTGACGTCGTGGCCGGCGGCGAGGGCCTGCCGGGCTATTTCGGCTGAGAGGAAGGCGGTGCCGCCAAGGACCAGGATGCGCATGGGGCCACGCTACGGCGCTAATGTTGAAGTAGACCAGAGTGTTATGCGCCCGGCGAACGCCGGCCGCCTATCCGGATGCCCGGCCCTGCTGCCTGCATCCGGGGACGAAGCAACAAGGAGTTTTCCCCCACCGATGATCAGCCTGACCACCATCGAACCAATCACCGCTCAAGAAATCGCCGCCGTCAATCTGCCGGGCGCCCTGATAGCCCTGGGGATCGGCGTCGCCGTGTGGCTGCTGGCGTCCTTCGTGATCGCCGGAATCACCAAGCGTGTCGCCGAGGGCAGCACATTCTTCAAGAAGCGGCATTTCCGCTGGGTGTCCCCCGCTCTGCGGGCACTGGACCACGAGCGCCGGGTCCAGCGGGCCCACACCATTGGCGCACTGCTCAATAGTGTTGTGGGCGTGCTGGTGGCCGTCCTCACCATCGTGTACGTGCTCAAATACCTGAACGTGGACATTGCACCGCTGCTGACCAGCGTCGGTATCCTCGGTATCGCCATCGGCTTCGGCGCCCAGCAGCTGATCCGTGACTTCCTGGCCGGCATCTTCATCACACTCGAGGACCAGTACGGGATCGGCGATGTCATCGAAACGTCCGAGGTGGTGGGCACGGTGGAGGCCATGAACCTGCGGATCACGCGCGTCCGCGCGGACGACGGCACTATCTGGTACCTGCGCAACGGCGAAATCCTGCGCGTGGGCAACCGTTCCCAGGGCAATTACATCGCACCGTCTGCCCCGCCGGCCGCAGAGGCCGATTCCACCTCTCAGCAGCAGGCCGGAGAATAGAGCCATGACCATTCCCAGCGCCGGCGAACCCAGCCAGCCCAGGCAACTGCTGCAAAACGATCCGTTCAGCCAGCCCGGCTACACGGACAACTTCTATGACGCGGTGGGTGGCCACGGGACCTTTGTGAAACTCATCGACGTCTTCTACGACGGCGTCGCGACCGATCCGCTGCTGCGCGCCATGTACCCGGAAGAGGACCTCGGCCCGGCCAAGCGGCGCTTCCTGATGTTCCTGGAGCAGTATTGGGGCGGGCCCACGACGTACGGCGAGGAGCGCGGGCACCCGCGGCTGCGGATGCGCCACATGCCGTTCCGGGTGACGCCGGAGGCCAAGGAACGCTGGCTGTTCCACATGCGCGCCGCGGTGGATGCCCTGGAGCTGCCGCCGCTGTACGAGGGAACGCTCTGGGACTATATGGAGCGGGCGGCCCTGTCCATGGTGAACAGCCCGTCCGAGGCCTGAGCGCTGACGATGCCTCGAGCTGAAGCTTCCTAGAGCCCGGTGCCGGTCCGGACCAGCACGTGGCCGCGGGTTCCGCTGAGCCGGAACCAGCGCCCGGCCCGGTAGAGCCGCTGTTCGCCGTCGGCCAGGAAGCCTAAAGTCAGCGCGGCGAACGCGGCGCCGGCCGGCAGTCCGCCGGCGTCGGGCAGTTCCCGGCCCCAGACCGTGGCCCGGGCGTTGTTGACGATCAGTGCCCCCGGCTTGTCCGGGATGATCGCGGCGATCTCCCTGATGCCGGCCTCGGCGGCGGCCCGCAGTTTGCTGTCCTGGACGGTGCCGAGCAATTCCCAGCCAGCCCGCGGCGCCCCGATCCCGGCCCACGACTCGCTGACGGTCACCGGCGGGACGGGAAGTTCGACGTCGTGCTCCCCCGCCCGTGCCAAACGGTCCAGCACAGCGGAGAGCGGCACTGTGACATCAGTCTCCGCCGGCTGCGCCAGCGCCATGGTCCGCAGGCCCAGGATGGTGGGGGTGGATTCGCCCAGGAGCCGGGGCCGCAGCACGCAGACGTAGGCGGCCAGGACCGGACCCGCGGCTTGGAGCCGGATGGCGCCGTCGTCAATGGACTTGGCGCGGGTGGCGAAGGTGCGCAGGTCATCGAGATCGCGGGGATCGGAGAACTGCAGGGGCTGGGTTAGGACATCAGACACACTACCGACTTTACCGGCTGTGCTTCTTTGGAGCGCCGCCGCCTGCCGTCTAGAGTCAGACCATGACTGAAGCCGAAGCCGGACTGCTGGGGCTCCCGACCCAGGACCCCACCTCCTCGCTCATCCAGCTCCTCAACCTCGGCGAGCTCGAGGGCGCGCGGACGGACGAGGACATCTTCATGGGTCCCTCCCAGCAGCAGCCCCGGCAGCGCGTCTTCGGCGGCCAGGTGCTGGCGCAGTCCCTGATCGCCGGCAGCCGCACCGTTGACCCGGACCGCAGCGTGCACTCGATGCACGGCTACTTCCTCCGCCCGGGGGACGCCAACAAGCCGATCACCTTCGGCGTGCAGCGCCTGCGCGACGGCCGGTCCTTCTCGGCCCGCCGCGTCCACGCGTACCAGGAGGGTATGCCCATCCTGTCGATGATCGCGTCCTTCCAGGCCGAGGACGAGGGGATCGAGCACCAGTCCGAGATGCCCGCCGGGATCCCGGACCCCGAATCGCTGCCCAGCACGGCCGATCTGCTGGGCAAGTTCGATCACCCCGTTGCCCGGCACTGGGCCTACGAGCGGCCGTTCGACATCCGCCACGTCGATCCGGCGCTGTATGTCTCGGCCAAGGGGCCCAAGGAGGCACGCAACGCCGTCTGGATGAAGACCTTCGGTCCCATGCCCGACGACGCCGGCCTGCACCGGGCCGCCCTGGCCTACGCCAGCGACTACACCCTGCTGGAATCCATCCTCCGCCGGCACGGGATGAGCTGGATTACGCCGGGGATGTCCGTGGCGAGCCTGGACCACGCGATGTGGTGGCACCGGCCGGTCAGGGTGGACGAATGGCTCCTGTATGTCCAGGAGTCCCCCAGCGCCCAGGGTGCGCGGGGCCTCGCCACCGGCAAGATCTTCAGCCGGGACGGCCGGCATGTGGCGACGGTGGCCCAGGAAGGCATGGTCCGCGTCCCGACCGACTTCCAGAACACAGTGACGGACGCCGTGCAGGCCGCCGTCTAGAAGGGAGTGCTGCAGCACCAGATGCCCACGGCCGAGCGCAGCTAGCCCGCCCGTCCGCCGGCTGGTACGAAGACTCCCAAGGCACACAAAAGCCGGCTCCCCACGCTGAACTGCAGCGCGGGGAGCCGGCTTTTTCGTGGCGTTGTAAGCCTTGCGGGCTTAGTCGCGGGTGAGGCGGCGGTGCGTGACGCGGTGCGGCTTGGCCGCGTCCGGGCCCAGTCGCTCCACCTTGTTCTCCTCGTAGGACTCGAAGTTGCCCTCGAACCAGTACCACTTGGACGGGTTCTCCTCGTCGCCTTCGTAGGCCAGGATGTGGGTGGCCACCCGGTCCAGGAACCAGCGGTCGTGCGAGACCACGACGGCGCAGCCCGGGAATTCAAGCAGGGCGTTTTCGAGGCTGCTGAGGGTTTCGACGTCGAGGTCGTTGGTCGGTTCGTCGAGCAGCAACAGGTTGCCACCCTGTTTGAGGGTCAGCGCCAGGTTGAGCCGGTTGCGCTCACCACCGGAAAGCACCCCGGCCTTCTTCTGCTGGTCCGGGCCTTTGAAGCCGAAGGCGGCCACGTAGGCGCGGGACGGCATTTCGACGTGGCCGACCTGGATGTAGTCGAGGCCGTCGGACACGACTTCCCAGAGGGTCTTGTTCGGGTCAATGCCGCCGCGGCTCTGGTCGGCGTAGGAGATCTTGACGGAATCGCCGATCTTCAATTCGCCGCCGTCGAGCGGTTCCAGGCCCACGATGGTCTTGAAGAGCGTGGACTTGCCGACGCCGTTGGGGCCGATGACGCCGACGATGCCGTTGCGGGGCAGGGTGAAGGACAGGCCGTCGATCAGGGTGCGGTCATCGAAGCCCTTCTGGAGATCCTTGGCCTCCAGCACGAGCCCGCCGAGGCGCGGTCCCGGCGGGATCTGGATTTCTTCGAAGTCGAGCTTGCGGGTACGGTCCGCCTCGGCGGCCATTTCCTCGTAGCGGGCCAGACGGGCCTTGGACTTGGTCTGTCGTCCCTTGGCGTTGGACCGGACCCATTCGAGTTCCTCGGTCAGGCGCTTGGCCTGCTTGGCGTCCTTCTTGCCCTGGACTTCCAGGCGGGCGCGCTTCTTCTCCAAGTACGTGGAGTAGTTGCCCTCGTACGGGTAGAGGTGGCCGCGGTCCACTTCGGCGATCCACTCGGCCACGTGGTCAAGGAAGTAACGGTCGTGGGTCACGGCCAGGACGGCGCCGGAGTAGTTGGAAAGGTGCTGTTCGAGCCACAGCACGCTCTCGGCGTCGAGGTGGTTGGTGGGCTCGTCGAGCAGGAGCAGGTCCGGCTTCTGCAGCAGGAGCTTGCACAATGCGACGCGGCGGCGCTCACCACCGGAGAGCAGGGTGACATCGGCATCGGCGGGCGGGCAGCGCAGTGCGTCCATGGCTTGTTCGAGCTGGGAATCGATATCCCAGGCGTCAGCTGCGTCGATCGCTTCCTGCAGCTGTCCCATCTCCTCGAGGAGGGCATCGTAGTCAGCGTCCGGGCTGGCCATTTCCTCGGAGATCTCGTTGAAGCGCAGGATCTTGCCGTAGATTTCGCCGACGCCTTCCTGGACGTTGCCCAGGACGGTCTTGTCCTCGTTCAGCGGCGGCTCCTGCAGCAGGATGCCCACCGTGTAGCCGGGGCTGAGCCGGGCCTCACCGTTAGAGGGAGTGTCCAGGCCTGCCATGATCTTCAGAATGGTGGACTTACCGGCACCATTCGGGCCGACAACGCCAATCTTGGCCCCCGGGAAGAAGGACATGCTTACGTCATCAAGGATGAGTTTTTCGCCGACAGCCTTACGGGCCTTGGTCATTGTGTAGATAAATTCCGCCATGCCTACAAATCTAGTGGTTCGGCCGGGATAACTCACATTCCGTAAGCCGTGATGCGCCCCTGATGCGTCCGTGGACTGGCCGGTTGCCAGCTCCCGCCGCCGCCCTCGCCTGTGCACTCACCCCTGCCCCTGCTCTCGGCGGCCCCGGTTACACCCGCGGGCGCGCCCGGCCATGGACGGTTCGGTTCAGTGCTGGACGCCCGCGAGGCAGCGGCCCGAGGCCAAGATCGGCAGCACGCTGACAGCGACGCTGCCGTTACGGATCTGGGCAACGATGCAACTGCTGGCGTCGCGCACGCCGGCCTCGACGGCGTCGGCAGCCAGGCCGGTGGGCGTCCGGCCGGCGGTGACTTCCACGTCGCCGGCCGGAATCCCGGCCTTGACCAAAGTCGCGCGGATGCCCGCTGTTTGGGGCTGGCCGCCGCCGCGGACGGCAGTGTTCAAGACCGACTCGACCTTGGATTTCCTGTCGGATCCTGATGTCCCGGCTCCGCCGGCGCAGCCGACGCCGTGGACGCAGCCGACGCCGTGGACGCAGCCGAAGGCGTGCCTTCAGGATGCCCGGCTCCAGGGCCCCCGGCTCCGCTGCCGCCGGCCGGCGTCGCACAAGCGGAGGCATTGGGCAATAACACGAGCAGGGGCAGGAGCACGCGTAGGAGGGGCACCACGGTTGCAGCTCCCGAAACTTCCCTGCCGCCGCGGAGGCGTGTGGCGCCGCCCGCGGCGATAGTAGCCGCCCCCAGTCCCGCAGCGGCGGCCGCCGCGGGTCCTTCGGCGATCCGGGCGTGTTGCATCCGGCCATTCTGCCACGCTGTGGTGCCCCGATCCGGCGTCCTCGGCATGGTTCGCCGCCTCCAGGATTCAGGCTGCGGCCCCTTTCAGTTCGCCGGTTTCCTGGTCCACCTCCTCTTCCTCGCCACTCGCGCCATTGATGAAGGTCGCATGGCGGTCGGCGTCGTCGTCCGCGCCAGCATCACCGTCTGTGTCCCCGGCTGTGTCCCCTGGCTGGGTCTGGGGTCCGGTGGCGTCGCCGTCCCCACTACCGAGTGCACCAGGTGCACCGGAGCCGGCGGCCGCCTGGATTCCCGTTCCGGATGAGCGGATGAAGTTGGCAGTGCCCCACATGAGGTCGTGGCCGACTGATTCCGCATTGATTTCGGCGTCGTGGTAGACCCTGCCGTCCTTTTCCCAGCTGCGCATCTTCAGCCGGCCAACCACGATGACCCGCTGGCCCTTCTTGATGCTGCAGCCGATGTTGCCGGCGAGTTGCCGGTACCCCTGGACAGTGAACCAGTTGGTGTTGCCGTCCACCCAGGTGCTGGAACCGCGGTCGTAGCGGCGCTCGGTGGCGCCGAACCGGAACGACGCCGTGGCCACGCCACCGGGGGTGGTCGCGCTTCTAATCTCCGAGGCGACGAAGCCACGGACCGTAATGTTGTCACTCATTCTCATGTCCTGTCTCGAATTGTCGTGCCCAGCCGGGCAGTTCCAGCTTCCCGCCGCGGGCCGACGCCGGGGAGGGCCCGGCTGTGCCATGTGGAAAACTTCCTGCGGTTGCGATGGCAGCCCTGTTGGGAAGTGGTGCGGGCCGCATGGCCGGCGACCGGCCGAGGTTGACCCCCACCGGCCGTCCGGCACTGTAAACTTTTTGAGGCGTCCCCCGGCAGCGGCCGGTGGGTGCCATCGTGCCCCAGTAGCTCAGGGGATAGAGCAGCGGCCTTCTAATCCGCCGGTCGGGGGTTCGATTCCCTCCTGGGGCACAAAAGAGCGGCTCTGACCTGCGACAACGCAAGGTCAGAGCCGCTGCCTATTTCATCTCTTGTTTCAACCAGAGCGTCAGATCCACTTGTTGTGTTTGAACGTCAGGAACAGGATCCCGCCCATGCCGATCATCAGCGCGAGTGCCATCGGATAGCCGAAGATCCAGTCGAGTTCGGGCATGTCGCGGAAGTTCATGCCGTAGATCGACGCGATCAACGTCGGCGCGAACAGGATGGCAGCCCACGACGAAATTCGCTTGACCTGCTCGTTTTGGGCGAAGCTCGACTCCGTCAGGAGCCGCATTTCGTCGTTCTGCCGCTGGGCAACGAGGGCTGCGTTGACGGCCAGGGCGTTTTGCAGCAGCGCCCGGAAGGCAGACACCCGCTCCCCCAGTCGGATGGCGTGGTCCAGGACGTCGCGGAAATGGTCCTGCAGTTCGGGGTCCGGCACCCCGTCCGGCCCGGTGCCCATAAGGCTCTGCAGGATTCCGGCAAGCGGGGCCGTGGCACGCTGGAACGTGATGACCTGGCGGGAGAGCTCGTAGATCCTGCGCGACACGCCGGGATCGGCGGCGAACAGGTCATCTTCGATTTCATCGATGTCGTTTTCCAGCCCCGCGGCAACCGGCTCGTACTCGTCCACCACCTGGTCCAGAATCGCGTACAAAACCGCATCCGGACCGAGCGCCAGGAACTCCGGCTCGGACTCCATGCGTCGGCGCACCCGGGCCAGATCGGGAGACTCTGCCCGGCGGACGGTCACCACAAAGTCCGGGCCGGCGAACACATGGATCTCGCCGAACTCGACCTTCTCCACTTCGTCCAAATAGCGGGCGGGCCGCAGCACCAGGAACAATGTCTCGCCATAGTGTTCCAGCTTGGCCCGCTGGTGGCCGGCGAGCGCGTCCTCCACCGCCAGGTGGCTGAGGTCGAATTCCTCGGCCACCGAGCGCAGCTCCTCAGGTTCCGGCCGGTAGAGCCCGATCCAGGCCATGCCCTGGCGCTGCCGCAGGAGAAAATAGGTCTCCTCGAGGCCTTCCGGGTCGGCGGTCCGGTGACCGTCCACGTAGACGGCGTTGTCAATAATGGTCACGGCCGCGCCTCCTCTTCAAGGCAATCCCTTGGCTGTGACGTTATACCGTGCCCGGGCCGGTGCCAACAGCCCGTCCTGGCCCACAACGGCCTGCGGGTTTGCCGGGAAGAAGGCCGCCCGACAGCGCTCTCCCGGGCCTGGGCAGACTAAGTTTCCGGCATGGGTGGTCCGCCCGAACCGCGCGCCCAACTGCCCGGACACGCAAAAGCCATCAGCACGCTTAGTATTGAGTTGACCGGCAGACCGCCAGAGAAAGTCTGTGCGCCCTGCCCGCAATCGAAAGGCACGGCCGCTATGACCGAAACACCCCGCAGCTTCGACCCTAACCATCCCGACGAAGTCCGGACCACCCAGTCCCCGGGAGCCGCTGACACCACGTCCGGGACCGGTCCCGGGACCTCCGAGGTCGAAACATCCCGTTCAGGGGTGCCCGCGGCTCGCGCTGAAACTTCCCGTGCAGAGCCACCCGCGGCACCGGCCCCCGCCCCGGAAGCCCGCCAGGTCACCCGCGCGGGAATGGTCTGGGCCGCGGTTGCCTGCGCGCTGGTGGTGCTGATCCTGCTCATCGCCTTCATCCTGCAGAACCAGGAATATGTGCAGGTGAAGTTCTTTGGCCTCGAAGGGTCGGTCCCGCTCGGCATGGCATTGTTTATCGCGGCCGTCGGCGGCGGCGTGCTGGTGGCCATCGCCGGAGCCGCCCGCATCATCCAACTGCGGCTCGCCGCACACCGTGTCCGCCGACAGGCCAGCGGCACGCGCTAGGCCGCCAGGCGCTACCCTCTTTCCATGGGCGAAGCAGAATCCTGGAACCAGGCCGGCATTGCCACCGCCGCGGCGGACTGGCCCGACGTCGAGCGCCTTTTCGGCGTCCGCGGCGAACCCTCACGCTGCTGGTGCCGGTTCTTCGCTTTGACCGGCAGCGAGTGGTCCGCGTCCACGCCTAAGGAGCGCAAAAGCCAGTTGCGGGACAAGTTCGACGCCGGCCAGCCGGCGCCCGGGGTCCTGGCCTTCCGCGACGGGAATGCCGTGGGCTGGTGCGCCGTCGAGCCCCGCGGATGCTATCCGAGGATCCTGCGCTCGAAAGTTCTGACGTCCGCCCCTGACGTGGTCCGGGACCCTGACGGCAACCAGGTGTGGTCGGTCAGTTGTTTCGTCGTCTCGGCCGGCCAGCGCCGGACCGGTGTGGCGGGTGCGCTGCTTGCCGCCGCCGTCGATCACGCCTTCGCCCACGGCGCCACGGTGGTGGAGGGCTATCCAGTCGATCCCGCGCAACGGCCCAAGGCGGGCCCGGCAGACCTCTATCACGGCACGTTGGGGCTCTTTCTGGCGGCTGGTTTCACGGTGGTCAGCGACGCGGTGCCGGGGCGCGCCGTCGTCCGCCTGACATCACTGCCCCCGGCCGGCGCCCACCGTGTGCCCTAAGGCAGCGTCAGGATCACGGGCCCGTCCGCGGTGATGGCCACGGTGTGCTCGCTGTGCGCGGCGCGGCGACCGTTCGCGGAACGGAGGGTCCATTCGTCGTCGTCATGGTAGTAATCGTCCTTGCGGCCGAGAATCAGCATCGGCTCGATCGCGATGACCAGGCCCTCGGTCAGTTTGATGCCACGGCCGGGGCGTCCGTCGTTGGGCACGTGCGGCTCGGCGTGCATGGTCCGGCCGATCCCGTGGCCGCCGTGATCGGCAAGCAGCCCGTACCCTGCCCGGCGCGCCGCCCCGCCGATCGCGTAGGCAAGGTCCCCCATCTTGTTCCCGATCCTTGCCGCGTCGATCCCGCGGGCCAGGGCAGCGTCCGTGGCCTCGATGAGGGCTTGGTCCACCGGGTCCGCGGTCCCCACAATGAAGCTCGCGGCGGCATCGCCGCACCAGCCCTCCAGGAACGCCCCGCAGTCCACGCTCAGCAGGTCCCCGTCCTGCAGCCGGTACTCGTTGGGGATGCCGTGCACGACGGCGTCGTTGACGGACGTGCAGATGACCCCGGGAAACGGCACTGAGGCCCACCGCGGCCGGTAGTTCAGGAACGCCGGCGTGGCGCCGGCGCCGGCGATGGACGCCGCGGCGACGTCGTCCAGTTCCTTGAGCGAGACGCCCACGGCGGCGGCCTCCCGGACCCGCCCCAGCGTGTTGGCGACCACCCGACCCGCCTCGCGCATCAGAGCGATCTCTTCAGGACTCTTGATCATGGACATGGGTTTCCTTCCGACGCGGAGCCGCGGCTTGCTGGGTTCAACTCTAAAGCCCGCCGCGGGATGTCTACAGTGGCCGTATGGTCACCACTGAAGGCACCACTGAACTGATTGACGCGATCCGCGGCCGGCTGCAGGCGGCCGCCGATCCGGGCCGCGCCGCGGGGGCGCAGGCCTACATGAAATCGCAGATGCCCTCCCTGGGCGTGCGGGTTCCCGAGGTCCGCGGAATCGTCAAGGCCGCGGCCGCGGCCCACCCGCCGGGCAGCCTGGCGGATCTGCAGTCCACGGTGCTCGCGCTGTGGCGGAGTGCCAGTTTCCGCGACGAACGCTATGCCGCGATCGAGCTCACGGGGCTCAAACTCGCCGCCGGGGAGCTCAGCATGCTGGCACTCTACGAGGAAATCATCCGCACCGGAGCCTGGTGGGACCTGGTGGACGGAGTGGCGCACCGGCTGGGCGCCCTCTTGCAGGCACACCGGGCAGAACTGACGCCGGTGCTGGGGCGCTGGAGCAGGGACGACGACTTCTGGGTCCGGCGGGCCGCCATCACGGCGCAATTGGGGGCCAAGGCCGCCACTGACACGGCTCTCCTGGCAGCCGTGATCGAGGCCAACCTCCATGATCCGGAGTTCTTCATCCGCAAGGCGATCGGGTGGGCGCTGCGCCAATATGCCAGGACGGATCCGGCCTGGGTGCGGGCGTTCGTGCAGCGGCACTGGGACGACCTCAGTCCGCTCTCCCGCAAGGAGGCGCTCAGAAATCTGGCGGCCTAGCCAGAATCAGCGCTAGATGATCGGCCGCGTGGTGACCGGCTCGTCCGACTTGCTGAACAGCAGCTTGGTCTTCGGGTCCAGGAAGATCAGGTACAGGGCAAACAGCAGGGCGATGATCGCCGCGGCGTTGCGGGCCAGCGCCAGGGCAAGGCCCAGGTCCGCGGTCTGCAGGTACGGGAAGACGTCCAGCTGGTCCGAGATGGCGTACACCATGAAGAAGGACACGATGAAGTAGAGCGCCTTGACCTGCCAGTCATCGCGGATGCCGGTGACGGCAAAGAGCGGGATGAGCCAGACGATGTACCAGGACTGGATCATCGGGGACAGGAGCACGACGGCGGCGAACGCCAGGGTCAGCCGGCGCATCAGGCGGTCGTAGTCACCGCGGAAGATCTGCCAGGCGACGATCCCGACGGCGAGCAGCTTGCCGGCGTCGAACGCCCACTTGGCCAGTCCCCAGCCGTCGAGCCCGAAGGTGTTGGCGATGGACGCCACGATCAGGCCCATCAGGCCAACGGGCGCGTACCAGATCCAGATGCTGCCCGGGGCGGACAGCCCGTTGATCCAGCCGAAGCCGAAGCCATTGACCCGGCTCATGAGATACAGCAGGGCCAGGCTGATGCCGGCCGTGAGGGCCCAGAAGACGAACTTGCGCGGCCAGCTGGCGCCCTTGCCCGCCCAAAGCAGGCCGATGAACGGCAGGAACACCACCGTGATCGGCTTGACGGAGATGGACAGCGTAACCAGCACGATCCCGAGGATGACCCGGCGGGTGGCGCAGTAATAGAGGCCGGCCAGGGCAAGACCGATCATGAGGGAGTCGTTGTGGACGCTGGCGATGAAGTTGGTGAGGAACAGCGGGTTGGCTGCCGTCAGCCACAGGGCCCGGTTCGGGTTCACGCCGTGCAGTTCGGCCAGTTTCGGCACATAGATCACGCACAAGACGACGCCCACCAGTGCGGCCACCCGGAACAGCATGATGCTGCCTTCGGGGTGCACGTTGGTGGCCCAGACCACGAACTGTTCGATCCACAAGAACAGCTGGCCGTACGGGACGGGGGCCTCGGTCCACATCCTGTCGGCGCCCAGCTGGAAGTAGTTGGACAACGCCGAAATGCCGTTTTCATAGGGGTTGAAGCCCTCCACCATGAGCCGACCCTGGCCGATGTAGGCGTAGACGTCGCGGCTGAACAGCGGCACGGAGAACATCAGGGGCAGGCCCCAGGCCGCCGTCGCCTGGAGCGTGGCCTTGCGGGCGCCGGCTCCCCAGACCCGGACCCGCTGGCCGAGCCGCAGCCAGGCGCGGACCAGCAGCATGCCGCCGAAGGCCAGCAGGACGATGGACAGGGCGACGCCCAGGGGCTCGGTGCGCATCCAGATGAACAGCGGTACACGACGAAGCTCGGACGCGGGGGCCAGCCAGCCGACGCCCATCGAACCGATTGTCATGAACAGCGATCCCAGGAACCCGGCAAGGATTGGGGACCGGGGGTTGTCGACGTCGCCTACGGCACCGTCCCCCAGCGGGTTGAGCTCAGCCGGGCTGAGCGCAGACCGGCCGGACGCAGAGGGGCGGGCGGTGGACGTGCGGGACGTACCGGCAGCCGTTTCCCCCGCCGCAGGCACAGGCGCCGTCATGTCAAAATCGTCCAATCTGTTGGGGCCATATTTCCGCCCACAGCCAGCCGCATTGTCCGGCCCGGGGCTCCGCGTTCTCGAAATAAGTTGACGAAATAATTCGACGGCCGCGTATCCGAAATCCTAGCACCGGACGGCCCCGTGGCGTCGGAACGGTTAGGCTGGGCGGGTGCCTATTACTAACGAACGCATCGTCTGGATCGACTGCGAAATGACCGGCCTCGACACCAAGAATGACGCCCTTATCGAGGTGGCAGCCCTGGTGACCGATTCGGAGCTCAACATCCTCGGCGACGGCGTCGACGTCGTGATCAAGCCCGACGACGCCGCGCTGGCCCAGATGAGCGACTTTGTCCGCGACATGCACACCCGGTCCGGCCTCCTTGAAGAACTCCCGCACGGCAAGACCATGGCCGAGGCGCAGACAGCCGTGCTCGACTACATCAAGAAATGGGTGCCGGACCCCAGGAAGGCACCGCTCGGCGGAAACTCCGTGGGCACCGACCGCGTGTTCCTTGTCCGCGACATGCCCGAGGTGGTGGAGCACCTGCACTACCGGGTCATCGATGTGAGCACCATCAAGGAGCTCTCCCGCCGCTGGTTTGCCCGGGCCTACTTCCAGTCCCCCGCCAAGCTGGGCGGACACCGGGCCCTCGGCGACATCAAGGACTCGATCGACGAACTCCGGTATTACCGCGAGGCCGTGTTTGTCCCCGCGCCCGGACCGGACAGTGCCACGGCGCAGCGGATCGCCAAGCGCGTCATGGGCGGCGAAGCAGCCGCGCCCGCCCCGGCGGAGTAGCGGCACACTGGCAGCACGCCGCGGGCAGGCTCACCGCCGCAGGGACCTGGCGCAGGAAAGTAATCTGCGCCACGTTTCGCGGAAATTTTGGTGAAAATCGCAAAAGTGGCAAAAGCATCCCCAAACAACAGGTAAGCTATTTGTCGTTGCCTTTCCAGCCAGCCGGTTCGCCGGAGGGCCTGATACGGCACATGGTGGGCGTAGCTCAGTTGGCAGAGCGCCTGGTTGTGGTCCAGGAGGTCGCGGGTTCAACCCCCGTCGCTCACCCTCATGAAGGACGGCAGTGATTGTCCGACCTTTTCCAAAGGCCGCACCGGATATCCGGTGCGGCCTTTGTTGTCTGTACTGAATTTTTGTCTGTGCTGAGTTTTGTCTGTGCCCGTGTCCGGGTCCGTTTCTGTGCTGGTGCTCGATCGCCGCTGTACGGGCCGGCCGTGGACGGCTCGGAGTGCGGCTCAGTTGTCCCGGGATCTGTCATTGGAAGGAAACGCAGTGAAGCGCACGCTCTTTGAAGAAGACCACGAGATGTTCCGTGAGATGGCCGCCGAGTTCAACGTGCGCGCCATTGCCCCGCACTACGCCCAATGGGACGAAGAGCACATGATGTCCCGGGACCTGTGGTCGGCGGCCGGCGAGCAGGGCCTGCTTGGGCTCGCCGTACCGGAAGAGTTCGGCGGCATGGGAATGTCCGACTACCGCTTCCGCGCAGTGCTCGACGAAGAATTCGCCAAGAGCAACCACCTCGCGGTCGGCCTCGCGTTCCACCTGCACGACGACATGGTCCTCCCCCACCTGCTGGCCTACGGTTCCGATGACCTCAAGGCCCGCTGGCTGCCGGACATGGTCGCCGGCGACAAGGTCACCTCGGTTGCCTGGACCGAACCCGGGGCCGGCTCCGACCTGCGCGGCATCCGCACCAAGGCCGTGCGCGACGGCGACGACTGGCTGATCAGCGGCCAGAAGACGTTTATCGGCAACGGCATCTCCGGCAACGCCTCCCTGGTCCTAGCCCGCACCGACGGCGGCACGGGACGCGGGAACCACGACTCGTTCTCGCTCTTCATGGTGCAGAAGGGCGAGGGCTACAACACCGGCAAGCAGCTGGACAAGATGGGCCTTAAAGCTTCCGACACGGCCGAATTGTTCTTCGACAACGTCCGCGTCCCGCACGCGGACCTCGTGGGCGAGGAAGGCAAGGGCCTGCAGTACGCGGCCGAACAGCTCCCCCAGGGCCGCCTGGCGATCGCCGTGGCCAGCTCCGCCGTCGTGCGCGCCAGCTACGAGGCGACCGTCCGCTACACGAAGGACCGCAACGCGTTCGGCGAGCGGATCATTGACTTCCAGAACAGCCGCTTCGAACTCGCCGACATCCTCACGGAGGTCGAGGTCACCGAAACCTACGTGGACCAGGCCATGCTGGCGTTCAACGCCGGTGAGCTCGACGCGGCCGGCGCCGCCCGCGCCAAACTGTGGGCGTCCGAGCGGGCCAAGTCCGTCACGGACCGGTGCCTGCAGCTCCATGGCGGCTACGGCTACATCATGGAATACCCGGTGGCCCAGGCCTACCTCGCCGCCCGGCTGCTGACGATCTTCGGCGGCACCAACGAAATCATGCGCGACGTCGTCGGCCGCACCATTGCCGGCTGAGCCGCCGCACCCCCACCAGCACCTGAGGAACGTTACTGACATGACCGTCCTGCCCATCACGATCTGGGGCGAGCCCGTGCTGCACCGCCGGGCCGCGGAAGTCGAAGTCTTCGACGACGAGCTCCGCACCCTGATCGCCGACATGTTCGAGACCAACGACGCCGCCAACGGCGTCGGGCTGGCCGCCCCCCAGGTGGGGGTCGGCAAGCGGCTCTTCGTGTACAAGTACGAGAACGACGACGGCGCCCCGCCCACCGGCGTCGTGGTCAATCCTGTCCTGACGCTCTCCAAGATCTCCGGCGCGCTGCCGGACCCCGACGAGGAAGAGGAAGGCTGCCTGTCCTTCCCGGGCGGCCAGTATCCGCTCAAGCGGGCGGAGTGGGCCAGGGTCCAGGGCTTCGACGGTGACGGGAAGCCGGTGGAATTCGAGGCGACCGGCTGGTTCGCCCGGGTCATCCAGCACGAGTACGACCACCTCGATGGCAAGCTCTACGTGAATAGGCTGATCGACCGTTATGCGCGCAAGGCCATGAAGCAGGCCAAGCGCAGCGGCTGGGGCGTTCCCGGCCTGACCTGGATGCCGGGCGTGGACCCGGACCCGTTCGGCCACTGACGCCGGCAGTTCGGCGCGGCCGTACGCGGATGTTCCCCACCTTTGACGCCGATGCGCAGGAAATCGCCGGCGGTTTGGCGGAACGCGCCGGCGGCGCGTCTCAAAGGTGGGGAATTTCAGCGGAATTTCCCCAGTTCCGCAGTGACCCGGCGGGCTGGCTTGCCTAAGTGCGGTCGACGGCGGCCAGGATGGCTGCACCGAGCTCTGCCGGCTTGGTGAACTGCGGCCAGTGACCAGTGGGCAGGTCCACGTAGTCGACGTCGCGGATCCGTGCGAGTTCCGCCACGTAGGGGTGGCCCCCGGCAATCATTTCCTTGAGCATCGAGGACGGGAATTCGCAGGCGATGACGGTGGCCGGAACCTCGAGACGGCGTTCATCCTTGAGCTGCTGCCGGTCCTGGGCCACGCCGCGGGGCTGCGGGATGGCGCGGGCGCGGAACATGGCACGCAGGCTGTCGGTCAAGTCGGTGAGGTCCGCGTCCTCGAAGAGCTCCCAGGGCGGCAGCGGCACGTCGTCGCCGTCGGCCGGGAGTTCGTCGTTGATGACGCCACCGTCGGCGAGCGGACCGCTGTCCACGTAGATTGCCCGGGCCACCCGGTCCGGGCGGGCATCGACGGCGCCATGGATGATGGCTCCGCCGCCGGAGTGGCCCACAAGGACCACGGGCGCATCGAAGGAATCGATCTTCGCCACGACGGCGTCGATATGGGTGCGCAGGCCGATGCCGGCGCGCGGCGCGTCGGCCGACTCCAGGCCCGGCAGCGTCAGCGGGTAGACCTTATGCCCGGCCGCGGCGAGCGGCGGGGATACGTCCTCCCACGAGGAGGCGTCCAACCAGAATCCGGGTACGAGGATGATGTCCATGCCGGTACCCTACCGTCCGAGGACCAGCTCCACCACCTGATAGGGGTCCTCAGCTGGGACGACGTTATGCATGGTGATGCGTCCGCCCTGGCCCTCCCCCGGGTGGATGTGGATCTGCCAGCCCCAGTCCGGGCCGGTCGGCGCCGCGTAGGAGCCGTTGAGCCGGAGGACACCGTCCCCGTCCACGGTCCCGGAGAACTCCATCAGTGCCTTGCCGGTGTGCCAGGAGTCCACCCACACCGCAGTGGCGGGTTCCTCATCGGACGCTCCGCCGGCCACAAGCAACAGGCCCTCCTGCGGGCTCTCGCCGTCCGACCAGGTGTAGGCGAGGCTCGCGAAATACGCCGCGGTCACCTGCACTGTGGCGGTGGCCGCCGAGTTGTTGTAGTCGTCCGTGGGCATGATCCGGGAGCGGTTCTGTCCCTGCCAGGTGCCAAGCAACGGCGTCATGTATCGCACAATGTCCATGCTGCAGTCTACTGAGCAAGTCAATGGAGTCTCGTCAATTGGGTACCGTCAACCCCGCTTCCGAGTCCCTCAGCGGAATTGTCCCTCAGCGGACCCGGCGCGGCACGATCGTCCCTTGCCCGGGGCACGCCGTGAGAATCCGCTTCATCGCCTCCTTCTCCGCGGGCGTGACCCACAGCCGGTAGGCGGCCTTGACGGAAATCTGCCGGGCCACGTAGTGGCAGCGGAACGCCTTGTTGGGCGGCAGCCAGGTGGCGGCGTCGGACGCACTCTTGTCCTGGTTAGCGGGACCGTCGACGGCGATCAGGTTGAGGGGATCGTTGGCCAAGTGTTCGCGCTGTTGCGCGGTGAGCTGCTGGGCGCCTTTTTGCCACGCGTCGCCCAGCGCCACGACGTGGTCGATCTGCACCGCTGCGCTGGTCTCGGCGCCGCGCCGGAACGCGATCGTCCGCCCCGTGTAGGGTTCCTGGAACGTGCCGCCAGCCACCTGGCACCGGGAACCGCGGACAAATTCGGCGGCGGCCAGGTCGCGGCGGAGGATGTCGTTGCGCGTGTCGCAGCCGTTGCGGTCGACGTCGAGCCAGGCCTGGCCGAAGGCGCCCCGGTCATAGTTGTCCTTGGCCGACCGTCCCTTGACCGCGAGGGTGTCGAGCACGCCGGCGGCACTTCCCTCCGGCACGGCCCGGACGGGGTCCACCGCGTTCATCCATCTGCCGGCAAGCACGGGGGCCTCGCGGGGGCCCGTGGTCTGCGGCTCCGCGGCGGCAAACTGACCGGCCGTGAAGAACCAGACCAGGCCGCTGAGGACGGCCAGGCCGGCCGCTGCCAGCAGAATCCACGCCTGGCGAGAACGGCGCCGGGCGCGGCGGAATTCCGTCCAGGTGACGGTCATGAGGGCGGCCGGTGACGGCGTTCTGGCTGCACGCCCTGAGCCTACGCGGGCGCACCGAGACCGTGGAGATTGTCCACAGTGTTGGGGACCGGTGGCGGAAGGCCGGGCGCTACTGTTCCCGCGTTACCCGTTTCAGGTCATCGTTGGCCAGTTCCAGCAGGTTCTGGAGCTGGGTCACCCGGTCATCGTTGACTTCGCCGGCGTCGCGTTTGAGGATCGCGTCGTCCAGCAGCCGCTTCGCTTCCTTCGCGTTGCTGCGTGCGACGTCCAGCGCGTGTTCCAGGGTTGTCTCGTGTTCAACTGCCGGGTTCTGTTCCATGGCTACATTGTGGTTCCCATTCCCGGCCGATTCCAGTGCATCAGCCGGGAATCAGCCGGGAAAAGAGAAACATGTCCCGGAAAGGGACATTGCGCCCGCGGACTAGACCTCTACGGGCAGCCCGGCGGCCTCGAGGATGGAGGCGGCGTCCTTGGCGGGGAAGGACGGCGGGTTGACCCCGGCCATTTCCTCCATGACGCGGACCACCTGGCAGCTGTAGCCGAACTCGTTGTCGTACCAGACGTACAGCACGAGGTTCTTGTCGTTAGAGATCGTGGCCAGGCCGTCGACGATCCCTGCCCGGCGCGAGCCGACGAAGTCCGTGGAGACAACCTCGGGCGAATCGATGTAGTCGATCTGCTTGCGCAGCTCCGAGTGCAGCGACATTTCCCGCAGGTAGTCGTTGACCTCCTCCTTGGTGGTGCCGTTTTCCAGGTTCAGGTTCAGGATGGCCAGCGACACGTCCGGGGTGGGGACGCGGATGGAGCTGCCCGTGAGCTTGCCGAGCAGTTCCGGCAATGCCTTGGCGACGGCCTTGGCGGCGCCGGTCTCGGTGATCACCATGTTCAGCGCGGCAGAGCGTCCACGGCGGTCGCCCTTGTGGAAGTTGTCGATCAGGTTCTGGTCATTGGTGAAGGAGTGGACTGTCTCCACGTGCCCGTGCACCACGCCATAGCGGTCGTTGATCGCCTTGAGCACGGGGGTGATGGCGTTGGTGGTGCAGGAGGCCGCCGAGACGATCGTGTCCGAGTCGGCGATGGTGCCGTGGTTGATGCCGTGCACGATGTTCTTCAGCTCACCCTTGCCCGGGGCGGTGAGGAGAACGCGGGCAACACCCTTGCTCTTCAAGTGCTGGGACAGGCCCTCGGCGTCGCGCCAGCGGCCCGTGTTGTCCACGACGAGGGCGTCGTGGATGCCGTAGGCGGTGTAGTCCACCGTGGAAGGGTTGTCCGAGTAGATGACCTGGATCTGGACGCCGTTGGCTGTGATGGTGTCGTTTTCGAGGTCCACCTTGATGGTGCCTTCGAAGGAGCCATGGACGGAGTCGCGGCGCAGCAGGCTCGCGCGCTTGGCGAGGTCGTTGTCGGACCCGCGGCGGACCACGATGGCGCGCAGGCGCAGGCCGTGGCCGCCGCCTGCCTTTTCGATCAGGAGCCGGGCCAGGAGCCGGCCAATGCGGCCGAAGCCGTAGAGGACGACGTCGGTGCTGGTGCGGTCGTCGCCGCCGCGCTTGCCCACAACCTCGGCGAGTTCCTCGCGGAGGAAGGCATCGAGGCTGGCGCCGTCGCCCTCGGCGCGGTACTTCTCGGTGAGGCGGGCAATATCGATCGCCGCTGCGCCGAGCTCCAGCTTGGTCAGGGCCTCCAGCAGCGGGGCCGTCTCCTCGAGGCGCAGTTCTTCCTTGCTCATCCGGCGGGCGAAGCGGTGGGCCTTGAGGATATTCATGGTGGACTTGTTGATCAGGCTGCGTCCGTGGATGGAGGTCACCACGTTGTTCTCGCGGTACAGCCGGCCGATCACCGGGATCATGGCCTCGGCGAGCGCCTCACGGCCCATCCACGTATCAAGACAAGAATCTGACGTCTGGCTCACAGAACTACCTTCCTAGAATCCACCCCCTACGTCCTCGTAGGGGGAAGTCGGCCGCCGGAGGGTGTCCGGTACCGGGCACCGGCAGGGATTCGGTCCACCCCGGGCGCCTCATCGAGCGCAAAGAAAAAACCGCCGGCTGCGAACGCAGACCCGGCGGCAGAACTTCTACGTTCACCATCAATTCTACGGGCGACCCGGCAGGGTCAGGTGCCCTGCTGCGCGTGAAATGACTCACACACCCACGTGCGCCCCCGTCCAGCCACGGAAAGCGGGGAAGCAAATGAGGCCGGGACGCCGCCTACCGGGCGTCGTCGAGAATCATGTCAACGGCTTTTTCCGCGATCATGATGGTGGGCGCCTGGGTGTTGGCACTGATCAGGCGGGGCATGATCGAGGAGTCCACCACGCGCAATCCCTCAAGCCCATAGACCTTCAGCCGCGGCGAGACGACGGAATCATCGGAGATTCCCATGGCACAGGTGCCGACCGGATGATAGGAGGTCCGTCCGAAGGCGCGCACGAAATTCACGTACTCGTCACGGGTTTTCACCCGTGAGCCGTCGCCGATGTGCTCCGCCTTGATAAACGGTGCCATCGAGGACTGCTCCATGATCTGTCGGCTCTGCTGTACGCCGACGATGGTCATCTCAAGGTCGTACTCGTCGGCGAGGTAGTTCGGATCGATGAGCGGCGGCTTGGTCGGGTCCGAGGACGCCATACGAACGGTTCCCCGGCTGCGGGGCCGCAGGAAGTACGAGTTCAACGTCGCCCCGAATCCCGGCCGCAGGGACGTCACCGTCGCCTCTGCCCGGGCCGCGGGCAGGAAGTGGAACTGCAGGTCCGGGGTCGCATCGTCCGTGTTTGCGTAGCTGAAACCACCGGCCTCGACCAGGTTCGAAGCGAACGGTCCCGTGCGGAAAGCGAGGTACTGGAGCCCGGCAAGGGCCGTTGCCGGGCGGATGCGGTTAAAGCGGTCCAGGCTGTGGCCATACGTAAGTTCGTAGATGATGTCCAGATCACAGTGGTCCTGCAGGTTCTTACCGACGCCGGGCAGGGCGTGGACGGTGTCGATGCCGGCGGCGGCGAGATCCGCGGGGTCGCCGATGCCCGAAAGCTGCAGCAATTTCGGCGACCCAAACGCGCCGCTGGCGATGAGCACTTCACGCCTGGCTGTGTAGGTTCGCGCGACTCCGCGTTCAATCGTCTGGATGCCGACGGCCCGGCCATTCTTGATGATCACCTTGGAAACCGTCACGTTGACCCGGACCGTGAGATTGCGGCGCTTGCGCGCGGGTTTCAGGTAGGCCACGGCCGCGCTGCACCGGCGGCCGTTCTTCGTGGTGGTCTGGTAGAAGCCGACACCGTGCTGTTCGGCGCCATTGAAGTCACTGTTGTAGGGCAGCCCGAACTCCTGCCCCGCCCGCACGAAGGCCGCCGAGAGTTTGTGCGGACGCTTGGGGTCTGAGACTCCGAGCGGCCCCTGGGTTCCATGTAGCGGTCCCGAGAGTCTGCAGTTGGACTCCGAGCGCACGAAATACTCGAGCACCTCGTCGGCGGACCAGCCGTCGCATCCGCACTCCTTGGCCCAACTGTCGTAGTCCTGGGCCACGCCGCGGGTGAAGACCTGGGAGTTGATGGAACCCCCGCCACCGAGCCCGCGGCCTTGGGCGAGCGGGATGCGACGGCCTTTACTGTGCTCCTGCGGGACGCTCCGGTACTGCCATTGGTACGGGCCTCCCTTTAGTCTGGGGAAGCCCGCGGGCACATGGATGAACGGATGGCGGTCGGATCGGCCCGCCTCGAGGAGCAGCACTCGGACTGCTGGGTCTTCACTTAATCTCCCGGCCAGGACGCTGCCGCCCGTGCCGCCCCCGGCGATCACATAGTCGTACTCTGCATCGTCCGGCACTATGACTCCTCAACCATCGCCGAAACCGCTGCCCCAAAGCGTTGAGTGAAGTCTCTAGTTTCGCGGGGGTGATGTCAAGCATCTGGATTTACCTGCAACGGCGCAGGTAGGGGGCACGCGGTCGGCAGGACAGGACTACTTGGAAGTGTGTGTGGATGGGTTGACCGATACGCCGGGTTCTGTGTTCCCGCGCTGTTACCGGCACGGGAGTAGCGGCCATCCATCTACGGACGCCGTTGCCGACGCCCTCCAGCGGCCTACCCGAACACTCGGGCGAGCAGCCCTCAAACGTGTCCTGTCTGGCCTTGCTCCGGGTGGGGTTTACCTAGCCTTCCCGGTCACCCGGGAAGCTGGTGGTCTCTTACACCACCGTTTCACCCTTACCTGCCGTGCGGCCTGTGCAAGCACATGCCGCACGCAGGCGGTCTGTTCTCTGTGGCACTGGCCTGCGGGTTACCCCGAGTGGGCGTTACCCACCACCCTGCTCTGCGGAGCCCGGACGTTCCTCGAGCCACTTGCGTGACGCGCGGCCGCCTGGTCAACCCATCCGCTGTCCAGTCTACGGCCTCCCAGATGGCGGAGATGCATCCGGTGACACGCCCCCGCCGGACCTATTATCGAGGAATGGACCCGTCTGCCCTGACCCGGCGCCGGCTGCTCGAGCTGGCAGGAATCGGCCTTGGCGCGTCCGCCCTCACCGCCTGCACTGACGGCCTAGAGCCTCCCGAGGCGCCTGCGCCCGTACCAACCGGCCCGACCGCGACAGCACTGCCGGCTCCCGCCGCCCCCTTGACGGTCCGGACCAGCTCAGGATCATTCGTCTCGGCTTTCCGCCCCGGCATCGCCAGCCACTGGTCGCTGGCCGCCCCCGAGTTGCCGCCCGGCGGCGCGCAGCCCGAATTGCCCGTGGCTGTCTTCCTCCACGGACTGGGCGGCAGCCACGCCGTCCTGCTCGAGGACCTGGCGGCCCATGAGCCTCTCCAACGGCACCTCGACGCCGGCGGCACGCCCTTCGCGATCGCGGCAGTGGACGGCGGAAACACCTGGTGGCACCCCCGTGCCGACGGCAGCGACACCCAATCGATGCTGGTGAAGGAGTTTGTTCCGTTCCTGGGCAGCCAGGGCTACGACCTTGGCAGGATCGGCCTGTTCGGCATCTCCATGGGCGGCTTCGGTTCTCTCCTGCTCGCCTCGCAGGGCCGACTGCCCGGGGTCCGCGCCGTCTCGGCCATGAGTCCGGCGGTCTGGGACCACTATGACCCACGCCAGGAATCGGCCTTCGACGGCCCGGCCGACTTCGCGGCCCATGACGTGTTCGCGCTCCGGCCCCGGCTCGCGGCGGTGCCCAAGCGGATCGACTGCGGCACCGGGGACGACCTTGCCGCCACGGTCCGTGCCTACCGCGCAGGGCTGCCGGGCGAGGTCGAGGGTGGGTTCCGGCCCGGCGGCCACGACTACGGCTACTGGCGCTCCGTCTTGCCCGAGGTGTTGTCCTTCTTGGGCTACAACCTCGCCTGAACCCGCCGCCGCCGGCCCGCCGGACTGCGGCACCCGCCGCCGGTAAGATCGTACGGTGCTAATTCTGTTGCCGCCCTCCGAGGGCAAGACTCCCGCTGTCGGTGCGGACGCCGCCGACTGGAGCGCTTTAAGCTTTCCCGCCCTCAACAGCTCCCGGGCCAAGGTTCTGGAGGCGCTCGGCTCCGTCAGCGCCCACGAGGACGCCCTGGCACTGCTGGGCGTCGGCGCCTCGCTGAGTGCCGACGTCGAACGCAACACCCGCCTGCACGCGGAACCTGCCGCCCCGGCCCACCAGGTCTATTCCGGGGTGCTCTTCGACGCCCTCGGCTACGACTCCCTGACCCCGGCTCAGCGGAAGAAGGCCGATGCGTCGGTGCTGGTGGTCTCCGCCCTATGGGGCGCCATCCGCTTCGCTGACCGCGTGCCCGCCTACCGGCTGTCGATGGGGATCGCGCTGCCCGACGTCGGACGGCTCGCCTCGTTCTGGAAGCCGCAACTGGGTGAGGCCCTGGCGGCAGCCACCGCGGGTGAGCTGTTAGTGGACTGCCGGTCCAGCACCTACGCCGCGGCCTGGACTCCCCCGCCGGAACAGACAGTGGCCGTGAACGTCTTCACCGAGACCGCCGGCGTGCGCAAGGTGGTCAGCCACTTTGCCAAGCACACCCGCGGCGAGCTGGCCCGGCATTTGCTCAGCCGCAGGGGCAAGGCGCCCCAAACCCCGGCGCAGCTACGGAAGGCCGCGGCGGAGAAATGGGCTGCCGAACTCGTTGAGGGCACGGCCCGGAAGCCGCACACCCTGAACATCATCCTGCCGGGCTAGGAGCCGCTTAGGCCCACTCGGCCGAGCGGACCAGGATACAGCCGGAGTCCGGGCAGAACACGATGTCGTCCTCGGCCGCGGCTTTGATCTCGGCCAGGTCGCCGGGGCTGAGGTGCATGCCGGAGCCTTCCGAGGTGCCGTGGAACAGCCGGGCAGCGCCGACGCCGCGCTTGGCCAGGGTCTTCTCGTAGACGGCGAGCATCCCGGCGTCGAGTCCGGCGGCGAACTCGGCACGCTGCCCGCGCACCACGGTGGCTTCGGCGGCGATCTCGGCCAGCTGCTCGTCCAGTTCGGCACGGATGGAGCCGAAGGAGCCCTGGATGTCGTCCACGATCTGCTGCTGCGCGGCTTGGCGGGCGCGGAGCGAGTCGAGCCGTTCGAGGACTTCGAGCTCGACGTCCTCGAGGTCCGAGCGGCGCTTGTTCAGCGAGACGAGGTCGCGCTGCAGGGCCACCAGGTCCTTGGACAGGCCGGTGCCGCTGTTGAGCCGCGCCTCGTCGCGGTCGATCCGGGACGCAACCTGCTCGACGTCGGCCTCTGAGCGCTTGAGCTCGAGCTCGGCGTCGTGGACGGCCACCTTCGCGGCGCCAAGTTCACCGTTGGCCACGCTGAGGGCGGCTTCCAGGTCGGTGATCCGGGAGTCGCTTTCAAGGCTTCGTCGGCGGTTGGACAAGGACTTGAGCTTGGCATCCAGTCCCTGCAATTCGAGCAACTTCAACTGTTCCGCCGGTGCTGCCTTGGCCACTATTTACCTCCGCTAAATCCAATCCGGCCGAAGCCGGGCACCGTATCGGCGCTCCTAAGACTCTAGCGCCTAGCGTGCTCCTCGGCCTCGCTACGCTCACCCGGGGCCCCTCGCACGCCAGGCTTAGCCCGGAGTCAGAATGAAGTCCCACGGGTCGCTGTTGGTGGTACTGACCCGGATCTCGACGTCGTGGCCCTGGTCGGTGAGCACATTGCCCAGCGCTTCGGCGGCCGCAGGCAGCCACAGCCATTCGCTGGCGAAGTGGGACACGTCGATGAGGTAGGGCCGGTCGTTGACCGCCGCCTCCCGGACTTCCGATGCCGGGTGGTGCCGCAGGTCCGCCGTCACGTAGACGTCCGCGTTGCTTGCCCGCACCTCGCCGAAGAGGGAATCGCCGGCGCCGCCGCAGACAGCCACCCGCCGGATCAGCCCGTCCCGGTCACCCGACACCCGGACGCCGCCGGCCACCGAGGGCAGGATGCCGAACACGCGGGCAGCGAAATCACCCAGTGTCAGGACCTCTTCAAGGTCGCCGACGCGGCCGATGCCTTCCTCCGGGAGCCCGTTCGCCGCGGGGGTCAGCGGGGCCACGTTCTGCAGGCCCAGCGCGTCAGCCAGGACGTCGGAGACGCCCCCGACGGCGGAGTCACCGTTGGTGTGAACGGTCATCAACGCGGTCCCGGACTCGATGAGCCGGTGCACGGCCTTGCCCTTGGCCGTGTTCGCAGCCACGGACGTCACGCCCTTGAGCAGCAGCGGATGGTGCGTGATGAGCAGTTCGGCACCGAAGTCGATGGCTTCCTCGATCACATCGATGGTCGGATCGACTGCGAACATGACCCGGTGCACCTCCGCGCCCGGGTGGCCCGCCACGAGGCCCACCTCGTCCCAGTCCTCGGCCAGCGACTCGGGCCAGAGCTCCTCCACGGCCAGCTGGATCATGCCCAGCGTCGCGGCGCCGGAGGCCTCACCGGTGCCGGTATCGCCGTCGACGGCGGCAGCAGGGCCGTCGGATTCCGCTGAAACATCGGTGTTCACAGGTTCCATACCCCCATTTTTACCCTATCCGCGCGCACGCCGGTCACTCGTAACACTCTCGTAAGGTGGCTGGGGAATCATCGGGGCCCTCGAACCATTGAACAGTGCATGAGAACTTTTGTGCTCGGCGGAGGCTGCTTTTGGTGCCTCGACGCCGTCTACCAGAAAACCAAGGGCGTCAGCTCGGTCGTCTCGGGCTACACCGGCGGCCATGACCACAACCCCGACTACTACTCAGTGTGCTCCGGAACCACAGGGCACGCCGAGGCGGTGGCGGTGACGTTCGACGAGGACATCATTCCCGCCGAGGTCATCCTGGACATGTTCTTCGCCCTGCACGATCCCACCACGCTGAACCGGCAGGGCTACGACGTCGGGACCCAGTACCGGTCCTCGATGTTCTACGAGACCACCGAGGAAAAGATCCTGTTCGAGGAGGCGATCGAACGGAACCAGGCCCTATGGAGGCACCCGATCGTCACCGAGGTCAGCCGGCTGCCGAAGTTCCATGTGGCCGAGGAAATCCACCAGAACTTCTACGCCAAGTACCCCGAGGAGGGCTACTGCAACGTCATCATCAACCCGAAGCTGGCCAAGGCGAGGAAATATTACTCTGCATGGCTTAATGCTTAGCTAGGGCCTGTGACCGCTCGTTAGGCTGACCTCAGTCAACCCTCCTCAAAGACAGGCATACATACATGGCACCGATCTATGACGATGTAACCCAGCTGGTAGGCGGAACTCCGCTGGTCCGGCTGAACCGGCTGACCGAAGGCCTGGACGCCACCGTGGCGGTCAAGCTGGAGTTCTACAACCCGGCAAACAGCGTCAAGGACCGGATCGGCGTCGCCATCATCGATGCCGCCGAGAAGTCCGGTGCCCTCAAGCCCGGCGGCACCATTGTCGAAGGCACGTCCGGCAACACCGGAATCGCCCTGGCCATGGTGGGCGCGGCCCGGGGCTACCGGGTCATCCTGACCATGCCGGAAACCATGTCCACGGAACGCCGGGTCATGCTGCGCGCGTACGGCGCCGAAATTGTCCTGACCCCAGGCTCCGAGGGCATGCGCGGTGCCGTGGAGAAGGCCCAGGAAATCGTGGCCAACACAGAGAACTCCATCTGGGCGCAGCAGTTCGCCAACGAGGCCAACCCGGAGGTCCACCGGCGCACCACGGCCGAGGAAATCTGGGCCGACACCGACGGCAAGGTGGACATCTTCGTCTCCGGCGTCGGCACCGGCGGCACCGTCACCGGCGTCGGCCAGGTCCTGAAGGAACGCCGGCCGGACGTGCAGATTGTCGCCGTCGAGCCGAAGGACTCCGCCATCCTCAACGGCGGCGCCCCGGGCCCGCACAAGATCCAGGGCCTCGGCGCGAACTTCGTCCCCGAAATCCTGGACACCAACGTCTACGACGAGGTCATCGACGCCACGCTGGAAGATTCCGTCCGCGTCGCGCGCGATCTCGGCACCAAGGAAGGCATCCTGGGTGGCATCTCCTCCGGCGCGATCGTCTGGGCTGCCCTGGAACTCGCCAAGCGCCCGGAGAACGCCGGTAAACTCATTGTTGCTGTGGTTTGCGACTTTGGTGAGCGCTACATCTCCACCGTGCTGTACGACGACATCCGCGGCTAAGTCCCTGCCGCTGTCCCACAATTCCCCAGAAAGGTCTTTGTGAGCTTCTTCGCAAGACTGAAGGAAGACCTCGACGCCGCCCGGTCCCACGACCCGGCGGCTCGAGGTTCTTTTGAGAACTTCTTCGCCTATTCCGGCCTGCACGCGATCTGGTTCCACCGCCTGACGCACCGGCTGTGGCAAAACCCTGCCCTGCGGTTCCCGGCGCGGCTCATCTCCCAGCTCGCCCGGTTCCTCACCGGCATCGAGATCCACCCCGGCGCGACCATCGGCCGGCGCTTCTTCATCGACCACGGCATGGGCGTGGTCATCGGTGAGACCGCCGAGATCGGCGAGGACGTCATGATCTACCACGGCGTGACCCTCGGCGGCCGCTCGCTCGCCAAGATCAAACGCCACCCCACCATCGAGGACCGTGTGGTGATCGGCGCTGGGGCCAAGATCCTGGGCCCCATCACCATCGGCCGGGACAGCGCTGTCGGCGCCAACGCCGTGGTGGTCAAGGATGCCCCGGCCGAATCAATCGTCACCGGCGTGCCGGCCACTTGGCGGCACCGCGACGCGCAGCGCGAGACCAAGCCCGCCGTCGACCCGGCCGAATACCTGATCGACTACCACATCTAGGACCCCCTGCTGCCTGCTACCCGGCAGCAGTCCGGCGGCCCGCTCCCGGGGCGGCGTCGGCTTACCCCGGGAAGCGCTTGTAGATGTTCCAGAGGACGGCGTCGAACGCCCGGTCCGGCAGCAGGTGGCGCAGCAAGAGGATCCCCCGGGCGCTGGCACCCACTGGGTACCGCGTCTTGGGCCGCCGCGCGGTCGCCGCGTGCAGGATCGCCTCGGCCGCGAGCTCGGGCCGCGTCGAGGTCGCGGCGTTGCCGGTCGTGGCCAGCGCGGCCGCGACCACCTTGGCCTGGGCTGCGTAGGGGCCGTGCCCGGAGCTGGCCAGCAGCCCCTGCGCCGCAATGTCGCCCCACTCCGACAGCGTCCCGGCGGGCTCGATGATGGCCACGTGAACGCCGTGCGGCTTGAGCTCGAGCCGCAGCGAATCGCTCAGGCCCTCCACTGCAAACTTCGTCGCGTGGTACCAGGCGCCCAGCGGCTCGTACATCTTGCCGCCGATCGATGAGATGTTGATGATCCTGCCCGCCCGCGCGGCCCGCATGGCGGGGATCACGAGCTGCGTCATCCGCGCCAGGCCGAAGACGTTCACGTCGAACTGCCGCCGCCCCTCGGCCAGCTCCACCTCCTCGAGCGAACCGTAGGTCCCATAGCCGGCGTTGTTGACCAGGACGTCGATCCGGCCGTGCGCGGCCAGCACATCCCCGACGGCGGCGCTCATCGAGGCCTCATCCGTCACGTCCAGGGCCACGACCTTGACCCCGGAGGCCTTCAACGGCTCCATTTTCTCCACCCGCCGGGCCCCGGCATAGACGGTGAAGCCGGCCGAGGCAAGCGTTTTCGCGGTTTCAAAGCCGATCCCGGTGGACGCACCGGTGACGAACGCTACGGGCTGGGGCATGAGGAAAACTCCTTGGGCGCTGAACTCCTGGGGCAGGAGCGGCCGGAGACACGGACGGCCGGCGCCTCCCAGAGTATCTGGAAAGGGCCGGCCGTCTGGGGTGCTGCTAGTGGGTGTCGACTGCCTCGATCTCGGACTTGTCCTCGCCCCAGAGGGTGTGGAACGTGCCCTCGGCGTCGACGCGGCCGTAGGTGTGCGCACCGAAGAGGTCGCGCTGGCCCTGGATGACGGCGGCCGGCAGGCGCTTGCGGCGCAGGCCGTCGTAGTAGGCCAGCGAGGAGGAGAACACCGGCACCGGGATGCCGAGCTGAACCGCGGTGGACACTACCCGGCGCCAGGCCGGGAGGACCTCGGCGATCGCCTTGGTGAACGCCGGCGCGAAGAGCAGGTTGGCCGGTTTCTCCGCCGCGGCGTAGGCCTTGGTGATCTCCTTGAGCAGTTCGGCACGGATGATGCAGCCGCCGCGCCACAGCGAGGCGATCTCATCCAGCTTCAGGTCCCAGCCGTATTCCTTGGCCGCGGAGGTGAGCATGTCCAGTCCCTGGGCGTAGGAGACCAGCTTGGAGGCGTAGAGCGCCTGGCGGACGTCTTCGACGAAGCTCTCGGGGACCTCGACGGCGGCCTCGCCGCCGGCCAGCAGTTCCTGGGCCAGCACACGCTGCTCCGCCTGCGAGGACAGGGCGCGGGCGAAGACGGACTCTGCGATGCCCGACGTCGGGGAGCCGAGCTCGAGCGCGGAGATGACCGTCCAGCGGCCGGTGCCCTTCTGGCCGGCAGCGTCCACCACGACGTCGACGAACGGCTTGCCGGTCTTCGCATCGACGTGGCCGAGGACCTCGGCGGAGATTTCGATCAGGAAGGAGGCGAGGTCGCCCTTGTTCCACTCTTCAAAGATCTTGGCCTGGTCTGCCGGTTCAATCCCGGCGCCCGAGCGCAGGAGGTCGAAGGCTTCGCCGATGACCTGCATGTCGGCGTATTCGATGCCGTTGTGTACCATCTTGACGAAGTGGCCGGCGCCGTCGGTGCCGATCCAGGCGCAGCAGGGCTGGCCGTCAACGTGGGCGGCGATCTTTTCCAGCAGCGGGCCGAGGGCGTCGTAGGACTCCTTGGAACCGCCCGGCATGATCGAGGGGCCGTTGAGGGCGCCTTCCTCGCCACCGGAGACGCCGATGCCGACGAAGTGCAAGTCCTTCTTGGCGAGCGCGGCCTCGCGGCGGCGGGTGTCCTCGTAGTGCGAGTTGCCGGCGTCGATGATGATGTCGCCCGCCTCCAGGAGCGGCTCGAGCTGCTCGATCACGGAATCGACCGGCTTGCCGGCCTTCACCATGATCAGGACGCGGCGCGGCTTCTCCAGCGAATCAACGAGTTCCTGGAGGGTCTCCGTGCGGACGAAGTCGCCCTCATCGCCGTACTTGGCGAGCAGGGTGTCTGTCTTTTCCACCGACCGGTTGTGCAGGGCAACGGTGAAGCCGTTCCGGGCCAGGTTGCGTGCGAGGTTGGCCCCCATCACGGCGAGGCCGGTAACACCGATGTGTGCTGACATCAAAACTCCAATTCATTTCTGTACACCATGATCTTTGTAGACCATGGATGCACGGCGGTTCATCTAAGACGTTCATCTAGGACTCGGCAGGTTGCGCCGCAAAGGGCAGAACCCGCTCTTGAGGATTTGTGGCTGTCCATAAACCATATGTATTTCCGCGGGCTGCGGGAAAGCAGCGCCCACGTAGCGGAATACTGCGCGTCATAAACAGTCTATGATCCCAGGCGCCCGCCACGCCGGTCGGCCCGGAGCAGGCCCGCAGCATTATGCTTACGACTATGTCAACCAGCCTCCATCATCGTGCCATTGAGCACCTCGGAACCCGGATCGTGGCAGGCGACCTGCCGCCCGGGCACGTCATGCTTGCCGAGCACCTTGAGGACGAACTCAAGGTCTCCCGCTCGGTGGTCCGGGAGGCCGTCCGGGTCCTCCAGTCCCTGGGCCTGGTGGAGACCATCAAGCGGGTGGGCATCCGGGTGCTGCCCTCGAACCGGTGGAACCCGTTCGATCCGCTCGTGATCCGCTGGCGCCTGGCCGGCGAGGGCCGCGGCGCCCAGCTGCGCTCCCTGGCCGAACTCCGCACCGCCGTCGAGCCGGTGGCCGCCGAACTGGCAGCGGCCAACGCCCCCGAGTCTCTCCGCCGGGAGCTCGTGGAGATCTCGCACGCCATGCGCGACGCCGGCCAGGCCGGGGACGTGCCCCGGTTCCTGGAGCTGGACATCCTGTTCCATTCCCTGTTGTTGACCGGCTCCGGCAACGAGATGTTCGCCAACATGGTGGGCCAGGTGACCGAGACCCTGACCGGCCGCACCCTCCACGGCCTGATGCCGGACCACCCGCGGGAGACGGCGCTGCAGTGGCACGTGGAGGTGGCCGAAGCCATCGCCGCCGGGGATGCCGCCGCCGCGCGCGAGGCCTCCAACCGGATCATGCGGGAGACCATCTCGGAGATGGAGCCGAACTGGAAGAACCAGCCGCGGGTGTTCGTCCCGGTCGAGCGGCACTAGCCCGCTGGTCGCCCCACTGGGCGGACCGGATCCCGACGACGGCGGACCGCAGCGCGGCGCGCCTCACGCCGGCCGTGCGCCTCACGCCGGGGCCGGGCGGAAGTCCAGCAGGACCTTCCCGGAAACAGCGGCGTTCCTGGCGACGTCGAACGCTTCGAGCCCGCGGTCCAGCGAAAAGGTGTGGGTGACCACGGGATCCACCAGCAGCGATCCGTCGGCCAGTGCACCTAGAACCTCGTCGATTTCGTCGTTGAACCGGAACGAGCCCACCAGCTCCAGCTCGCGCGTGATGGCCAGGGAGATCAGCACGGGCTGCGGGCCCGACGGCAGGAGTCCCACCATCACCACCCTGCCGCCGCGGACCGCGCCCTTGATCGCCGAGGCCAGGCCCTGGTGGCTGCCCGAGGACTCGATGACGACGTCCGCCTCCACTGCCGCGATCGCCTCGGCATTGTCCCCGTTGAGGACGGCGTCGGCGCCCACGGCACGGGCGATTTCCAGCGGCTTGTCGTGCATGTCCACAGCCACGATCCGGCCTGCGCCGGCGCGCTTGAGGACCGCCACTGCCAAGGCGCCGATGGGGCCGCTGCCGATCACCAGCACCGTCTTTCCCGCCACGTCCCCGGCGCGCGACACGGCGTGCCAGGCGACGCTGGCCGGTTCCGTCAGGGCCGCGGTCCGCAGTTCCAGTCCCACCGGCAGCGGCCGGAGCATCCTGGCAGGCAGCGTGGCGTAGCGGCTGAAAGCCCCGTCCGTGTGCGGAAAGCGTGCGGCGCTGCCCAGATACGTGCACCCCGGGGACAAGTTGGGCCGGTCTTCGGGGTACCGGGCGCTGCCCGGACCGGGCGTGGCGGGATGCACGGCGACGGGCGTGCCGGCCCCGGGCCCCGATCCGTCAGCGGCGGCCCGGACCACGGTTCCCACGATCTCGTGGCCCAGGACCAGGGGAGCTTTCAGGACGGACTCGCCTGCGGCGCCGTGCAGCCAGTAGTGCAGGTCGGAGCCGCAGATGCCGCCGTAGGCCACGTCGACGACGGCTTCATCGGGCGCCGGTGCGGGCACGGGAATGTCCTCGATCCGCAGGTCTCCCGCCGCGTGGGCCACCACCGCGGGCGCCGTCGCCGGGAGTTCTGCCACGGCGCCCATCAGACCACCACCGTCATTCCGCCGTCGATGAAGATGGTCTGGCCGTTGACGAAGTCCGAGCCGGCAGAGGCCAGCCACACCGCGGGTCCGGCCAAATCCTGCACGGTCCCCCACCGGTGCGCCGGGGTCCGGCCCAGGATCCAGGAATTGAACTGCTCATCGTCCACGAGGTTCTGGGTCATCTCGGTGTGGATGTAGCCGGGCGCGATGCCGTTGATCTGCAGCCCGGACCCGGCCCATTCCGCGGTCATGGCCCGGGTCAGGTTCCGCAGGCCGCCCTTGGCCGCCACATACGGGGCGATGGTGGGCCGGGCGAGGTCGGTCTGGACCGAGCAGATGTTGATGATCTTGCCCCGGCCCCGGGGGATCATGTGCCGGGCCGCCGCCCGCCCCACCAGGAAGGCGCTGGTCAAATCGGTGGCAATCACCCGGTCCCAGTCCGCGACGTCGAGCTCCAGCATGGGGACCCGGTGCTGGATGCCGGCGTTGTTCACCAGGATCTCCAGCTGCCCCACGTTTTCCTCCACCCAGGCCACGCCGCGGGCGGCCTCGGCGTCGCTGGTGACGTCGAAGGCGCAGCCGTGGACCCGGCCCGGCGGGTAGTCCGCGGCCATCGCGGCCTCGGCGGCCTTGAGCCGCTCCGGGTTGATGCCGTTGAGCACCACGGTGGCGCCGGCGTCGGCCAGGGCCCGGGCCAGGGCGTTGCCGATCCCCCGGCTGGAACCGGTCACCAGGGCCACGCGCCCCGTCAGGTCAAAAAGTCCATTCATGGTTCGCTGATCCTCATTTGGTCTTGACTGGTGTGTTAACTGTTGTGTTGTCGCTGAGATTCGAGATGGTTTGCCGCACGACGGCGAGGTCCCGGTCCCCCAGCCCTTGGCGCTTGAGTTCCGCGTAGAGCTCGACGCCGGCGGCCGCCATCGGCACCGCGGCACCGGCCGCCGCGGCGCTTTCGAGCACGAAGGACAGGTCCTTGTGCATAAACTTGGCAGGTCCGGTGGGCTCGTAGTTTTTGGCGGCGAGCCGCGGGCCCACGATGTCCAGGACCCGGCTGCCGGCCAGCCCGCCGGCGAGCACCTCGTAGAGGGCGGCCACGTCCATGCCGGAGCGTTCGGCGAGCTCCGCGGCCTCGGCGAGCGCCGCCGTCGTGGTTCCCACGATCAGCTGGTTGCACGCCTTGGCGAGCGACCCCGCACCCAGCGGTCCGAGCCGCCGCACGGCGCTGCCCATCACGCGGAAGAGCGGCAGGAGGCGGCGGAAGTCTTCTTCGCTGGCGCCGGCCATGATGGCAAGGGTTCCGTCCACCGCACCTTTCGTGCCGCCGCTGACGGGCGCATCGACCACGACGGCGTTGCCTCCGCTCGCCTCCGCGACGCGCGCCCCGAATGCCTGCACCGCAGAGGGCGAGACGCTGCTCATGACCACCACGGCGGTTCCGGGGGCGGGCGGCCTGGCCGCCCAGCCGGCAAGGAGGGCGGCGCTGGCATCCTCAATGTCGGACAGATCCGGGAGCATGAAGACAATGACGGGCAGGTCGCGCAGCGCCTCGACCGCGGCCACGCTTGATCCGCCGCGGGCGACGAAGGCATCCAGGGCCGACGGCGACCGGTTCCAGGCGCTGACAGCCCACCCCGCCGCGAGGAGGTTGGCGGCCATCGGCGCACCCATCAGTCCGAGGCCGACGAAGCCGGCCTCCTTGCGGTCCATCTCCATGCTGCCTCACATCGTCGTGGCTAATCTTTACAGTGGTTAATAATTGAAACTGTTCAGCATTCTAGCCTCCATTCAGTATGATGAACACTATGACGACCCAAACCACCGTCGCGATCGCCGTCCCGCTCGAAGCAGAGCTGGTGGACCGCATCCGCGCCGTAGATCCGTCCGTGACCGTCCTCTACGAGCCCGAGCTCCTGCCGCCGGAACGCTTTCCCGCCGACCATGCGGGCGATCCGGACTTCCGCCGGACGCCGGAGCAGGAAGCGCGCTACTGGGACATGCTCAACAAGGCCCAGGTCCTATACGGGCTCCCCAACGAGAGCCCGGCGGGTCTCGCCAGGATCGCCGGCAGCAACCCGCGCCTTGAATGGATCCACGCCATGGCGGCAGGTGCCGGCGGTGCCGTGAAGGCCTCGGGGCTCGACGCCGCGACGCTGCAGAAGTTCAAGGTCACCACCTCCGCCGGGGTGCACGCCCTGCCGCTGGCCGAGTTCGCCGCCCTCGGCATCCTCAACGGCTTCAAGCGCAGCGCGGAACTGGCACAGGACCAGGCCGCCAAGGTCTGGCCCGAGCTCCGCACCCCCACACGCCTGGTCAACGGCTCCCGCCTGGTGGTCACCGGGCTGGGCGAGATCGGGCTCGAGACCGCACGGATCGCCCGCGCCCTGGGCATGATCGTCAGCGGCACCAAGCGGACCGTGGAGCCCATCGACGGGATCGACGAGGTGACGGACAACGACGGCCTCGCCGGCCTGCTCGGCACCGCAGACGCCGTCGTCAACACCCTTCCCGGCACGCCGTACACCGAGAAGCTTTTCGGCCGCGAGGTCTTCGCTGCCATGAAGCCCGGAACCGTCTTCGTGAACGTGGGCCGCGGCACGGTTGTGGATGAGGAGGCGCTCCTGGAGGCGCTCGACAACGGCCAGGTCTCCTACGCCTGCCTGGACGTCTTTGCCGTGGAGCCGCTCCCGCAGGACAGCCCGCTGTGGACCCACCCCAGGGTGATGGTGTCCCCGCACACCTCGGCCCTCAGCGCAGCCGAAAACCGGCTGATCGCCGAGCGCTTCTGCAGCAACCTGCGGACCTACCTCGACGGCGGCGAACTCCCCCACCTCGTGGACACCGTCCACTTCTACTAAGCCCCGCTTCCGCACCAAGCATCCAGGGCGGCCCCACCGGAAACGGTCGGGCCGCCCTTTGCTGTCCGGCGCCGCGCTGGGCGCACTGGGCCGCGTATCCGGCTGGCGACGCGCATCCAACCTGACGACGCCTGCCCCGCTCGGCGACGCGCATATTGCCTGTCGAGGCGGGTATTCCGGTCGCGCCCGGCACTGTGCGCGTCGCCAAGAGCTTCCCGTGTCGCAGAAAAGGCCGTGGCCCCTTCCTAAGTGGAAGGCGACGCGCATCCCCCTGAGCGACACGGGCTCCGCCCAGCGACGCGCACCCAGCTCGGCGGCGCGCATATTGCCTGTCGAGGCGGGTATTCCGGTAGCGCCCGGTATTGTGCGCGTCTCCGGACTATACCCGCAGCGAAAAAGGCCGTGGCCCCTTCCTGAGCGGAAGGGGCCACGGCCTGAAGTGTCCCGCAGGGGCGGGCTGAGAAGGGCGGGTGCGCCTAGCTGGCGTCCTCAATGAGGAGGAGGTCGCGTCCCACCGTCTCGGGAGTGAAGAAGGTGGTGACGAACGAGATCAGTGCGAGCACCAGCGAGTAGACGGCGAGCACCAGCCAGGAATGGTCTGTGGCGGCCAGCAGCGCGGCGCCCACCAGCGGGACCAGCCCTCCGGCCAGGACGGCCGAGAACTCGCGGCTCATGGCCACACCGGTGAAGCGGTACTGCGATCCGAAGAGTTCAGGCAGCAGCGGGCACTGGGGGCCGAGCATGGACTGAACGCCGAGGGCGATGCCCACCACCATGACAACCCAGACGAGCGTGACGTTGCCCAAGGTGACCAGGTAGAACGCCGGCAACGCGATGAGCGCCTGGAAGAGGGCACCGTAGCGGTAGACCGGCACGCGGCCGAACCTGTCCGAGAGGGCGCCGAACGTGATCACCATGACGGCGGCGAACCCTGCTGCAATGAGCAGGCCAACCGGACCGATGAACTTGTCGCCGGGAAAAACGCCGTCCTTGGAGGCCAGGAACGCGATCAGCAGGGCGGAGTAGATCGAGGAATTTCCGTTCTCACCCATCCGAAGTCCGATGCCGATCAGCACGTTCTTCTTGGAGTGCTTCCACAGCTGGCCGATGGGGTTCTTCACCACATTCTTGTGCTTCTCCAGCTCCTGGAACACCGGCGTTTCCTTCAGCCGGAGCCGAATGAACAGGGCCACAACAATCAGGAGCACACTGGCCAGGAAGGGCACCCGCCACAGCCAGCCTTGCAGGGTGGCCTTGTCAGCCATGGCAATGAGGGCAAACGTGCCGGCGCCGAGCAGGGTACCCAGCTGGATGCCAACGAACGGGAGAGAGGCGAAGAAACCACGACGGCGACGCGGCGCGACTTCTGAGATCAACGTGGTGGCGCCCGCCTGTTCCGCACCGGCACCCAGCCCCTGGCAAATGCGCAGGAACACCAGGAGCACGGCTCCCACCATGCCTGCCTGTTCGTAGGTCGGCAGCAGGCCGATGGCAAAGCTGGCGGTCCCCATCAGACCGATGGTGAGGATGAGGACCATTTTGCGGCCGAACCGGTCGCCGATGTAGCCGAAGACCATTCCGCCAAAGGGCCGGGCCGCGAAACCTACGCCGTACGTGGCGAAGGAAGCGATCAGGGCTCCGTCCTCGCCGAGCGGCGCGAAGAACAGCGGGCCGAAGATCAGGGCCGAAGCCAGGCCATAGATGTAGAAGTCGTAGTACTCCAGAGCGGAGCCTACAGAGCTGGCAAGCGTTGCCCGTCGCAGCTGTTCCGGATCGACGACGGCGCCGTCCGCTTCAGCGAGCGGTGTATTAGTACGAGTAGTCACAAGCACTCCCTCAAGAACACTCCAGAACCCCGTTGGCCTGGTGGGATGTGAGCAACCCCTCAAGGAGTCGATCACTATGTTGAACAGAGTACAGCATAGTGATCGACTAGCAAATGAATAATCAGACTTATTCGGGGTGACCCGGGACGGCCCGGCGTTTCGGGCCCTAGCCCATGGGATAGGCCCGGCGTTTCGGGCCCTAGCCCATGGGATTACCCAGGGACCGGGCGAGGTCCTGGAGTTCCTTCACCATCATGGCGCCCTGCTCCTGCGAGTACGTCGCCTTCAGTGCGGTGACCGAGAGGCCCAGGCTGGGGCCGTGTGCACCCCGCGTCGGGACGGCCACGGCCAGGCACACAACACCGGTGGTGGATTCCTCATCCTCGAACGCGTATCCCTGCTCCCGGATGACGGCAAGTTGCGCCTTGAGCTCGGCTCCGGTGCGCAGCGACTTTGGGGTCAGGGCGGGCAGTTCGGCGTCGTCGGCAAACATCTCGTCGACGTCGTGGTCATGCAGTCGCGCTATCAGCGCCTTGCCCACGGCGCAGAGGGAAACCGGCATCTTGTCGCCGATGTTGGACGTCAGACGCACCGCCGGGTGTCCCTCGTAGCGGGCGAGATAGATGACGTTCGTTCCATCCAGCATGGCGATCCGGACCGTTTCTCCCGACAGCGTCGGAGCCTGTTCACAGAAACGATAGAACTCCTGGACCTCGTCGAGGCGGCTGAGGTACGCCGCACCCAGCTCAACCAATTTGCGGCCGAGCGCGAAATCCGCGCCTTGGCGGTTGATAAGTCTGGCCTCCTCGAGCGCGAGCAGGAGGTTGGAGGTTGAGGACTTCGGAATTCCCAGCTCCCTGGCCAGATCACTGAGCGTCAGGCGTCCGGTTGCAGATGCTGCTAGGGCGTCCAGCACAGCGGCGGCGCGGGTGACGGCCGGTGCGGGTGACGCGCTCCCCAATCCGTCGGAGGTTCGGGAAACTCGGGAATCGGCCATGATTCTCCTTCAGGTATCGCGCGCAAGTCGCCGCGCCACTCAATCGAATGCCGTCCAGTCAGCTGAACACTAACCATCATAATGTCTGGCGTCGCGATGCGGGACCCGACCGACGCCGCTGACCCGTCGCTCCCCCGTCAGCGCTCCGCGGTGTGAACCGCCGGTCTGTCAGGCGGCGGACACCACGGGATTGGTCAGCTGGCCGATGCCTGCAATGTGGCAGGTGACAGTGTCGCCGGGAACGATTGGCGCGGACTCGGCGGGGAAACCCGTCAGCACCAGGTCGCCCGGGTGAAGCGTCATGAAGGAAGTCAGATAGGCGAGGATTTCCTCCACCCTCCAGCCGAGATCGGCGGAGCTGGCCGGCCTGAGATCCACCCCGTTGTGATTGATGCCAAGAGCCAGGTCTTCACCCGTCAGGTCCGTGACGATCCACGGGCCCGCAGGCGTGAACGTGTCCTGGCTCTTGGCACTGATCCACAGCTCGTCGGATACCTGCAGGTCCCTGGCGGAGACGTCGTTTCCAATGGTGTAGCCCAGGACTGCGCTCCTGGCGTTGCCGGGTGTTAGCCCGCGGGCCTTGCTCCCGACGACGATTGTCAGTTCGGCCTCCGGCTCGACGCGGCCCACCCCCGGCCGGAGTTCGATTGCGTCTCCCGGGCCGACAACGCTTGTGGTCGCCTTGTGGAAGGCCTGCGGCGGCAGGTCACGGCCTGCGCTGCCGGTATTGTGCGCCATGCCCAGGACGTTGGCGGGGACGCTGGGCGCGAGGAACGTAAATGATGCCTCATCCACGGTGGCGCCGATTTCCCAGCCGCCGCGGGGCGGACTGCCGGCATTGGCCGCAGAACCGGGGAACGGGGAGCTGGTAACCGTCCACAACGTGCCGGCCGCACTGCCAAATTCCGGTGCGTCGTTGGCGACGAAGAAATGTTCGTCCTCGGCCGCAGGGGAAATGGGGCGGACTCTGGCGATTCGGCGGGCAGTGGTTGCGGTCATGAAAACATCCTAGGCGGCAGGTTCCCACGCCCCGGAATTAGGCCATCGAATAGCCTAATTCGGGCGCGTCGAAACGCCGTCGGTGTTTCACATTTCCAATCGTTCACGGTATATTCGTTACAAGCCTTCCACCGCGGCATCCCCCAATAGTCGCGGTGGAAGGCTTTTCCATGCCCGGGTGACGCCGGTGTCCCGGGACCACCCTCACGAGCCGGCGGGACCGCCGATTGACGCCGGCCACGGCACCCTGGGCCTGACATCTAAGCCCCGACACCCTAGCCTCGGGACTCTATGCGGCGTCCGCAACCGCCCCCCGCAGCCGCCAGCCGCCGCCGAGGCCGTCCCGGATCAATTCCATGGTCGTCAGGGCCGATCCGCGGTTGCGGCCCAGCCTTGCCTGGATCTGCCAGACCTCGACGTCCACGCGGCTCAGGCCCTTGGGCATCCGGCGCTCGGCCTCCCACCAGCTGACCCGCTCAAACCAGCGCACCGGCTCGGCCCCGACCAACCACTCCCTGCCCCCGCGGACCACGGCCAGCGGCCGCCCGTCCGGGCCCATCTTCAACATCACGTGCTCCATGCCCCACACGCTAGGGCGGGGCACGGACATTTTAGGGGCCCAGACAATCTATGGCCCGGACAATTCCCAAGCACACGCAAATACGGGGCACAGGCAATTTCGGTGTACGGGCAAAGCTGTACGGGAAATTACGGGGCCCGGAGAATTTCGGAGCATGGGCAACCCAATGAACCGGCGGCCAGAAATCGTCCGAACGGAATCATTTGGACGCACAAAACCCCGCCGTGTGGACCATAGGGTCCTGCATGACGGGGTTTTTAGTGGTGGGTCCTACCGGGATCGAACCGATGACATCCACGGTGTAAACGTGGCGCTCTACCAGCTGAGCTAAAGACCCAAACCGCGGTATCCGTGCCTCAGCGCTTCAACCAACGAACAGCTACTGTACCGGATGTCACCGGCCAAGCGCCAATCGCCATCGCCAAGCCAACAGGCCGTCCCTACAGTGCCGGCAGCTCGGCGGCGAGCCAGGTCAAGGCCCCGCTGACGCCTGCGTCCAACTTGAGGGTGGCGAGATCGTCCCCGCGCGTCGGTCCCCTGTTGATGATGACCACGGCCTTGCCCTGCTTCGCCGCGTGGCGGACAAAGCGCAGGCCGCTCATCACCGTGAGCGACGAGCCAGCCACCAGCAGGGCACGGGCGGCGTCAACCATGGCGTAGGAGCGCTCGACGCGGTCCTTGGGTACGTTTTCTCCGAAATAGACGAAGTCCGGCTTCAAGGTTCCCGCGCAGGCGGGGCAGCGGGCGACGACGAACGATTCGATCAATCCAGCGTCCTCGACTGTGGCATCGGCGTCGGGGGCCATCTCAACCACCCCGGCGGCCTGCGCCCGTTCCAGGAACCCGGGGTTGAGTTCCTCCAGGACACTGGCCAGCATCCGGCGGCTGAACAGCCGGCGGCAGTCCAGGCACACAACCTGGTCGAACCGGCCGTGCAGGTCCACGACGTTGACGCTACCGGCGTCCTCGTGGAGACGGTCCACGTTCTGGGTGATGAGTCCGGTGAGAAGTCCACGCTGTTCGAGCCGGGCCACCGCGGCATGGCCGTCATTGGGATCCGCCCGGCGCAGGTGCGACCAGCCGATGTGGTTGCGGGCCCAGTAGCGTTGCCGGTTGCCGGGTTCGCCGATGAATTCCTGGTAGGTCATGGGGGTCCGCGGCGCGGCGCCGGGCCCGCGGTAATCCGGGATGCCCGAATCCGTGCTCAGGCCTGCACCGGTCAGCACGGCAAACTGCCGCCCGGACAGCAGGGCGTGGATGTCCTGCAGGACCCCGATTTCGCTGCGTTGGAGCTCCGCGGCGGTCTGGGCGGCACTCTCGGCGGCCGTGACCGGCGGGAGGCTGGCAAACCCGGTCATCCCGATTCCTGGCCGCCGCTGCCTCACCGGATCAGTTCCCGCCGAGCCCCGCGAGGGCTGTCCGGTATTCGGCAAGGTCCCGGGCCTGGCCGCGGGGATTCACCACCACGTAGCGGACGATTCCCGCCGCGTCGATGATAAAGGTGCCGCGCAGTGCCATGCCGCTCGCAGAGTCGAACACTCCGTAGGCGGAGGCCACGGCGCCGTGCGGCCAAAAGTCGGCGAGCAGGTCAAAGCCGTAGCCTTCCTTTTCGGCGTAGGCCCGTTGGGCGAACTTGCTGTCCACCGAGACAGCCAGCACGGCGGCATCGGCATCTTCGAACAGAGCCAGGTTGTCCCGGATTTCGCACAGTTCCCCGGTGCAGATGCCGGAGAAAGCGAAGGGATAAAAGACTATGACCACATTGCGGCCGCGGAAGTCCGAAAGTCGCACCGGCTCGCCGAATTGATTGGCAAGCTCGAAATCCGGGGCGGAATCGCCGACGCCGGGAACGGGCGCGACGGCGGCGGGCAGCGCAGCGGCAGACACCGCAGTGGCCTCATGCTGGACCGCTTGGGTCACTTGTTCTTCCGCGTAACCAGCCGGGTGGCGCTCCAGTCCTTCGAGACGCCGGCGGAAGTGGTGTAGTGGAGCCCTGCTGTGGGCGCGGCATCCTGGATGTCCGCCGGCGACACGTAGCCGTCCCGGCCGGACTTGGGAGTCAGGACCCAGACAACGCCGCCCTCAGTGAGGGTGGTCAGCGAATCGACCAGCGTATCAACAAGGTCTCCGTCACCTGCCCGCCACCAGAGAATGGCGGCATCGACCACCTCGTGGTCGTCCTCGTCGAGAAGCTCAGAGCCCGTGAGATCTTCGATATCGTCTCGCAAGTCGAAGTCGACGTCGTCGTCATAACCGAATTCCTGAATCAGGTCCCCGTCTTTGAAACCCAGTTTCTCCGCCACATTTACCGAAGTGGCGGCGTCGGCCTCGCTCACGTGTTGCTCCTATGCTTTGTGAATTGCTTCATGTTTTCAATGGCACTAGTGATTTCCATTACTCCAAGCCAACACCCTTTGAGCTCTCGCTTCAAGCTGTTGGCACCGCGATCCGCCATATTCTGCGTCACACAGGGCGATCAGAAGGCTGCCGGGCAACGCTTCGTCACACAACCAGTATGCCCGTGAAATACGGCGGCAGGTCCATGCGGCGGCTACGCATCCATCTGCCAGCACGACTAGAGTGGCTGATGACGACTACGCCTGCCCGGGCAACCGCCCGGCTATTTACAGGCAGGCGTACCGTGATTGGACCTTTGCCCGGCGCATACGACCGGGCTGTTGTAACCGATATGTCGCACACGTCGCGTTCACGCCTGGCAGTCACCCTGCCCGGAGCTGAGGGTGCCGATAGATGCGCTCAAAGAGAGGTTGGACGTGGCTGCAGGAGAAGATACCTCCCATATCCTCAGCGGGTTGACAAACCAGCTGCCTGATCGTGATCCGGAAGAGACCGCCGAGTGGCTGGAGTCCCTGGATACCCTGATTCAGGAACAGGGCACGGAACGTGCCCAGTACATCATGCGCAGCCTGCTCCAGCGGGCCGGGGCGCAGAGCGTGGGTGTTCCGATGGTCACCACTACGGACTACGTCAACACCATCCCGGTGGACCAGGAAGCGGAGTTCCCGGGCGACGAGGAGATCGAACGCAAGTACCGGGCCTGGCTGCGCTGGAATGCCGCGGTCATGGTGCACCGGGCGCAGCGCGCCGATATCGGCGTCGGCGGGCACATCTCCACCTACGCCGGCGCCGCGACGCTGTACGAGGTCGGGTTCAACCACTTCTTCCGCGGCAAGGACCACCCCGGCGGCGGGGACCAGGTCTTCTTCCAGGGCCACGCCTCCCCCGGCATGTACGCCCGCGCCTTCATGGAGGGCCGGCTGAGCGAGGAGGACATGGACGGCTTCCGGCAGGAGAAGTCCAAGGAGGGCCACGCCCTGTCCTCCTACCCGCACCCGCGCCTGATGCCGGAGTTCTGGGAATTCCCCACGGTCTCGATGGGCATCGGGCCGATGAACGCGATCTACCAGGCCCAGTCGAACCGGTACCTGCACAACCGCGGCATCAAGGACACCTCGGACCAGCAGGTCTGGGCGTTCCTGGGCGACGGCGAAATGGACGAGCCCGAGTCCCGCGGCCTGCTCCAGCTCGCGGCGAACGACAAGCTCGACAACCTGAACTTCGTGGTCAACTGCAACCTCCAGCGCCTCGACGGACCGGTCCGCGGCAACGGCAAGATCATGCAGGAACTCGAGGCCTTCTTCCGCGGCGCCGGCTGGAACGTCATCAAGGTGGTCTGGGGCCGGGAGTGGGATGACCTGCTGGCCAAGGACGAGGACGGCTCGCTCGTCAAGATCATGAACGAGACCGTCGACGGCGACTACCAGACCTACAAGGCCGAGTCCGGCGCGTTCGTCCGCGAGCACTTCTTCGGCAAGACCCCGCAGACCAAGGAAATGGTCCAGGACCTCACCGACGACCAGATCTGGAACCTCAAGCGCGGCGGCCACGACTACAACAAGGTCTACGCCGCGTACAAGGCCGCCACCGAGTTCAAGGGCAAGCCCACCGTCATCCTGGCCCACACGGTCAAGGGCTACGGCCTGGGCACGCACTTCGAGGGCCGCAACGCGACCCACCAGATGAAGAAGCTCACGATGGCTGACCTCAAGGCCTTCCGCGACCACCTGCGCATCCCGATCACGGACGAGCAGCTCGAAGCGGACCTCTACCGTCCCCCGTACTACCACCCCGGCATGGACTCCCCGGAGATCCAGTACCTGATGGGCCGCCGCAAGGAACTGGGCGGATTCGTCCCCGAGCGGCGCTCCAAGCACGTGGACGTCACCCTTCCGGATGAGAAGGTCTACGAAGTCGCCAACCGCGGCTCCGGCAAGCAGCACGCCGCCACCACCATGGCGTTTGTCCGCCTGCTCAAGGACCTCATGCGGGACAAGGAGTTCGGCAAGCGGATTGTGCCGATCATTCCGGATGAGGCACGCACGTTCGGCATGGACGCGTTCTTCCCCACGGCGAAGATCTACAACCCGAACGGCCAGAACTACCTCTCCGTGGACCGCGAGCTCGTCCTGGCGTACAAGGAGTCCATCTCCGGCCAGATCGTGCACGCCGGCATCAACGAGGCCGGTTCCGTGGCAGCCTTCACCGCCGCCGGCACGTCCTACGCCACTCACGGCGAACCGCTCATCCCGGTCTACGTGTTCTACTCGATGTTCGGGTTCCAGCGCACGGGCGATTCCTTCTGGGCAGCCGCGGACCAGATGACCCGCGGGTTCATCATCGGCGCCACCGCCGGACGCACCACGCTGACCGGCGAAGGCCTGCAGCACGCCGACGGCCACTCCCCGATCCTCGCCGCCACCAACCCGGCCGTCATCACCTACGACCCGGCATACGGCTATGAGATGGGCGTCATCGTGCGCGACGGCCTCAACCGGATGTACGGTCCCGGCCCGGCCGACAACGACCCGTCGCGGAACGTGATGTACTACATCACTGTCTACAACGAGCCGATCGTGCAGCCGCCGGCACCGGCGGAACTCGATGTCGAGGGCATCATCAAGGGCATCTACCTGCTGGCGCCGGCCAAGATTGACGGCCCGCGCACGCAGATCCTGGCCTCCGGAGTGTCTGTCCCGTGGGCCCTCGAGGCCCAGCGGGTCCTCGCCGAGGACTGGGGCGTTTCCGCCGATGTCTGGTCCGTGACCTCCTGGACCGAACTGCGCCGCGACGCCATGGCCGCCGAGGAAGACGCCTTCCTCAACCCCGGCCAGCCCGCCCGCGTCCCGTTCGTGACCCAGCAGCTCGCCGGCGCCACCGGTCCGATCGTGGCAGTCACCGACTACATGAAGGCCGTACCGGACCAGATCCGCCAGTTCCTCCCGAACGAGTTCGCCTCACTCGGCGCCGACGGCTTCGGCTTCTCCGACACCCGCGCCGCGGCACGCCGCTTCTTCAAGAACGACATCCACTCGGTTGTGGTCCGTTCCCTGGAGATGCTGGCCCGCCGGGGCGAAGTGGATGCCCAGGCGCCTGCCCAGGCCATCGAGAAGTACCGCCTGCACAATGTCAATGCCGGCACCACCGGCAACGCGGGCGGCGACTCCTAACCGCGCTCCGGCGCAAGAGCGAACGTACGACGGCGGTCCACACCTGTTGGTGGGGCCGCCGTCGGGCGTTTAACCGCTCCAAGTCCCGCCGCCTCCCCCCGTCTTTCTCCGCTGCCTCTCGCCGGGGGGCGGGCCGGGGGCGGGCCAGGAACCGGGCCGGCGGCGCTGTGACCTAGAACAAAGCGAGTTGTAGCCTTCGCACAAATGGAGCTTGGACGGCGCGCCCCGTATGCTCAATGCATGGCAGAGCCGATCACCACTCCCGAAAAACGCAAGCCGGCCTCGAGGGCGATGACTCCGGAAAAAGCCGAAACTCTCAAAAAGCTCCGGGCCAGCGTGGGCCAGCTGTCGACGACGACGCTGCGCCAGCTGGAGAAGTCCCTGCCGTGGTACGGCCGGCTGAACTCGGATGAACGGTCCGCCCTGGGCATGGTGGCCCAGAACGGCATCGCGGCCTTTGTCACCTGGTATGAGCGGCCGAGCTCGCCGTCGTGGATCCTTTCCGACGTCTTCGGCACCGCGCCAACCGAGCTAACCCGCTCCATCAGCCTCCAGAAGGCGCTCCAGCTGATCCGGATCGTCGTGGAAGTCGTGGAGGACCAGGTCCCGGTGATCGCCCCCGAGGCGGACCAGGGGGCCCTCCGGGAAGCCGTGCTGCGTTACTCGCGGGAGGTCGCGTTCGCGGCCGCCGACGTCTACGCCCGCGCCGCGGAATCCCGCGGCTCCTGGGACACCCGTCTGGAGGCCCTGATTGTCGACGCCATCCTCCGCGGCGAAAACACCGACGCGCTGCGGTCCAGGATCGCGGCCCTGGGCTGGAAGGCGCAGGAACGCTTCACCGTGATGGTGGGGAATTCCCCGTCCGAACCCAGCGCCAGCTACGTCAGCGAACTGCGGCGCACCGCGGGGCGCTTCGCCGAGGACGCGCTCGTGGGGATCCAGGGCGACCGGCTCATCCTGATCCTCGGCGGCGTCCACGACCGGGAGACCGCGTACCTGAAGCTCAGCGAGCTCTTCGCCCCCGGCCCGGTGGTCTACGGCCCGGAGGCCGGTTCCCTCCTCGAAGCCAGCGGCTCCGCCCAGTCGGCCTTTGCCGGCCTCACCGCGGCCCGGGCATGGCCTTCGGCGCCGCGCCCGGTGGCGGCCGATGACCTGCTCCCCGAGCGCGTGATCTCCGGCGACGACGCCGCCCGCCGCTCGCTGGTCAAGAACATCTACCGGCCGCTGCTGGCCGCCTCCAACGGGCTGGTTGAGACCCTGGGCACGTACCTCGAGCTGGGCCATTCGCTTGAGGCGACGGCCCGCGAACTCTTCGTCCACGCCAACACGGTGCGCTACCGGCTCAAGCGCGTGTGCGACGTCACAGGCTGGGATCCGCTGCTGCCGCGGGAAGCGTTCGTGCTGCAGACCGCCCTCGTGGTGGGCCGGCTTTCGGCCCCGCCGAAGGCCCCCACGGAGCGGCAGCCTCCCCGCAACGGCTCCTGAACCGTTGTAGACTTCCTACAAACTGACCCAGTGAGCTTGGTGCATGAAAACACGAATGTTCACGCGGTAATTTGGAAAGCTGGTTACGTGCTTGCAATCGTCTGCCCTGGACAGGGCTCCCAGACCCCTGGTTTTCTGGCCCCCTGGCTGGAACTGCCACCCGTCGCAGGCCTCCTGGCCTCCCTCAGCGAAATAGCAGGCATCGACCTCACCGCCCACGGCACCACCTCCGATGAGGAGACCATCAAGGACACTGCGGTAGCGCAGCCCCTGATCGTGGCCGCAGGCCTGGTGACCGCAAAGTCACTCTTCGACGTCGAACTCGGCTCGCTGCCGGTCATCCTCGCTGGCCACTCCGTCGGCGAAATCACCGCGGCCTCGCTCGCCGGGGTGCTGACGGAAACCGAAGCCATGACGTTTGTCCGCGAACGCGCCAACAGCATGGCCGCCGCCGCTGCCGCCACGCCCACCGGCATGAGCGCCGTCGTAGGCGGTGACCCCGCGGATGTCCTGGCAGCCATAGACGCCGCCGGAGCCACCGCCGCCAACGTCAACGGGGCCGGCCAGACCGTCGCCGCCGGCACCATGGAGCAGCTCAAGGCCCTGGCCGAGAACCCGCCGGCCAAGGCCCGGGTCATTCCGCTGAAGGTCGCGGGCGCGTTCCACACCTCGCACATGGCTCCCGCTGGCGCGGCCCTGCAGGCCCTGCGCCCGTCACTGCACCCGCAGAAGCCGCTGGTTCCGCTGCTGTCCAACTTCGACGGCGCGGAAGTCACCGACGGCGCTGCCGCCGTCGACAGCCTGATCGCCCAGGTCTCCCGTCCGGTCCGCTGGGACCTCTGCATGGAGACGATGGTGCAGCGCGGGGTAACCGGCGTGATCGAACTGGCTCCAGCCGGAACTCTGGCCGGCCTGGCCAAGCGCGGCATGCCCGGCGTCAAGACCGTCACCGTCAAGACCCCGGACGACCTCTCCGCGGCCCTGGCCCTATTTGCAGAACTGGAGGGAGGGGCATGAGCGTTCCCACTTTGAAGCAGGCACCCGTGCAGGAAAACACCCGCATCATGGGTGTCGGCGCCTACCGGCCCAGCGTGATCGTCACCAACGATGACGTGTGCCAGTGGATCGATTCCTCGGATGAGTGGATCCGCCAGCGCACGGGCATCGTCACCCGGCACCGCGCGCCCGCCGATGTCAGCGTGATTGACATGGCCGAGGGCGCCGCACGTGAGGCGTTGCAAAAGGCCGGCATTGAGGCCTCTCAGCTCGGCGCCGTGATCGTGTCCACGGTCACCCACCCGTACGCGACCCCCTCCGCTGCCGCGAGCCTCGCCGACCGCCTCGGCGCGACGCCGGCGCCTGCCTTCGATATCTCCGCGGCGTGCGCCGGCTACTGCTACGGCATCGCCCAGGGCGACGCCTTGGTGCGCTCCGGCGCGGCCGCCTACGTCCTGGTGGTCGGTGCGGAGAAGCTCTCCGACGTCATCGACAACACGGAACGGACCATCTCCTTCCTGCTCGGCGACGGCGCGGGCGCCGTCGTGATCGGCCCCTCCGACACGCCGGGCATCGGCCCTTCGGTGTGGGGATCGGACGGCAGCAAGTGGGATGCCATCGGCATGACCCACTCCATGCTGGACATCCGCGAGCTCGCCCTGACCGGCAAGCGCGGCGCCGCTGTCAGCGATGAGGAAGCGGCACTGACGGACGCGTCCCTGTGGCCGACCCTGCGCCAGGACGGCCAGACCGTCTTCCGCTGGGCCGTATGGGAGATGGCCAAGGTGGCCCAGCAGGCCCTGGACGCCGCCGGCATCCGGTCCGAGGACCTTGCCGCGTTTATCCCGCACCAGGCCAACATGCGCATCATTGATGAGATGGCCAAGAAGCTGCAGCTGCCCGAGACCGTCAAGATTGCCCGTGACATCGCCGACGCCGGCAACACGTCGGCGGCGTCCATCCCCCTGGCCACCCACCGCCTGCTTGAGGAAAACCCCGAGCTCAGCGGCGGGCTGGCGCTGCAGATCGGCTTCGGAGCCGGACTGGTCTTCGGCGCCCAGGTGGTCGTGCTTCCTTAGGCAGCCACCGTTTTTTCGAACTAAATACGTTCCGCCCGTTATACCTTTGCACCGCATGTCCTTCACTTTCAGGGCTCGCCCCCATGCTGTGCTCAGCAAGCATTCCCGCACCAAGCCGAACCCTCGGTTTGAATCATTTCCGCCCACGGCTGCCGGTATTTTTCCGGCGGCCGCGGGCAACAACCAGAAAAGGAGCCATCAATGGCTAGCAACGAAGAAATCCTGGCCGGCCTGGCTGAAATCGTCAACGAAGAGACCGGCCTGGCCACGGAAGCTGTCGAAATGGACAAGTCCTTCACCGAGGACCTGGACATCGACTCCATCTCGATGATGACCATCGTGGTCAACGCCGAAGAGAAGTTCGGCGTCCGCATCCCGGACGAAGAGGTCAAGAACCTCAAGACCGTCGGCGACGCCGTCAGCTTCATCGCCAACGCCCAGGCCTAGTCTGGCTTCCGCCGGCAACGGCGGACCCCGGTGCCCGGTCCGGGCGCTCCAGCAGTGCCCGGACCGGACCACCATCAAATGCAAGACCCCAAAGTTTTCCCCTCGCAGGCCCCGGCCATCCCGTTCGCGGTTCCGGATACGGCAGGCGCACCGACAGAGAGTGATCCCATGGCACGCAAAGTAGTCATTACCGGTCTGGGTGCCACCACACCCATCGGCGGCGATGTCCCCACGATGTGGAAGAACGCGCTCAAGGGCGTCTCCGGCGCGCACACGCTTGAGGACGACTGGGTGGCCAAGTTCGAGCTGCCTGTCCACTTCGCCGCACGCGCCTCCACGCCCGCCCTCGATGTCCTGACCCGGGTCGAGGCCAAGCGCATGGACCCGTCCACCCAGTTCGCCGTCGTCGCCGCCCGCGAGGCGTGGGCCGACTCCGGCATCACCGAAATCGACCACGACCGCCTGGCAGTTGCCTTCGCGACCGGCATCGGCGGCGTCTGGACCCTTCTGGACGCCTGGGACACCCTGCGCGAAAAGGGTCCCCGCCGCGTCCTGCCGATGACCGTGCCCATGCTGATGCCCAACGGCCCGGCCGCTGCAGTTAGCCTGGACCTTGGAGCCCGCGCCGGCGCCCACACCCCCGTTTCCGCCTGCGCGTCCGGCACCGAGGCCGTGCACGTTGGCCTGGACCTGATCCGCGCCGGCAAGGCGGACGTCGTCGTCTGCGGTGGCGCCGAAGCCGCCATCCACCCGATGCCGATCGCCGCGTTCGCCTCCATGCAGGCCCTCTCACGCCGCAACGACGATCCTGAGCACGCCTCACGCCCCTACGACCGTGACCGCGACGGCTTCGTGATGGGCGAGGGCGCCGGTGCCCTGGTGCTCGAGGCCGAGGAACACGCCCTGGCCCGCGGCGCGCGGATCTACGCCGAACTGGCCGGCACCTCGGTCACCGCCGACGCCTACCACATCACCGCCCCGGATCCCGAGGGCCTCGGCGCCACCCGTGCGTTGAAGGCTGCCATGTTCGACGGCCGCATCCAGCCCGAAGACATCGTGCATGTCAACGCGCACGCCACCTCCACTCCGGTCGGCGACAAGCCCGAGTACGCGGCCCTCAAGGCCGCCCTGGGCCAGCACGTGGACAGCGTCGCAGTCTCCGCCACCAAGTCCCAGATGGGGCACCTGCTGGGCGCCTCCGGAGCCGTGGAGGCCGTGCTGACCGTCATGGCCGTCTACGACCGCAAGGCACCGGTGACCATCAACCTCGAGAACCAGGACCCGGAAATCCCGCTCGACATCGTCACGACGGCCCGCGACCTGCCCGCCGGCAGTATCGCCGCGCTGAGCAACTCGTTCGGTTTCGGCGGCCACAACGCCGTGATCGCGGTACGCAGCGTGTAGCTCCCTCCTCGCAGCACGCCGAGAAGGCAGATGGCGGCAATGTTCTTCGTGAACATTGCCGCCATCTGCCTTTTGGCGCCTAGCTATGGAATTGCTGCGGTGTAGCGCCTGGTGCGGCCTTAGCCGACCTGGTGGAGCCAGCGCACGGGGGCGCCTTCGGCGGCGTGCCGGAAGGGCTCGAGTTCCTCGTCCCAGGCCTCTCCCAGGGCGAGCGAGAGTTCGTGGTAGACGGCGGAGGGGTCGCCGGCGCCGGATTCGTAGGCATAGCGGATGCGGTCCTCGGACACCATGATGTTGCCGTGGACATCGGTGGTGGCGTGGAAGATCCCCAGCTCCGGGGTATGCGACCAGCGGCCGCCGTCGACTCCCTGGCTGGGTTCTTCGGTGACTTCGTAGCGCAGATGCGCCCAGCCGCGCAGAGCGGACGCCAATTGAGCCCCCGTGCCCGGCGTTCCGGTCCACGACAGCTCGGCCCGGAACATTCCGGGCGCGGCAGGCTGAGCGGTCCACTCCAAGTCCGTCCGCTTGTCCACGACAGACCCTATGGCCCACTCAACGTGGGGGCACAAGGCAGTCGGGGCTGAGTGAACGAACAACACACCTCGGGTCAGTGCAACAGACATTCCATCCTCCATAGCTGTAGGTACGTCTTCCCCAACGACCTGTGCCTGGATGTCTGTCTGTTGCGCGGATCCGAAATTATGCCGGCGGTCCCTGCCAGACTACTAATATACAACCGGGTTCGAAGCTGGGACGTGGTGCATTCCAGCTTCAAGTTCAACTTGAAACTTCCCGGGCGTGAGTTTTATTCTGCCCTACGCCTCCTAATTACGCCAGTGCGATTCGGCGCGTCTTTTCGGGCGCGCCGCGCCCTTCTCCGCGGACCGGTATCCGGGCCGTCCCGGACTCCGCGTTGCGGGGCGATCCTCAGGCCCGGGGGTGCGCCTGCTGATAGCTCTGCCGGAGTCTCTCCACGGACACATGGGTGTAGATCTGGGTGGTGGCCAGACTGCTGTGGCCGAGGATTTCCTGCACCGCACGCAGGTCTGCCCCGCCGTCGAGCAGGTGGGTCGCGGCGGAGTGCCGCAGGGCGTGCGGTCCGGTGGCGGCGGTGTCCCCCAGCCGCTCCAGCATCCCCTTGATCACGCTGCGGACCTGGCGCTGGTCCACCCGTCCGCCGCGGGCGCCCAGGAAGAGTGCGGGGCCGCTGGTCCCGGTGGCGAGGGCCGGCCGGCCGCGGCGCAGCCAGTCGTCGACGGCGAGCGCCGCCGGCAGCCCGTAGGGCACCGTGCGTTCCTTGTTGCCCTTGCCGAGCACCCGGAGGGTCCTGCGGTCCGGGTCGAGGTCGTCCACGTCCATCCCGGCCAGCTCGCCAACCCGGACGCCGGTGGCGTAGAGCAGCTCCACCATGGCACGGTTGCGCAATGCCAGCGGTTCCCCCTCGGCCGAGGCGGATTCGGCGTCGTCCACGAGCCGCCGGACCTGTTGCTGGTGCAGGACTCCGGGCAGGGACTTCTCCCGCTTCGGGGCCTTGAGCCGCAGGGCGGGGTCGGCGTCGATCAGTTCCTCGCGGACAGCCCAGGCGGTGAAGGCCCTGGCGGTCGCGGCGCGGCGGGCCAGGGTGGCGCGGGACTTGCCGGACTCGCTCTGGGCGCCAAGCCAGCGCCGCAGGGTCCCGAGCTCCAGCCCGGCAAGGTCGTGGACCCCCTCGGTTGCCGCGTGCGCCAGCAGGCTTTCGACGTCGGAGAGATAGGCCCGCACGGTATGGGCGGACCGGCCCCGCTCGGCTTCCAGGTAGCGGCCGAAGTGTGCGGCGGCAAGCTGCATGGCGGCAGGCAGCGCGGCGGGGGGATCCTGTGTAGACACCCTCCTACTGTCGCAGTAATCCCGGGGCATTCAAGGAGCCTCTCGGCGAGCCGCGCCTTCCCGGCGGCGCTCATCACGTCAGTCTGCTTTCCCGGAGCGTTTCCAGCCGCCGTGCCGGGATTCGGCCAGGCCCAGCAGTCCCAGCCTGCCAAGCCCGGCGCGGACCGAGTCCGGGCTCAGTCCGGCCACCGTGGCCAGCTTCTCGATAGAGCTGGTGGTGCGCAGCGGCAGGGCATCGAGCAGGATCAGGTCCTCCAGGGTCAGGCCGTCGTGGACCTCCGTCCGGCCGGCCTTGTCCGGGGGCATCGCCTGGCCGCTCGGGGAGGCGAGCTCGGCGATTTCCCCGGCATCCGTGACGCACACGGCCCCGCCTTCGCGCAGCAGCCGGTGGCAGCCGGCGGAGTTGGCGCTGTGGATGGATCCGGGCACGGCGCCCACGGCCCTGCCGAGGGTTTCGGCATGGTGGGCCGTGTTGAGGGCGCCGGAGCGCCACCGGGCCTCGACGACCACCGTAACGGACGCCAGCGCCGCAATGAGGCGGTTGCGTTGCAGGAACCGATAGCGGGTGGGTGCGGACCCGGGCGGGACCTCGGCCAGGACTGCGCCGTGGTCCGCCACGGCCCGGAGCAGGTCCTCGTTGCCAGCGGGGTAGAAGCGGTCCACTCCCCCGGCCATGACGGCAATGGTGGGCACGCCGCCCGTGCTGCCCGTGCTGCCGGCCAGGGCGGCCCGGTGGGCGTGGGCGTCGATCCCGTAGGCACCGCCGGAGACGATCGTGAAGCCACGCTGGGCCAGCGAGTACGCGAGGTCACCCGTCACCGAGGCCCCGTAGCTGGTGCTGTCCCGGGAGCCCACCAGGGCTATGGCCATGGCCGCCGGGGGCAGTTCCTGCTCGACGCCGCGCCACCACAGGCACAGAGGCTCCTGCAGGCCGAGGTCCGCCAGTTGCCGCGGCCACAACTCATCCGTGGGAATGATGATCCGTCCGCCGAGCCGCTGCATGGTGGCCAGATCCCGCTCCGGCGCGAGGTCGGGCACGCGGGGGGCCCAACGCTTCAGCGCCTCGGTGAGTCCCGACCAGCCGCTGCCGGAGCCGCTCTCCGCCAGGATTCCGGTGATCTCCTGCTCGAGCCCGGGACCGGCAGCGAGCCCGCCGCTGGCAATCCGCAGGGCGTCCTGCGCTCCCGCGGCCTGCACCAGTGCCAGCGCCGCCGCGTCCTGCGGTTCGAACAGCCGGGACAGGGCGGCCCGGGTTGTTCGTTCATCATCGATCATGGTGGTTCCTTTCGCGGAGGCTAGGGGCGGCGCGGGTTTCGTGCGGCAGGCTCAGGGGGAGGCCGCGGCCTGGCGAAGGCCCAGCGCCTGCCCGACGTCGTCCCCGTCGGGCACGTCGCGCCGGGAGAGGTCCGCAAGGGTCCAGGCGAGGCGCAGCACGCGGTCGTAGCCGCGTGCTGTCAGCACACCGCGCTCCAGCGCGTAGTCCAGGATGCGGGTGGTGGGGGCATCGAGCCGGAGAGCCCCGCGCAGCAGCCGCCCCGGCACCTGAGCGTTGGTTTCCATCCCGAACGGCAGCAGCCGCTCGAGCTGGCGGCTCCGGGCGGCCCGGACCCGTTCTGCAATGCTGGCGGTGCCCTCCTCGGGCGCGGGCTGGCCGAAGCCGGCGAGCGACACCCGCTCGACTTCGAGCTGGATATCGACCCGGTCCAGCAGCGGCCCGGACATCCGGGCCTGGTATCGGCGGCGCATGGTGGGGGTGCAGATGCAGTCCACCCCTTTGCCAGTAGCCTTGCCGCAGGGACACGGGTTGGCCGCGAGGACCAGCTGAAACCGGGCGGGATAGGCCGCTGAGCCGGCGGAGCGGTGGATGACCAGCTCACCGCTTTCCAGTGGCTGCCGCAGGGCGTCCAGGACGCCGCGGTCATACTCCGGCGCCTCGTCCAGGAAGAGCACCCCGCGGTGGGCGCGGGACGCCGCCCCGGGCCGCGGCAGCCCGGACCCGCCACCGATGATGGCCACTGCGGTGGCGGTGTGGTGCGGGCTCTCGTAGGGTGGCCGGCGCAGGAGTTGCACGGAGCCGGACGGCAGCGAACACAGGGAGTGGATGGCGGTGACCTCCATGGCCTCGGTGTCGCCCAGGTCCGGCAGCAGGCCGGGCAGCCGCTCGGCCAGCATGGTCTTCCCGGCGCCCGGCGGTCCGGTCAGCAGCAGGTGGTGGGCGCCGGCGGCGGCCACTTCCAGGGCGTGCCGCGCCGCTGCCTGGCCGGAGACATCGCACATGTCCGGCACCAGCGCGGGTCCGTTGTCCCTACCGGGGCCGTCTATGTCGTCCGGCTCGGGTTCGAAGTCGAGCGCCAGGTCCTGCGGGTCGGCGCCGCAGTCGAACGCGAGCCGGGCCAAGGTGGCGTAGCCCCGGACCTGTGCGCCGGGGACGAGCTCGGCCTCCGCCACGTTGGCCCTGGCCACGACGACCTCGGGATAGCCGGCCCGGACGGCGGCCATCACGGCCGGAAGGATGCCCCGCACGGGCCGCAGCCGGCCGTCCAGGCCGAGCTCGGCGATAAAGACGGTGCGGCCGGTGGGCCGGATGTCGTCCGCCGCCAGCAGCACGGCCATGGCGATGGCGAGGTCGAAGCCCGAGCCGCGTTTGGGCAGGGACGCCGGGATGAGGTTGGCCGTGATCTTCCGGCGGCTCAGCGGGATCCCCGAGTTCTGTGCCGCGGAGCGGATCCGTTCCTTGGCCTCGTTCAGGGAGGCGTCCGGCAGGCCCAGGATCACGAACGCCGGCAGGGTCTGGCCGATGTCGGCCTCGACCTCGACGATGTAGCCGTTGAGGCCCACGAGCGCGACGGAATAGGTCCGGCCCAGCGCCATCTAGCCCACCCCCTTGAGGTGCTCGACGGCGGGCTCCCCGACGCCGTCGTCCAGCACGGCGATCACGTCCACGCGGCGCAGAGGCATCCGCAGCTCGTGGTCCCGGCACCACGCCGACGCGAGCCGGTGGAGGCGGGCCAGCTTGTCCGCTCCGACCGCCTCGAAGGGATGCCCGTACGCCAGGGATCGCCGGGTTTTCACCTCGGCGATGACCAGCGCGTCGCCGTCGAGCGCGACAATGTCGATCTCGCCCTCGGCACAGCGCCAGTTACGGTCCACCACCCGCATGCCGAGCGATTCAAGATACCCGGCGGCGACTTCCTCCCCGCGCCGGCCCAGCACATCCTTGGCTCTCATGACACCAGCGTGGGGTACCGCTACTGACGAACACAGGGCACAGTTCGGCTATGTGGAAACCTGATGGCCCGGCCCCCGTTTGAGGGCGATGTCGGTCCGGCAAAGAAACGTGGCACCAAGCAAAGCGGAGTCAGTCTGAAGCTGGCACCTCGTCTTCGGGTAACTGAAGTTGCTGGTCTAGTGGCCCGCCGGGCGAAGTAATGAACTGGTCTTTCCAGGCCGGGTCAATGATCATGAGAGACTTCACGCCTTCGCCAAACTCAGCACTGTAGTAGTGCTGCAGGGCCTTTTTCTCCATTTCGCTCAGCGGTGTTGAGGAGTCCAAGACGTCAAGGTATTCATTGACAGACCTGAAGTCGAGATTGGCAGATCGCCCGCGTACAACTCGGTAAGCCTTGGTAACGAATGACTGCCCCTTATACCGGTCCTCTGAGCTCACCGGTGTCGGGCTTATCACGGGAACGGTCAGGGCCTTATCAAAGTCTCGAACAATGCGAAGCAGTTCATCAACCTTTTCGGACAATGATCGATCCGGCGGCCTGAGCGCCGATCTGGCGTTGGCTAGGTGTTCGAGGGCTGCAGCCAACTGTTCCCACTCGTTATCGATGCGGCCGTCCAGCGTGTCCTGGCGAATATTTGGGCCGTACTCGTTCACCGACTTCATCAGGGACTTGAAGCCTTCGATGTCCGCCATCTTCATTTGAAAGTTCTTGAACGGACCCACAACGTCGTTGGTGTCGTCAATGTCCAGCAGGAGTACTCCGAGGCGCTTCCTGCGGTCCCCTACTTGTCGGGACAAGGCGCCGGCCTCATAGTTGAGCCACTGCTCTTGTTGGTTGGCCTTGGTTACGCAGATGATGCCAAAGTCGGTATCAGTCAGTTCTTCCTCGATCTGAGCCAACCACTGCTCCCCGGCCGGAATCTCTGGACTGTAAAAAGTGGTGACAGTATCGAACAACCGACCAATGGCCTCGTTCAGGACTCCGGCAAATTCGCAAGAGTTCTTAGACCAGCTAATAAAGACCTTCAAGACTTACCCCAGGTTCGCTCTGACAATTCATGTAAAGGCTACCAATGGGCATCGCATATTCAGCTCACCCACGAGGAATATCCAGCGGCCCGACACCTAGCACCAGATCGGGTGTCCAAGACTTTTCGGCGGAGTTGCATGGAAAGGCTCCCCAATGGCACTCAGCTCCAATCTCGCCGACGTCGTCGCCCACGTCGCCTCTCCCGCACCGGCAGCTAGCGCCTGGAGCAGATCACCACCCATGAAGGCGTTTCGCACGAGTACATTTTCTGCCGCTCCCGGCATCGCCTCCGAGAAGACATGGTTACCCGCCGTAAGCCGGCTGTATTTCCGTCGGGGGGCGCCGCAGAGCCAACTAGCCTTCTGCGTGCAGATCGCCCTCGTTAGGGAAGAACGTATCCGGGATGATCATGAAGTGGTCAGAACGGATTATTTCTCCTGAAGTCAGACTGACGACCCCTCGAACTTCATACATCTTGTCGACGCCCTGACTGTTCCCCTGCGGCGCTTGAAGGCGGAAATGCCACGTTGCAATCTCTTCAGCCTGCAAAACTCGACGCGTACCCATGACATCCGAGATGTCAGCGGACGCCGTCGGGTAGCCTCCAAGCTGTAAGCCTTCGGCTCGGAAAAAACCCCAGCCAGTTGGAGGATCTTTCCACTCAAACGAAATGCTCTCGACTCCGGCCGGTCGGCCCACGCTACGAACAGTTACCCCTACGAAGAACTCGTTATATATTCCATCGTGACGAGGCGTTCCGACCACACTCGCTTGTGCGCTGACGACGACCCGGCGCCGGGTACGGTAAGCAACCAACCAGGTCCAACTAAGGCTTATTACAGAGACGATGAGGGCGCCGGTGGCGGTGATGTCCGATGTTGTCATGAAGCTAGTTTCGCCGTCGCCATGACGGCTGGCTCGGCGACCCGCAGGTGCCAGACTCATTCCATCAGTCGACCGCACCCGAGGGGACGCTCCCCTGCACGCCCAAGCCCCTAGACCTGAGCGGCACAGCGCGCGCGGTAAGCGTGCGTGCCTTGTTTTCGGCGGCACGCCGCCCGCCGCGGCCGCTTCCCTCTCTTCTCGCTTAGAAAGGCCCCTCCGCCGCCTTCGAGCAGTACGAACTGAGTATCCCGGAGCCGCAGTGCCCCTCCATGACCGCAGCGACGATCGACACGCTCCAGATTATCGAGCTCTCTATCCGTCACACCCGTCCCGGCCTGGCGACCGGCAAGGCCTCGCCGCTCCTGGCGGAGACCGATCAGCAACGGGCGATGCTGGTTCACCTCCCGGGCGTCCTGGATCTCCGTCTGGAAGGCAACGAGGCTCCGGGCGAGTCCGGCGTCAGGTGGTCCGTCTCACGCGCCGCCCACACCCGCTGGAGCCGATGACTTGGTTGGCAGCAGGCAAGTTCCCGCTTCGGCGCCAGTTCCCCCGGGAGTTCAGGCGAGCACGTCCTGGACACTTTGCCGATGCTTGTCCTAGGCGCTACCACCTTCTCCTCGTCTGGCGCATGCCTAGCGATTCAAGATACCCGGCGGCGACTTCCTCCCCGCGCCGGCCCAGCACATCCTTGGCTCTCATGACACCAGCGTGGGGTACCGCTACTGACGAACACAGGGCACAGTTCGGCTATGTGGAAACCTGATGGCCCGGCCCCTCAACGAGCTAGGCGCAACCGATCAGTTCGTCGACGAGAACCGGCATACATCCAGCTGTCGCTGCAGGGGCACAAGTCGAATGAGAAGAGTATCCGCAGCTTGTTCAGCACGGCAGATCGCATACTTAAGGCCGGACAGGAAGAACCGCAGGAGGAACAGGAATGAAAGTACTTTTCCTCGATATTGATGGAGTCGTCAACCGTGTGGGTACGAGACAGCGCTATCGCGGCTTCATGGGCATCGACCCTGTCCTGGCATTCAAGGTCGCCAAGATCGTCCTCGACACTGATGCAGCCATTGTCCTTACGTCCACATGGCGGCATTTCCAAGGCGGCCGTGAAGAAGTCGACCGACACGTCTACGAGACCTTGGACGTTACTCCGACAGCCGACACGGGTTTTCGTGGCGAGGAGGTGAAGATGTGGCTGGACCAACATCCGGACGTTACCCGCTTTGCCATTCTCGATGATGACACCGATTTCTATGATGATCAGCCGTTATTCAAGACCAACTGGCAAACGGGAATCACTGACGAGGTTGCGCAGCAGGTAACCGAGTATCTAAACAGCAAGGAGAAACCCCCGGTGGAAGACAAGGGTGAAAGGTGAACGGCTGCTAGCCGAGGGAAGCTGTTGACGCCACGGACTTCCCGAGAATTGGTCCCAGCAAGGCGCTGAATTCGGCATTCAGATGGTTCGTATCGAAGTAGACAACCACTCCCCCGATCACCGCGTAGCAGTCTCGACGGTCGCAGAAGTGGTCCGTCAGGTCGATCAGGGAAACGCCGGGATTCCGAGCCGACCGGGCGGCCACAGTGAGCGGATCCTGCGGCTGCGCCACTGCCCGCGGAACAGCGCACCGGGCCGGATCGGCCTCATTCAAGGACACGCAGTCCGCGGCTCTCACACCGGCATTCAACGGGGGGTCCGCCAGCACGTAAACTCTGGCGCCGGTATCCGTCCACTTCTTCCAGGTCCGCTGGAACCCCTCGCCAAACTGCTGCCGTTCCGGGGCCCCGGAGCCGTCGTCGACTTTCATATCCCGGGCGAATGCCGACGAAAAGACGGCGGCCGGCCGGTCCTTGGCCACGGCACCGGCAACGGCCGCGGACCAGTCCATGCACCGTCTCGCTTCGCCCGGGTTGGTCTTGCCCTCATAACCAATGAAACGAACGTCAGCCACGGGGCAGCCGCCGAGCATGGCCGTCTTGACGAGCCAATGCCGCTCCCGGGCAAGGGCAAAGATGGCACCCTGCCACTGCTGGGCGTGGGAATCCCCCACCAGCCAGACAACCTTGGGATTCGGCCTGCCGGAGGAGAAATCACACGAAAGGTGAGTCTTGGTTCCGCCCGCCATCAGGGCCGTGAGCGCGGCGCCGCATTCCGGTGGCACGTTCCAGTACTGGTTTGCCTCTGTCAGGACGGGAACGGTGGCCGGCCCGAAGCGGCCAGGGCAGTGCGCGCCTGGTTCCATGGCCCGGGGTCCGCGGCAGGGCGAATTCCTTGCTGCTTCGATAGCCTCCTCCGCGGCAGCGTTCTGGACCCCCCAGGCCCAGGCTTGGCCTGCCGCTATGGCGCCGATGACCGCAATGCCGGCCGCCATCGCCAAGAAGCTGCGGCGGTTACTGAGGGCTAGGATCTTGGCCTTCTGCCCGCGGTCTTCGACAAATACCTTGGTGACGGCGGCCAAGGCAACCGTGACGAGTACGATGGCCAGCTTGTCTACCGAACTCAGTTGTCTGTCCAGCACGAACGGGGCGAGCACAATGAGCGGCCAGTGCCACAGGTACACCGAATACGAAATATTGCCAAGATACTGGACGGGGCCCAGGGCAGTGACCTTGTCATGCACCAAGGGTCGCCGTCCGCCGCTGGCGATGACCAGTGCCGTCCCCAGCACCGGCAGGAGCGCGGCGACGCCGGGAAAGTCGGTCTGCTCGGTAAAGAACAGACCGGAGAGCAGTACCAGGGCCAGCCCGGACAAGGATGCCGCATTGGCCGCTGCCCGCCCGAGGGCAAGCCGGGGTCCAGCGACGGCGATCAACGCCCCGGCACCGAACTCCCACGCACGGACCGGGGTCGCAAAGTACGCCTGGTTGGGGGCGAATTCAGTCATCAGCACAGACACGATCAGGCTTAGGATGCAGAGCGCACCGATGCCCAGGCCAAGCACCAGCTCCAGGCTCCGCTTCAACCGGCGCGCGAGCAGGAAAAGTCCGACCAGAAGCAGCGGCCACAGCAGATAGAACTGTTCCTCCACTGACAGGGACCAGTAGTGCTGGGCTACCGTAGCGGACTGCGTCGACGCCGAGTAGTCGACTGATTTGGCGGCCAGCACCCAGTTTTCGCCGTAGATGGCGGTAGCCAGGATTTCCTGGGCCGTGGCAGGCCAGCGGGAGAATGGAAGCCAGATCATGACCGCTGCGCTGGCTGCTGCCAGCACCAGGAATGCGGCCGGCAGCAGGCGCCTGACCCGCCGGGAGTAGAACGATGCGAGGCCCAAACGGCCCGTTGCGGACAGCTCCTTGTTCAGGTGCGACGTGATCAGGTAACCGGAGATGACAAAGAAGACGTCCACGCCCACGTAACCGCCGGTCAGCCGGGCGGGCCACAAATGGTTCAGCACCACCAGGCTGACGGCCACAGCCCGGAGCGCCTGGATGTCCGTTCGAAAAGGTGCCCGCCCTGTCCGTGCTGGCGGAGACTCCGCAGGCGCGGACTCGGACAAAAGTGCTGTGGGCATGGAGGAAACGATAGTGCATTCGCAGGAACGGCCCGGCCACCGTCAGAGCCTCCGGGAGAACCGAGCCCAGGCGCGTTACCGCAGGTCAACTGCGGATCGCATGCTCGCGCAGAAGACGGCCGAGGATTTCCGCCGGGCAGGCCCGCCAGGATTCAAAACCGTGACGGCCTTGACGGGACCTGTTGAGGCAATTGTCAGGCCGCGAAACGTAGCCAGGGCCCGCTTGGCCCGCCTAGGCTTTTCCCAACCCCCTGGCACTCCGCGGGGGCGCCCGTATTCTTTCCAAAGGATCGGCGTATGGAAGATCGCGCGGCTCCGACGCTGGCGGAAACCCACCCGCTGGGAACGTACCAGCCCACGGAACCACTTCCCCGCGAGCCGGGTGGGCAGGCTGCGCCCAATTGGTTCCCGCCAGCGCCGGGGCGCCAACCGGCGTCGGAGTCAGCACCTGCGCCAGCACCCGGGCGCCATCCTGCGCCAGCTCCCGCGCCAACCCGGCCTGAACCAGAGCCTGCGGTGCCGGCTGGAAAACGCAAGCACCGGATCCGGCGGCTCCTCGCAAGGGTCTTCAAGCTCGGCCTCGCCATGGCGGTCATCACCGAACTGGCCGCCGTCGCGTTCGTCTGGTTCGCTCCCCCGCGTACTGCATTCATGCTGCAGACCGGCGGCCCGATCGCCTACCAGTACGTATCCCTGAACCACATCAGCCGCTACGTCATTGCCGCGGCCGTTGCCCACGAAGACCAACAGCTGGGAACCCGTGTTGGCGCGTTCGACGTTGATGAGTTCCGGGACAGGGCCCTCGCGTACCTGCAGGGCAAGGAAGACCCGAGCGGTTCCACGGTCCCGCAACAGCTCGTGAAGAACATCTTCCTGTGGCCGGAACCGAACCCGCTGAGGAAGGGCCTGGAGGCAGGCCTTGCGACCGAGTTCAGCCTCACCCTGAGCCCGCAGCGGATCATGGAGCTGTATCTGAACTACGCACAGTTCGGCCCGAAGCTGTACGGCATCTGCGCAGCGAGCTGGTACTACTTCGACGAACCGCCATGGAAGATGTCCGAGTATCAGGCTGCGCAATTAATGGGCGTCTTGCCGCTGCCCACACTCGTCACCCGGTCCGCCGAAGGAGGGATCTATCTGGGCCCGGGGGTCCACCCCAAAGTGTGGGACTACGTCAACGGTGCGGCCAACGTATGGGTCCCCAAGCAGATCGAAGGTCTCGGCGGATGGAAGGCGGCCGTGGCCACCATCGGCATCTCCGACACAGCGACCGACCACGCGGCCGAGCGTGGAACCGCAAACCCGGATGGCTGCAGTTCGTATCCGGCGAGTGTGCTGGATCTGCTGCGGCAACACGGCATTGCACTGGACCGCAACGGGCACCCAGCGCCACTGCGTGGCTAGGAAACCGCGGCTAGGAAACTGCGGGGCTAGGAAACCGCGGCTAAGAAAACCGGGGCTAGCGCCCCAGGATCAGTTGCCCAGGTCCTCGACCTTGGGCAGGGCGAGTTCCTCGCTGCGCGGCAGTTCCTCGACGTTGACGTCCTTGAACGTGATGACGCGGACGCTCTTGACGAACCGGGCGGAGCGGTAGACGTCCCACACCCAGGCGTCCTGCAGGGTCAGGTCGAAGTAGACCTCGCCGTCGGCGCTGCGGGCCTGCAGGTCAACGTGGTTGGCAAGGTAGAAACGCCGTTCGGTCTCGACCACATAGCTGAACAGCCCGACGACGTCGCGGTATTCGCGGTAGAGCTGTAGCTCCATGTCGGTTTCATAGTTTTCAAGGTCCTCGGCACTCATGGTTCCATCTTGCACCATCCGGCGCCGGCCGTGCGCCACAGAGCGCCGGCCGTGCGCCACCGGCCGCCACCGTAGGGAGCACCTGCCGCTAGAGCAGCTGCCAGCTGACCCGGTGGTAGGGCGTGGGACCGGCGGTCCGCAGCGCCTCCTTGTGCGCCGCGGTGCCGTAGCCCTTGTTCTCATCCCAGCCGTAGGCCGGGTACTGGGTGTGCAGCTCGCACATCATCGCATCGCGCTCAACCTTCGCGAGGATGCTGGCCGCGGCGACGCTGAGGCACTGCATGTCGGCTTTCACCAGTGTGTGCACCGGGGCGTCGCAGCCGGGTTCGGCGGGAGCCTCGTCAAACAATGAGGGCTGGAGATCGGGCGAGAGCCAGTTGTGGCTGCCGTCCAGCAGAACCACTTCGGGCCGGACGCCGGCGGTGAGGACCGCGAACCAGGCCCGGTTGCCGGCAAGGCGGAGGGCGGCGATGATCCCGAACTCGTCAATCTCGTTCGCGGACGCGTGTCCGACGGCGGAGGCGACGCACCACTCCCGCACCAGCGGCACCAGCCGCTCCCGGTCCGCGACCTTCAGCAGCTTGCTGTCCCGGACATCGGCCAGGAGCTTCTGCTGCTGCAGGTCCACGACGGCGATCCCCACGCTGACGGGGCCGGCCAGGGCGCCGCGGCCCACCTCGTCGATGCCTGCGAGAAGCCGGGCGCCGGAGCTGCGGAAGCGGTGTTCGTAGTCGAGGGTGGGGGCGGCTGACATGGTGGGAGGCTTACTTTCCGGACGGGGCGGGCACGGCCCGGAAGACGTCCGGGTAGTTGTCCAGGGCCGATATCCTGTTCAGCGGCCACGCGATGACGGCGGCCTTGCCTTCAATGTCGGACTCGTTGACGAAGCCGCCGTTGGTGTCCATGTGGGCGCGGGAATCCGCGGAGTGGTTGCGGTTGTCGCCCATGACCCAGACCTTGCCCGCGGGCACCACGACGTCGAAGTCGCGGACCTGGGGAATCTCTGCGGGATTGATGTACTTCTCGTTCAGCGGCGTGCCGTTGACGGTGAGCTGTCCGCCGGCGTCGCAGCAGACCACGTGGTCGCCCGGGAGCCCGATGACGCGCTTGACCAGGTGCTGTTCCGAGTTATCCGGAAGCAACCCGACGAACGTCAGCCCGTCCTGCACCCAGGTAAACGGGCCCTTCCTCTTCTCGGCCGCGGGGGCAAGCCAGCCCTGGCTGTCCCGGAACACCACGACGTCCCCGTGTTGGAGCGCCATGGGCTCCGGCACGAGGAGGTTCACGAAGATGCGGTCGTTCACATCGAGCGTGTTGACCATGGATTCGGACGGGATGTAGAAGGCCCGGAACAGGAAGGTCTTGATCAGGAAGGACAGCACGATCGCCACGATGACCACCGTGGCAACCTCTTTCAGCCACAGGAAAAGCGGACTGTGCTCTTCACGGGCTTTGGCCTTTCTGGCCCGGCGCGAGGACGCATCCGCGTGGGCGGGACCGGCGGCCCGGTCCCCGGCGGCCCGGTCCCCGGCGGCCCGGTCCCTGTCGGCCCGGTCCCCGTCTGTCCGATCAGCCCGCTGCGCTCCGGTGCCTTCGTCCTCCGATGCCGACGCCGGCCCAACAGCTCGCGCCGCAGGCCCCGCCGCGTCCGGCACACCAGCCGGTGGATCCGCCGGCTCGTCCCCGGGGACCGCCGAGGCGGTAACCCGGGGTCGGTCCTGACCCTGCGGATCAGGAGTGCGCGGTTCGGTCTCGGGCATCTACTGTCCGTTCGTCGTCGTCGTTGCCGCGGCCGGTTCGGGCCGCGCTACTGCTGCAAATCTATCAAGCGGCCAGATGATCTGTACCGGTCTGCCAATGACGCGTTCCAGCGGCACCATGCCGCCGCCGGGGGCGCCGAGGAGGCTCCGGGAATCGGCCGACAGGGAGCGGTGGTCCCCCATGAGCCAGAGCCGTCCGGCCGGCACCTCAACAGCGAACTTCACCTTGCTGGGGGTGTCACCCGGATACAAGTACGGTTCCGCAACTTGCTGGCCGTTGACTGTGAGCTTGCCGCCGGCATCGCAACAGACCACGCGGTCGCCGGGCAGCCCGATGACGCGCTTGACATACGTGGTGTCGCTGCCCGCGAGGCCCAGCCAGCGGCCGGCTTCGGCGAGGGCATCCACCACGGGGCCGTTGCCGCTGTTGAGCGGGGCGAAAGAGCCGCGGCCGTCAAAGACCACCACGTCCCCCCGGCCCAGGGGTTCAGCCTGGAATCCGGTCCGCGCCACCAGGATCCGGTCCCCGGTGTGCAGGAGCGGTTCCATGGAGGCGGACGGGATGAAGAAGATGTCCACCCACAGCGAGCGGACCACGGCACTGATGGCCACGGCGAGCACCAGCGCCAGCAACGCAAAACGCCAGCCCGGTTTCCTGGGCTGGCGTTTTGGCTGTTCCATGTTCCGTATCCCTTGGCGCTGTCGTGAACTAAATTGCGCTGTTGCGGATAGCTCCGGCGCCGCATTAGCTGACGCACCGGGTACGGTCCGTGGAGCCGCGGTGGAAGCCTGCGGTGTAAGTCGGGAAGGACTTACTTGGCGGGCTGGAAGTCGCGCTTTTCCTTGATCTTCGCGGCCTTACCACGCAGGTTACGCATGTAGTAAAGCTTGGCGCGGCGCACGTCACCCTTGGAGACGAGCTCGATCTTGTCGATGATCGGGGAGTGCACCGGGAAGGTACGCTCTACGCCGACACCGAAGGAGACCTTGCGGACGGTGAAGGTTTCGCGGACGCCATCGCCGTGGCGGCCCAGGACGAAGCCCTGGAAGACCTGGACGCGGGAGTTCTTGCCTTCGATGATGTTCACGTGAACCTTGATGGTGTCACCCGCGCGGAACTCGGGAACATCGGTGCGCAGCGAGGCTGCATCTACGGAATCGAGGATATGCATTGATCCACTCCTGGTGAACGCCACAGGTCACTCACGTTGGGTTACGGCGGCCAAGCCCGGGGGCATTTGCCGCCCGGAAATTTCCGCCGAAAGTTTGTCAATCCGGCCCTGTCAGGAATAGACGGGACCGGGGTGCCGGGCTGTTGGTAGCGCTCCCCCTGTGGCAGGTTCGCAACCCAGCAGGCACAAGGACTAATTTTGCCACATTTTGTGCGGGTTAGCCCAATCCCGGCGGTTAGGCGTCGGGACGGCGCACCAGGTGACCGTCGACGACGTCGTACCCCAGGTCAGCGAACGCCGTGCGGTCCGCGCGCGGCAGCTTGCCGGCGTCGAACTCCGCGAGGAGGTCGGGGCGGCGTTCGGCGGTGCGCCGGTACTGCTCGTGCCGGCGCCACTGGGCGATCTTGCCGTGGTTGCCGCTCAGCAGCACCGCCGGGACGTCCCGCTCCCGCCAGCTGGAAGGCTTGGTGTAGACGGGGTACTCGAGCAGCCCGTCCGAGTGGGACTCCTCCACGAGGGACTCGGGGTTGCCGACGACCCCGGGCAGCAGCCGCCCGATGGCCTCCACCATGGCCAGCACGGCCACTTCACCGCCGTTGAGGACGTAGTCCCCCAGGCTCATCGGGCGCACCGTGAAGTGGTCCGCGGCCCATTCCAGGACCCGTTCATCGATGCCTTCGTAGCGTCCGCAGGCGAACACCAGCTGGTCTTCCTCCGCCAGTTCGTGCGCGGTGGCCTGGGTGAAACGCTCCCCCGCCGGCGACGGGACGATCAGGACCGGCTTGCCGGCGGATCCGGCAGCGTCGGGAGCTCCCGGTACGCCGGCGTCCCCGGCGCCTTCGGACTGCCCGGCGGCTTCAGCACGCTCCGCCCGCCCGGCGGCCACGGCGGTGAGGGCCTGCGCCCACGGCTCGGGCTTCATGACCATGCCGGCGCCGCCGCCGTAGGGGGTGTCATCCACGGTCCGGTGCCGGTCGGTGGTGAACTCCCGCAGGTCGTGGACCCTCAGGTCCAGCAGGCCGTCCTGGCGGGCCTTGCCGATCAGCGACAGCTCCAGCGGGGCCAGGTACTCCGGAAAGATGCTGACGACGTCGATTCTCATCTACGCGTTGCCCCGCGCTTCGGGGTTCTGGTCTTCCGGGTGCTGGTCCGGGCTTTTCTGGTCATCCGGGTTCTGATCTTCAGGGCTTTTCTGGTCGGGGGCCTCGTCGGTGTTGACCTCGAACAGTCCGGGCGGCGGGGTGACCAGGACGTACTTTTCGCCGACGTTGACCTCGGGCACAATCTGCTCCACGAACGGGATCAGGACTTCCTTGCCGTCGTTCGCGGTGACCACCAGCAGGTCCTGGACGGGCAGTGTGTGCAGTCCGGAGACCTTGCCCACCACGTTGTCGCCCACCCGGACGTCCAGGCCCACGAGCTCGTGCTCGTACCAGCCCTCATCGTCGTCGTCGGCGCCGATTTCTTCGGTTTCGATGAACAGCTTCGCGCCGCGCAGGGTCTCGGCCTCGTTGCGGGTCTCGATCTCATCGAAGGCCAGCAACAGGATGTCTTTGTTCCAGCGGGCGCTGAACACCGTCAGCGGCCCGGCAGAGGCGGGTTCCACGATGAACTGCGTGCCGGGGACAAAACGGTCGCCGGGCGCGTCGGTGAGCACCTGGACGGTCACTTCGCCGCGGATGCCGTGGGGCTTGCCGATTCGTGCCACCTGGAGCTGCATCTGTTCCTCTGTTCGGGGTTGGTGATTCTGTAGGTCTGGTCCGTAGATACGGGAAAACAGTCCGGCCCCTCCACCATTATCTGGTGAAGGGGCCGGACTCAAGACAAGTAGTGCTGAAAAGCGTTACCGGCGGCGGTCGGTGTCGACGACGTCGACCCTAACCGGCTCGCCGTCCGCCAGCGCCGCAACCACAGTGCGCAATGCGCGTGCGGTCCGGCCCTGCCGGCCGATCACCCGTCCGAGGTCGTCCTGATGAACGCGCACCTCGAGGGTTTCCCCGCGGCGGTTGTTCTTCGCACTGACCTTGACGTCCTCGGGACTGTCAACAATCCCGCGGACCAGGTGTTCGAGCGCTTCTGCCAGCAATTTACTCAGCCTCGGTGGTCTCTGCTTCGGCGGCGTCGGCGGGAGCCTCGGCAGCTTCGTCCTTCTTTGCCTTCTTGGTGATGGCTTCCGGGATGATCACGGAACCCTTTTCCGGGGTAACGAAGGCAGCCTTGGGAGCCTTGGTCTTCAAGGTTCCCTCCTGGCCCGGGAGACCCTTGAACTTCTGCCAGTCACCGGTGATCTTCAGGATCGCGGCAACCTGCTCGGACGGCTGTGCGCCGACGCCGAGCCAGTACTGGGCACGGTCCGTGTCGACCTCGATGTACGAGGGCTCTTCGGTCGGGTGGTACTTGCCGATCTCTTCGATGGCACGGCCATCACGCTTGGAGCGTGAGTCCATGACGACGATGCGGTAGTACGGTGCGCGCATCTTACCGAAGCGCTTAAGGCGAATCTTTACGGCCACTTTTGTGGTCACTCCTGTTTCTGAAACGGGGTCGAGCCCGGCGTTCTGCACCCGTGGGGCGGGCCGTACTTGGGGGTTCTAAAGGACAAGATCCAGACGCGGAGAGAGGGGCCACGCAGATCGAGTACCTGTTCATTGTGCCAGATCACCGGCAGGATTTCGACTTGACACGGGCCCGGCGCACCAGCGCGCGGCCTGGACAGGTCGACAGACAGGGCTGTGCGCGCCGGTCAGGACGTCCAGACGTAGAGGCCAGACCTGGTGGCGGGGTCCACTCCGGCGGCGAGCTCGGCGATCCGGCGGACATAGCCGCGCGCCTCGTCCGGGCCGAAGGGCATGTCCTCCTCGGCGGCCCAGTTGGCCGCGACGTCCTCAAGGACGTCGCCCTCCCCCTCGGTTTCATAGGTGAGCAGTTCCGCCAGCGTGCGGACCATCGCGGCGGGGACGCCGAGCAGGGAGTCGCTGGCCACGTCAACCATGGCCAGCTCATAATCCGCGCCCGGCGCGTGCACGGCCACTCCTGCGAGGTCTCCCAGCCGCTCCACCTCGAAGTCACTGATATCCGGGATCCGGACGGCCCCCGGTGCGGCCGGGCCGCCGCCTTGGAGTGCGCCGGCGCGCTTGAGGGCTTCTTCGTGGGTGGACACAAAGAGTTCGGTGAATCCCATGCAGCTAGTCCTTAAGGTTCGGCGGTACGCGGACCGCTGTTTTCGCACGTCGCCTCAGCCTAGCGCGCTTCGGCCCGGCCATCCCGCGCCACCTCCCCGCGGACATGCCCTCTCCTGGCGGCGACCAACGGACATATAGGCGCTATGTCCACTCCCAGGCGCCGCAAATGGACATGTCCGGCGGCCCTGTCAGCCACATGGGGACATGTCCACCTCAGGCCCGGCCATCCCGCGCCACTTCCCCCCGCGGACATGCCCTCTTCTGGCGGCCACCGATGGACATATAGGCGCTATGTCCAGTCCCGGGCCCGGCAAATGGACATGTCCGGTGGCCCTGGCAGCCACATGGGGACATGTCCACCTCAGGCCCGGCCACGCGCCCGGACCGGCCCGGACTGGGGACATGCCCTCGCCGCGGACATGCCCTCCGCTGGCGGCGACCAACGGACATATAGGCGCTATGTCCACTGGTCGCCGCGGCCAATGGACATGTCCCTCAAGCCTCGGCCTTAGCGCACGGCGACACGGATCCGGTTGCGCCATGGGTCCTCGAAGCGCAGCTCGGCGCCGGTGTGGTGCGAGTCGACGCCGGCGACCTTGAGCCGGTCGGCCAGGGCCGCGACGTCGTCAGCGGACGGCACTTCGATGAGGACCTCACCCAGGCCCAGCGTGTCGCGCCGGGGGCCCGCGCCGCGGCTGTTCCAGACGTTCATGGCCATGTGGTGGTGGTAGCCGCCGGCCGAGACGAACAGCGCCTGGCCATGCCAGCCCGCGGTCTTCTCGAAGCCGAGCGTGCCGACGTAGAACTCATGCGCCGACTGGACGTCGCCCACCTGCAGGTGGATGTGCCCGACGCCGGCGGCAGCCTGGCGCTGCCCGGTCACGGACTCCTCGGTCAGGTACTGCTGCAGGTAGCGCTGCGGCGGCAGGGCGAGGCTGTCCATGACGACGTTCTTGCCCTCCCAGGACCAGGCCTCCCGCGGCCGGTCCCAATACAGCTCGATGCCGTTGCCTTCGGGGTCGTTGAAGTAGAAGGCCTCACTGACGAGGTGGTCCGCACTGCCGGTGAAGGACTGGGGCTCATACTGGGCCGCGCTGGCAATGGTGGCCGCCAGGGAGGGCTGGTCCTCGAAGAGGAGGGCGGTATGGAATAGCCCAGCCTCGCCGCGGGACGGAAGATTCAAGCCAGGCGCGGGTGCCAGGTGGACCAGCGGCTTCTGCTGGCGGCCAAGGTAGAGCCCGCCGTCCTGCTCGGCCACCGTCTCCAGTCCGAGCGCCCGATGGTAGTAGTCGGTCATGAGCTTCATGTCACCGACCTTGAGCATCACAGTGCCCATGGTGAGTTCGGCAGGAAGGAGGTCCTGGGTGCTGGCTTCTGCGGTCATTGAAACGCTCCGTGGGTTCTGTAGCCACCGGCTTTCGGTGACTCTGCATAGAAGTAAATTACTTGAAGCTTCAATTTATTCCTAATGGCCGGCTGGTTGCCTGTTCACCGGCAGCCCGCGCAGCACGATGTGCCTGAGGTGGCGGAGCGTGGCCGGCCGGCTCCGCGGATCTTCGGCGGCGACCAGGACATCCGCGCTCGCCCCTTCACCGATGGACTCCGCGCCGAGCCACGTCCGCGCGGACCAGCAGGCGGCGTCGAGAGCGGCTGCGGCGGGAAGGCCTGCGGCGTGCAGGGCCTGGATCTCGTCCACGATCCGGCCGTGGCTGATCACGCTGCCGGCGTCGGTGCCGGCATAGATGGCCACCCCCGCCTCGCGGGCTTCGAGGACCCGCTCCGCCCGCCGCTCCCACAGCGAGCGCATGTGGGCGGCGTAGCGGGGGAACTTGGCCTCCGCCCGGGCGGCGATGTCCGGGAACGTGGCGATGTTGATCAGGGTGGGCACAATTGGGACGCCCTGTTCGAGGAAGCGCGGCAGGTGCCGGGGCAGCAGCCCGGTGGCGTGCTCGATGCAGTCGATCCCGGCGTCGAGCATGTCATCCAGGGTGTCTTCGGCGAAGCAGTGGGCGGTGACGCGGGCCCCTTCGTCGTGGGCGGCCTGAACGGCGTCCTTGACCGTCCGGGCGGGAAAGCTGGCGGCGAGGTCGCCAGCGTCGCGGTCGATCCAGTCCCCCACGAGCTTGACCCAGCCATCGCCTGCGCGGGCCTGCTTGCGCACCGCCTCGACGAGATCCTCGGGTTCCACCTCCACGGCCAGGCCCGGCAGGTAGCGCCGGGTCCTGGCGAGGTGCCGGCCGGAGCGGATGATCCGGGGAAGGTCCGCGCGCTGCTGGAGCCAACGGGTGTCGTGGACCGCGCCGGCGTCGCGGACCAGCAGCGTCCCGGCGTCGCGGTCCGCCAGAGCCTGGGATTCCGCGGTGGCCTCGGAAACGTCCCCGCCCGGGCCCAAGCCGATATGGCAGTGGGCGTCCACGAGCCCGGATATCACCCAGCCGTCCAGCACAAGGTCCGGGGCGGCGGCCGGACGGCGGAAGGTCAGCAGGCCATCCACCGACCAGAGCCCGCGGCGTTCCTGGTCCGCCGCCGTGAGGATGGGGCCGCTGAACTCGATGATGCCGGTCATGGCCTAAAGCCTAGTCCCACGTAGGTCCGCCGGCCGCGTCATACTCGACAGCCGTCAACAGGTGCGTGGTAGCTTCGTCTACGACCACACGGGTGCCCTTGCAGGGGCTGAGATCGGGCTGACGCAGCCTGCGACCGTTGAACCTGTCCGGGTAATGCCGGCGAAGGAAGTGAGTATTTTTCGTGAATACCCAATTGACGCAGCACAGCCCTGTCCACATCCAGTCAGCCCACAACGAATCAGCAGCCGCCACGCGGTCGCTGAAGTCCCACTCGCTGGCCTTCACCACAGACCCGGACCATGGCATCCGAGTCCCGGTGACCGAGATTGCGCTGGAACCCTCACCGGGCGGCGCCCAGAACGCTCCGTTCCGGGTCTACCGCACGGCCGGCCCGGGCAGCGAGCCGGTCCGCGGGCTCGAACCGTTCCGGGCGCCCTGGATCGAGGCCAGGGCGGACACCGAAACCTACGCCGGCCGGGAACGGGAGCTGCTCGACGACGGCAAGTCGGCGGTGCGCCGGGGTGCGGCGTCGGCCGAGTGGCGGGGCGGACGCCCGGTGCCCCGCCGCGCGGTCGAGGGCAAGACCGTCACGCAGATGCGCTACGCCCGGGACGGTGTCATCACCCAGGAGATGCGGTTCGTCGCACTGCGCGAGAACTGCGACGTGGAGCTGGTGCGCAGCGAGGTGGCCGCGGGCCGGGCGATCATTCCCAACAACGTCAACCACCCCGAATCCGAGCCGATGATCATCGGCAAGGCGTTCCTGGTGAAGATCAACGCCAATATCGGCAACTCCGCCGTGACCAGCTCCATCGCCGAGGAGGTCGACAAACTCCAGTGGGCCACACAATGGGGCGCGGACACCGTCATGGACCTCTCCACCGGGGACGACATCCACACGACGCGCGAGTGGATCATCCGCAACTCCCCCGTCCCCATCGGCACGGTCCCCATCTACCAGGCGCTGGAGAAGGTCAACGGCGAGGCGAACGCCCTGACCTGGGAGATCTTCCGGGACACCGTGATCGAACAGTGCGAGCAGGGCGTGGACTACATGACCATCCACGCCGGGGTGCTGCTGCGCTATGTACCGCTGACGGCCAACCGGGTCACCGGCATCGTGTCCCGCGGCGGTGCCATCATGGCCGGCTGGTGCCTGGCGCACCACCAGGAGAACTTCCTGTACACCCACTTCGACGAGCTGTGCGAGATTTTCGCGAAGTACGACGTCGCGTTCTCCCTGGGTGACGGGCTGCGGCCCGGCGCGACGGCGGACGCCAACGACGCGGCGCAGTTCGCCGAGCTGGACACCCTGGCCGAGCTCACGCAGCGGGCCTGGGAGTTCGATGTGCAGGTCATGGTGGAGGGTCCCGGGCACGTGCCGTTCCACCTGGTCCGGGAAAACGTGGAGCGCCAGCAGGAACTCTGCAAGGGCGCCCCGTTCTACACGCTCGGGCCGCTGGTCACCGATATCGCACCGGGGTATGACCACATCACCTCGGCGATCGGCGCCACGGAGATTGCCCGTTACGGCACCGCCATGCTCTGCTACGTCACGCCCAAGGAACACCTCGGCCTGCCGAACAAGGACGACGTGAAGACGGGCGTGATCACCTACAAGATCGCGGCCCACGCCGCCGACCTCGCCAAGGGCCACCCGGGCGCCCACGAACGCGACGATGCCCTGTCCAAGGCGCGGTTTGAGTTCCGCTGGCGGGACCAGTTCGCGCTGTCCCTGGACCCGGTGACGGCCGAGGCCTTCCACGATGAGACGCTGCCCGCGGAGCCTGCCAAGACGGCCCACTTCTGTTCGATGTGCGGGCCCAAGTTCTGTTCCATGCGGATCAGCCAGGACATCCGGGACGAATACGGTTCAGCTGATTCGCAGGCGGCCCTGGCGCAGATGGCGGCCGGAATGCGGGCGAAGAGCAATGAGTTCCTTGCCTCGGGCGGCAAGGTCTACCTGCCGGAGCCCGCGGTGGGAGGCCCCGCAGCCTTCTAGGGCAGCTTCTAGGACGCCCGGGCGTGCTGGTGGCGGCTGACCTCGGCGATGTACGAGCGGATGGCCCGGTCCCCCTCGGTTGAATCCTGGGGCCGGTGCCCTCCCGGCGCCGTGCGGTGCAGGGCACCGGTCTCGCGCAGGTAGCCGGCGATTTCCTCATACAGCGGTTCCCAGCCCCCGGTCAGGACCAGCGTCGGCACGCCCGGCACGATCTGCAGCGGGGCCTCCCACGGCGGCGCCTGCAGGCGGAGCCGGCGCGCAGCCCGGAGGGCCTCCGGCGTCGTGGCCCCGGGGGCGTCCGCCGCAAACGCGCGGCGGATGAACTCCCGCTGGAAGTCGTCGTCGCTGAGGTTGTGCCGGACGTCGAAGAGCGGCTGCATGAGCGCCCGGTGCGCGGCGGTGGCCGGGAGCTCCGCGGTCAAGGACAGGCAGGCCGGTTCCACCAGGGTCAGCGACTGGACGAGGTCGGGACGTTCGACGGCGGCCATCATCGCGGCGATGGCGCCCTGCGAATGGGCCACCACGTGGCCGCCGGCCTCGCCGCGGCCGTCGTCCGCCAGCGACGCGAGCACGATTGCGGCGTCGGCGGCGAAGTTGGATTCGAGCGGTTCCGCGACGGCGTCAAACCCGTGCCGCCGCAGGAACAGGGCGTCGTAGTCCAGCGCCATGCCGTGCTGCTTTGGCCACGCGGCGGCACCGAAGCTGCCATCCCCGTGGACGAAGACTACGCGCTGCTTGAACATTGTCTAACCCTATGGCACTTCGGTGCTGTTGCCGCCGCGACACAGTCCCGGCGGCCCCCGGCAGGTGCGGCTATTTGCTGCCGCCGAGGAACTTGTCGAAGCCCTTGGGCAGGTTCAGCTGGGATGGATCGAAGTCGCCGCCCTGCTGGCCGAACGACGCTCCGGTGGGCAGCGGCTTGGGGCCGGCGGCCCGCCGGGCCTCGGCGTCGCGCAGTTCCTGCGCAGCCTTGGCCGGATTGCCGGAGCGGGCCTTCTTCTTGGGCGCGGACTTGGCTCCCTTCCGGGCACCGCCCCCGCCGCCCATGCCGGGCATCCCCGGCATGCCGGGCATTCCGCCGCCGGCGGCCATCTTCTTCATCATCTTCTGAGCCTGGGCAAAGCGCTCCAGCAGGCCGTTGACCTCGGAGACGTGCACGCCGGAACCGCGGGCAATGCGGGCCCGGCGGGAGCCGTTGATGATCTTCGGGGCTACGCGCTCGTGCGGGGTCATCGACCGGACAATGGCCTCGACGCGGTCGATCTCGCGCTCGTCGAACTGTTCCAGCTGCTGGCGGATGTTCTGCGCACCCGGCATCATCATGAGCATTTTCTTCATGGAGCCCATGTTGCGGATCTGCTGCATCTGGGCGAGGAAGTCATCCAGGGTGAAGTCTTCCTGGTCGGCGAACTTCTTCGCCATCCGGGCGGCTTCATCCTTGTCCCAGGACTTCTCGGCCTGCTCGATCAGGGTGAGGACGTCACCCATGTCCAGGATGCGCGAGGCCATGCGGTCCGGGTGGAAGAGCTCGAAGTCGTCCAGGCCTTCGCCGGTGGACGCGAACATGACCGGCTTGCCGGTCACCGACGTGACGGAGAGCGCGGCACCGCCGCGGGCGTCGCCGTCGAGCTTGGAGAGCACGATGCCGGTGAAGTTGACGCCCTCATCGAACGCCATGGCCGTGTTGACGGCGTCCTGGCCGATCATGGAGTCGATCACGTACAGGACTTCGTTCGGGACGATCGCGCGGCGGATCTGGCGCGCCTGCTCCATCATCTCGGCGTCGATGCCGAGACGGCCGGCGGTGTCCACGATCACGACGTCGTGAAGGGTGCGCTTGGCTTCCTCGACGCCGGCACGGGCGACGGCGACCGGGTCCCCGGCAGGGTGGTCCAGCTCGGTGGACGTGGCGCCCGGGTGCGGGGCGAACACGGGCACGCCGGCGCGCTGGCCGACCACCTGCAGCTGGGTGACGGCGTTGGGGCGCTGGAGGTCGCAGGCCACCAGCATGGGGCTGTGGCCCTGGGCCTTGAGCCACTTGGAGAGCTTGCCGGCCAGGGTGGTCTTACCGGCGCCCTGCAGGCCGGCCAGCATGATGATGGTGGGTCCGGTCTTGGCGAGGCGGATCCGGCGGGTCTCGCCGCCGAGGATCTCTACAAGTTCCTCGTTGACGATCTTCACGATCTGCTGGCTCGGGTTCAGCGCGCCGGAGACTTCGGCGCCGAGGGCACGCTCGCGCACGCGGCCGGTGAACTCCCGGACCACGGGCACGGCTACATCGGCGTCCAGGAGGGCACGCCGGATCTCGCGGACTGTGGCGTCAACGTCCGCCTCGGTCAGGCGGCCTTTGCCACGCAGATTCTTGAAGGTTGCTGTCAACCGGTCAGAGAGTGAATTGAACACGCGCCGTGCACTTCTTTCAGTGGATCTACAGGTGGCGGCCGGTGCGGCACGCCAGCGTCGCGACTGGTGTTCGCCTGAGCGAACCGCCTCGACAACAGGACTCGACTATCTAGGGTACCAAGATGCGCCTTCAAGATGGCATGCTGGCTTAGGTGACCAGCCAAACAACTGTAAAAACCCTGCTCATCCTTGGTGCTTCCGGCGATCTTACGGGCAGGCTCCTGTTGCCGGGGCTGGCCCGCCTGGTGGCCCGGGGCCGCGCCGACGGCCTCACCCTGGCCGGGGCGGGATCGGATCCCTGGACGCCGGAGCAGTGGCTGGGCCGGATCGAGGAGTCCTTCGCGGACGAGAATTCCCAAGCCGATGCGCACGGCAAGGGGGAACTCAAACGGATCCGCCAGGAGAGCATCTACCACCAGCTCGATGTCACGGCCAAGGGCCAGCTCGCCGGGCTGCTCGCGCAGCTGGAAGGCCCCGTAGCCGTCTACTTCGCCCTGCCGCCGCACGTCAGCCAGCTCGCGTGCGAGGCCCTGGCGCCAGAGGACGTGCCCGCCGGCACCCGGCTGGTCATGGAGAAGCCGTTCGGCTCGGACGAGCAGTCCGCACAGCACCTGAACAAGACACTGGCGGCGCTGGTCCCGGAGGACCACATCCACCGGGTGGACCACTTCCTCGGCAAGGCAACCGTTCTGAACATCCTTGGCCTGCGGTTCGCGAACACGTTCCTGGAGCCGGTGTGGAACCGGCAGCACATCGAAAAGGTCGAGATCATTTTCGACGAGGACCTCGCCCTGGAAGGCCGCGCCCGCTATTACGACGGCGCCGGTGCCCTCCGCGACATGATCCAGAGCCACCTATTGCAGATCATGGCCCTCCTGGCCATTGAGCCGCCGGCCTCCGTGAACGAACGGGACCTCCGCGATGCCGTGGCCACGGTGCTGCGGGCCAGCAGTGTCAAGGCCCCGTACCGCCAGAACACCCGCCGGGCACGGTACACCGCCGGTTCCATCAACGGCCGGAACGTCCCGGACTACGCCAAGGAAGACGGCGTGGACGCCGCCAGGGGCACGGAGACCCTCGCCGAGGTGCAGGTGGAGATCGACAACTGGCGCTGGCAGGGCGTGCCGTTCATCCTGCGCTCGGGCAAGGCGCTGGACACAAAACGCAAGGAGGCCGTGGTGACCTTCCGGCCGGTGCCGCACCTGCCGAAGGGGTTCACCGGTGTGGACGCCCCTAACCAGTTGCGGATCGGTTTTGGCCCGGACACGCTGCAGTTCGACGTCGACGTGAACGGCCCTGGCGATGTCCTGAGCCTGGACCGGGCCACGCTGCAGGCCGAGCTGAGCGCTTCCGAGCTCCTCCCCTACGGTGAAGTGCTGGAGGGCGTCCTGGCCGGCGATCCGCTGCTCTCGGTGCGGGCAGACACCGCCGAGGACTGCTGGCGCATCCTGGCGCCTGTGCTGAAGTCCTGGACCGCCGGACATGTCCCGCTGGAGGAATATCCGGCCGGGACCCCGGGGCCGGAGGGCTGGCCGGCGTAGCACCGGCGCAGCAGCAGGGCGCAGCAGGGCGCAGCAGCAGGGCGCAAAACCAGACGTAGCACCAGACCACAAAGCGGGCCGGATGCCTTGTGGGGCATCCGGCCCGCTGTGTCAGCGCCGCTGTATCTGTATCTGTGTCAGTCTCCCGTTCTGGGAGTGGAGCGGGGAGCAGCTAGATCGCTGCCGAACCGCGCTCTCCGGTGCGGACCCTGACAGCCTCGAATACATCCATCGTCCAGACCTTGCCGTCCCCGGCGCGGCCGGTGTTCGAACTCGCGATGATGACATCCAGGATGTCGTCCGCCTGCTCGTCGGTGGCCAGGACTTCTACCCGGATCTTGGGCAGGAGGTCCACGTTGTACTCGGCCCCGCGGTACACCTCGGTGTAGCCCCGCTGCCGGCCGTAGCCGCTGGCTGCGCTGACCGTGAGGCCCTGCACGCCGTAGGCTTCCAGGCCTTCGCGAATAGCCTCAAGCTTTTCCGGTCGGACGATTGCCGTGATCAGTTTCATGCCCCCACACTTTCCTTACCCGTTGCGTTCTGCTTGCCGTTGGACGCGGCGTCCACCGGAACCTCGGAGAGTTCCTCTTCGCCCATCGGCTTGCCGGTGATCAGTTCGTGCAGCGGCTGGAAGCTGCCGCCGTGCCCGCCGACGCCGAACTCGTAGGCGGTCTCTGCGTGCAGGCTCAGGTCCACACCGACGACTTCCTGTTCCTGGGAGACCCGGAAGCCCATGAGCTTGTGGATCGGGAAGGCGATGATGAACGTCATTACGGCGGTGAAGACGATGGCCATCAATGCCGCGAGGGTCTGGGCCACCAGCTGCGTGGTGCCGCCGCCGTAGAACAGGCCAGCGGTGCCCTGGGTCGGGGTGGCCAGGAAGCCGATCGCCACGGTGCCGACAACACCGGAGACGAGGTGGACGCCGACGACGTCGAGCGAGTCGTCGTAGCCGAACTTGAACTTCAGGCCGACGGCGAGCGCGGAGGCCACACCGGCAGCGACGCCGAGGGCGATCGCGCCCAGCGGAGAGACGTTGGCGCAGGCCGGGGTGATGGCGACCAGGCCGGCCACCACGCCGGAGGCGGCACCAAGGGAGGTCGGGTGGCCGTCGCGGAAGCGTTCCACGGCGAGCCAGCCGAGCATGGCGGCGGCCGGGGCGGCCAGGGTGTTGATCCAGATCAGACCGGCCTGCTCCACAGTGGCCGCGGCACCGGCGTTGAAGCCGAACCAGCCGAACCACAGGATTGCGGCGCCGAGCATGACGAACGGAATGTTGTGCGGGCGGTGGTTCGGGTCCTTGCCGAAGCCCTTGCGGTTACCGATGATCAGGACCAGGATCAGGCCGGCGACGCCAGCGTTGATGTGGACCACGGTGCCGCCGGCGAAGTCGATGACCGGCGCGAACGTCTGGCCGAACCAGCCGCTGGCGGAGAAGAGCCCGCCGCCCCAGACCATGAAGGCCATCGGCGCGTAGACGAGGGTGGCCCAGACGGGGGTGAAGACCACCCAGGCGGAGAACTTGGCGCGGTCCGCGACTGCGCCGGAGATCAGGGCCACCGTGATGATGGCGAAGGTGGCCGCGTAGCCGACCTTGAGCAGATCAGCCGGTTCGGTGAAGCCGTGGAGGCCGAAGTGGCTGAACGGGTTGGCGAAGATCTGGAAGAAGTTGTCTTCGTTGCTCGTCGCCATCGAGGCGCCCCACAGGACCCACATGATGCTCACGGTTCCAATGGCGACGAAGCTCATCATCATCATGTTCAAAGCCGACTTGGCGCGGGTCATGCCGCCGTAGAAGAATGCCAGGCCCGGGGTCATGAACAGCACGAGTGCCGCGGCGACCAGGAGCCAAACGAGACCTGCGGTGAGTTCCATGGTCTACGTCCTCTCTTGCAATAGGTGCGGAGTAGTCCGCCGGTCCCAACGCATTATTTGCGTTCTACATCGAGTTTCGCGGGGCCGTGTTTCGCTGGCGGAGGATTTACATTGCCGGGTTGTTACAAGAACCTCCCGGACGTAAATGGTGCGTCTCACACTTGTTACGGTTATGTTTCATCGGATTAATTCCGCGCTTGACGAGCCGCCGCCAGCCGGCCCCGCATCTGCCCAAGGACGAACGCATCATGACCAACACCTCCCGCCCCGCCGGCGACGCCGCAGCCCAGGTTCCCTCCCGGGCCCCGGGGCGTTCCCGGCTGCCCCGGGACATCAAGGTGATGCTGGTGGCGGCCTTCCTGATCGCGATCGGGTTTGGTCTTGTGGCCCCGGTGCTTCCCCAGTTCGCCACCACGTTCGACGTCGGCGCCACGGCGGCCGCCGTGATCGTGAGTATCTTCGCGTTCATGCGCCTTGTCTTCGCCCCGGCCGGCGGCGCCCTGATCGTGAAACTGGGCGAACGGCCCGTCTACGTGGCCGGGCTGCTGATCGTGGCCGCGTCGACGGCGGCGTGCGCCTTCGCCCAGAACTACTGGCAGTTGCTGGTGTTCCGCGGCCTGGGCGGGGCGGGTTCGGTGATGTTCACGGTGGCGTCCATGGCGCTCGTGGTCCGGCTCGCGCCGCCGGAAAGCCGCGGCCGGGTTTCCGGGGCCTATGCCTCCGCCTTCCTGATCGGCAACGTCTGCGGCCCTATTGTCGGCGGGCTGCTCGCCAACTTCGGCCTGCGGGTGCCGTTCCTTGCCTACGCGGCCGCCCTGGTGCTGGCCGCCCTCGTGGTGCAGACCCAGCTCAGCCATGTCCCGGCCGCCTCCCGGCAGCCCGGCGCCACAGCCCCGGCGATGGAACTGAAGGACGCGCTGCGGGACAGCGCCTACCGGGCCGGCCTGTTTTCGAGCTTTGCCAACGGCTGGGCCACCTTCGGCGTGCGGATGGCCACGGTGCCGCTCTTCGCCGTCGTGGCGCTCGGCGCGGGGCCGGAATCGGCCGGCTGGGCCCTGGCGGTCTTTGCGGGCGGAAACGCGGTGGCGCTGACGTTCTCCGGGCGGCTCGCCGACACTCTGGGCCGCAAGCCGCTCCTGCTGGCCGGGCTGCTGGTCACCGGCACGGCCACGGCGGCCATCGGGTTCACCCACCAGCTGCCGTGGTTCCTGTTCGCCTCCGCTTGCGCCGGGATCGGCTCCGGCCTGCTCGGACCGGCCCAGCAGGCCGCCATCGCCGACGTGATCGGCAACGAGCGCTCCGGTGGCCGCGTCCTGGCCGTCTTCCAGATGGCCTCGGACAGCGGGGCGATCGTCGGACCCGTGGTGGCCGGGCTCCTGGCGGACCGCCTGGGCTACGGCTGGGCCTTCGGCGTCACGGGCGGCATGCTGCTGGCGGCCGCCGCCGTCTGGCTGCCGGCCCGCGAAACGTTCGGCCGCCCCGCCGCGAAGAGCGCCTGACCTGCGGCGGTGCCGCCACCGGTCCGCCTGGCGGGCAATTCTGTCCAGAGCCGGGTCCAGATCCCTTCGGGTCTGCGGCGGCCGCCCTCCTTGGCTAAGCTGGGGGCACGTGTAACAAACTCCCGGAGGTAATTCCCCATGGCCAGATTCGACTCTTCCCCCGGGAAAGCCGATAGCCCCGACCCCGCCCAACCCGCCAGCGCGGGAGCGAGCGCGGGGAAAAGGAAGCGCACACGGATCCTCGCCGGCGCCGGATTCGTCGCCGTGGCAGCGGCAGCGGCAGTGGTGGTTCCCCTGGCCCTCGGAAGCCCGACACCCGCCCCGCCTGCCGCTTCCGAGACCGCGCAGTCGTCATCGCCTACGGCGCTCGCCCCGGCCGAGGTGGGACCGAAGGTCACCTATTACAAACAGGCGGGCCCGCCGGCCGGGTCACCGCTGGAGAAGGTTGAGCCCCTGAAGCTCGGTGTCTCCAACGACCTCGTTGGCACCTCGCTGAACAAGGGCGCAATGGGGATCTCCCTGGAGGCCACGGACCTGGCCGATCCCGACCTCAGCAGCGATAACGCGTCGATGGTGAAGCTGCTCAAGGAGATGGACCAGCCGGTCCTGCGTTTCGGCGGCAACGCCGTGGACCGGCGCTTCTTCTGGACGTCCACGGGCGAGGCCGTCCCAGCCGATTACAAGGGCGACAAGACCCACCCGGTCAAGGCCGTAGGACCGGCAGACCTGACCCGGCTGAAGACTCTTCTGGAGGCCGGCAATGCGAACGTCACCCTCACGGTGGACTTGGGCCACTACAACCCGGCCCGGGCCGCGGACATGGCCAAGAATGCCTCGCAGATCCTCGGTAACCGGCTGCTCAGCATCACCGTGGGCAACGAGCCCAACGGATTCGTCTTCAACGACGTGAAGACCGACGGCTACAGCCTGGAGCAGTACATTCGGGAACTGAAGGACTACGCGACCGCAATCTATGCCGTGGCGCCCAACGTTCCCATCTCCGGACCGGGCGCCTTTGACTCGAAGTGGTGGCAGCCCTTCGTTGATGCGGACCTCCCGCAGAAGAAGATCCTGACGTTCCATCACTACCCGCTCTCCAACTGTGACGGCCGCTTGCCCCAGGATTCGCCCACGATGGCAAACGCAATGAGCCGGCAGATGCACGACCGCGCCATCGAGTACCAGAAGGCGGCCCTCGCGGTGGGTCATGCCGCGGGCCTGGAAACCTGGATTCCGGAAACCGGGATCTCAGCGTGCCCCGGTTCCAACGAAACCTCCCGTACCCACGCATCCGCGCTGTGGGCGGCAGACTATGCCCTCACCGCCGCCCAGCTGGGCATCACCCGCATCAGCTACCACAGCTCGTTGCTGACGTGCAAGGGCGGCCCGCCCCTGTCCGCCATCTGCAGCGCCGGCGCCTACCCGTTCGGCAACGGCCAGATGTCCGGCCGGGCCAACTTCTTCGGCCTGTCCATGGTGGCCGAGCTCGAGGCCGGCAAGTTCATGAAACTGAACAGCTCCGGAGGCGGCCTGGCCTTCAGCTACGCGCTGAAGAACGCGGACGGGAGCACCAGCGTGGTGATCATCAATGAAAACGACCCCCAAAAGGCCGCGCAGACCGACGTCACCCTGGACCTCCCAGGCAAGCCCGTCACCGGGACCATGACCCAGCTCAGCGGCCCCAGCTACTCGGCCGAGAACCAGACTGTCATCGACGGCGCCAAGACCGAGCCCCCGCCCGTCGCCAAGCGCGCCACGGTGCCCGGCTTCGCGTACAAGTCCCAGACCCAGCAGTTCAAGCTGACCGCCGGAACAGTGACGGTGCTGAACTTCAAGTACTAGCACCCTGACGTACTAGCCGGCCGCGGCGGGAACAACGCGGCGGCAACAAAGAGTGCCCCGGTCCACAGGACCGGGGCACTCTTTTTTGTTGCGGTGCGCTAATTCAGCAGCGCATCCACGAAGGCTTCGGCGTCGAACGGCGCGAGGTCATCGGCGCCTTCGCCCAGGCCGATCAGCTTGACCGGGACGCCGAGGGACTTCTGGATGGCCACGACGATCCCGCCCTTGGCAGTGCCGTCCAGCTTGGTCAGGACAATCCCGGTGATGTTCACGACCTCGGAGAACACCCGGGCCTGGTTGAGTCCGTTCTGGCCGGTGGTTGCGTCCAGGACCAGCAGCACCTCGTCCACCTCGGCAAGCTTTTCGATGACCCGCTTGACCTTGCTGAGCTCGTCCATGAGGCCCACTTTGTTCTGCAGGCGCCCCGCGGTGTCGATCATGACGACGTCGACTTCCTGGTCGATGCCGGCCTTGACGGCCTCGTAAGCCACGGAGGCCGGGTCTGCACCGGCGATGTCCGACTTCACCGTGGGCACGCCGACGCGCTGGCCCCACGTGGCCAGCTGCTCGGAGGCGGCGGCGCGGAAGGTGTCCGCAGCGCCCAGCAGCACGTCCTTGTCCTCGGCCACGAGCACGCGGGCCAGCTTGCCGACGGTGGTGGTCTTGCCGACGCCGTTGACGCCGACCACCATCATGACCGCGGGCTTGTCGGCATGGCGCTCGATGTTCAGGCTCCGGTCCATGGTGGGGTCCACGAGCTTGATGAGTTCCTCGCGCAGCAGGGCCTTGACGTGTTCAGGGTCCCGCGTGCCGATCACCTTGACGCGTTCGCGGAGCGCGTCCACGAGCTGCATGGTCGGCTCGGTGCCGAGGTCGGCCAGCAGGAGGGTTTCCTCGACCTCGTCCCAGACGTTTTCATCGATCTTGTCCGCCGAGAGCAGGGCCAGGAGGCCCTTGCCCAGGACATTGTTGGACTTGACCAGCCGCTCCCGCAGCCGGACAAGGCGGCCGGCCACCGGCAGCGGGGTTTCCACCGGCACGGTTTCCAGGCCGGCTGCGTTGTCCGGCACCTCGACCGTTGGTTCTTCGAGCTCGACGGCGTCCGGCGACGTCCCTGCCGGCGCCGCCGCCGCGGGGCGGTCCTCCACAAGGGTCCCGGCTCCCGGGCCCTGCACGGGGTCGTTTGCGTCACGCGTGCCGGAATAGGTCTTGGTGCTCTTCCGGGTCTTCATGAGCACCGGGATCAGCACACCGATGACCACCAGAACAGCGAGAATGGGCAGAATAATGGGGAGGATGTCGTTCACTCCCCTAGCTTCTCACAAACCCCAAATGGGCCGTGGCCAGCGTTTTCATTCCGCCTAGACGTCCGCGCTGGCTAGATCTCCACTGCCTAGACGTCCGCGCCTAGCCGCTGGCTGATCACCGTGGACACGCCGTCGCCGCGCATTGTGACGCCGTAGAGGGCGTCGGCGACTTCCATGGTGCGCTTCTGGTGCGTGATGACGATCAGCTGGCTGGATTCGCGGAGCTCTTCGAAGATGGTGATGAGCCGGCCCAGGTTGGTGTCATCGAGTGCGGCCTCGACCTCGTCCATGACGTAGAAGGGCGAGGGCCGTGCCTTGAAGATGGCCACCAGCAGCGCCACCGCCGTCAGGGAACGCTCGCCGCCGGAGAGCAGCGAGAGCCGCTTGATTTTCTTGCCGGCCGGTCGGGCTTCCACCTCGATCCCGGTGGTGAGCATGTCGGAGGGGTCGGTCAGGACCAGCCGGCCTTCGCCGCCGGGGAACAGCCGGGCGAAGACGCGGACAAACTGCCGGGAGGTGTCATCGAATGCCTCGGCGAAGACCTTCTGGACGCGGTCGTCGACTTCCTTGATGATGTCCAGCAGGTCCTTGCGGCTGGACTTCAGGTCTTCGAGCTGGGTGCTGAGGAACTGGTGGCGCTCCTCGAGTGCGGCGAACTCCTCCAGCGCCAGCGGGTTGACCTTGCCAAGGGCCGCGAGGTCGCGTTCGGCGCGTTTGAGCCGTTTTTCCTGCTCGGCCCGGACGAAGGGCTTGCCCTCGGAAATCTCGCGGCCGTCCTCGTCCACCGGGGCGCGCAGGGCGGCCCATTTGTCCGCCGAGTCGTCGGCCGGGACGGGGACGGGCCGGTCCGGACCGTAGTCGGCCACGAGTTGCTCGGCGGTCAGCCCGAGCTCCTCCACGCTTTTGAGTTCCAGGGCCTCGATCCGCAGCCGCTGCTGCGTGCGGGCGAGCTCGTCGCGGTGCACGGAGTCGGTGAGCTCGGCCAGTTCGCGGGCCAGGGCGTCGTTGCCGCTGCGGACCCCGGCAAGCTCCTGGTCCATAGACTCCTTGCGTTCCTCGGCGCGGTCCCGCTCCCGGCGGGACAGCTCCACAGACACGTCGATGAATCCGATGATCTGCTGTACGGCGACGGCGACGGCCGCGGCTCGCCCGGCTTGGAGCCGGCGGCGGCGGGCCCGTTCGGCGGCTTCCTCGCGGGCGCGGCGTTCGGTAGCGGCGGCCCGTTCCAGCGAGGCCGCCCGGTTGCGGGTGGCCGTGAGCTGTTCCTCGGCGCTGCGCAGGGCGAGCCTGGCCTCCATTTCTGCCGTGCGGGCCAGCGAGGCGGCCAGGGCCAGGGCATCGCGGTGCTCCGGGGAGGGTTCCTGCTCCTCGGGGGCTTGGGTGGCCGCGGCGAGCCGTGCCGTCACCGCTGCCAGGGCGTCCTGTTCGCTGACAATCTGGGCCTCGGCCCTGGCAAGGGAGGTGGCCAGGCGCTCACTCTCCCCCACGGCGCTGCGCAGCACCGCGTTCAGGTGGCCCAGGCGTTCGGCGACGGCGGCGAGTTTCGCGTCGGAGTCGTGGAGTTTCGCGAGGGCGGCGTCCGCCCGGTCCTGAGCCTCGGTGCGCCGGGCCCGGGCGGTGGCAAGGGCGAAGCGGTTGCGTTCGAGCCCGGCGGTGACGGCGGCCAGCTTCGCGGCGGCGTCGTCGACGGCGGCCTGGACTTCCAGCAGCGACGGCGCCGACGCGGATCCGCCGGTCACGGTCAGCGCGGTAAAGACGTCCCCGGCCCGGGTCACGGCGGTGAGCTCGGGGCGGGCTGCGATCAGCTGCGCCGCGGCATCCAGGTCCTCGACCACGGCGACGCCCGCCAGCAAGGCGGCCAGCGGCAGGCCGGGCGCGTCCGGATCCGCAGCCGAAACCAGCTCCGCGGCCCACCGAGCGTCCGCTGGAAGCGTGCTCCCGCCGGCTAGCGCATCGGCCAACAGGGTATCCACCGGCGTTTCGGTATCCAACGGCGCATCGGCCAAGGGAGTTCCGGCCGGGACGTCGGCGAGCAGCAGCGCGGCGCGGCCGGCGTCGTCCTCGCGCAGCAGCCGCACGGCGGCGGCGGCCGTCTCCGGGTCCCGGACCACCACGGCGTCGGACGCAGTGCCGAGTGCGGCGGCGACGGCGGCCTCGAATCCGGTCTCCACGGTGATCATGAACGCCAGGGAGCCCAGGACCCCGGCCGCCAGCTTCCCGGCGGCCGCGCCAAGCACGTGCCCGGAGCCGTCTTTGCGGTTCAGGCCGAGCTGGAGGGCATCGCGGCGGGCCACAAGGGCTCCGCGTTCCCGCTCACCCTCACGCTCGGCCGCCTTCAGTGCGTCAATTTCGGCCATGACCGCGTCGAGGTCAACGCTTGCGGCCTCGTAATCGGCGTCGAGCGATTCCTCGCCGTCCTCGACGCCTGCCACCTGCGTCTCCAGGGCCGTAAACTCACTGTGCGCATGCCGGCGGCGTTCCTCGCCGGCCTTTTGCGATTCGCGGAGGCGTCCCAGCTCAGACTGGGCCGACTCGACGCGGGACCGTGCCGCGCCGACCTGCCCGGCCAGCTTTGCCAGGCCTTCGCGCCGGTCCGCGGCGGCCCGGAGCAGGGCCGCCAGCCGCTTGTCCTCGGCGGCGGCGGCCTGTTCGGCATCTTGTTTGGCTGCTGTCGCGGCGCCCAGGGCCTCCGTCTGGTCCAGGATCTGCCGTTCCAGACCGGTCTGCTCGTCGCGGACGCGGGCGGCCTGCTGCTCCAGCTGGTCCGGATCCCGGCCGGTGTCCGGAACCGCGTCGGCGGCGCCGAGCAGCCGGCGGCGCTCCTCCGCGAGTGAGCCGAGGGAACGGAGCCGTTCGCGCCCGGTGGAGAGCGAGTACCAGTTTTCCCGCGCGGCATTCAACGCGGGCGTGGCCTCGGCGGCGAGCCGTTCGAGGACCGCCTGGCGCTGCCGTCCAGCCTCGAGGTCGCGTTCGACGACGCCGCGGCGGGCCTTGAGCGCCGATTCATCCGCGACGTCCTGCGCCAGCGCGGACTGCAGCTGTACGAGGTCATCGGCCAGGAGGCGTGAGCGGGCGTCGCGGACCTCGAACTGGACGCTCTGGGCACGCCGGGCCACTTCCGCCTGCTTGCCCAGCGGGGTCAATTGCCGCCGGATTTCGCCGGTGAGATCGCTGAGCCGGGACAGGTTGGCCTGCATGGCCTCGAGTTTGCGGACCGTCTTTTCCTTGCGGCGGCGGTGTTTGAGAATGCCGGCGGCCTCTTCGATGAAGCCGCGCCGGTCCTCGGGGGTGGCGTGCAGGACCTTGTCCAGCTGGCCCTGGCCCACAATCACGTGCATCTCGCGGCCGAGACCCGAATCGGAGAGCAGCTCCTGGATATCGAGCAGCCGGCAGCCCGCGCCGTTGATGGCGTATTCCGAGCCGCCGGTCCGGAACAGGGTCCGCGAGATCGTGACCTCGCTGTATTCGATCGGCAGGGCGCCGTCGCTGTTGTCGATCGTCAGCGAGACGTGGGCCCGCCCCAGCGGCGGCCGGCCCGAGGTGCCCGCGAAGATCACGTCCTCCATCTTGCCGCCGCGGAGGGTCTTGGCTCCCTGTTCGCCCATGACCCAGGCGAGCGCGTCCACGACGTTGGATTTGCCCGAACCGTTGGGGCCCACCACGGCGGTGACGCCTGGCTCGAATTCAAAGGTCGTCGCTGAGGCGAACGACTTGAATCCCCGGACGGTCAGACTTTTGAGGTGCAAGGTGCTTCGGTTCTCCTGGTCGGCGGGCTGGGCCCGCTGTTCGCGCAAGCGTGATTCGGACGGACGCGGGTGTTCGGGACGGCCCCGGATACTTCCAATCTACTGCGGTGTTGCGACAAGTCCGTGCAGAACCCGTGCAAAGCCGCGGCTTTTGCCGCAGAATATGCAGGAACTGACCTCCACCGGGCATAGTTAAGCTCTTGGGCTTGCGCTCGAGGGTGCGGTGAACCGCCGGAGCGCAGGACAGACGTGAACAGGGGCTTGATTTTGGTAGGCAACGCAACATTCCGGCACAGCAACACCGCCTTACTCTCGGTGAGCAGCGTCGAAGCTCCGACAATCGTGAGTTCCATGGATTTCGACCGCAGGCTGGCTTCGACCCTGCGGCGGCTGAGGGTCCCCCCGAAGCTGCTCGAACGGGTGGCAGGCATCACGCACCGGCGCTGGTGGGCGCCCGGGACATCGTTCGACGACGCCGCCATCGAGGCGGGCGCAAAGGCCCTGGCCGAGTCCGGCGTCGAAGCGTCCGAGATTGGCCTGCTCATCAACACGTCCGTGACCCGGCGCAACCTCGAACCGTCAGTCGCGGTGAAGATCCATCACGGACTCAGCCTGCCTTCGTCGGCCATGAACTTTGATCTGGCCAACGCCTGTCTCGGATTCGTCAACGGCATGACGCTGGCGGGCAACATGATCGACTCCGGCCAGATCAAGTACGCGATGATCGTCAACGGTGAGGATGCCCAGGCAACGCAGGAGGCCACCCTGGCCCGGCTGCAGCGGCCCGAGACCACCCGGGAGGACTTCAACCGCGAGTTCGCCACATTGACCCTCGGCTCCGGGGCCGCTGCGGCCGTCCTGGGCCCGGCGGACCAGCACTCAGGGGCCCACCGCATCCTCGGCGGCGTGATGCGTGCCGGCACCGAACACCATGAACTGTGCGTGGGCGGCATCGACGGCATGGCCACCGACACCAAGGGCCTGCTCGACGGCGGCCTGCAGCTTGTGGTGGACGCCTGGCACGAGGCCCAGCCGGAGTGGGACTGGGGCTCGATGGACCGCTACGTCACGCACCAGGTGAGCAATGCGTATACCCAGGCCATCATCGACGCCATTGACCTGGACCCGGACAAGGTGCCCATCACATTCCCGCACTGGGGAAATGTGGGCCCCGCCTCCCTCCCCATGACCCTCGCGGCCGAGGCGCAGACTCTCGCCGCCGGGGACCGCGTGCTGTGCATGGGCGTCGGTTCCGGCCTGAACACCGCCATGGTGGAAATCGTTTGGTAACCGCCGACTGGCCCGGCGTCGACCCCGAGTGGTCGCGCGAAATCGATGTGGCGTCCACCTCCGCCGTGGACGGGCCCGGAAGCGTGCGCCGCTGGCACCTGCTCGACAACGGTGCCCAGCTCGCGCGCCGCGGCCTGACTCCTGCCGGCACCCTGCTCTGCGTGCACGGCAACCCGACGTGGTCCTACCTGTGGCGGACCCTGCTGGGCGCCGGATCCGACCCCGCCCATCCGTGGCGCGTGGTGGCGGTGGACCAGCTGGACATGGGCTTCTCCGAGCGCACCGGCACGTTCCGGCGCCTGGAGGACCGGATCAACGACCTCGGCGACCTCACCGCCGCGCTCGGACTGGATGGGCCGGTGGTCACCGTCGGCCACGACTGGGGCGGCGTGATCAGCCTCGGCTGGGCCGTGGCACATCCGCAGCAGCTCGCCGGGGTGGTGCTGACCAATACCGCCGTCCACCAGCCCTCCGCCTCCCGCATCCCGCCGGCGCTGCGGCTTGCCCTGCACCCCGCCGTGCACCGCTGGGGAACGACGACGTCGGACACCTTCCTGCGCGTGACGCATTCTCTGGCCCACCCGCCGCTCGCCGCGGATGTCCGCAGCGCCTTCATGGCCCCCTACCGCGGCGCCGACCGCCGCGCCGGCGTGGGGAACTTTGTCGCGGACATCCCCGCCGATCCGTCCCATCCCAGCTTCCCGACGCTCAGCCGCGTCGCGGAAGGGGTGCGCGGGTTGGGAGTTCCGGCCCTGATGCTTTGGGGCCCGCGGGATCCGATCTTTTCCGACCGGTACCTCAAGGACCTCATCAGCCGGCTGCCGGACGCGAAAGTTCACCGCTTCGAGGGTGCCGGCCACCTGGTCGCGGAAGACCGGGACATCGCCGCTCCCGTCTTCGAGTGGCTTGCCGAGTGCGGCCGGGACAGCGAAGCCGCGGCCGGTCCCCTGGAGCCCGGCACCGGGGTCCCGCCGCTTTGGGCGCCGCTCACCGCACTGGCGGCGGGACCCGCAGCCGGGGATACCGCCGTCGCGGAAATGGCAGTTGACGGCAGCGTCGCCCGCTCGCTCAGCTGGCGGGAGCTGGAACAGAATATCGTCGCCCTCGCCGCGGGCCTGCGGGAAGCCGGTGTACGGCATGGCAGCCGGGTGAGTCTGATGATTCCGCCGGGCGTGGATTTGACCGTGGTCCTCTATGCCTGCCTGCGGCTCGGCGCGGTGGTGGTCGTGGCCGACGCGGGCCTGGGCACCCGCGGCCTGAGCCGCGCCGTGAAGGGCGCCACCCCGGACTTCCTCATCGGAATCGACAAGGCGCTGGCGGCTGCCTCGGTACTCGGCTGGCCGGGACGGCGCATCAGTGTCCGGGACCTGCCGGCCGCCCGCCGCCGCCTCCTCGCCGTCGAAACCTCCCTCGCCGCCCTCCGCCGCCGCGGAGCCAGCCCGGAGCTCCCGTGCCGGGATCCGGCCCTGGTTCCGGACCCGGATGCCCCCGCCGCCGTGCTCTTCACCTCCGGCTCCACTGGCCCTGCCAAGGGCGTGCTCTACACGCACCGGCAGCTGGCCGCGATGCGGGACACAGTGGCCGCGACGCTGGGGATCCGCCCGGGCGCACGCCTGGTGGCGGGCTTCGCGCCGTTTGCGCTGCTGGGACCGGCGCTCGGAGCCGTCTCGGTGACGCCCGCCATGGACGTCACCAGGCCCCGCACCCTGACGGCCAGCGCGCTGGCGGCCGCCGCCGCGGTCATCGACGCCACGGTGATTTTCGCCTCACCCGCGGCGCTGCGCAACGTCCTTGCGACCCAGGCCGGCCTGAGCTGGGCCGGGCACCAGGCCCTGGGGCGGGTGGAACTGCTGCTCTCCGCCGGCGCGCCCGTCCCCGAACCCCTCCTCGCCGAGGTGCAGCGGCTGCTGCCCCGGGCCTCGCTGCACACCCCATACGGGATGACCGAGGCGCTGCCCGTCACCGATATCAGCCTCGAACAGATCCGTTCCGCCGGGGCCGACGCTGCCGCCGGAACCGTGGCGGGGGCCGGCAACGGCGTGTGCGTGGGCTGGCCGGTGCATGGCGCCTGTGTGGCCGTCATCCCGCTCGCCGCGGACGGCACCGCGCCCGGGACCGGCTCGGTCACGGACGCAGTCACGGAGGCGGGCGTCACCGGCGAGATCCTCGTCAGCGCCCCGCATGTGAAGGACGCCTACGACAGGCTCTGGCTGACCCAGCGTGAGAGCGTCCGCACGGCCGGATGGCACCGCACCGGAGACGTCGGGCACCTCGACGCCGCCGGCCGGCTCTGGGTGGAAGGACGCCTCGCACACGTCGTGACCGCCCCGGGTGCTGTGGTGACGCCCGTGGGCGCCGAGCAGGCCATCGAACGCCTGGACGACGTCGGAATGGCCGCCGTCGTCGGGGTCGGCCCGTCCGGAACCCAGGCCGTCGTCGCCGTGATCGAAACCGTTCCGCCGGTCCGCCGGGCCGGCCCCGCCGCGCCGCAGCTGGCCGGCCGCGTTCGCGACGCCGCCCGTGCGGCAGGCGTCAGCGTCTCCGCCGTGCTCGCCGTCCCCTCCCAGCCGACCGACATCCGCCACAACGCCAAGATCGACAGGACCCGCCTGTCCAGGTGGGCGTCAAAGGTGCTGGCCGGCGGCCGTCCGGGCACGCCGTGAAAGTCCTCGTCACAGGCGCGAGCGGCCTGCTCGGCCGGGAAGTGGCCCGGCTGCTGGTGCGGCAGGGCCACGCCGTCACCACGTTCCAGCGCCGTCCCTCCGGCGTCGACGGCGCCGCGGACCTCGCCGGGTCCGTCGCGGACGAGGACGCCGTCCGCCGGGCCGTCGACGGCGCCGAGGGCGTCATCCACCTGGCCGCGAAGGTCTCTTTCACCGGCCGCGCGGCGGAGTTCGACGAGGTGAATGTCGAAGGCACGCGCCGCCTGCTCCGGGCCGCACGCGAGGCCGGCGTGCGGGACCTGGTGTTCGTCTCCTCCCCCTCCGTGGCCAACTCCGGGACCGCCATCGCCGGGCTGGGCGCCGAGCCGGCGGACCCGGTCCGCGCGCACGGCGACTACTCCCGCACCAAGGCCGAGGCCGAACTGCTGGCGCTGGCCGCGGACTCGGCGGACTTCCGGGTCGCGGCGGTGCGCCCGCACATCGTCTGGGGCCCCGGCGACACGCAACTAGTGGAACGGGTGCTGGAACGTGCCAGCCGCGGCCGCCTGCCGCTGCTCGACGCCGGTGCGGCCCTGATCGACACTACCTACGTGGACAACGCCGCTGCGGCCATCGTCGCCGCGCTGCACCGCATGGAGCACATCCACGGCCGGGCGCTGGTGGTCAGCAACGGCGAACCCCGCCCTGTCGGCGAGCTGCTGGCGGGCATTTGCGCCGCGGGCGGCGTCCCTGCGCCCTCGTGGGCGGTGCCGGGCGGCCTCGCGCGTGCGGCAGGATCGGTGGTGGAGAAGGTTTGGTCCCGGTCCGGCCGGGCTGGGGAGCCGCCGATGACCAGGTTCCTCGCCGAGCAGCTCTCCACCGCCCACTGGTTCGACCAGCGCGAGACCCGGGAACTCCTCGACTGGACTCCCGCCGTGTCGCTTGACGAGGGCCTGGCGAGGCTGTCCGGGCACTACGCCCGGGCTGCCCCTACCAGCGGCCGTTCCGGGGCCGGGGCTGGCAGACGGGACAGGTGTACGAGGAACGGTTCATGAACTGTTCCCGCTTCATCAGGCTGACCCGGCCCGCGGCGGCGCAGCGTTTGCATTCCTGGCCCTCCCGGCCGTAGGCGTTCAGGGAACGGTCGAAGTAGCCGGAGGCTCCGTTGACGTTGACGTACAGCGAATCGAAGCTGGTGCCGCCGGCGGCCAGCGCATTCGTCATGACCTCCCGCGCGGCGTCGAGGAGCCGCAGCGCGTCGGCGCGGCGCAGGGTGTCGGTGGGCCGGGCATAGTGCAGCTGCGCCGCCCACAGGGCTTCGTCAGCGTAGATGTTGCCGATCCCGGAGACCAGGCCCTGGTCCAGCAGCGCCCTTTTGAGCCCGGTTTTCCGTGCCCGCAGCCGCCGGTAGAAGGCGTCGAAGGAGAACCAGGGGTCCAGCGGGTCCCGGGCAATGTGCGAGGCTTCCTCGGCGATGAGCGGCAGCGGTGTTTCGGCCAGGCCGCCGGGCCCGCCGTCGTCAGTGGGGATCAGCGACGTGAGGAACAGGCCGCCGAAGATGCGCTGGTCCACGAACCGGAGCTGCTCGGGCATGCCGTCGGCGGGGCTGAGCCGCAGCCTGATCTTGAGGTGTTTTTCGTCCGGAACGCCGGAATCCTGCATCAGCAGCTGACCGGACATGCCCAGGTGGGCCATGAGTGCGACGGCGGGGGCCGGCTCTGCGGCCGGGCGGGGGTCTCCGGAGGTGTCACCATTTCCGGGCGTGTCACCATTCCCGGACGGGGCGGGCGTGTCCGCCAGCGGCATCCAGAGGAATTTGCCGCGGCGGACCACGTCCAGCACCCGGGCGCCCTCAAGGTTGCCGGCAAAGTCTTCCGGGCCCAGGGCATGCCGGCGCAGGGACCGCGGGTCCAGCACATCGACGGAGGTGATGGTCCGGCCCCGCACCCAGCTCACCAGGCCGCGCCGGACCACCTCAACCTCGGGCAGTTCAGGCAACGCGGCCGCCTAGCTGCCGGTCTGGGGGTGCAGCTGCTGCGGGTCAGGCGCGGACGGGGCGGTCAGCCGGCGCCAGGCGTCGGCGGCGGCTTCCTGCTCCGCTTCTTTCTTGGAGTTGCCGCTGCCGGTGCCGTAGTCGGTGCCACCGATCCGCAGCACGGCCTCGAACGTCCGGGCGTGGTCCGGTCCGGAGCCGTCAACTGCGTAGTTGATGGTTCCGAGCTGCCGGCTGGCCGCCAGCTCCTGGATGGACGTCTTCCAGTCGGTGCCGGCGCCGAGGGCGGCAGCGTCCTTCAACAGCGGGCCGACCAGCCGCATGACCAGCTGACGGGCCGTCTCGATGTCGTTCGAGAGGTAGGTGGCGCCGATCAGCGCCTCCATGGTGTCCGCCAGGATGGAAGCCTTGTTCTTGCCTTCGGTGAGCTTCTCGCCCTGTCCGAGGTAGATGTATTCGCCCAGCCCGATGCTGCGGCCGATGCCGGCCAGGGCCCGGGTGCTGACGACGGCGGAACGGCGCTTGGCCAGATCGCCCTCGGGCAGCGTGGGGTTATCGCGGTACAGCGCGTCCGTCACGGAGAAGCCCAGGATGGAGTCGCCCAGGAACTCGAGCCGTTCGTTGGTGGGAATGCCGCCGTTTTCGTAGGCGTAGGAACGGTGTGTGAGCGCAAGACGAAGCGTCCCGGCGTCAATAGTGACACCGAGACGCTTCAGAAGCTCTTCAGTTGAAGACATCTTTTTCAGCCTGTTGGCGGATTAGACGTCTGCGACCTTGCGGCCCTTGTATTCAAGGAACAGCGCGGTGCCAGCCGAGTCGGTAACGACCTTTGCCTGGTGCGGCAGGCTGTAAACAACCTGGCCGTTCTCTACGGTCTTCACCAGGTGGGGGGCAGTTGCCTTCCACTGGGAGCGGCGGGCGCGGGTATTCGAGCGAGACATTTTCCGCTTCGGGACAGCCACGGCTAACTCATTTCTCTCTAGAAAAACACTTACAAATCAGTTTTGCCGGTCAGGCTTAGCCAAGTCAGCCAGGGCGGCCCAGCGAGGATCTACGACCTCGTGGTGATGCCCCGGCTCGTCTTCCAGGCGTGCTCCACATTCGGAACAAAGGCCCTGGCAGTCTTCCCGGCACACCGGCTGGAACGGCAGTATGGTGACAACTGCGTCCCGCAACACCGGCTCAAGATCGATCAGATCGTGCTCGACTCGACGTTGCTCTTCTTCGTCTTCCTCGTCGGAGAACACAGCGTCCTCGTAGAAGAAAAGTTCTTGCACATCGACCTCTTGGTCATACGCAAGGGGATCCAGGCATCGGCCGCATTCGCCAGTTACTTCAACGAGCGCGGTTCCTGATACCAAAATTCCTTCGTGTACGGCCTCAAGCCGCAGATCCAGCTCGACATCCGAGCCTTCCTGCACGCCAATGAGTGCCACGCCAAGATCACTTGGCGCGGGTACATGTTCCTTCAGCGTTCGCATGCTTCCCGGACTGCGTCCGAGGTCCTTGACGTCGAACGCCAAGGGCGAACTAGCATCTCGTTTAATGAGAACTCCTGTTGAACATATGACCGACGTACTATCTTAGCCTGAACTTCCGGACGGACTCAAACTGGAGGCACGCCTGCGGTTCACACCACAAAGCGGCCTTGGATTTGGGCCACGCAACCGGCAGCAGGCCGCCGAGTACCGGTCAAGCTTACACTTTGCGTGCCCGGTTCTGGACCGGCTCGCCCGGAGCCAGCCTTTTGAGCACGGAGCGGGGAACAAAGTCGGAGACGTCCCCGCCCAGGGCGAAGACCTCCTTGATGAGGGTGGAGGAAAGGTGCAGGTAGTGGCTTTCCGCCGGCAGGAACACCGTCTCGACGCCGGTCAGCTGCCGGTTCATCGTGGCCATCGGCAGCTCGTAGTCGAAATCCGAGGACGAGCGCAGGCCCTTGACGATCGCGGACACACCGCGCTGCCTGCAGTACTCGGCCAGGAGCCCCTCCCCCACGGGTTCCACCACGATGCCGCGCAAGGACGCGAACGTTTCCTTGGCCATGTCGATCCGCTCCTCAACGCTGAAGCGGTACTTCTTGGCGTAGTTCGTTGACACGGCCACGATCACCTCGTCGAAGAGGCCCGCGGCGCGCGCAATGACTTCAAGGTGTCCATTGTGAATGGGGTCAAAGGAGCCAGGGCAAACAGCGCGTCTCATGCTCCGAACCTACCGTATCCGCGCCGCGGGCCGGGATAACATGGCTGAATGTCCCAGCTCCCTCCCCAGTTCCCGTGGCAGCGCGCCGCAACAGGCGCCAACTTACTCTCCCCCGACGGTTCACTGGGCGTCACGATCTTCGAGGAGATGACCACCCTGGCGCTCAGCACGGGCGCCATCAACCTCGGCCAGGGCTTCCCGGACGAGGACGGCCCCGTCGAGATCAAGGAGGCCGCCGAGGCCGCCATCGCCGCCGGAGCCAACCAGTATGCGCCCGGCAAGGGCATCCTGCCCCTCCGGGAGGCGATCGCAGTCCACCAGGAACGGTTCTACGGGCTGACCCCCGATCCCCAGACCGAGATCATCGTCACCACCGGCGCCACGGAGGCCATCGCCGCCTCGCTGCTCGCGCTGGTCGGTCCGGGCGATGAGGTGCTCACGTTTGAGCCGTTCTACGACTCCTACGGCGCCATCATCGGGCTCGCCGGCGCCACCCACGTCACGGCCCCGCTCCTAGCCCCGGATTTCATGCCGGACCTGGCGGCGCTCGAGGCCGCGTTCAGCAACCGCACCAAGGTGGTGCTGATCAACAATCCGCACAACCCGACCGGCGCGGTGTTCCCCCGCGAGGTGCTTGCGCGCGTCGTCGAACTCGCCGAAAAATACGACGCCGTCATCATCACCGACGAGGTGTACGAGCACCTGACCTTCGGCGTGCAGCACATCCCGCTGGCCACCCTGCCCGGCGCGGCCGAGCGCACGCTGACCATTTCCTCGGCCGGCAAGACGTTCTCCTTCACCGGCTGGAAGATCGGCTGGCTCTCCGGACCGGAGTATCTCGTGGCCGCCGCCCGGACGGTCAAGCAGTTCCTGAGCTACAGTTCCGGCACGCCCTTCCAGGCCGCGATAGCGGTGGGGCTGGGCCTCCCGGACGAGTTCTACGCCGGCATCGCCGACACGCTCCGGTACAAGCGCGACGTCCTTAGCGAGGGACTCCGCGCGGCCGGCCTCGACGTCCTGACACCGCAGGGCACCTACTTCGTGAACGTGGACACCTCTCCGCTGGGGATCACCGATTCCGTGGAGCTGGCCCGCAGGCTCCCGGCGCTGGTGGGCGTCGCCGCGATCCCGGTCCCTGTGTTCTGCCACCCCGACGGCGCCGAGCGCACCCGCAGCCTGCTCCGCTTCGCTTTCTGCAAGCAGCTGCACGTCCTTGAGGAGGCCGCCGAGCGGCTGGCGACCTTGCGCGACAGGCTGTGAGCATGGCCGGGCAACAACCCGGAGCCTCGCGGTTCCTGCGGACCACCGGGCAGCACGCCACGATTGAACCGGATCCCTTCACGGACGGCGGCTTCGTGCTGAGCATCGGCGGCGCCGAGCAGTCCCACGTCAACCTGGCCGATCCCGCGGACATCTTCTACGAGTACCTGCGCAGGATTGGTCACGTGGTGGACCTCGCCGCTCCGTGGGGCGAGCCCATCAGCGCGCTGCACTTGGGCGCGGGCGCCCTGACGCTGGCCCGCTACATCCAGGCCACCCGGCCCGGCTCGGTCCAGTACGCCGTGGAGCTGGAACGGGAACTGCTGGACTTCGTGCTGGCGCAGCTGCCCCTGCCGGAGGGAACGCAGCTGCACACGGTGATCGGCGATGCCCGCGACGCCCTCGCCGCTCTCCCGGCCGAACTGCGGTTCGACGTCGTGATCCTGGACATCTTCTCCGGGCCCGAGGCGCCGGAACACATCGCCTGCACAGAGTTCTACCAGGAGGCGGCGGCCCGCCTGACGCCGCGCGGGGTATTGGTCGTCAACGTGGGCGATGAACCCGGGCTGACCCTGGTCCGGAGCCAGGTCGCGGCCCTGCGCCGGGCCATGGCCGACGTCGCCGCCTTCGCCGAGGCCGGAATGTTCACTGGCCGGTACCCCGGGAACATCATCCTGACCGGGACGCAGGGCCCGTGGCCTGAAGTCTGGACGGCGGCGCTCACGGCGCGCGGCCCGCATCCGGCCAGGCTCCTGGCCGGCGTCGAGCTGGACGCGCTGGCCGGCTAGTCCCCGACCTCTAAATCCACGCCGTCCACGGCGTCCACGCCCTCCGCGGCTTCCACACCGGGCTCGGCGAACCAGAGCCGGGTTTCGCCGTACTTCTTCTCGGCAAACCGTTCCATGCCCTCGGGCCATGCCGGTTCGGGGCTCCGGGAGGAGCGTTCCACCACCACGACGGCCCCCTCGCCCAGGTGCGGCACCAGCTTGGCCAGCACGGCAGCGAGGGCCGGCTCGTCCAGGGGGTAGGGCGGGTCCAGGAACACGAGGTCCCAGCGAGCGGCCTCAGCGGTCCGGTCGAGGAAGGATTCGACCTTGGAGCGGTGCACGGAGACCACCTTGCGGCGCGTGACGGTGTTGACCAGGTCCGCGTTGCGCTGGCAGACGGCGCTGGCCTTGGCATCGAATTCGACCAGGTCCACGGACCCGGCGCCGCGGCTGCCGCTCTCCACCCCCAGCGACCCGGATCCTGCGTACAGGTCCAGCACGCGGGCGCCGGCAATGACGTCGAAGGCGTCCAGCCGGGAGAACAGCGCTTCCTTGACCCGGTCCGTCGTCGGCCGTGTCAGGCTCCCGGGGACGCTGACCAGGGGGCTGCCGCCGGCCGCGCCGGCAATGATCCGGCTCATGGCCGAAGCCCATGATGTGTGGTCCTAGCCGCGTTCAAGGAACGCCTCCTTCTCGGGGTTCAAGTATTCATCGATCGCGGCCGCCAGCCGGGGCTGGCCGGCCAGGGTGGGATCGGCGGCCACGATCCGCTGGGCGTCCTGCCGGGCCCGGGCAATCACGTCCTCGTGTTCGAGGACGCGCAGCAGCTTCAGGGTGGAGCGGCCGCCGGACTGCGAGGCGCCCAGGATGTCGCCTTCGCGGCGGAGCTTGAGGTCCTCCTGGGACAGTTCGAAGCCGTCAGTGGTGGCTGCCACGGCATCGAGCCGGCGCCGGCTCGGATGGCCCGGCTCCAGGGTGGTGACCAGCAGGCAGGTCCCGGGCAGCCCGCCGCGGCCCACCCGGCCGCGCAGCTGGTGGAGCTGGGAGATGCCAAACCGGTCCGCGTCCAGGATCACCATGAGCGTGGCGTTGTGCACGTCCACGCCCACCTCAATCACGGTGGTGGAGACGAGCAGTTTGGTCTGGTTGGCCGTGAAGGAGGCCATGGTCTCGGACTTCAACACCGGGTCCTGCCGGCCGTGCAGCGGCGCCACCGCCACCCCGGCGAGGGCCGGTTCGTCCTGCAGGAGTTCCACGACGCCGGTGACGGAGGCGAGTTCCCGCGCACCGTTCTCACCCTCGAGGTCCGCGGCGGACGGTTCGGCCTCGCCTGGGGTGAAGTCGCCGTCGTCGTCCGTGCCGATCTTGGGGCAGACCACGTAGACCTGGTGGCCGGCGTCGATCTCCTCCCGCGAACGGGACCAGATGCGGGTGGCCCAGGCCGGGTGTTCCGCGAGCCCCACCACGTGCGTGGAGATCGGGGCACGGCCGGCGGGGAGCTCATCGAGCACGGAGGTTTCGAGGTCTCCGAACACGGTCATGGCCACGGTCCGGGGAATCGGGGTTGCGGTCATGACCAGCAGGTGCGGCGGCTTGCTGGCCTTGGCCCGGAGGGCGTCGCGCTGTTCCACGCCGAAGCGGTGCTGCTCGTCCACCACAATCAGGCCGAGGTCATAGAAGGACACGTTGTCGCTGAGCAGGGCGTGGGTGCCGATCACGATTCCCGCCGTGCCGGAGGCCGCGTCCAGCATGGCCTGCTTCCGCGCCGCGGTGGGCATGGAGCCGGTGAGGAGGGTGACCTGGACGGCGTCCGAGCCGAACCCGCCGAGCATCCCGTCCCGGGAGAGCGGTCCGAGCGTGCGCCGGATGGATTCATAGTGCTGGGCGGCGAGGACTTCCGTGGGGGCTAGGAGTGCAGCCTGTCCCCCGGCGTCCACCACCTGCAGCATGGCGCGCAGGGCCACGATCGTCTTGCCGGAACCCACCTCGCCCTGGAGCAGCCGGTTCATGGGCGAGTCCTGGGCGAGCTCGTCGGAGAGCGTCTTGCCGACAGCGGCCTGGCCGGCGGTCAGCGTGAACGGCAACTGGAGGTCGAAGGCGGGCAGCAGCCCGTCCGGAGCCGCGCGGCGGGCCGTTGCTTCCTCGGCGGCGAGCTGGGCGCGGCGGCGGGCCAGGGCCGACTGGAGCACCAGGGCTTCCTGGTAGCGGAACCTGTCGCGGGCGCGCTGGAAGTCCGCCGGGGTCTGCGGGGCGTGGATCAGACGGTAGGCGTCCGCGACTGGCAGGAACTTCTCCCGCGCCGCGATCTCCGCGGGCAGCGGGTCGCCGAGGGTTTCAAGATCCACGGTGTCCAGCAGCGTCGAGATGACCTTCTGGATGGACCAGCTGGTGAGCTTGGCCGTGGCCGGGTAGACCGGGATCGGCATGGCCGCGAGCTTCTCCGGGTCCATGCCCGGGGTGTCGGGGTCCTCGTCGAGCAGCAGGAAATCGGGGTTGGTCAGGCCGAGGGATCCGCCGTAGCGGGTGACCTTGCCGGAAAACATGGCGCGCCGGCCCGGCTGCAGCTCCGCCTTGGCCCGGAACCCGTTGAAGAAGCTGACCTTGAGCGTGCCCGGCAGCGCTCCGCCGGCGTCGTCGGAGATCACGACCTCGGTGAGGGATCCGCGCCGGGCGCGCATGGATCGGGTGCTGTTGGAGACCACCCGGGCGATCAGGGTCACTTCCTCGTCCAGCGGGACCTCGCTGATGGGTGTCAGCTCGCCGCGGCTGAGGTAGCGGCGGGGGAAGTAGTTCAGGAGCCCGCCGACGGTGGTGATGCCGAGGTGTTTTTCGATGACAGCCGCGGAGCGCTTGCCGATGCGGCGCTCGAGGCCCAGTTCAAGTTCAGCGTGCATGTCCGTCGGGGTTTCGGGTTTCGGCGGCAACAGAGGCGGCAACGGTGGCGGCCTGGGGTTGCGGATCGCGCGGCACTGCGAGCTCACTCACGGAAATGTCCGTGGGCTCGCCCAGGGAACGGATCAGCGCGACGGCGGGGTCGGCATCCAGGACATGGACGTGGACGCGCCAGCGGTACTGCCCGGCGGCGTCCGCGGCCCCGCCGACCTGGCTCATGATTACGGAGTCGCCCATTTCGTCGAGCCGTTGGCGCATCATGGCGGCGTCCAGCGGGGACAGGGAGATGGTGCACATGACTTCGACGCCTTCGTCGCGCGGCATGCCGGCGTGGATGTGCGGGTCCTGGACGTCGTAGCCGTGCAGACCGTCCAGCAGTTCGCTCTGGAGCTCCTCGCCCAGCACAGCGGAGCGCAGGCAGTCCAGGATCAGGAGCATGCCCACGCCGCCGGCGTCCACCACGTGGGCGGCGTGCAGGGCATCGAGCTGGTCTTCCGTGCGCACCACGGCGGCCAGGGCTGCCTCGACGGCGGCATCCAGGGCCAGTCCGAGGGTCTGGTTGCTGTCATCGCCGTCGTGGGCGGAGTCCACGGCAGCCGCGGCGCGGGCTGCGGCCTCCATGACGGAGAGCATGGTGCCGGGCACGGGATCACTTAGCGCGGACCAGGCCCGGATCTGGGCCCGGTTCAGGGCCGCGGCAAGCAGCGGTGAGCTAATCCGGGTGTGCCCGGCCAGCGGTTCGGCGGCGGCGGCGAGGAAGACGGCAAACAGGGTTCCGGAGTTGCCACGGGCCTGTTCCATGGCCACCTGGCCGGCCTGTGCCAGGACGGCGCCGACGTCGTGCGGGTCAGCGGCGGGGTGCGTGAACTGGTCCGTGGCAGTGCCGCGCCCGACGACGGCGTCCGCGGCGTGAGCCGCGGCACGGACGGTCAGGTAGAGGTTGGTGCCGGTGTCACCGTCGGCTACGGGAAAGATGTTGATGGCGTTCAGGCGGTCGCTGTGGTTCCCGAGCGTGGTTTCCGCCTTGCTCAACCACCGCTTCATCGCTTGCGCGTTGGCGGCAATCTTAGTCTGCAAAGTGATCCCATCCCACAGCGTCAGCGGGCCTGCCCGCGATCGTTACTCCCGTGCTCTCGGTTGGTGCAGGGGCCTCTACCGAGCCTATCGCAGTGAACCCGGGAGGGAGCTGAACCCCCGCGGGAAAAGTGGCCAGCAGCCCGTGGTCCTCGCCGCCGCCGAGGACCCAGGACATCGGGTCTGCGCCCAGCAGCTCGGACGCCGGCAGCAGCGCAGCGGCCAGCTCCTTCAGGGCGGCGGCGTCCAGGTTCAGCACGGCGTGGCTGGCGGCCGCCATGCGGTTTCCATCCCGGACCAGGCCGTCCGAGATGTCCATCATGGCCGACGCCCCGGCCTCACGCGCCAAAGGGCCCGCAGCGAGCGGCGGCTGCGGCCTGCACTGGGTGTCCATGAGCGAGCGCTGCTCGGCGGTCAGGTCCCCCACGCGGACGTCCGACTCCAGCAGCGCCAGCCCGGCGGCGGCCCGGCCCACTGTTCCAGCCAGCGCCACGGTATCCCCGGGCCGGGCTCCGGAACGCAGCACGGGCTCCTTGCCGTCCAGGGTCCCCAGGATGGCCACGGTGACCGCCAGCTCGCGGCCCCGGCCGAGGTCGCCGCCGGCCACAGCGCAGGCGGGTGCCCCCAGCCCCCGGATCCCCGCCACGAGGCCGTCCGCGAATTCTTCGACCCAGCGGACAAGGGTCTCCGGCGGCATCGTCAGGCTCACCACCAGGGACGTGGCCCGGGCGCCCATGGCATTGATGTCGCTGAGGTTTTGCGCGGCGGCCTTCCAGCCGACGTCGTACCCGGTGGTCCGGTAGCCGTTGTTCCACTGGAGCCGGAAGTCCTGGTCGGCCACCTGCGTGTCGATGCTCAGCACAGTGCGTCCGTCCGGCGCGGCGACAATGGCGGCGTCGTCCCCCGGCCCCAGCAGCAAGTACGTCGCCGCTTCCGGGCCGCCAGCTGGCTCCGGGATGGTGAGCCGCGGGAAGATGCGCCCCAGCAGCTGGGATTCCGAGAGCCCGGCAACGGTCAATGCGGCGTCCGTCGGCAGGTGTTCGGGCACGGGAGATTCAGGCACAGAGGTTTCAGGCACGGGAGATTCAGGCGCAGGAGATTCAGGCACAGCCCTACGCTACCGCGAGGGGCCGACAGCGCCGGGCCGTGACTTCAGCTGCTGAGTATTTCCTCCAGCCATTGTTCGCCCGTGGACCGCATGTCGAACCGTTGCACGTATTCGGCAGCGGCCCTGGACTCTTCGGCATATGCGTGCGGGGAACTGTTGAGAGCCGAGACAAATGCCCGGACCTGGGACGTGGTCTCGCGGGTCCAGCGATTGCTGAAGATGTCGTCCACTCCGGGCCGTTCCCAGAACAGCGGCACCGAGCCCGACGCCATTCCCTCAGCGGGGGCCAGGTGGAAGCTCTCATCCGAACTGGGCGACAACACGTAGCCAATCTTGCGCAGCCAGGACGCCATGTCCGGGCCGAACGGTTCGAAAACCACGGCATCCCGCAGCGCCGGGGACCGCCCGATCCGGTCAAAGATTTCCAGGTACGCCTCCCGCTGGAACGGCTTCTTCCACTCATAGGCGTATTCCCACGGCATTCTTCCGCGCACGTGCAATGTGTACCGGGAGTCCTCCTGCAGCAGCTCTTCTAGTAGGTCAAGGGCCCGGTCCAGGCGCTTGCGCATGGGGACGATGCCTACCAGCCCCAGTCGGAAGCGATGATCCGGTTCCTTGGATCGGCGGAGGTCCATGAGGTCAACGGCGTTCGGGATGACCCGGAAGGCGGTGTCGGTCCAGCCGGTGCTTGCGCGGGTGCGATCCACGTAGAGGCTTGAGACGCAGATCAGGGAGTCAATGTTGTCTGCGGCCACATCCTTCATCCAGGGGCCGTTGAGCTCGAACATGTGAAGACGCACAATGAGCTTCTGCCTGCGGCGTTTGTTGTTCGAGTACCAGACGGCGTTGGGGCCGCACCATTCGCAGATGATGACATCGGCCCAGTCCCTGAGCCGTTCGGACTCCTGGACATCGTGGACGTGCAGTGATTTCCAGTGGTCGAAGGCAAGCTCGATGTCATCCCGCATTTCCAGGACGGAAACGAGCTCACCGGCAAACTTGAGATCGTGGCCGGCTATCAGGACCCTTGTCTTCTGCTTGCCTCGCGGGCTGCGGACGTAGTCTGCCTCGGACCGCTCGAAATAGGCTTTCAGCCGGGCAGCCGCTGACGAAATCGAGTAGTGCCGGACGCGGTTGCTGACCGTCTTCTTCAGCTCGGCCAAGTTGTCCCTGGCGTTCAGGAGGGCGTTGACCACTCCTTCGGTCGAATCATCATCGACGTACAGCGGGTAGTCGGCGCCGAAAAGCTCAAGATGCTGGGCGTTGCGGTTCACCATGGGCGGCACCCCGAGGGCAGCGTACTCGAGGACCTTGGTGGAGATCTCGAGGCTTGCGTCCATGCTTCCGTCACGCCAGCTCAGGCCGACGTCGTGCCTGCTGACCTCCTTAGCGGCCGCATCACGGGACATCCCGCCCAGCCAGTCGATGCCCGGCGAGCCCACAGCCTCCTCCATGGAGGCCGACCAGGACGGGTCTTGGTGATCATGCTGGAATTTGTCACCGATCATCGTCACCGCCAGGGCAAACTTTTGCTCCCTGCCCGCAGTGGGGAGGGCGCACATCTCGAGCGTGCGCCACTTCTTGGCGAACTTGCCGGAGTAGACAGCACTCAATTTCCTACCAGTGGCCGGGGAATCCCCCCGCAGGTCAAAGTATTCATCGGGCACCATCGGCGTCAGGACAAGCGTCTTTCCGGCAGCTTCGGGAATCGTCGCTTCCACATAGGACCGTGCGGCCTCCGTCTGTACGAAGAAGCGCCGGCATTGTCCGACGGTCCGCCTGAGCATCGCAAGATCCGTTTCGGAAAGCCTGGAACTGGGATGAGCGATGTCCGTGATGTAGAGCCACGACTTGGGACCAAGGACTTTGGAGTTCGCCACGTGCGCGGCTACCTGGGTGCCGCGGGCGATCACGACGTCGAACGGCCGTTCCGCGTCAAGTTGGGCCATGCGCTGGGCTGCAACGCGTGGCTGCAGCGCTTCCATGCCCGCCGTGTCGCCCGGCTGGGCGATTTCCACTCCGGGCAGCTCCGCTATCCGCTCAAGCAGCCGGGTTTTCGTGACCTCAGTCTTGAGCAGGACACAGACCCTGGAGCCCGTCCGTGACAACGCCTCGGCCATGGAAACAAGCCACACGGATGATCCGTCGATGATATTGAGGTCGACGTCCCCGTAGAGGAGGACTGTCCGCGCGGGCCGGGCTTCGTCAGTGCGATCCAATGAGCGCTCCCTTGTTCATTTTGGCGAAAGTGTCGAGCGAATGGAGCAGCCCGAATTTGTAGTCTTCGGTCCACGCCTCCATGGAGGAACGAGCCGAAAACACAACATCCGCTGCGGCTTCGAACTCCGTGGTGTAGGTGTCGGCTTCCCGCCGGGTCCTCACGAAGTAGGCCGGCATCCCTTGGGACCGGCACTCAGCGAGCGCCTGGAAGATTTCGTTTGCAAGCAAGGTCCCCGCCGCGGAATCGGCGCCGAACCAGATTCCGGCGGTGAAGGCGCTGTCATCGAGAATCAGCGCGGAGCCGCGCCCGTTCGCGATCTGGGCCGCTATGGTGCTCGGGCGCAGCGTTTCAAGCGCCTGCGCGTCGCCCAGGTACTGCTGAAGGTCCTGGCCCGCGATCGCGTAGACAATCCGTCCGCCCCACGGCGCCGTTGGAGGCGCTCCGAGGTAGCCGAGAATTTTGGCTTGACGGTCCCCGTCATCCATGACGGCGGCCGCGAGCCGGCCTACTGCGCGGCCGGACGCTGGAGCTGCGGGCGGAGCCGGTTCTTGCTTAGCCGCTGTGGCGGCCGCCGTTTTCGGAACCTGGTGGTCCGGTGTGGAAAGCCCGGCCATCATGTCGCGCAGCTCGCGGAAGCGCGAGCGGGCCTTCCTGGCCTCGGTTTCCTGGAGCCACCGCATGCTGACCAACTGCGAAACGGCCAGCACCGCCATGAGCGTAAACAATGCGAGGGACAGAACCGCGAACGCCGGATGCCCAAGCACAAGGTACAGGGATCCACCGAGTGCGGCCACCATCCCGCAGAGGGCCATAGCAATGACCCCCCGGCTCTTGAAGGCTGAGCGCATTCTCTGTTGGATTCGAAGAATCATGAGCTGAAGATCCCTCGGGTATCGACCAGGAGCTTTCCGGCCAGGACCTCTGCGGGCAGCGCACGAACGGCGTCATGGTCAACCAGCACCACCACCAGCGAGGAACGGCTCACTGCTTCCTCCAGTGGCACCAGCCGGACGTTGTCCTGACGCTGAAGGCTACCGGGCAGGCTGTCGATGTGTGGCTCGGCCACGTTAATCCGGATGCCTGCCATCGATTCGGCGATGGCCTGGGCTATTTCAATGGCGGGCGACTCACGCAGGTCGTCGATATTTGCCTTGAACGCGAGCCCAAGGAGAGCAACCTCGGCGTTCTTGGGCAGCTTGGCGAATGCAGCATGCACCTGGTCCAGGACCCAGCGGGGCTTATCGTCGTTGACGGTCCGGGCTGTCCTGATCAGACGCGACTCGGCAGGTGCGGCAGCGACAATGAACCAGGGATCAACCGCGATGCAGTGCCCACCGACGCCAGGGCCCGGTTGCAGGATGTCGACGCGCGGGTGGTGATTTGCCAGCCTGATCAGTTCCCAGACGTTGATGCCCAACTTTGCGCTGATGACCGACAGTTCGTTGGCGAACGCAATATTGACGTCGCGGTAGGAGTTTTCGACCAGTTTGGCCATTTCCGCGGTCACGTCATCGGTGACCAGTATTTCGCCCTGGCAAAACACCGAGTAGAGGTCTTTAGCAAGATCGGCGGCCCGGCGGGTGACCCCTCCAACAATCCTGTCGTTGGTCACAAGTTCGATCATGACTTTGCCGGGCAATACCCGCTCGGGGCAGTGGGCCAGGAGAATCGCAGGCCTGCCTTCGCCGCCGTCCAGCGACAAGTCCGGTCGGAGCGAGACGATGTATTCGCCCAGGTGGCGGGTTGCCCCCGGGGGTGACGTTGACTCCAGGATGATCAGTTCGCCGCCCTGCAGTACCGGCGCGATCCCGCGCGCGGCCGCCTCGATGTAGCTCAGGTCGGCGCTCTTGTCAGCCGTGAAGGGCGTCGGCACGGCCACAATGTACGCATCTGCGGCGGGCGTCTGGGTGGTTGCCTTGAGCCGGCCCTGGCTGACGGCTCCAGCGACGTGAATTCCGAGGTCCGGTTCAACAAAGGGGACCCGCCCATCGTTCACGGCGTCGACGGTCCGCTGATTAACGTCGACGCCGATCACGTCAAGGCCGTTGGTCGCCAGGATCGCGGCTGTAGGCAGCCCGATGTACCCAAGTCCAATGACGGCGATGGTCTGGAAGCTAGTCAATCTGTTGGCCCCTATCAAAGCGTGATGAATTCACGTGGATTTTCGAAAATTTGAATCTCGCCGGCCCCTGCGGGCACGTCGTTCGGCACGCCCGGGCCGTTCCCGTCGCCGGGGCGCATCTGGCAGTAGTTGAATCTGTCGGCGGAGTAAATGGAGCCCTTGGCCGCCGCGACGGACGTAAGGAAGGCGGTGTCCTCGCCGTGGCTCACAGCCTCAAAGGGGTGCGCCTCAAAGACCGCCCGGGGTGCGGTGATGGTCGGCCCAGCCACCTGCCCGCTGAACCGGTGTTCCTGGTGCGCAGCCCGGAGCACCGTGGCCCGGCTGGAACGCACGTGCGAGTAGTGGGACTGCTTCCCCACCACGTCCGCGCCGGAATAGGTGAGCGCATGCAGCAGATCAACCAGATAGTTGGGCGCGTAGTAGTCCTCGCCGTGCATCCTGGTCAGCACCACCCCCGTCGATGCTTCAACGCACTGGTTGAGGCACTCCCCCAGGGTCAGGGCGGCCGGGGCGGGAAGGACTTTGTATTTCGCTACGCCATAGGTGTGGGCCAGCTCAGCGAGCAAGCCCTCGGCGGCTGTGAAGCCGCGAGTCAGCAGGACGAGCTCCAAATCGACACCGTCCTGGCCGCCGACGGTCTGAAATATTTGCCTCAGTTGTTGCGGGTTTGTTGCGCTCACCAGTGCACTGGCTGACGGCAGGCCGACCGGCCAGCACCGCTCCGGCGCGACCGCTTGAACAATGGATTCTGCACGGTGCGCGTACGTATGCTCACCCCAAATCCGGCGCTGGGCCTTGTGCACGGCCCTTTCATTGAATTCGGCGTCGGACGTCAGCCTCCGCAGAATCCTCTGCGCCTCAGACTTGGCCTCGGCAACCAGCACTTCACCTTCCTCGAAGAAGCGCGATATCGCCGTGCTCGGCGTCGAGACCACCGGTGTTCCCGAGGCTGTGATCTCAAATATCCGCCGGGCACACATGCTGGGCGAATCGGTCACGGAATTTACATTCAAGAAGGCCTTGTAGGCCCGGTAGGCGGTCAGCATCTGGGCGTAGTTCAATGACCCGACAACGTGTTGGTCAAACGGCTCAGGGAACTGATAGTTCTTGTCGCCTCCCAGTTGCCGGGAGAAGATTTCCAGCTCGGCGCCGCCCGATCCCGCTTCAGCAATGGCCGCGCCCAGGAGCATGTCCATCTGGGCGCGGCGTTGGGGAAACTTGTGGGCAAAGTACATCCCCGCGAAGGCCACGCCGCGCGAGTGCCATCCGAGGCCCGACCGGACAGGGTTGTGAATAGCCGGCTGGGCTGCAAAAGGAAGGGTGCCTATCCGGTGGTGGCCCAAATCCCTCACGTAGTCCGGAACGCGGTCCGAATCACTCGTGAAAACGTGGTCAAACAGCTTGGCTGCGGGCAGAAAATCATCGTAGTGGGGCGGATCTTCCTTATTCCAGAAAGCTGTCGGAATTCCCTGGGAACGGCACCAGGCCACGAGCCGGACCAGCTCGGCGCCTGGACCCGAAGAACCTGTGAGCTGATATTGCCAGGATCCGGAATTCCCGTTCCAGGCAGATTCCACGAACAAGAAATCAATCCGGGTCTGGCCAAGTTGATCACGCCACTCTTCCCGGCGCAGTTCGACTAAATTCCACTCGAACCGCAAAGCCGTGCGGGAAAAATCATCAAGAATCACGCCCACGTTCAGGTCGGCGCGCCGCGGCCCCTGTCCGGAAGTGTCGTACGGTCTGAACCGCAACTGGCGGTCTCCGCCGCGCCCGGACCATTCGCCCGCTGACCCCTTGGCCCGCGGCCGTACAACTGAGCTCAAATGCCGCAGAGCCTCCCGCGTGCCGCTGCGGATGCCCATCAGTCCGCGCTCCTACGGCAATTCAATCCGTCTGCAGGCACTACTCGGTTCTCCTCAGCGATGCGCCCCTCCGGCCAAGGTGCCAAAGGAAATCCGTCACAGGGCCAAAAAGACCCTGGGCCCCCTACTCTCATCGAAGCTAGGAGGCCCAAGTAAAGGGAATGGCGGTCCAAGGTGAACGAAAGCCAAACAACACCCGGCCACTCATCTGTTGCGAAAGTTTCTCCGCAGGGATCCGCGACCATTTCTTCCACTCGCCAGCGCGTGAAAGACTCTCAGCCGTGCCTCTTTCTGTCCCCGCGGTAAATACCGCCACCCGCAGGGTGCTTGCCTTCGCCGCCGGGGGCGTCCTGCTGTGGCTAATCATTGCCGTTCAACTGTTCATCAACGTGGATCCGCTCAGCGTGCACCGGACGGACGCCGTCATCATGCTGGGCGGCGCGGCCTCCGAACGTCTGCCCGTGGCCCGCCAGGTCCAGGCCGAATTTCACATCCCGGTTTTGGTGATCTCGCACACGGACACGTTCGGCAACCGTGAGGCCGATGAGGCTTGCAATTCAGCCGCCTTCCCCAATGCGGCCGTCATCTGCTTCCGGCCCCCGGACCTGGACACCCGCGGGGAGGCCCGGGCAATCTCCCGCCTGATCGAGGCCAACGGCTGGAAGTCCGTCACCGTGGTGACCTCCAGCTACCACGTCACCCGCGCCGGCCGTCTCATAGGACAGTGCACGACGGCGGAAGTCCAGATGGTTGCCTCGCATCCAGGCCTGGATTTGGGCCAATGGATCCGGCGCTTCGTCATCGAAACCGGAGGACTGATCGATGCTTCCTTGCGGCCGGAATGCGCCAATCATGGCTCATAAATGTAAGAATTGAACCTCGTCAGGTTGAAGCCGTCTGCCTGATTGACCATTCATTGAGCCGAGGAGGACGATACGTTGGAGAACCCTGCCGACGGCGCTCCCCCGCTAGTCGCGGCCCCGCGACACTTGCGCCGGCGCCGCCTGCACGAGGACATTCCGGATCAGCTTCTGGTCCCAGATGCCGCGCCGCTTCCGCTGTCCGCGGTCCGCGCATCGCGTGAACCGGCCACAGAGCAGCAGGAAAGCGAACGGTCAGCGCCGTCCAAGCGGGCCGCAAACCCGGACCTCGACGCCGCGGAAGTCGCGTACCACCGCAAGCGGATGGCGGCGCTGATCGCCGTCGTCCTCGTCGCGGTCAGCGTCCCGGCTCTCGTGATCGCCTTGCTGCTGCTGGGCTGAACCGGCCCGCTAGCCTTTACACACCACAACCAACCTTTCTGGGGGATAGTCCATGCACAGCATCATGCCGATCTTCGGAACCAGGCCGGAAGCCATCAAGATGGCTCCGATCGTCAGTGCCCTGCAGGAGTCCCCGCACTTCCGCTGCATTGTGACAGTCACGGGCCAACACCGCGAGATGCTGGACCAGGTCAACGAACTGTTCGGCATCGTTCCGGACCATGACCTCAACATCCTGCAGCAGCGCCAGTCGCTGTCCGCCATCATGACGCGCACCATCGACGGCCTGGAGACGCTCTTCGCCCAGTCGCGGCCAGACGCCGTCATCGTCCAGGGCGACACCACCACGTCCACGGCGGCCGCCATCGCGGCGTTCTATCACGGCATCCCGGTGGTCCACGTCGAGGCCGGCCTGCGCAGCGGCGACCTGCTCTCCCCGTTCCCGGAGGAAGCCAACCGCAAGATCACCAGCCAGATCACCCGCCTGCACTTGGCACCCACCTCCACCAGCAGGGAAAACCTGCTGAGGGAAGGCATCAGCCCCCAGGACATCGTGGTGACCGGAAACACGGTGATCGACGCCCTGCTCGCCACAGTGGACAAGCAGCTCCCCTTCACGGACCCCAGGCTCGAAGAACTTGCCGCCAGCGGCCGCCCTATCCTGCTGGTTACCACGCACCGCCGTGAGAACCAGGGCGAATCCATGCGCGGCGTGGGACGGGCGCTGGCCCGGATCGCCGACGCCGAGCCGGACCTCGTGATCGTCCTGCCCGCCCACAAGAATCCCGTGGTGCGCGAGGCAGTGCTTCCCGCATTGGAGGGCAAGGCCAACGTCCTGGTCACCGAGCCGCTGGCCTACGGCGAATTCACCCGGCTGCTGTCCGTTGCCCATGTGGTGTTGACGGACTCGGGCGGAGTCCAGGAGGAAGCCCCGAGCCTGGGCAAGCCGGTCCTGGTGATGCGGGAAAACACCGAACGCCCCGAAGCCCTTGAAGCCGGCACCGTGAAGCTGATCGGTACGGACGAAGAACGGATCGTCACCGAGGTGACCCGCCTGCTCCACAACCCCGGACATTTTGCCGCGATGGCAAACGCCGTCAACCCCTACGGGGACGGGAAGGCGGCCGCGCGGACCGTGGCAGCAATCGAGGAACTGGTGGGCGTGGGTTCCCGGATCAGCGAGTTCACCGGCGCGTAAGCGCCCGTCGCAATTTTGCGCCCACGGCAACGGGATGTCATCCGGGAAGTTAACACAGCATTAACGTAGGATTGCGCGCATCATTCGGCGTCACCGAGGCTCAGCCCTTATGCTGGGACGCGGGGGAAGCGCCCTCTGACCCGTGCAAAACGGTTCTGGGGCGATCTCTAGCGATGCAATGGCTCGCCGCTCCCGCCACCAGGATCGCTCGTAGAAGAGGAAAAACACATGAAAGTCCAGGCCGTAATTCTTGCCGCCGGAATGGGAACGCGGCTGGCACGCCCGCACCCGAAGCCCATGACAGAGCTCAGTGACGGCCGCACCATCATGCACCAGCAGGTCCACAACCTGCGGAAGGCATTCGGCAAGGGGCTCCGCCTCACCGTTGCTGTCGGTTTCAAGCTCGAAATGATCCTGGAACACGTCCCGGACGCGTCGTTTGTGTACAACGAGAACTTTGACCAGACCAACACCTCCAAGAGCCTCCTGAAGGCGATCCGGAATTCGGCCAAGGGTGGCGTTCTCTGGATGAACGGCGACGTCGTGTTCGACCCCGACATTCTTCAGATGCTGACCCCCTACATCAAGCGCGATGAATCTTTCATCACCGTTGATGTGTCCTCGGTTTCCGACGAGGAAGTCAAGTACATCACCGACGCCGACGGCAACATCCTGGAGCTGTCCAAGACTGTCCCCGCCGATGTTGCACAGGGCGAGGCTGTCGGCATCAACTATGTCAGCTCCAAGGACAAGAAGAAGTTCCTCAAGCGGCTCATCGAAGTCGACGACCAGGACTACTTTGAGCGCGCGATCGAACTGACCATCAAGCAGGACGACGTCAAGTGGACCCCCGTGGACATCAGCGAGTTCTACGCTGTGGAGGTTGACTTCCCGGACGACCTCGTCCGGGCCAACGCCAGCCTCTAAGGGCAGCTCAGCAGTCCGAAGTTTGGCGGCCCAGGCGACTGACGCCACCGCAAGCCGAGCGCAACAGCAAGGGTTACATCAGCAAGTGCGACAACCGAACAACACGCCTGTTTCACGGCGACGGGCCCTCCGGTGGTCTCTTGCTGGTGCGGTAGGCGTCACTGTGCTGCGGGTTTCCGGATCAACATCGGAATCCTCATCCAAGCCCTCGGGGAACGCACAGGCAAATCCGGAGCCGGCAGCACCGATGTCAACACTGGAAGCCACCGTCATCTTGGGATCCCGGTCCGCGCCTCGCCTGCCATACCAGAGGCTGGCGCGCGGACCGGCCCTTGAGACGAAAGTCCGTGAGGACCTCTGCACCCGGGGCCGCGCCAGCACGCCGCGAATCGGGCTGGCAACGTTCGGGCATCTGACGGACGCACACGTTCTGGACGCAGCCAATCCCGGCAGGCTGTCCTTTCTGTGGCAGTACTTTGACTTCGCGGACGGATACCCCTCGTCCGGGAGATTCAGGCCCCAGGACCTCCTGACCGTCCACGTTCTGGACGCGACGGTCCGGAAACTCAACGCTGTCCGCTTCGGCCCCATCGGCCAACGCGCTATTGACTGCCTGGTGACCACGGGCGATCTCACCAACACCTTTGCCGTCAGCGAGCTGTCGGCCGCAGTCGGCGTTTTCAAGGGGGGATCCGTGACCTCACATCCCACCGCCGCCTACCGCGGCGTCCAGGACCACGGTCCGGCTCCTCGCGAGCTGTCGAAGAGCATCTGGCATCCCGAGCCGGAAAATACGCTGATCTCCCCGGATGACTGGAAGGCGCTCCACGGTTACCCCACCGTTCCCGGATTTCTCACGGCAGCCATCAAGCCGGTGAACGCGCAGGGTTCGGCTTTCCCGTGGTACATCGGCGTGGGAAATCACGATGAAGCCGGTCGGTCTCCTTCGGACCCGATCTCCCCAAAGGCGGAGTTCGTTGACACTCTTCGGATCGGTGACCGGCTTCCGATTCGCCTCCCGCCAGGCATGGACACCACTGACTTCTGGAAGGATGTCAATGGTTCCAGTGGCGGCGAACGCCGCAGGCTTATCAAAGCAATGCCCTCCCGAACCGTGAGTGCCTCGAAACTTCGCCGCCCGTTCACCAAGGCAGAGTTCATGGACGCCTTGCCGGTCGTTGAAACCAAGGTGCAGTTTGGCTCCGGCCCGGACTCCGAGGCGACGCCGTACTACACCTTCGACCTATCTCCTGAGGTAGTCGGCATCATGCTGAACACGGCCAGCCCGGATGGCAGCACTGTGGCCGTCCTGGATGCGGCCCAGGCCGACTGGCTGGAGGAACAACTCAAGGGTGCGTCCGCAAAATCGTACGATTCAAAGGGCAGGCTCACCGCATCCACGGCTCAAGACCGACTCATAGTGTTGTTCAGCCACCATCCGCTGTCCACCTTTGATAAAGAGGAGCAATCCTCCGACGACGGCCGGCCGCCGTTGAATCGATCTGCACTCCTGGAGCTGCTGTCCCGCTACCCCAACGTGGTCGCCTGGCTGAACGGCCACAGGCACAAGCACAAAGTAACCCCGCACCAATCCAAATATGAATATGGCGGATTCTGGGAAATTACCACGGCATCCCTCATTGACTACCCGCAGCAATCGAGAATTGTCGAGCTCATGGACAACGGCGACGGAACGCTGTCAATTGCGGCCACGTTGGTGGACCATTCGACGCCGGAGAGCGTGCGGCACGAAGGAGAGCAAACTGCCCAGTCCCTTGCGGCTTTGAGCCTCGAACTCGCCATGAACCGGCCAGGACTGGACCGCGCTGAGATGAGCGGCGGTATCAAGGACCAGAATGTCGACTTGGTCCTCAAAAAGCCCTTCTAAATTTGATCCCTCTTAGATCAGCCTGTCGCGGGACGCCGTGCCATTATGGACAGAGTGTTCATCGGGCGGCGCGGGTTGCAGCACCATCCTTGTACCCAATGACGACGTAACAACCACTGGTTGGAAACAGACGAAAGAAGCGAATCCAAGAATGTCAGGTCGCAAAGAGAGCCAAGCCGTAGCTTCGTTGAAAGCCACCGCCAAGAGGAATCTTCGGCGCGCATGGCGGGCGTTGCCTCCGGAGCGACGCACCCAGATCCGGAAGTTGGCCCACCCTGCCAATCGGGCCAAAGTCCAACGCGCCCTTAGCGCATCACCTGTTGGGTTCCTTCAGCTTCCCCAGCTCACCGTCGTCGTGCTGGCGGCAGATTACGCTCCCGATCCTGATAGGACGCTGCGGAGCCTGATTGGCCAGAAGCCGTCCGCGCTGGAAATGATCGTCGTCGACACGTCTTTGGCCGGCGTCGGCAAGAACACGGTACAGGCGTTCGTCAAGCGGGACCGCCGGGTGAAGTACCTCGCCCTGCCCGGCGCCGGCGAGGAAGAAGCCCGCAACCGTGCTGTGGCCTCCGCGCGGGCCCCCCATCTGATGTTCCTCACGGCGGGAGACCTGGTCGAGAAGGAAAGCCTGGACGTCATGCTCCGCTCGCTGCGGGAGACCGGCTCGTCCTTCGCCGTCGGCATGACCGGAATCGTAAAGGGCAAGACCAGCTCGACGTCGTCAAGCCAACAGGGAATCCACGCTGAACCCCGTCCCGGGGCCAGTTTTGCGGACGTCCCGGAGATCCTGCTGGATGGAGCCCTTGCCAACAAACTTTTCACGCGTGATTTCTGGATTTCGGCTACCGCCGACGTCACGCTGGACCGCGAACACTGGCAGTACGAGGCAGTTCCAACCCTGTACACGCGCGCCAAGTCGTTCGACATCCTGGACCTCAAAGTGGTCACCACGTCCCTGGATTCCGCAGTCCGGCCGCCGGCCCGCGAGCTGATCTGCCAGACGGGATACCTCGAAGACCGTCTGCACCGTCTCGAGTCCCTGGCCGCGGCAGTCCGCGGCGCCTCGGCCCCCGAAGACTACCGGCGCTGGCTTTCCGGAGAACTAGGCGACGGGCTTTTCCGTTATTACGAGGTGGTACCCCGCACCGGACCCGACTACTGGGATTTGCTGCACGCCACGGTGCTGCGCCTGAGTGACGGTGAGGAACTGGATTGGGATCTCCTCAGGATCCACAACCGGCTGATCCTCTCAGCAGTCATCGCGGACAACCGCGAGGACGTTGTCCGCATCTGTAACCACCGGAGCGACTACGCGTCCAGCTTTCCGACGGTGGTGACGGAGGCCGGGCTCCTCGCACAACCCCTTTACTTGGAAGAGCTTTCCACGTACGATCCCCGGCTCCTGTCGTGCCGCGATATCGACCTTCGCCTGGTCAGCAAGATGACCAGCTTCGACTGGCAGGACGACGGCCAGCTAGTAATCGGCGGTCACGCCTTCATCTCCTCGGTGGACCCGGTCAGCGGCAACCTCTCCATCCAGGCTTCCCTGGTCAACGCCAGCACCGGTGAGACTGTCCCCCTTGCGGTGGCGCGCCACTCGGACAAGTCCATCGATTGGGAGTCCAACGACAACTGGACGTCCTACGCCGACGCGGGTTTCACTGCCACCATTGACCCGGCCGTGATGCTTGAAGAGAACGGGGCCGCAGACCGCGCCAGCTGGCACGTTCTCCTGACTGTGAGTGCCGGCGGCCACACACTAACGGCGCCATTGACGCGCCGTGACCTCAACGGTGCCACCGGCCACCTGCCCGTAGGCCGCATGCAGGGCACCACAAGGATGGCCGTGGAAATGCGCGGCGCCACCACCGGGCTCACCTTTGTACCCGTTGCCCCGCAATATGTGGCGACATCCCTGGAGCTGGCGGGGCGAACCCTGAAGCTCACCGTCGATGCCCATGAGGCCCCTGTGGCCGCCAGGGTTTCCATCGAGAGCCGAAAGTTTGGCATCCGCAAGACGGCGGCTTTCCAAGACGTTGAAGGCAATCGAGCCGTCTACCTCATCGACGTCCCGGCGCTGGGATCCGGTGCCAGCGCCACGGTCGAATATGAATGGCAACTGCGTCTGGAGGGCGGCGTCACCGCACCCCAGCCAGTGGCGTGGCCGGAGGGAACCGCTGAACTCGAGGCCCGCTCCGATCAAACCCGAAGCCTCAGGCTGGGACTGACGGGATACGGGTTCATCACCGTCGAGGAGCGGAAGAGCCGCATTATTGCTTCCACCATCGAAATGTCGGCAGACAAACGCACCCTTCGGATTGCCGGCACTGCGGACCTGCATGTCATCCGCGCCCCGCGGCTTGTCCTCTCCAGCGGGAAGGCCGTCATCCCTGCGACTGACGTCGTCTTGGAGGTCCGGACCAATGACGGAAGCAACACCTTCACCGCCGACTTCCTCCTGCCCCAGCGGCCTTGGGGCGGTGAGGAGGTAATGCCGGAAACCGGAGCCTACAGCGTGCGTAACGTTCCCCTGGGGGTCGCCGACCACCTGGGCTACTGGATCCCGGCGTCGACCGGGCTCCAGACGCAGATGCCCCGCCGGATCGAGGCGGACCGGCTGGAAATCGGCGTCAGCCGCACTCCGAAGGCGGCCGCACTGACCATCCACCTACGGCCCCCCTTCGCAGAAGACGAGTTGAGCAGGTTCGACCAACAGACGTTGCGCACTCCGGTAACGCTCGCCGGAAACGCTGAGCTCAAGGACGCCGTCCTGTTCATGTGCTTCGGCGGGCGCCGGGCCACCGACAGCCCGCGCCGCCTCCTGGAGGAATTCCAGAGCCGGGGAAGCCAGTGGCCCATGTACTGGGCGGTCGCGGACTACTCCGTGCCCGTGCCGGCCGGAACCTCGCCGGTGCTGATCGGCTCCCGGTTGTGGTACCAGCTCTTGACCGAGTCCCGGATCCTGATCAACAACAACAACTTCCCGTTCTACTTCCGCAAGCGCGAGGGGCAGGTCTACATCCAGACCTGGCACGGCACTCCGCTTAAGAAGCTGGGCAACGACGTCGCCCGGACTAGCTTCTCCCTTTCATACTGGAACCTCATGTGGCGGGAGGCGGAGTACTGGGATGCCCTCTTGGCGCAGAATGAATACGCCGCCGGCGTTCTTGCCAATTGCTTCGGATTTGAGGGAACTGTTGTGGCCGAAGGCTATCCCCGAAACGACAGCCTCACCCCCGAGCGGATGGAGCAGAACCGGGCCGCCATCCGCACCAAGCTGGGCATCCCTGAGGGCAAGACGGCGATTCTCTACGCGCCGACGTGGCGCGACGATGCCAAGAACGCCTCGCGGCAGTACGAGATGGTCACCTACCTCGATTTCGAAAAGGCCCAGCAGCAGCTCGGCGACGATTACGTGCTGCTCCTGCGCGGGCACCACAACATCGCAAGCCAAAGGCAGACGGCGGCAAACAAGTTCGTCATCGATGTGACCGAATACCCGGAAGTCAACGACCTCTACACCGCCGCAGACATCCTGGTGAACGACTACTCATCCGTCATGTTCGATTTCTGTGTGACGGGCAAACCGATTATTTTCCTGACGCCGGACATCGCGCAGTACCGCGACTCGACCCGCGGCTTCTACTTCGACCTTGAAGAAAAAGCACCGGGCCCGCTCCACTACACAACAGAGGAAGTTGTTCATTCGATCAAGAACATCGCCGACGTCTCCCTCCACTACGCCGCCAAATATGAAGCATTCGTCAAGATGTTCGCGCCCCACTGCGACGGCCAGGCGACGGCGCGGGTATTCGATGCACTCTGGCCGAATGGCCTGAGCGAACCGCAGGCGGTCGGCACCAGCTCCTCATCATCCCTTAGCGAGAGCTAGCCGGACCGCCCGCGACAGCGACACCTGCATTATCGGGGACCAGCCGACTCCCGCCCAACGGCAACCATTACCTTAGGACGCAATACACATCATGAGCGCTGCGCAAAACACGATCGAACACGCCTTACATCTCGAGGAAAAGCGAGAATGGGCTGCCGCCATCGAGGTCTACACCGCATTGCTGGACGACGCTGAAGCTGCCGACGCAGAACTGTACTTCCGCCTTGGGCATGCCAACATCCATTTGCGACGGTGGGTCGAAGCGGACGAGTTTCTCCGACACGCAATTAACCAGAACCCCGATGTCGCTGCCTGGCAATACCGCCTCGGATTCGTGCAGGAACATCTGGGACTTCTTTCTGAAGCAGTCACCAGTTACGCTGGGGCGCTGGAGCGGGAGCCGCACCGGGAGCGCTGGCAACACAGGCTACTGGCCGCGCAGGAGGCATTCGCCCTCGGCGATCCTGGAGCACTTGCGGCCGCACAGCGACTGAGCACCAAGTACCACGCGAAAAAGCTCGAACGACTTCGTGCGGCGAAGGGTCCCTTGTGGCAAGAACTGGAAATTCTCACCGCCGGAAGGATCGCGCATGAGGGCGACGCTGAGTGGCTTGCTCAGCTCGGCGCCGCACAATATCGCATGAAGCATTTCAGGGATGCGGCCGCAACTTACGCAGCAGCCTGCGCGATCCGTCAAGACAACGCCGAATGGTACTTCTACGCCGGACACGCCCATAGCCTCAGCGGCGATCCCGAGAGTGCCGAGGAAGCCTATGATCAGGCCATATTCCACGATACGAACCTTAAGTCCGATGTCTTCGGTATCGGTGCGTTTTTCCAGAAGAAGGGCGCGTGGGTTGACGCGCTGGGCCACTATCAAGAGCAGCTGCGGAGGGAGCCCGCCAACGCGCCAGTTGCTTACCGGGTGGGGCTTGCTTTAGATCGTTGCTACCGCTGGGACGAGGCCGCGGACGCTTACGAAATTGCGATCATCCTCAAACCGGATGTTGCATACTGGCATTACAAACTGGGGGTGGCCCGGGAGCGAAGCTTCCAGTGGCTGAAGGCTGCAGAAGCATACAGCCATGCGTGGCGGTTGAACGCGTCGAAGACCTACTGGGCCTACCGAGCCGGCTATGTACTTGAGACAGCTGGCCAGTACGAACAAGCGTGTGTCTACTATCTGGCCTCAACGTCTTACCCGCAACCGGGATCTCCGGAAGGCGCCCTGTCCCAGGCACCAGATGGGCAAGCCGCTTACCTCAAAGACATCCTGACTCACAGGTTGCCCGACTTGGCCGCGAGGCAGTCTTCCGAGGTCATGCAACGTGCGGCCGAGCTGGCCGCCGAGCTCGGCGACTGGGACATTGCGGTTTCGGCCTTCGCGGACTCCGTTGCCCGCAGTAACGATTTCGATCCCCGAGCCTTCTTCCAGTTGGGTGTCGCTCACCACCGAATGGGGGACTTCAAAGCCGCCTGTGCTGCCTTCCGCCAAGTAACACTTTTCAAGAGCTCGGACGGCATCGACGTCGAAAGCTACCTGAAGAGCAAGTCCCAGAAGTCAAGCATGGAGTACGTCGAGTACTACGAAACCCTTCCCTTGGACCCGAAGGTCATCCTGTGGGAAAGCAACCACGGCTCGTCGATCGGATGCCATCCTTTGGCGCTTTTCGATGAGGTCTCCTCCGATACTCGATACCGGGGATTCACTCACTACTGGGCCATTAACAACGATGACAACATCCCTGACCGTCTCCGCGGGCGAATAGACCTCAGGTTCGTCCGGACTAACTCGGACCTGTACAAAAGAGTTCTGTCTTCTGCCGGACACCTCGTCAACAACGTTTCATTTCCGCCGTACTTCGTCCGCAAGGATGGTCAGAAGTACCTCAACACGTGGCACGGAACCCCGTTGAAGACTCTGGGCCGAGACATGGCCGGCGGACCCGTGGCCCACGCCAATATCGCCCGCAACTTTCTGCAGTCAACCCACATCATGAGTCCGAACCAGCACACCACGCAGGCCCTGATTCAGCGGCACGACATCGAAGGTCTTTTCCGGGGCAAGATCGCGGTGACGGGCTCCCCCCGGATCGATGGTCTCGTAAACGCGGATGAACCCAAACGCCGCGAATTGCGCAGCAGGCTCGGCATCGCAATCGATGACTCCAAGCCGGTGGTCCTCTACGCTCCAACGTGGCGCGGCGAGTCAGATGACCGGTACGTCGACGCCGTAAGGCTCCGAGACGACTTGGATGCCATGCGCGGACCAGACCACCATGTGTTCTTCCGTGCCCACCGGCTCACGGAAGGCCTGCTCAGTGGATTCGATGCCGGTACGTCGATCGTTCCGGGTGACATCGACACCAACGACCTTCTTGCCGCGGTCGATGTTCTCATCACGGATTACTCAAGCATCTTCTTCGATTTCTTGCCCACAGGTCGGCCTATCGTTTTCTACGCCTTCGATCTGGAAGACTACGCAGAAAACCGCGGCCTCTACTTCGATATGGAAGAGATGCCCGGGAAACTTGTACGGGACCGGTCGGGCCTGGCGGCTAGCATTCAACACTCACTGAGGACAGATCCGGCATCCGACCCACTGTACGTAGCAGCCAAGGAGCAGTTTTGCCCGCTGGAGGACGGCAGTTCCGCAAAGAGAGTGGTTCGATTCTTCCTCGAAGACGACCCCGATGGACTGGCCGACGGCCCAGCCGAAGAAAAGACCACTCTCCTGTTCCATCACGGTCTGATACCGAACGGAATTACAACCTCCTTCCGGAATCTCGTCTCAAGCCTCGACACGTCGCGATTCCGCGCCGTCCTGGTGGTAGAACCGGCCGTTCTCGCAGCCGACCCCTCACGGCTGAATAAGCTCAGGGAACTGCCGAGCCACGTCCAAATAATCGGCAGGATCGGGGTTCAGTCCCATACCCCAGAGGAACGTTGGATTTCCCGAAAGCTGACGGCAAGGCTGGACTTGCCTTCCGACGCACAGTGGAACATATACCGGTCCTCGTTCACGCGTGAATTCCGACGTATTTTCAGTGACAGCGTCTTCGACTCGGTCATCGAATTCGACGGATACGCACCCTTCTGGACAAGTCTGGTGGCCTACGGTCCGGATGATGCACATAAGTCGATTTACCTGCACAACGATATGGCGAACGAAAAGCTAATGAAGTTCCCCATACTGGAAGTCATCTTCCGGCTATACCGTGACTTCGACACACTTATTTCCGTGGCCTCGAGCGTCGCCGACAAGAACCGTCGTGAACTCGCTGGGGAGTACGCCCTGGATCGTGAAGCATTCACGCATTGCGACAACCAGATTGACTCAGCCCGGGTCCTGTCAGGAGCCGCCGAAGACTTGGATGCCGACATCGCCCAATGGTACGAAGGAGGACGCTTCAACTTCGTATCCATAGGCCGGCTCTCCCCGGAAAAAGACCATCGAAAGCTCATCAGGGCCTTCGTCCGATTCCATGACTCCAATCCTGGAGCCAGGCTCTTGATCATCGGCGATGGTCCCCTCCGCTATGAACTCGAGAAACTCATTGTCGGTCACAAGGCTGCCGAGTACATCTGGCTGGCTGGCCAACGGCTGAATCCGTACCCTGCGCTTAGGCACGCATCCTGCTTCGTCCTGTCCTCCCTCCATGAGGGCCAACCTATGGTCCTCTTTGAAGCGATGATCTTGGGTCTTCCCATCATCTGCACGGACATGCCTGGCCCTCGGGACGTTTTGCAGGGTCGCTATGGACTAGTCGTCACAAACGACGAGGACGGCGTGCTAGCGGGGCTTCAGGCGGCACACGACGGCTTGACTCCCCGAGATGTGTTCGATGCTGAAAGATACGCCAAGAACGCACTTTCACAGTTCGTTGAAGCCAACGTTCGAGTCGCTGGTGAGGCGGTCACCGAAGGTGCCCAGGTGAGCATGACCCAGGCTGATTGAGCTGTAGTTCAGGGCGCCTTGGCGCAAAAAACACCGGAGTTTAGGGGAGGCGGGGTATATTTGGCGGGGGCCACCGGGATAGAAGTGGTCTAAAACAGCACCACCACGGCCCGCTGGTGGACGTGGGACACAAAGTGTTTTTGGGTAACGG
>NZ_JBHUBT010000002.1:432462-458302 GCF_042788715.1 Arthrobacter sp. NPDC056886
CTACTCCACTTTCTTTTCAACCCAACTTCCGAGGGGGTGGTGCGGCGCACACCTATGGTCCCCCGGTCACCATCACCCGGGCTTTTTGTCGTTTTGTCCGGGGCCCCTCCCCCAACCTCCCACGTATGTTCCCCCAAGGCGGGATATAGGAGGCGAGGACCTCCGGTATCGAAGTGGACTACATCAGCCACTCGACGGCCAGGAGGTCCTCGTGTCCCACTAGTTGTTCGTCGGAACGGGTTCCTCACAGAGCCGCGCCACACCTAGGGATGACCGGTCGACGGAGAACTGTCCGTGTGTGTCCGGCAGTCGGTCACCTGCGAAATTCTACGATCGCCGCGCTGAGCCGCTGGCGAAAGGACCTTTGGCTGTCGATGAAATCGTCCCCGGAGAAAATTGACGGTACAACGTCTGGCTGATCAGTCATCTGCAGATGAGTTCGAATCCAGTTGATTTTTTCCCGCTGAACTTTTGCTGGGGAACCGAGAGCCAGGCAATTTGATGGCACGGGCCTACTCTTTGTCACGACGCTTCGGGCACCTACGACGCTTCCCGAACCGACAAATGCCCCGGGTAGTAGGAATACTTCCTGCCCTAGCCAAACATGGTCCTCAACGACAATCGTCGCCGAAGCATTAATTCGTCGCCCGGAAATCCCATCGTAAATGGGATGGGAATCGTCGGCGCGGATTCGACAATGATTTGCAACTAGAACGTCGTCACCTAAAATGACGTTGGCGCCTTCGGCCGCCGTGATCTGCAAGTCGTATCCACTGTAAAACTTCTCGCCCATTGAGATAGAGCAACCCAGGCCCAACGTAACTCTACCGCGGTACCAGGTCCATTTCCCCATTTTCACATCTGAATCGTCACGGTGAAACACAATGGCGCCATGGAACTTTACTTTGTCAGCAAATTCGACCCGGCAATTAGATCCTTTGAATTCGATAGAACTGGATGCAAGCAAGTGCGGGTCGCCGACAACAACATTACCCTTGTCGTCCGAATATCCGGTTATTTCTTGTCCGCGAAGTATGACTGACACTTATTTTCCTTTTGGCGGTGGCTGCCGGCAAGACCACACACATTCCGAACCGCCCAGTGAGGAAACCACACATGAGACTGACTGGAATTCTTGGCATGCGAGCATAAATCAAAATAGATTTATATCACCCTTCAGGATTGAAGGGAAATCACAGCACGCAGCAGCCAGCCGCAGCCTGCGTCCAGTTCAGGGAAACGCAGCGTGGAATATCGAAGTGTCGGAGTGGTAAGAGCCAAGGAGGGCATACGGTACCCGAGGCTGGGGCCCATGGTCCCCAGCCGTTCATGAAGGCGTTTGGGCCCACATGTTGTCAATAGTGGTTTCGTACATGCGTGCGAGCTGCGTCGTGATGGACTGCCTGCGCATCAAGTGTTCGTATTTCAGGTCAAAGTCAATGGTCGGGGCGTCTCTTAGGCCAGATCGATCTGCGTAGCTGTTGCCATACACGTTGGAGATCATGGTTTCGGCGTCCACCTTGCAATTTTGTTCCAGGATGAGCCGGTACTGGGTGCGCCAGTGGGATCCGACCGTCTGCTTGGCCGCATTGACACCCGCTTCGCGAAGCTGCAGGGCAAACCATCCCAACAGACTCTTGCGCATATATTGTTCAACTGAGCGAAGCGGCAAATGGCGTATCAGCGCAAAGTCTTTTTCGGGCTTGACCGAGACCTCGGGTTCAGTTCGCGACCAGTCCCTAACATGATGGTTTCCGTTGCCGATTTTGAAGCCACCGCATTTGCCGGCCTCATGAAAGATCATTGATTTGTCAGTTGCCGGGATGGTGTCAGGGATAGACATGATGTCGAAGATACTCAGATTTTCTCCATCAGGGATCTCACCGCCGTAAAGGAAATTAACTCGCTTTACGTAATATGCTGTCGCGCCCCCGTGAGACTCGCGAAGGGAAATCATCTCATCACGGTCAAGATCAAGAAATTCGTCAGCATCGAGCAGAAAAACATACTCAAAAGAGTGCTTCCGGAATGCATCCCTATACATAGCGGTCATCTTGTCATTTTGCTTTAATGCCTGATCGTAATCCGTGGTCAGAGTCAGCGGGAGACCTTCAGCTATGAGCGTCTGCAGAATATCCGCCGTGCCGTCCGTAGACAAGTTGTCGGCGATGAACATGTGATCAATAGATCTGAGGTTGTACCGAACGAAGGACTCGATTATGTCTTCCTCGTTCTTAACCATGGTCAAGCTAACAGTCTGCATCTGCACTCCGAAACCTTACTTGCTGCGGCTGTCTACAACAGGACAGCCGGGTTTGCGTGGCCGCGGATGACGCACGGCTTACGACAACGTTTTCGTGGACATTTGGTCCAACTACCTCGCCAATGCTAGCAAGTAGATAGCGCCCTGCCCGACGTGGCAGCTCACCTTGCCAGGCTACCCTCAAGCGCGCACATGGCCGCTGGCGTGCTCCTCGCCACTGCGTCCAATATCGCCGCCGACAAAGTCACCTCGGACAGCGGAGGGCGCCTGCGCAACCAACGGCTGTGCAGGCGCCCCCAATAAACCAGGACCTACGGAAGCTGGACTACGGCATTGATCATGTTGTGGTCGGACGGAATTGTTCCGATGAAGTTGCCGGAAGAATCGATGTTAATAACCGTCTCCCACTTCCCCACCCTCATCTTGGAGGTAAAGATGTAGTCGAGGTACGTCCCGTTCCCTGTTGTGTTGCGGGCCCTGGCTTTGCGCTCGAACCCGTTGAAACTGTCGTAGTTTGCCCGAACCCGCTGCTCAGCGGTAGCCGCAGAGGACGGTGCGTCGTTCTTGTAGGTGTTGCCCAGCGGGTCAACATATCCGGCTGCAATCATCTTGTCGTACGGAGCATTAGAGGGTTCCGTCCACTTGTGGGAATTGAAATCGCCCACCATGAGCACAGGAAGTTTAGTTGTGTTGAGGCGCGCGATAGCGGAAACGATGGCCGAAGTCTGCGACTGCCTCAGCAGATAGTAGGCACTGGCTTTGCTCGAGTCCAGCTGGGTGTCACCAAAGAAAAAGGATTTCCCGGTGGACCGTTGGCGCAGGACCGCCCAAGCGAGATACCGAGTGTTGTCCCCCGAGCTAACCTTCGGAAGCGCAACCGAGCCCTGCTTCAGGAGTTCCAGCGTGCCCTTGTTGTAGATAATCTTGGTTCCCTGCGAAGCCCCTTTATCCGCGAAAACGCAGTTGGTGGGCGTGACGTCATTGACGCAGTTGTTGCGTTTGGCGTTGGCCAACTGGTAATTGATTCCCCGCTTGTACAGCCTCTCCTGGAGGTCCTCGAACTGGGTCAGTCCGCCGGCGCGTGTCTCGTTCTTCAGCCAGCCCTGAGAGGCCTCCTGAACCCCGACGACGTCAGGCCGCTTGGACACGATGCTGGACACCACCGCATCCCTGCGACCAACCCAGGACAGCTCATTCGCCAATCCGTCAAAGCAGTTGTCGCATTTGACGTTGTAGCTCGCCACCGAGAGTGGATTCGTTATTGGTGGCAGAGTAGTTGTGGCCAGCGTCTTGGCCGCGACAGCCGCGGAATACGCACTGAGGCTTGCCCCGTCCAACGTGATGACGCGGACCTTCGCGTAATACTTGGTGTTCGGCTTCAGATTCCTGATTTCTCCCGACGCGGAAGAGAACCTGAAAAACGTGGCGCCGGACATGTCAGCATTGGGCGAGATCGAAATCCGGTATTTCGGCGCTCCAGCAACGGCGTTCCACTTATAAGTGAGGGATGTCGTGCCCTGAACAGACGATTTAAGTCCGGTCGGAACAGCGTATGTCGCGGCCGTAGCAGCCGGCAGCGGCATAGCGAGAAGTAGGACCAACAGCGCCACTGGCAAAATACGCCAACGCCGGGCGGAGCGAAATAAGGACAGGGTAGGCAAAATGGTCAAAAGTAACCTCGCGAGACGCTGAATAAGGCATGTGGGCTGAGAGACGGTCAAAGTCTTGCATTAAAGCACCGTAATCTCGAATCCACGCCCCGCGACACGCCGAAGTTGAATACTAATTTTCTACGGCGAGGCTCAGATTCCCATGTCCCGTGCCGTACAAATGCACGTTGCGGTCCGTGTCAGGTAGCCCGCTGGACTGGGGGCGTCTGACCCGTGCCGTGACGTATTTCCTGTCAATGTACGTGGCCAAGAAGAAGTCATGGGTGCCGGCCCGCAGTGCGTTCAGCGCCTCAACAGACAGCAATCCCCGAAAAAGACCCGCCTTAGAATAAACGGTCGGAATTCGCCCGTCCCGCTCGACGGGGAAGGCCATTAGGCCGTTTCCATCCCTGTGTCGCAGCTCGCACACAAGTGCGGGCATTTCAAACCTGCCTGCCACCGATGCTTCGAAGAAGAGCTCCAGGCTTCCGTCCTCCAAGGGACGCCCGCCCCAGAAGGCTGCCGCCAAGCGAGGATCTTCCTCGTTGCGGCCTAGGTCCAGCAGTGCCCCTGCGTCTTGCCGCCGAACCAGCGAGGCGCGGCTCCGGTAGGGTTCGGGCAGCCGTTCTTCGACATTTTCGGGGATGAACCGGTCAATGAAGTCCCGGTGAGCGTCCAGCCATTCCTGCCGTCGCTTTGTGGAGTAACGCTCAAAGCGGCCGGGCGTATATATCTTGAGGCATTTCCTGCGGTACAGCCCTGCTAGGACGTCCGCCGTGACGTCAGGGTCAAGATCGGCAGCAACCACTTCGGCGCAGATTTTTGCCAGGGAACCGGTGTACCCGGCCGGATCGAATCCACCCGAACTGATGTTTTGGCCGTCGTCCCGATTCCGCAGGAAGTAGAGAGTTTCGCCGCCCAAGACCGAAATTCGTTTGGCGGCGAGGTAGGCCTCCGCGTTAAAGATTCCGTCCTCGAGGCGAACCTTCTCTTCAGGGAAGCGGATGTTGTTGTCGGCCAGCAGGGAGCGCCGGTAGAGCTTTTGCGGGGCAAGTGTCTTGAAAGCCTTGGGCAAGGCAACGTCTATATCTGTCTTGATGTAAAGCCAGGGCGGGACAATGCGCCCGTGGGTTCCTGCCATGGACGGAATGACGACGTCTGAATCGTGAGCGTCGGCAAAGGCAACCAACTCCCTCAGCGCGTGCGGAGCAAGTACGTCGTCGGCGTCGGCGAAGAACAGGTACCTCCCTGTCGTGCTTGCGATGCCAACGTTTCGAGGCTGACCGGGCCAGCCGTGATTCTCCTGGTGGTGCACCGTCACGTTGGCGTGGCGCGAGGCGAACTCATCCAGGTACGCGGATCCACCGTCGGTGGATCCGTCGTCCACCAGGAAGACTTCAAACGCGTCTGCGCCCAGATCCTGCGCCGCAAGCGAATCGAGCAGTTCACGGAGGTAGGGCATGGCATTGAAAATGGGGACGACAACCGAAACCGCGGGCACGTCTTCGGAAGATTCGACGTCGGCGTGGGGGCCTTGCGGCATGGTCTTGGTGCTCCTTAGCAACGATTAATAGCTGGCGCTCCAGAAAATCCGATGCGCGCCAACACTGCGGCGGTGGCCGGCTCCGCCTGCGATGCCGCCCCAAAGAATAACCCTAAGCCATCCAAGCTGCCTTCGTAGGCGTCCAAACACAGATTACGGAAGACTCACCGTGGCGTAGACCATATTGTGGTCTGAGGGAATCTGACCCACATAGTTACCCGAGCTGTCCACGTTGGCCACCGTCTCCCAGGTTGGCACCCGCATCTTGGACGTGAAGATGTAGTCGATGTAGGTTCCGTTGGTCCCCGGTGCACTTGCCCGGGCCAGCTTTTCAAATCCGTTCCAGCTGTTAATGTTCCGGTTCTTCGTCTTCTCCGCCGTCGCGTAACCGCTGGGTAGGCTGCTGCCATAGGTGTTGCCGAGCGGATCGACTAGCCCGGCAGCGGTGAAGACGTCGTAGGGTGCGTTCGACGGATCCAGCCACTTGCTGGAGTTCATATCCCCCACCATGAGGACCGGCAGATTCGTCGTATTCTGGGCCTTGATGACCTGGACGATGGTACTGGCCTGTTGGCGCCTCAGCTCGTTGTAACCGTCTGCCTTGTCCACCTCGAGGTGGGTGTCTCCAAAGAAGAAGTGCTTACCGGTGGAGATCTGCTGGACCTCCGCCCACGCAAGGTACCGCTGGTTCTTTTCCAGAGAAAGCGAGGGCAGAAGCTTAGAGCCCGAGCGAATGATCCGCACCGCAGCGGGATTGTAAAAGATTCTGGTCCCCCTGGTGGCGCCTTGATCCTTGGGAACACAGCCGGTCGGAGTGCGCGAATCAACGCAGTTGTTGCGCATTTCATTTGTCAGCTTGTACGTGGCGCCGGCAGCGCTGAGGCGGTTGCGGAGGTCTTCGAACTGGGACAGGCCGCCGGCGGGGGAATCGACAAGCCACCCCTGCGACGCTTCCTGGATGCCCATGATGTCCGGGCGCTTGGACACAATCGTGCTGACCACGGCATCGCGCCGATCAACCCAGGGAACCTCCGTAGGCATCTGGTCCTCGCAGTTGGCGCAGTGAATGTTGTAGCTCGCCACTGACAAAGGGTTCGCTACGGGGGCAAGGACCGGAGCCGCCGCCGTCTGGATCCGTACGATCGGACTGTAGGCACTGATGTTGGCCCCATCCGCCGTGATGGAGCGCACCTGGGCGTAGTAGGCGGTACCGGGGGTGAGGCCCCTGATGTCCGCCGAGAGTTCCGTGAACCTGTAGTACACAACCTTGCTCATGTCGGCGTTGGGACTCCAGGCCACGCGGTAGCGTTCAGCGGCCGGGGACGCTGACCAAGCCAAGCCCAGGGCGGTTGGCGTCTGGAAGGACATCCGGAGACCAGTCGGGGCGGCTGGTGTTGCTGTGCCGGTCTTTGCCGACACTGCCGCTGAGTAGGCGGTCAGTGCCGAGCCGTCGGACTTCAGCGACCTGATCTTGAAATAGTAGGTGGTACCCGGTTTCAGCATCTTCACCGTCCCCGACGTGGAGGGAAACCGCCAGTACGAGGCACTGCTCATGTCCGCATTCGCCGACACCATGACGCGGTACTCGGCCGTGCCGGCCACGGCACTCCAGGACAGCGAGATTGATTCGCCTGTCTGGCCTGTCGCCTTTAGGCCGGCGGGCGGAACCGGCGCCGCAGCACCCGTTGCAGCCGATATCGCGGCCGAGTAGTCCGTCAAGGACGAGCCGTCAGACTTCAACGATCGGATCTTGAAGTAATACTTCGTCGCCGGCTTCAGCAACTTCACCGTTCCCGACGTAGACGGGAACCGCCAATAGGAAGCACTGCTCATGTCCGCATTCGCCGACACCATTACCCGGTACTCAGCCGTGCCAGCAACGGCACCCCAGGACAATGACACAGAGTCCCCCGTCTGACCGACCGCTTTTAATCCCGCGGGTGGAGCCGGTGCAGCGACGCCAGTTGTGGCCGACATTGCGCCGGAGTAGGCCGTCAACGCGGCGCCTCCAGCGTCCAATGACCGGACTTTGAAGTAGTACTTCGTCTGCGGCTTCAGCAGCTTCACCGTTCCCGAGGTGGAGGGGAAACGCCAATACAGGGCACCGCTCATGTCCGGATTTGGCGACACCGCCACCCGGTACTCAGCTGTGCCTGCAACGGCACCCCATGTCAAAGAGACTGACTCCCCTGTCTGGCCGACCGCCTTCAAACCAGCTGGCGCGGCCAGCGCTGTCAGATTTGATGTCAGCCGCTCAATTCTGGAGTCGGAAGTAGCAGTGCCCGTCCCACTCGAATCCGACGGCAACTGCGGCCCGCTGACAGCCACAGCCACTACTGCCAGCGTTGCAACCGCAGCGGCGAACCCTCGGGCCCGGAATACCAAGAGAGAAGACATTTGGGGTTCCCCTTCAGGTCACACAACTACGGCGACAATCCTTGTACTCAGGACTATCGGCCGCTCCGGCCGGGCCGTAAGTCGGAAATGGGGGCTTTCCTCTGCCGTGGGACTAAAGACCATAGTCGAGTGGGTGGCGCGAGCGTACCTTACGTCTTATGAACGGCTCTGCAATGGGGCCATCGCCCCAAGGGACTCCGTTCAGCGCAGCGCAATGGCTGATATTGACGCGGCGGGCATGGCTGGGGGCCGCGCTAGCAGCCGGGGCAACAGCTCTGAACCACGCCGCCGTGGCGGCACAAATCGGCGCGGTGGCCAAGCCCGCCGCCCCCCGGATGGCATACACGAGCACGCTCCAGCCAGCTTCAACCCCGCCCGCCTACCTTGAGAGAGTGGCGCTTCTCTGCGAGTTTCCCGTCCGGGAAAAAGGTGAAGCAACGTGGACGCAAGGCGTGTCTATCAACAAGGGCGCCAAGGAAGTTTATGTGTCAAACCAGAATGGCACTCAGTTGCGCATTGACGTGCGAAGGCTTCCCTCAGGGGTCAGAAAGTCTTCAAGAACCGTTAAAACCCAGGACCTGTGCTGGACAGAAGGGATGCCCTGGTTTTACAACAAGAAAGGGCACCTGTGCTTCATCATTAGGGCAACCGGCGGAGGCCCGGCGAAGTCATCCACGTACGCCATTTACAACTACACCACTGGTAGCAAGGGGCCCAACATTCCCATAAAGGGTGTTTGCCGCGCGGACGTAGCCGGCAAATATATGGTGACAACCGACGCGTGGACCACATCTGTAAAAAACTTCTACCTCTACGACTGGCGCAGTGTCCAGGCCGGTACTCCCCGCTTGGTCGCCACCATCCGCGCCCAGGGCGGGGCCAAGACCGCAGCAAAGAACCAAGGCATGGCCTGGGTCGGCAACTACTTCTTCCTCATCCAAGGTAATCCGTCGCAGAGCCCGACCTTCCAGGCATGGGACGCCAACGGCAAACTGGCGCTCTCCCGGAAATATACTCGCGCCGACTTCAGGGATTTGGTCAACAAACTCAAGCCCGGCTACCTCACGAACGCGAAGTACGCATACGAGGCAGAAGGCGCATTCAACCTCGACGGCAAACTAGTCTCTGTCCAGATCGTGAACAACAACCCTTCCGTGATCACGGATGGGCGCGTTCTAGTACTCCAGCACAACCGAATCGACGGTGTCCGAGGCAAGATGCAACCGGCGAAGCCGCCGGGTCAATGACATGTGCAGGCGACAGAATCAGACCTGCTGTGGCTCCAAGGCCCCACTGACCTTGCGTTCCAGCGCGGCGCTCAGCTTGCGATCCACTGCGGCCCGCATTTGTGTTCCCCAACGTTCCGCCGCGGCGGCGTCGCTAAAGTTATTGGCCGTGGCCACCGCCTGAAGCCGTATTTCTTCGACGGCCGAAGGCTCCATGGTCCGCAGGCCAACGATGACGTCCGCCATCGCCTCCACATCCCCCGCCTTCACCAGGAACCCGTTGACGCCGTGCTCGATGATGTCCGCGGGGCCATACGGAACGTCGTAGGCGATGGGAATGCAGCCAACACTCATGGCCTCGATCAGTACGAGCCCCTGGGCGGCCAGTTTGCTGGTCAGCAGCGTAAAGGAAGCACGCTCGAATTCCTGCCGGGCCGACGCGGAGTAACCGGACAAAGTGACAATTTCGTCCAAGTCCTTCTCTGCTATCAGATCGCGCAGCGAGGCTTCTTCGGGACCCTTGCCGTAAATTCTCAGGGCGAAGTCCGTGCTCCCTGAGTCTCTGGCCAATCCCAGCGCGGAAACGGCATGATCGAGGCGTTTCCGGGTTGTCAGGCTGCCAAGAATCACCCCCAGTTCAGGGTCGTGGCCCTTTTCCGGACCGGACGTTGGGGGGAGGAATCTGCTGTTCGGGATCACACAGGCGTTCTTTGGACTGTCTAGGAGCAGGTCCACATCGTGCTTCTGGCTCCCGGTCAGGAAAACGACGGAGTCGAAGGAACTGAGGCGTTCGAATACGTACCGTCGGCTTGGACTCAACGCTCCGTGCGGCGGAACGGCGTTGGTGGCCAGGTGCGAGTTATGCACCACGTGCATGGTCACAACGTTGTCCCGCCGATACCTGGTCATGAAATTTGCCGCCGACTTGCTGTCGACGATCACGAAGGACTGGCGGCCATCTACAACCAGGTCAAGCCAGAAATGGTACAGCGCCGAAATCTGGTTCCAGGATGCGGCCGGGCGGCCGTCCAAGCCGCACAGGGTTACCAGCCGGCCGCCTTCTGTGCCCTTAGCCTGAACATCCCGCCTATCGGCGACCATCAGGGAACCATCCGGCCGGAAGTAGTCCACCTGCAGCACAGTTTTTTGGTCGGCCGCGTACCGGACCCGCCGGCGGAGAAACCCCCCGCTGACCTCATCGGTGGATTCTTCTTCCGTTCCGATGGCCGAGAACTCGCCTTTTACTTTCTTGCCCGGTTTCGCCGAATTCAGCTGGGTCTCATTGAGTCGTCCCAACTCCTCCCAGAGGTTGCGCAGGTTGAGTCCCGGCACCAGTTCGCCGGCGACTTCAAGCTCGCAACGGATCTCGTCATAGTCCTCAGACCACTCGAAGGTCAGGAGATCCACTGAAACGCCAGCCTCTTGGATTAGGGCTCGCGAGCGGTGAAGCAAGGAGGTGGTCATCCCCCCGTACTCCGTTGGTATCCCCCACGTCACAGCGCAGTGGTAGCCCCGGGGCAGGACGGCCCGCGAGCCGGGCAGCGTGTCTACAGAATTCACAAAGTCATCCATCAGTTGGTTGTCGTTCTGAGTCATTTTGACGGTTTCTTCCAGTAAGAATTCTCGGGGTTCGTCCCCCAGGGCGTCGGAAGGCCGGCGTCAGCGCCAGAAACCGCGGGTATCGATGAGCCGCTTGCCCTCAAGGCTGGCCGGCTCGATCTCGCGGAACTTGTCATGATCCACCAGGAGCACCACCACCTGGGCAGCCTCGATAGCCTTGTCCGTGTCCACGTGACTTACGTTCGGAAGCACGGCCAGCACCTGCGGCAGATGATCCTTGTGCGGTGCCGCGACGAGAATCTCGGCATCCGGATGCTGCACGGCCACGCGTCGGACGATCTCCACGGCCGGGGACTCCCGGACGTCGTCGATATTCGCCTTGAAAGCCAGGCCCAGGCAGGCAATAGTCGGACTGCTGATCTCGCTGGCGGCCTTTCGTACCTGTTCCACGATGTAGCCAGGCTTGCCGTCATTGACTTCCCGCGCGGTCCGGATCAGGGTCGAATTCTCGGGGTCGGCAGCCACAATGAACCAAGGGTCCACGGCGATGCAGTGGCCTCCGACGCCGGGGCCGGGCTGGAGGATGTTGACGCGGGGGTGATGATTGGCCAGGCGGATGAGTTCCCACACATCGATATTGAGGTTGTCGCTGATAACGGACAGCTCGTTCGCAAAGGCGATGTTGACGTCGCGGTAGGCGTTCTCGACCAGCTTGGACATCTCTGCCGTAGCGGCGTCGGTGAGGTGGATTTCGCCCTGGCAGAACACCGCATATAGGGCAGCGGCGGCCTCCGCGGCCTCGGGGGTGAGGCCGCCCACCACGCGGTCGTTGGTGACCAATTCGATCATGATCCGGCCCGGCAGCACCCGTTCAGGGCAGTGTGCCACCAGCAGCTTCGGTTTGCCGTCGTGGCCGTCCAGGCTGAGGTCCGGACGCAGTCCCAGGATCAGCTCGGCCAGCCGGGCCGTGCTGCCGGGAGGCGACGTGGACTCGAGGATCACCAGTTCCCCGCCAGTCAGCATCGGGGCGATAGCCCGGGCGGCAGCGGCGATGTAGGACATGTCGGCGGACTTATCTGCCTTGAACGGGGTGGGAACCGCCACAATGTAGGCATCCGCGGCGGGGGTCTCGAGCTGAGCCCGGAGCCGGCCCTGGCTGACGGCGCCGGCCACGTGGACGCCCAAGTCGGGTTCCACGAAGGGCACGTCGCCGTTGTTGATGGCTTTCACGGTGCCCGGATTGACGTCGACGCCGATCACTTCAAGTCCGTTGGTGGCCAGAATGGCCGCCGTGGGCAGCCCTATGTAGCCCAGGCCGACGACGGCGACTGTCCTGATGGGAGCCTCAGTCTCGGCAGTCTTAGATGTCAACATGTTCATTTAACTTTCCGTAGAATTTCAGGTCTCCGGACGCCAGCAGTTCTGCGTCCTCCACCTGCCACGTGTGCCCGTCACCGGTACGGACCTGGAAGTAGTTGAAGCGGTCCGCCGAGTAAATGATCCTACCGGCGGCATGGGCGGCACGGAGAAATCCTGTGTCCTCGCCCACTGTGACGTCCAGGAAGGGGTGATCGGTGAAGACTTCTCTGCGGGCCATGATGGTTGGCCCCATGACAAAGTCGGTGAACCGGTGTTCCCGGGCCGCAAACCGCAGAATCGCGGCGTTCGTCGTCTCAAGGTGCATGTAGTGGGCCTGCTTCCCGACGACATCTGCCCCGGAGTAGGACAAGGCGTGAAGCTGGTCACTCAGGTAGTGCGGGCCGTAGTGGTCGTCGTCGTCCATCTTGGTCAGGACCTGCCCGCTGGCCGCTGCGACGCAGCGGTTCAGGCACTCCCCCAGCGACACTTCCCGCGATGCCTCCAGGAGCACAACGTTCCGCAGCCCGGAGGCCTCGCACAGCTCTGCCAAGCGTTCGGCGGAAAGCTGGAAGCCGTGGGTGAGCAGCACCAGTTCCGGCTCCACGCCGCGCTGTCCGGCCAGGGTCCGGAAGACACGGTCCAGGTTTTGGGGCCGGATGGTTGGCAACAGCACAGACAGGGCCGGCGGTGCCACGGTGGCCGCAATCCCCGGCACGGCGAGCTCCAACACCGTGGCTGCCCGGTGGGAGTAGGTGTGGTGCGCCCAGATGGTCCGCTGGGCCAGGTGGGCCGTGCGGTCGTTCAGTTCCGGATTGGAAACCAGCGCCCGGGTGAGGTGCTCGGCTTCCTTGCGGGTGGCGGCCACAGGTACGGCTGCGGGGGTGAAGAACGCTCCCATGGCCTGGCTGGGCGCGGTGATGACCGGAGTCCCGGATGCCGAGATCTCAAAGATGCGCCGGGCGCACATGCTGGGCGAGTCCACAACCGAATTTACGTTGAGGAAAACCTTGTAAGCCTTGTAGGCGGACAGGGTCTGGGCATAAGTCAGCGAACCGACGACCCGCGAGTCCAGCGGCGCCGGGAACTGGTACTCGGCGTTGCCGCCAAGCTGGCGTGAGAAGATCTCCAGCCCCGTCCGCATCCGGGCGGAGGCGTCCAGCGCACCGCCCAGGAGAAGATCCATCTGGGCACGGCGTTCAGGATACTTATGAGCAAAGTACATTCCCGCAAAGGCAACATCGCGCTGGTGCCGGCCCTGTCCGGGCCGCACGGGATTGTGGATTGCAGGCTGAGCCGCAAACGGAAGCACCGCTACGCGCTCATGCCCCAGATCCACTTTGTACTGCGCAATGCGGCCGGAATCAGACGTGAAGACGTGGTCAAACAGCCGGGCCACGGGCAGGAAATCCTCGTAGTGCGGCGGGTCTTCCTTGTTCCAGAAAACGGTAGGGATTCCTTGCTCCCGGCACCACTGGACCAGCTCGCGGAACTCGGGACTGGGACCGTTGGGGCCAGTTAGCTTGCCGCGCCACAGCCCGCCATTTCCCGCCCAGGCCGACTCGACAAACAGGAGGTCAACGCCTGCGGCTGCCATGTCGCTGCGCCAGGTGTGCGGGTGCACGGCGCTGGTGGTCCACTCGTAGCCGAAGGCCAACGCAGAAAAGTCGTCCAGGATCACCGCAGCGCGGACGTCCGGACGGGATGGCTGTTGTTGCGGAAGGGCGGCCGGCATCAGTGAGAGCCGCCGTTTGCGCCCGCGTCCGGTCCAAGCCGCTTCCACGCCCTGAACATTGCGCGGCGCGGCGAACCCCTGCTCGATCCGCTGGCGGGACCGCCATGACTTGAACTGCGCCGGACCGCCCCTGCGCAGGTGCCACAGTCCGGCCCGGATCTCCCGCAGACCCGCCATCAACCTCGACTCCGACGCGAGGACCGTCCGCGAACCTCGGTGGCCACCAGGTTCGCTTTTGCGTCGTCGAGAATCTTGGCGGCCGAAACATTGTTGCCTTTGGACAGGTGGCGGGTGAAGTCCTGATAGGCCTTGATGGCGACTTCCGGCTCATCGTCCATAATGAGATCGCCCTTGTCGAGCCAAATCACCCTTGTGCACATTGCCTTGATGGTGTCCAAGCTGTGGCTGACCAGGAAGACGCAGCCTGCCTGCTCGCGGAGCTCGTCCATCCGCAGTTTGCTGCGGTCACCAAACTGGGCATCGCCGGTGTTGAGCGCCTCATCCACCAAGAGAATCTCCGGATCGACGCTGGCAGCGATGGCAAACCGGAGGCGTGACGCCATCCCCGAGGAGTAGGACTTCATCGGCAAGTGAATGGACTTCTCGAGTCCGGACAGTTCGACGATGCTGCTGAACTTTTCGTCCACCTCTGCCCGGCTCATGCCCATGGCAAGGCACCCCAGGATGACATTCTGGTCACCGGACAGGTCTTGGACCAAGGCTGCGTTGACGCCGAGCATGATCGGCGTGCTGGACGCATAGACTGCCCCCGACGTCGGCTTGGATTGGCCGCTGATGATCTTCATGAGCGTGCTTTTTCCGGACCCGTTCCTACCGATGATGCCCACTGACTCACCGCGCTCCACCACCAGGGAGAGCTCATTCAGGGCCTGCACGGTCACCATGTGGGGCTTGTTGACGGCACGACGCAGGAGCCGTGGCTTGCTCTGCTCAGCATCCTCGTCAGAAGCGGCGCTCGAGGCGACCCGATAGCGCATCCGCACGCTGTCCACCACCACGCATGGATGTCCCTCGATGAAAATTTCCTTCTCACCCGCGTCCATAGGATTCCTCCCCCTTCCAGAAGTACACAAGGCCGACAGCCAGCGCCCCCAGGGCCCAGGCGGCGAGTATTGCCCACGACTGCCACTGGGGAACCCGGGCATAGAGGACGCAATCCCGGACGATGTCAATGACGTTGAACAAGGGATTGAGCTTGATGGCGGCAAGCATTTGGGGATGAGTCACAAAGCGTTCATAGGTATAGAAGATCGCAGACCCGTACATCCACGCCCGCAGCGCGAAGGGAAGCAGGTGCGTGACGTCGTGAACGCGGGAGATAATCCGAGCAAGGATCAGTCCCACGCCCAGGTTGAATAGCGATTGCAGGAGGATGGCCGGTACCACCAGTACCCACAGCCACGTGATGTCCTCGGCCGGAGGCAGCACCACGACGATCAGGAGCATGGCCAGGATCAGGGGCACAGCGGACAACAGCTCGCGAACGTTGGCGCCGATGGGAAGTGCGGCGCGCGGGAAATTAAACGCCTGAACAATGGATTTGTTGCTCCGGATGGAGCGCGCGCCGGACGTGATGGCACCGGAACTGAACTGGAACACGAAGATTCCCACCACGAGGTAGCCCACGTAGTTCTCGACGCCCCGGCTGGTTTTCAACAACAGTCCGAAAATCAGGAAGTACGTGAGCCCATTGAAGATGGGGTTCAGGAGCAGCCAGGCGCTGCCGAGCCGGTCGCGGCGGGTGCCACTTTGAACGCGGGCACGGGCATCATAAAAAATGAACTGCCGGAAGTCCCAGAGCTGAACCAGGTAGTCCAGGAAGTTTGGCCGCGAACCGACACGGGTCAGCCGCCGCATGTCCACGGAGAGGGGCTGTACAGCCACCGGCTCCGGATCTATTGCACTATCTGCGGACACTAGTCGATCTCCTCATGGTCATGGTGCAGCCCAGCGTAACGCGCGGCCAGGGCCTTGGCGTTGGCAGCCCAGGTCCTCTCGGCCAAGACTGCGGCCCGGCCTGCGTGCCCCATCGACGCCCGTCGGCTCGCATCGAGGAGCAGCGCCGAGATCGTGTGTGCAAGCCGGTCAGGTGACGCGGCAGGGACCAAAAGCCCGTTGCCGCCGTCGTCTATTATCTCCCGAAGTGCGGGCAAGTCGCTTCCAACCACCGGCCGCGCACTCGCCAGCGCCTCGATTGGCTTGAGTGGGGTCACCGCGCGGGTCACATCCAGGTCCTTGCGTGGCACCACGAATACGTCCAGGGCCTGATGATAAAGCGGCGTCTGATCCCGGGGCACCCTGCCCGTGAAGATGGCCCTGTCAGCGAGGCCGAGCCCCTGGACTTGCTTCTGCAGTGCGGGGCCGGCCACACCGTCACCAACAATCAGCAGGCGCAGCTGCGGAAAGTCCGGCGCCAGGAGCGCGAAGGAACGGACGAGGTCGTCCAGGCCTTCATACGCGACAAGGCTGCTGACGGTGCCGATGTAGAGTCCGTCCTCCGGGAGGCCGAGTTCGCGGCGCGCGGCGGCGGCGTCCCGCGGCTGCTGGAGGAAGGCTCCGCCGACGGCGTTGGGGGCGATGATGATCTTCCCGCCGGGGATGCCAGCGGCGACTATGTTGGCCTTCATGGCCTGCCCCAGCGTCACCACCAAATCGGCGTCCCGCATGACTTCAGTTTCGCGGGCTTGGAAAAGCGCGTACTTCTCGCTGTCCAGCGCCTCAGGTCCGCGTGTGGCGGCCCAGGTGTCCGCCAACTGGCCGCGGACCTCGTACACCCACGGAATGCCCAGGGCCTGGGCCACGGCCCGGACCACCAGCCCATTGACGAAGTGGGTGGTGGTGTGCAGGACGCTCGGCTTGAATTCCAGGGCGACCTGCAGTAATTCCTCGGCCTGTTGCTGATGGCGTGCGTCCATGGTCTGTGCCAGCCGCGCCGGGAGGAGGCGACGGTAACGGACGCCGTCCACCACGTCGCTGGCCTGGGCCAGAAATTTGCCCACCTGGACCGGGTACCCAAGGCGTGTGACGGCCAGGACGTCCCAGCCCGCTTCCCGCTGGGCCACCATGATGGAGTGGGACCGCTGGGCGTAGCCGCTGGCGGTGTGGGGCAGGGAATTTGTGAGCAGATGCAGGACCCTGCCGGGAACCGGCGTGAATTCTTGCCGCTGTAACGAGGGAGCCGCGCCTGCGTAGACCGCGGCCTCCCCGGCGAGCCGTGCCTGCTGCCGCCGTCCGGCCGCGCCGGAGCCGTCCAGGGCGGTGACGGCTCCGCTGAGGTTCCCGTCATGCCACAGCCTGCGGGCCCGTACAGATTTGAGGCCGGGAGCGTTCCCGGCCTTGGCCAAAAATGTGTCTGAAATCTCCGTCAGGCCGGCGGCTAGGGCAATGTCGGCCAAACGCCGGGCCTGCTCTCCTTTGGCGTCCCCGCAGAGGGCAAGCTCAAGGCGGCGCTTGACGTCGGCGTCGTCCCCGTTACTCATCGATGCGAGCAACACCGGCACGGCCACTGAGTCCTTCGGGAAGACCGCGGTCACAGCCCGGCCCAACGGGCGTACGACGGCGGGCAGCCGGCGCGACGCCTGCAGGTACAGAAGGAAGGGGTCGTCAACGAGGTGTTGGCTGATAACGCCCACGGCAAGCCGTGCATTCTTAACGAGCTGGATCATTTGCCGGTGACGGTTTCCGCCAGGAGCTCGGAGATGAGGTCCATGTAGCGGTCGGCGAGCTGCCCATATTCCGCGTTGGTCTTGACCCACTGACGGCTGTCCCCGTTACGCACCAGCCGGCTCCGATCAGCGGCGAGCTCGCGCCACAGATCCGCCATGGCCTCCGGAGAGCTGGGAACGATGTCCCCGGCCTCGGCGTCCAGGACAATCCGAGCCGCTTCGCCGCGCACCATGGCCGTTACGTGGCGTCCGATGGCCAGGACCTCATAGGTCTTGGATGGGACGGTGGTTTCGAAGGACTTCCAGTCGTCGCGAAGGGAGACGAGGCAGGTGTCGGCGGACGCATAGCGTTCCAGCATGGCGTCCCCAGTCAGGGGAGCATGAAAAGTGACCGGGGCCTTCAGTTCCCGCGCCAACTTCTCCAGCGCCGGACGCTGGGTCCCGTGGCCCACCATGTGCAGGTGCATGGAATCACCCACGAGGGCACTTGCCCTGATGGCCACATCGAGCCGCTGGCTCTCGCCGTGGTTTCCGAGGTAGAGGGCCTCGAATACGTCCCGTTCGGGTTCCGGCGGACCCACCACAGGGATGGAGTCCAAATGGACGCCGTTGCTGACGGTCGCCACGTTCCGCACGCCGCGCGCACGCAGCGTAGCGGCGAATCCCTCCGTCACAGTGACCACGAGGTTGGCGCGGTGCTGGACGAAATCCACCGCGCGCTCAACCACACTTTTCACGCTGCCTTGGACCAACCGCGCATCACGGGCCAGGTCCGGCCAGGCATCCCGCATTTCCACGATCAGCGGCACGCCGCGGGCTTTGGCAAGGATGTAGCCGGCAGCGAGCGAAGGCAGCCCGGGCGCCGTAACAATGACGACATCCGGTTTCCGGACCATGAATCCGGCGGGAATGGATAGCGCAGCCGAATAGCACTGGTCCAGCAGGCGTGCCGCCCGGGAGTTGCCGTGGCGGAGGTACGGGACGCGGAGGATGTTCTCGGTAAATTGCCCTTTTTGGAGGCGGAACGGCTGCCCCGCCATTCGGCGAGGCAGGTCCCGCCGGCCGAACGGATAGTGCGCCACCGGCGTCACGACGTCGACGTGCCAGCCTGATCGGGAAAACTCCTTGATCATGGCGCTCCAGCGGCGCTGGGGCGGGCTCTGCTCCGGCCAGTAGGAATGCGTCAGCAACGTGATGCGCAAGCCCTCGGCCTGCGTCTTCTGGGGAGTTCGTTCAACCAATTCAGGGCACATGTCTAGAAAGTTACTTTCCCGCCTTGGCGGAACCGATTGGGCTCCTGCCGGCAAGGAATCGGAAGTAGAGCAAGCCGGCACCGAGCAGGATCAGGACCGTCACGAGTTGAACGCCCAACGGGCTGCCGGTAGCTACCGCCACGGCGGCCTGGACTTCGGACTTCACCATGACGGGCGGTTCGGTGGGCGTGGCGATCACCGCAGGGGCCGTCGAGGGGGCCGCCTTTGGGGTGGCGGACGGCGTCGGGGTTGCGGAGGGGGCTGCCTGCACACCGGCAGGCTTGGCCGCGCGGGGCACGAGGGCCGGCGCCAGCGCCGGGGGCGCGGTCACCGCAGGCAGAGGGGTGTTAATCGGAGACGGGACCGGAGCTGGCTTCGGCACAGCCGGAGCGGGGTTCGGCGCAGGAACCGGGGCTGGCGCTGGCGCCGGCGCCGGTGCCGGCGCGGGTGCTGGCGCAGGCGCGGGGTTCACCACGGGCGGTTCAACGGGAGCGGGCGGCGGATCAGCGGGCGCAGGTTCTGCAGGCGGATCCACAACAGGCGGGACCTCGGGCTCCGCTGGTGTCTCGGCGCCGCCCGTCGAAGGATCGGGCATGGTCGTGAGGGATTGGATCATGGGGCGCGGAGCGGTGTCTGCGGCGTTGGCGGCTGTCGCCGTGCCCATAGCCGCGACAGCCAGGAGCAGTGCTCCCAGCCCGACACGTGCGGACTTCAGTTTTTGGCTGCGCGACGTCATCGACAGGCCCTCCCCCAGGTACGAGATCTCATCAAGTGTGTGCGGTCGTGGCCATCACTAACGTCATTGTCGGCAAAACCCCAGCGGTGCACGGTCCCCCCAGTCTACTTGACTGAACGCAGGGGCTGTTCACCTCAGTGCCACCGGGCCATGATATAGGGCGGGCAGAGCCGGGACCATGGCGCCACGCGGGCCGGGATAAGCTGGATGAATGCTCCACTTCACACGGTTCGTTTCGGCGCGCCCTTTCCTCGCCGTTGCGGCCATCGCGGCCGGCCTCACCCTGACGTCCTGCTCCCCGGTGGTCGACGTCACTCCGGCCAAGGATGCCGCGAACGCGGCCTGCGCGCCCATGATGCTGGCGCTTCCAGACGCAATCGGCGACGCCAAGCTGCGCAAGACAAATGCCCAGGCCACGGCGGCGTGGGGCGATCCCTCCGCGGTGATCCTTCGCTGCGGGGTCAACGTCCCAGGACCCACCACAGATCGCTGCGTCAGCGTCAACGACGTCGACTGGGTCATTAAGGAGGGCAACCCCGTGTGGACGCTGACCACGTTCGGCCGCCAACCGGCGACGGAGATCCTGATGGATCCGAACAAGATCAGCTCGGCTACCGTGTTGGCCGACCTCTCCGCAGCGGCACAGAAGATCAAGGCGACCCGGAAGTGCGTGGGCCAGGAGGACCTGCAGAACCTGCCGACCAGCAAGTAGGTTCTGCCGGACCGGACCGGCGCAGCTTAGCGCAGGCCGGTCTTGCGGTGCAGTGCGAGGTGGATCAGCTCGTCAATCAGGTCGGCGTAGCCCAGGCCTGAGGCCTTCCACATCTGCGGGTACATGCTCTTGGGTGTAAAGCCGGGCATCGTGTTGATCTCATTGATAATCAGATCGCCATCTGGGGTGTAGAAGAAGTCCACGCGGCTCAGTCCCTCACCGCCGACGGCGTCGAAGGCGACGGCGGCCAGTTCCCGGACCCGGGTGATCGCTTCCTCGGGGAGGTCGGCTGGGCAGCTGAGGGCGGCGGCGTCGTCGACGTATTTGGCGTTGAAGTCATAGAACTCGTGCCCGCCGCCTGCCACGGAAATCTCGCCGGGCATGGACGTCCGGGGACCATCGGTCCCTCGCCCCTCCAAGACGGCGCATTCAATCTCGCGTCCCGTGATGCCGGCCTCGATGACCAGTTTGGGATCGTGCTCCCGCGCGGCCTCGATTGCGGCGTCCAGGCCGTCGAGGGAATCCACCTTGGAGATGCCCATGGAGGACCCGGCACGGGCCGGCTTGACGAACACGGGGAAGCCGAGTTGGTCCACGCGTTTGCGGACGGTCTCCGGATCATTGCGCCACTGCCGGTCGGTCACGGCGATGTACGGTCCCACGTGGAGCCCGACCGATTCGAAGACCACCTTCATGAAGTGCTTGTCCATGCCGACCGCGGACGCGAGCACGCCGGCGCCCACATAGCGGGTGTCGGACAGTTCCAGGAGGCCCTGGATGGTTCCGTCTTCGCCGAAGGGCCCGTGCAGCAGCGGGAAGACGACGTCGACAGCGCCGAGCTCTTCTGGGACCGTGTTCGGGGCGGCCACGATCAGCTGATGCTCGCCGCCGATCTCCGCCAGGGCCACGGTCTGCGCCGACGGCGCCACCTCGGGCAGCGACGAGGCGGAAAGCGACCACGCGTTGGTGTCGCCGGAGACCAAAACCCACTGGCCAGTCTTGGCGATCCCGATCGGGATGACGTCGTACTTGTCGGTGTCAATGGCGCCCAAGACGCCGGCGGCCGTCACGCAGCTCACGGCGTGCTCGCTGGAGCGGCCGCCGAACAGCACCGCCACGCGGGGCTTGGGCTGGCCCGTATGGCCTTCTGTGGTCATGATTTCCTCTGACACTCTCAGTGGTCGCCTTCGGGTTTCAGGTCCCGGGACAGCAGCAGCGGACCCAGTTCGTCGACGGACAGTTTTCCGGCCAGGACTGCGACGACGGCTGCCGTGATGGGCATGTCGACTCCGAGTTTTCCGGCAAGTTCGTGGACCGCCTGGCTGGATTTGATGCCTTCAGCCGTCTGCTTCATTTCAGCCGTGACTTCGTCGAGAGTCAGGCCCTTGCCGAGCAGCCGGCCGGCCGTGTGGTTCCGGGACAGCGGGGAGGAACAGGTGGCCACGAGGTCACCCAGACCGGCCAGCCCGGCCATGGTCCGGGCCTCGCCGCCCAGGGCGAGGGTCAGCCGGGAGGTCTCCGCCAGGCCGCGTGTAATGACGGAAGCTTTGGTGTTGTCCCCCATTTTCTTGCCCTCGCAGATTCCCACGGCCAGGGCGATGACGTTCTTGACGATCCCGCCGATTTCGACGCCGATCACATCCGTGGTGGTGTACGGGCGGAAATAGGGCGCCGTGCAGCTGCGGGCGATCCATCCTGCCGTGACCGGATCCGTGCAGGCCACGACGGATGCGGTCGGTTCTTCCCGAGCGATCTCCATGGCCAGGTTGGGCCCGGAAACCACGGCAACGCGTTCCGCCGGCAGATCCAGCTCCGCGCAGATGACCTCGCTCATGCGGGCATCGGTGTGGAGTTCGAGGCCCTTCATGAGGGAGACCACCACGGCGCCGGGAGCCAGATGCTCCTTCCAGGCCTGCAGTTGCGGCCGCAGCGTCTGTGCCGGAACCGCCAGGATGACCAGCTCCGCACCCGCCAGGACCTCGGAGACGTCCTTGGACGCGGTGATGCTGGACGGCAGCGTGATGCCCTTCAGGTACTGCTCATTGCGGTGCTGGGTATTGATCTGGTCCACAATTTCCGGACGCCTGCCCCAGAGGCGAATGCTGCGTTCGACCCCCGAGGCCGCCGCTGCGTCTGCGACCACCTTGGCGAAAGTGGTACCCCAGGAGCCTGCCCCCAGGACGGCCACGGTGCTGGCCGAAGTTTCTCGTTCAAAGTTAACCGTCATCCGGCGCTGTCCCCAGTGTTCTCGTTTGATGCGCCACCCTCTTGGATAGCACTGCCTTCGGTGCCCCGCTCGATGAAGCGACCCTGCTTGGACTGCTTGTGCGCCGCAGGGTCCCACCGCTCCGCGGGCGGCTGTTCGCCGCGCAGTCCCGCCAGAAGACCGGTAATGGCGTCCATGATGACGTTCGTGGCGGCGGCGAGCGTCGCCTTGTCCAGCGGGCGGCCTGCAAAGGCGCTCAGGTCCACGGGATCCCCGACCACCAGGCGGGATGTCTTGCGGGGGAAAATGTAGAAACGCTTCGCGTACCGGGGGAAGACCTCTTGGGCACCCCAATGGGCCATGGGCACCACGGGAATGCCGCTCTCCAGCGCCATGCGCGCGGCGCCGGTGTGCCCCCTCATCGGCCAGAGTGCCGGGTCACGGGTCAGGGTTCCCTCGGGGTAAATGATGATCGCCCCGCCTTCGTTCACGATCTCCTTGGCGAGCTGCAGCGAACGGTTCGCCCCCGCCGTCGAGCGTTCCACCGGGATCTGCTTGGTGGACCGCAGGACAGCACCCAGCACGGGCACCTTGAAGAGGCCGGCTTTGGCGAGGAAGTGCGGCATCCGTTTCTGGTTATAGAGCATGTGCCCCACCACCAGCGGGTCGATCTCCGTGCAGTGGTTGGGTGCGGCGATGAAACCCCCGGCAGGAAGCTTCTCGAGGCCTTCCCACTTCTTGTTCATCAGGAGGTTCATCACGGGCCGGACGATCCCGGCGACCGCCACAAACGTGGCGTGGCTCTTGGCCGATTCCTTCAACTGGTCCCCGCTACTTGGCTGACGTGATGTCGAAATCGGCGCCGAGGCCCGCGAGCTTCTCGGTGAAGCGCTCGTAACCGCGGTTGATGATGTCGATTCCTGTGACGCGCGAGGTGCCGTTGGCGGCCAGCGCGGCGATGAGATGGCTGAATCCGCCACGCAAGTCCGGGACATCAATGTCGGTGCCCGTGAGCTGCGTAGGTCCGGAGATTACGGCGGAGTGCAGGAAGTTGCGCTGGCCGAAGCGGCACGGCACGCTGCCGAGGCACTCGCGATGGACCTGGATATTGGCGCCCATGCGGATCAGTGCATCCGTGAAGCCGAACCGGTTCTCGTACACGGTCTCGTGGACGATCGAGACGCCCTCGGCCTGGGTCAGGGCGACGATGAGGGGCTGCTGCCAGTCCGTCATGAAGCCGGGGTGCACGTCAGTTTCGAGGACCAGGGGGTTGAGCTTGCCGCCGCGGTGGTAGAAGCGGATCCCGTCGTCGCCGATGTCCATCCCGCCGCCCACCTTGCGGTAGGTGTTCAGGAAGGTCATCATGTCCCGCTGCGTGGCGCCTTCGACAAAGATGTCGCCGCGGGTGACCAAGGCCGCGGAAGCCCAGGAGGCCGATTCGTTGCGGTCCGAGAGGGCCCGGTGGTTGTACCCGCCGAGGTCCTGAACGCCTTCGATCCGGATGGTGCGGTCAGTCTGGACGCTGATGATCGCGCCCATCTTCTGCAGGACCGCGATGAGGTCCACGATTTCCGGCTCCGTGGCCGCGCCGGAGAGCTCGGTGATGCCCTCGGCGCGGGTGGCGCTCAGCAGGACCTGCTCGGTGGCGCCGACGGAGGGGTAGGGCAGCACAATTTTGGCGCCCTTGAGCCCGTTGGGCGCGGAGATGTGGATGCCGCCGGGGCGCTTTTCCACGACTGCACCGAACTGGCGCAGGACATTGAGGTGGTAGTCGATCGGACGGTCGCCGATCTTGCAGCCGCCCAGATCAGGGATGAAAGCCTCGCCGATGGCGTGGATCAGTGGCCCGCACAGCAGAATCGGAATGCGCGAATCGCCGGCGTGGGCATCGATCGCCGTGCTGGAGGCGGTCTTGGCGTCCTTCGGGTCAAGCGTCAGGTCGCCAGTCACAGGGTCCTTGTCAACCCTGACACCATGGAGCTGAAGCAGGCTCGTGACAACCTCGACGTCCTTAATTTCAGGCACGTTGCGCAACACCGATGGCTCGTTGCCCAGGAGGGCAGCAACCATGGCCTTGGGGACAAGATTCTTGGCCCCGCGAACGGTGACGCGGCCAGTTAGCGGGACGCCTCCGCGGATTGTCAGAACACTACTCATATACCGGTTTCCTCACGACTACTCGCCCCCAAATCCTTACAAAGGCTCCAGCTAAGCATAGGAGCATCCGTTACCGATCTGAAATACGGAGCGGTTCGATAAGCCTCACACTGGCCCCGCCAGCATGGATACGGCAACGCGGACTAGGAGCCTCCGAGTTGCCGGTGGCGCTGCACATCTCACTGTCTCCGGCTCATTGTCCCCGGCGTGGCGGAAAGACGCGGGAGGCGTGCCGGTTCCTCTGCTGTGGGTGGCGCCCGCTACAATCACGAGGTCCGCCGCTCGCGGACCCATTCACTGCGGCCAACGGGCTGCACGAGCCTTGGGGGGCCGTTGGTGATCACCAACATGAAATCAAGACCTGCCGTCATGACCTTTTGTCTGGCGATCTTCACAATTCTTTCGCTTGTCACGGCGCCTGTCAGCAACGCTGCCCCGGATATGACTGGGCCTGTCATGGTCAGCTCCGCAGTCACGCCGAAGTCGCTGAACATCGCCACCGGACCGGCCACCGTGAAGGTCACTGTGCGCTTGACTGACGGGACGGGGGTTGACACACCGGCCCTCGTCGTCAGCCACGACACCACCGGACAGAGCCAGGGCTTCGGCGAGATGACCTTGGTCTCCGGCACTATCCGCGACGGCACCTGGCAGCAGTCCGTGACCATCCCCCGGGGCTCCGCCACAGGGGCCTGGACCGTAAAACTCTTTCCCCTGTTCGACACCCGCGGAAACCGCTCCACCGGCTTCGTACACCTCGCCACTCTCAACGTGACCGGCACTCCGTCCGATGTGACCGGGCCCGTCATGGTCAGCTCCGCGGTGACGCCCAAGTCACTGAACATCGCAACGGGACCGGCCACCGTCAAGGTCACTGTGCGCTTGACTGATCAGACCGGGGCCGACGAACCAGCCCTCGTCGTCAGCCACGACACCACCGGACAGAGCCAAGGCTTCGGCGAGATGACCCTGGTCTCCGGCACTACCCGCGACGGCACCTGGCAGCGGTCCGTGACCATCCCCCAAGGCTCCGCCACCGGGGCCTGGACCGTAAAACTCTTCCCCCTCACCGACACCCGCGGCAACCGCTCCACCGGCTTCGTGCACCTCGCCACCATCAACGTGTCCGGCACTCCTTCGGATATGACTGGGCCCGTACTGGTCAGCTCCACCGTCACCCCAACGTCGCTGAACATCGCCACGGGACCGGCCACCGTCAAGGTCACCGTGCGCTTGACTGATCAGACCGGGGCCGACGAACCAGACCTCGTCGTCAGCCACGACACCACCGGACAGAGCCAAGGCTTCGGCGAGATGACCCTGGTCTCCGGCACTACCCGCGACGGCACCTGGCAGCGGTC
>NZ_JBHUBT010000002.1:458400-568816 GCF_042788715.1 Arthrobacter sp. NPDC056886
CTCCGCCACCGGGGCCTGGACCGTAAAACTCTTCCCCCTCACCGACACCCGCGGCAACCGCTCCACCGGCTTCGTGCACCTCGCCACCATCAACGTCACGGCAACCCTGCCCGCTCTGACAGCAACACCTACGCCCACGGTGTCCGGTTCGGCCAAGGTGGGCAACACCATCACGGCCGTCCCGGGGACCTGGCTGCCCGCCCCGGTGGCACTCACCTACCAGTGGTACCGCTCCGGCGTCGCCATCACCGGGGCCAGCTTGCCCAGCTACAAGCTCACGGCTAGCGACATCGGAAAGACCATCACGGTCCGCGTAAAAGGGAAGAAGGCCGGATTCACCACCACTTCCAAGACCTCCGCCCCAACTGCCGCCGTCACCGCGGGCACATTAAAGGCGACCACACCCACCCTGTCGGGCACCGCCAAGGTTGGCAGCACCCTCACGCCCACTTCGGGGACCTGGTCGCCGGCCCCTGTGGCACTCACCTACCAGTGGTACCGCTCCGGCGTCGCCATCACCGGGGCCAGCTTGTCCAGCTACAAGCTCACGGCCAGCGACATAGCAAAGACCGTCACGGTCCGTGTCACCGGCAAGAAGGCCGGATTCACCACCACCTCCAAGACCTCCGTCCCCACCGTCGCCATCAGCAGCTAGGGGCAGGGATTTCGCAAAACACCTGGCGCACGGACCAGACCATACGGCCCTTTAATGTCGTAGGTCGCGAGGAAACTTGATTCATGGACGGCAATCAGGGGCCCGAAGTGGTTCCGGCAGGAGACGGCGGCACCGGCCTCCGCCGCGCCGGGGGCGGTGCCGCCTCCGGGCCGGCCGCTGCGGGGGCGGCCGTCGAGGACCTGATCCGCATGATGTCCGCGATCCGTCCGGCCACGGACGGCCCGGGGATGATCCACCAGCTCCGGGTACTCGAGGACGTGAAATCGGCATCGGCGGCCCTGCAGGCCCGGATCGCGGTCTCCTTTGATGCCTCCCAGCGCCGCGAACAAACAATGCTCGGGATCCCTGCGGGGCAGCTCGGGGCCGGGATCGGTGCGCAGATTGCCCTGGCTCGGCGTGAATCCCCCGCCAAGGGCGGCCGGCTCCTGGGCCTCGCCAAGGCCCTCGTGGCCGAGATGCCGCACACCCTCGCCGCCCTCGAGTCCGGGCAGCTGAACGAATGGGGCGCCACCCTGCTGGTGCGCGAGACCGCCTGCCTGACCGCCGCGGACCGGGCCGCCGTCGACGAACACCTCGCCGCCGACACCGGGGCCCTCGCCGGGGCCGGTGACCGGCGGCTGGTGGCCACCGCCCGGGCCGCCGCGTACCGGCTGGACCCGCGCACCGTCACCGACCGCGCCGCGCACGCCGCCACCGGGCGGCACGTCAGCCTCCGCCCGGCCCCGGACACCATGTGCTACCTGACCGCCCTGCTCCCGGTGACCGCCGGCGTCGGCCTATACACCGCCCTGGCCCGGCACGCCGATACCCTCCGCGCCGCCGGGGACCCGAGGGGCCGCGGGCAGGCCATGGCCGACACCCTCGTCGAACGCGGCACCGGCACCCCGGGCGGGGTCACCGGGGTCGAGATCCAGCTCGTCATGACCGACCGCACCCTGTTCCAGGCCGACTCCGAACCGGCCCGGATCCCCGGCTACGGCACCGTCCCCGCCGGCTGGGCCCGCGCCCTCATCAACGGCACCAAGGCCACAGACGGCAGCGCGGCCACAGACAGCACCGGTCCCCCGGGACCCGGCAGCCCCAGGAGATCCGGTGACGCGTCCGGTGCCGGTGCCTCGTCCGGTGCCGATGCGGATGCCTTCACCGTCTTTCTTCGCCGGCTCTACACCCACCCGGGCACCGGCGAGCTCGTCGCCATGGACTCCCGCGCCCGGCTCTTCCCGCACCGGCTCCGCCGCTTCATCCAGACCCGTGACGACACCTGCCGCACCCCCTACTGCGACGCGCCCATCCGGCACCTGGACCACATCATCCCCTGGCACCACGGCGGCCCAACCACCCAGGCCAACGGCGCCGGACTCTGCGAAGCCTGCAACCACACCAAAGAAAACCCAGGCTGGACCGCCCGCACCGTAAACCTCGCAGGCCCACAGCACGTGGGCTCTGGACCCGGACCAGCAGCCGGGACCGGGCACGGGCACAGCAGAAACAGGCACACCATCGAACTCACCACCCCCACCGGCCACACCTACCACTCCACCGCACCACCCCTGCCGGGGACGCCGCTGTCAGAAGGAGATTCCTATGACCGTCTGCGCTCGGGGAATCCGATTTCCGCAACAACGCCTCTTGACCCCCGTGCGTACGGAACTGATGCGCCGGGGTCCCGGCACCGACGTCAGCTCCGGCACCGGGCGAAGGCCCTCAGGATCGCAAAGCGTCTTCCAGCTGCGGTGGCATAGGACCGGTAAGTCGAGACGTTGAATCGTGGCATTGGATGACGGACCAGCAGGGCCTACAGACAAGAGCCGACGACAAAAATGCCGCCGTCGAGTCTTGCAACTCGACGGCGGCACGTCAGCACTTGGAGAAGGGCTGAGACCAGGCGGCGGCCCGCAGTACTGTGTTGCCCGGGGCCAAGGCTCGAGCCGCGAGGCGCGGGTTTCGAGCCCCAGGTCCGGGGCCGGGGCCCTGAGCTCTGGCCTTGGGCCGGGGTCTCGAGCCTTAGGTCCCGAAACCCGGGTCAGGAGCCTTAGGACAACCGGGCAGGCAGCGTCTTGGGCTTGAAAGAAGGCCGGGTTGCCTCGTACGCGGTGATATCCGATTCGTGCTTGAGGGTCAGCCCGATGTCGTCCAGGCCTTCCAGGAGGCGCCACCGGGTGTAATCGTCAATCTCGAAGGGCGCCACAATGTTGCCGCACTGCACAGTCTTGGACACGAGATCCACCGTCACTTCGGTGCCGGGGGCATTCTCGAGTTCTTTCCAGATGAGCTCGATGTCGTCCTGGGCGAGCTCGGCGGCGAGCAGGCCCTGCTTGCCGGAGTTGCCCCGGAAAATGTCGGCAAAGCGCGAGGACAGGACAGTCTTGAAGCCGTAGTCCTTCAACGCCCAGACGGCGTGCTCGCGGGACGAGCCGGTGCCGAAGTCGGGGCCGGCCACCAGGACGGATCCTGCGCTGAACGGTGCCTGGTTCAGGATGAAGGACGGGTCTTTGCGCCACGCGGCGAAGAGCGCGTCCTCAAAGCCGGTGCGGGTGATGCGCTTGAGGTAAACGGCGGGGATGATCTGGTCCGTGTCGACGTTGCTCTGGCGCAGTGGGACACCGATGCCGGTGTGGGTGGTGAACTTTTCCATGGCGGATCCTTCGGGACTGTATGGATCGGGGCTGTGTGGATCGGGGCTTGAATCCGGGCGGAGACTACGCGGCAGAAACTACGCGGCGTCGATTCGGACCGCTGCCGGCTCCGGAACGGGGTCCAGATCCGACGGCGAGCTCAGCGTGCCGCGGACCGCCGTGGCCGCCGCGACCACCGGCGAGACGAGGTGGGTGCGGCCGCCCTTGCCCTGGCGCCCCTCGAAGTTGCGGTTGGACGTTGAGGCGCAGCGCTCCCCCACTTCCAGCTGGTCCGGGTTCATGCCCAGGCACATGGAGCAGCCGGCAAAGCGCCACTCGGCCCCGAAGTCCTTGAAGACCTTGTCCAGGCCCTCGGCCTCGGCCTCGAGCCGAACGCGGGCGGAGCCGGGTACCACCAGCATGCGCACAGCCGGGTCCTTGGTCCGGCCGCGGATGACGTCGGCGGCGGCCCGGAGGTCTTCCATCCGGGAGTTGGTGCAGGAGCCCAGGAACACCGTGTCCACCCGGATGTCCTTCATCGGCGTGCCGGCTTCGAGCCCCATGTACTGCAGGGCCCGTTCGGCGGCGGCCTTGGCGTTTTCATCGCCGAAGTCATCCGGCGAGGGCACCTTGGCGGACAACGACACTCCCTGGCCCGGGTTGGTTCCCCACGTCACGAACGGCTCCAGGGTGTCGGCGTCGAGGTCCACCTCGACGTCGAACGCCGCGCCGTCGTCGGTGCTCAGCGTGTTCCAGTATTCGACGGCGGCATCCCAGTCGGCGCCCTGGGGCGCGTGCGGGCGGCCGTACATGTAGTCGTAAGTGGTCTGGTCCGGAGCCACCAGCCCGGCGCGCGCGCCGGCTTCGATGGACATGTTGCAGATGGTCATCCGGGCTTCCATGGACAGCGCACGGATGGCGGAGCCCCGGTACTCCAGCACGTAGCCCTGCCCGCCGCCGGTGCCGATCTTGGCGATGACAGCCAGGATGATGTCCTTGGCGCTTACGCCGGGACGCAGCGTGCCTTCAACGTTGATGGCCATGGTCTTGAACGGCTTCAGGGACAGCGTCTGGGTGGCCATGACGTGCTCCACCTCGGAGGTGCCGATGCCCATCGCGAGCGCTCCGAAGGCGCCGTGGGTTGACGTGTGCGAGTCGCCGCAGACCACGGTCATGCCGGGCTGCGTGAGGCCCAGCTGGGGGCCCACCACGTGCACGATTCCCTGCTCGGCGTCGCCGAGGGAGTGCAGGCGGACGCCAAACTCCTGGCAGTTGTTGCGCAGGGTCTGGATCTGGGTGCGGCTGGTGAGATCGGCAATTGGCTTGTCGATGTCCAGCGTGGGAGTGTTGTGGTCCTCGGTGGCGATGGTGAGGTCCGGCCGGCGCAGCTTGCGCCCGGCGAGGCGCAGGCCTTCAAATGCCTGCGGCGATGTCACCTCGTGCACCAGATGGAGGTCGATGAAAAGGAGGTCCGGCTGGGCGTTGGCTCCTTCGCCGTCCCCCTTGCGCACTACGTGCGCGTCCCAGACTTTCTCGGCCAGTGTCTTTGCCACGGCCTGCTCCCTTCACTGCGGTAAGTAATGTGCGTCCGATGGACTGTTGCTTCCACTGAACCAGCACAGCCAAGTAATACGCCAGCGCGTTGACTTGCATCTCAGATAATGAGACGTCAATATCATTACATGGACAATTCTAGTGGAGTCGGTGTCATCGATAAAGCGGCCCATGTGCTTGACGCACTTGAGGCTGGCCCCACCACCCTGGCGCAGCTGGTGGCGGCCACGGGACTGGCCCGGCCCACCGTGCACCGGCTGGCTCTGGCACTGGTGCACCACAGGCTGGTGAGCCGCGACATCCAGGGCCGTTTCGTGCTCGGGAGCCGCCTGGTGGAACTGGCCTCGGCCGCCGGCGAAGACCGCCTCATCGCCTCCGCAGGTCCCGTGCTCATGCAGCTCCGCGACGCCACCGGCGAGAGCGCCCAGATCTTCCGCCGCCAGGGCGACTGGCGCGTCTGCGTGGCCTCCGCCGAACGCCCCATCGGCCTGCGCGACACGATTCCCGTCGGCACCCAGCTGTCCATGAAGGCCGGCTCCGCGGCCCAGGTGCTGCTGGCGTGGGAGGACCACGACCGTCTCCTGGAAGGCCTCCAGTCCGCCCGCTTCACCCCCACTGTTTTGGCGGGAGTACGACGCCGGGGCTGGGGCCAGAGCCTCGGCGAACGCGAGCCGGGGGTCGCCTCCGTTTCGGCACCGGTCCGCGGGCCGTCCGGCCGGGTGATTGCCGCCGTGTCCATTTCCGGCCCGATCGAGCGCCTGACCCGCCAGCCGGGGCGGCTGCACGCCGAAGTGGTCTGCAACGCCGGGCGTGTCCTGACTGAGGCGCTCCGCAAGACCAACGACTAAGTATGCTGTGCCCATGAACAGCTATGCGGTGTTCCTGCGGGGCATCAACGTGGGCGGCATCAATATCAAGATGGCCGATCTCAAGAGCGCACTGAAGTCCCGGCCATTCTCGGGTGTCGTGACCCTGCTGGCCAGCGGCAACGTGGTGCTGGCCAGCGAGCTGGATCCGGCCGGCGTCAAGCAGGAGTTCGAGGCGTGCCTGCGGGAAACCTTCGGCTACGACGCCTGGGTGGTGGTGCTGACGGCTGCCCGCGTGGCTGCCCTGGTGGAGGCCTGCCCCTATCCGGCCGACGACGCGTCCACCCACACCTATCTGACGCTCGCCTCTGATGAAGCGGCGCTCTCGGAACTCTTTGAGGCAGGCAGCGCCCTGGACGGGACCGAGCTTACCCGGCTGGGCCCTGAAGCCCTGGCCTGGCTCGCCCCCGCCGGCGGAACCCTGGACAGCCCTTTCAGCAAGCTGTCCTCGAAGGCGAAGTACAAGGCTGCCACCACCACCCGCAACCTCCGAACCATGATCAAGGTCCGCGACGCCGCAGCAAGCGTCTGACTGACTCGCCGCCGTCGACTCCGTCCCTAGCGACACAAACTGTGTCGGGGCCACAATGTGTTGAAGGCGCACGACCATAGGTTTTCCAAGGCTCGTTGGTCCACGATGGTCGGGGAAGCGCTGTTGGCCGGATGAAGGGCCGATCGTCATGTCCGTAACACGTAGAACAGCCATTATTTCCGGTGGTCTCGGACTAGCTGCCGCCACTCAGAGTGATCAGGCCGTCCGGGGTCAAGCCGCCACGGCGCTGGTTCCCCCCGTCGGCAAAGGCGAACTTTTCATTAACGCCCGAGATTATGGCGTGACCGGCAACGGCACCACGGATGACCGGGCCGCAGTGTTGGCGGCAGCGAACGCGGCGGTCGCGCTCGGCTACCCGCTGGTCATCCCGGCCACCTACACCATGGTCCTCGGCGCCGCACTGGTCCTTCCCGCGGGGCTTCGCCTGCACACCAACGGTGCGAAGTTCCGTGCGAGTGCCCGGACGGGCCGCAGCCCACAAATCAGGATCGGCTCGCATACGACCGTCACCGGCGGCATCTACATCACCACACTGGGCGGCGCCAGCGGCTCCGGTTTGTCCATCCAGGACGCAACAAACGTCCAGATTGACGTCGTGGACGTCGAATCGACCGTTCCCGGACAAGGCAACGGCAACATCCGGGACAACGGGCTGAACATCAACGGCTCCAGCTACATCACCATTGACCGGGTCCGGATCAAGAACTTCGACTACGCCTTGTTCGCCGAGACCGTTCCGAACCTGACGATCAATTGGCTCGAAATTCACACCTACGTCTGCGGCGCGCATTTTCGCGACGTATCGCACCTTCGCCTCAACGGCGGCTGGATCCGGGGTGCTTCCCCGAACTCGACCTTCACGCCCGGACACAACGGCGTCCTCCTGGAAGGGAATAAACCGTCAGAGGACATACGCATTGACAACGTCGCCGTACACGACGCCGGCGAGCACGGTTTCCGCGCCTCCGGTCCGGCACAGATCAGAAACCTTTGGATCAACAACTGCTCCGCCATCAACTGCACCGGCACCGGGTTCAAGGTTCTCGGTAGCCTTCGCGCCCTGGGCGTCTACAACGAGAACCTGTTCCTCCTGAACTGCCTTGCGGAAGACTGTGGCCTCGTGAACCGGAACACGTGCGGGTTCCTGATCCAAATGGCCAACTACGTCAAGATCGTCAGTCCCATCGTCCGCAACCGGAACAAACCAAGTTCTGGGCACTCCGGAATCCGCATCGGCGGCGTGACCCACATGCAGATCACGGATCCGGACATTCGGAAAGCCAACAACTACGGCATCTTCATCGATTCCGAGCTGGGGAACGTCTCCCATGTGAAGATCAACGGCGCCATCATCGACCAGACGACAGGGTGGGCAATCTACCTCGCAAACGGGCAGCCCGGCGGGGCAGCAAACAACTTCAACAACCTCGAGATCGACGCTACGGTCACCATCACCGACGCCAAAGCCGGCGGGTTCTACTCCGGCAAAGGTGAATACGCCGCGGAGGGATCCTGGACCGGATTCAACCGTGTATCCCTCCGCTTCGAGGATTCCGTCGTCAATACGGTCTCGGCGTCGGCCTCGTCCCGGCAGTTCTATGCCGACATCATCGGAAAGAAAAACACTGCGGTTGTGTTCAAGAACGGTTCAAGCTGGACGGACACGATCACCGGAAACCGCCTGCTGGCGCGATCCGGCGCCTGGGTCACGCTCTAACCCGCAGCCGGGCCTTAGCGGCCGCCAGCGGGCCGGCCCCGCACCGGCGCCGCACCGGCGGCACACTAGCGGCCCGCGGCGGCCTTCAGCGCGGCAGTGAACTTCGCCAGGCGGCTGACCTCACGTTCCACGGGGGCCACCACGAGCCGCTCCGCAACGTCGGCGACGGCGGCCTTCAGCCGCTTCCTGGCCACGGCACTCCGTGACGCCGCCGCGGCACCGACAATGAACCGCGCCGCAATTGCCAGGACGATGCCCAGCAGCACTCCCCCGGCGATCATCACGGTAGGAACCGGCCAGCCCTGGACCCGCGGGACCTCGGGCACCGGCAGCTGCAGATAGGCCAGAGCAGCCAGGACTCCGAGCCACGCGAACCCGGCCAGCGCCGTCACCAGGGCGAGCCACTGAACTGTATTGAACAGGCCCCACCACCAGGATTTCCTGCCCGCGGACAGGTCTGTGGAGGCAATGGCCTGGTCCACAGCGTCCGGCAGCCGGTCGCTTCCTTCACGGGCAGCGCTGCGGATGGCAGCCCGCCACGGCCCCGGGGCACCAGCGGACGCCGCCTCACCGAATTCCCGGACGGCGGCATCGGTCCGCGCCCGCTCCGGCGCGCCGGCGGGAGGAAGCGACGTCCGGTTCAGCTCAGGCTTGGCTCCCTCGCGACGCAGGTTCAGTCGCCGCAAGGGATCCGGCCGGAACCTGGCCAGCCAGCGGGTCACCGGCCAGCCCGTGCGCCGGGTGGCCTCCAGCCGGTAGGACCGCGCGACGGCGTCGACCACCAGCGGCACGTTGGCGGCCACGGCCAACTCCCCCGCCAGCCGGGCCCTGGACGCGGCCGTCGCGCCGGCCGCCGTCCCGCTGCCGGCTGCATTCGTGTCGGCTGCCGTCCTGCCACCAGTCTTGGTGCCACCGGCGGACAATCCTGATGCCTCTGCCAGCCGGGCGGCGGCCTGCGTGATATCTGCCGCGAGCCGCTGTGACATCGCCTGCCGCTGCACCGCCGCCTGGCGGATGACGGCCCGGACCTTGTCCACCCCTGTCCCAAGAGCCGCGGAAGCTGCGAGGACCTGAATCTTGCCCAGCCCGTCGCGCGCCAGGATGTCTTTGAGGGATTCCAGGACTGGCCGGACCTCGTGTTCCGGGAGCCTGTCGATCTGGTTGAGCACAACGATCGTGACGGCCCCGTGCGAGGACAGCGGTGCCAAGAAGTCGTTGTGCACGGCAGCGTCGGCGTATTTCTGCGGATCGAGGACCCAGACGAGGACGTCCACGAGTCCCACCATCCGCTGCACGATCTCCCGGTTGGCCGCCCTTGTCGAGTCAAAGTCGGGCAGGTCCAGCAGGATCAGCCCGGTGTCGTCGTCGGCGAACCCTTTCACCGGGCCCGCGGCATGGCGCTTCCTGACCTCCAGCCAATCCAGCAGCGCATCGCTGCCCTGGACGCCCCAGATGCCCGCCAGCGGTTCAGTGGTAGTCGGACGGCGCACGGCCGCCGTCGCGATCTCCTCCCCGCTGACGGCATTGAAGAGCGATGACTTGCCGCTGCCGGTGGCACCAAAAAACCCCACCACGGTGTGGTCTCCGGACAGCGACCGCCGCGAACCGGCCCGGTCCAGCACCTGCAGCACCGAGTCCAGGGTCTCCTCCGGGAGGGCTCCGGACGCAAGCTCCCTGGCGCTGTTGAGCGCCTCCAGCCTGCGATCGAGCTGGGATGTCTCGCGGGCGGCGCCAACACGGCTCATGCCGTTGCCGCCAGCCGGCGCAGTGCCGCCGCGTGCCGGGCGAGGGCCTCAGGCGGTCCGCCGGCGTCGAGGTCAAGCCGGATCAGGAACCGCTGGGACTCGGCCGCCAGCAGGCGCTGGCACCGCAGATGCAGGTCTTCGCGCGCGGTCCGGGCGAGCCGGCGGACGGCGTCCTCCCCGAACACCGCCTCCAGGAGGCGCTGGCCCACGACGGCGGTGCCGCCGGCGACGCCGATCTCAAGCCCGGTCAGGCCCGCGGTCATGGAGAACACCACAATCATCAGGGCGGCGCCGAGGCCGTTGATACCGAAGGACAACCAGCGGGCCTGGGTGCGCTTTCCCTGGCCCTCGGTGCGGATGAGTTCCATCAGGCTTCCCTGCCAGGCGCGGATCTCGGCAGCTACAGCGTCCGCGAAGCCCTCGGATGTACCCGAGAGATCGTCGGTGCCCAGCAACTGCCTGCCCGCGGGGTCCGAACGCCAGCGCTGGTCCGTGTGCTCCGCGGCCTTGGCGGCTTGATCGACGATGACGGCCTGCAGTCCTGTCTCGATCGCGGTTTCCACCCTGACCGCAGGCTCCGGCTCGCCCCGGAAGAACGCGCCCACGCGGTCCCGGAAGCGGCCGATGTTCTGTTCCATGGCGCGGAAGAACTCCCCTGTCCCGACAAAGTCCTGCCACCGCGCCAGCACTTCGCCGCGCAGCAGCGCACCGTCGCGGGTGGCCTCAAGGATCCTGGCCACGGCGTCGTCATAGGCATTGCGGGCATCGGCCGCGAGAACATCGGCCGCGTGCTGCTGTTCGGACAGCGCCCGCTCCGCCGCATCGACGCGGTGGGCGAGGGCGACCAGGGTGCCGTTGAGGGTGCGCCGGGCAATCTCCGCCCGTCCGGCGGCGTCCCCTGCCAGCTTGCCGAGCCAAACGCGCAGCGGCTCCACAGCCTTAGCGGGGAGCATCCCTGCGGCATCCAATGACAGCTCCGGCACCACGAACATCCGGGCCGCACCCAGGCCTTCCCGGTTGAGCATGGCCTGCAGATCCGCGCTGACTTCCGCCTCGGCCGCAGGCGGCACCCGGTCCAGCACCACGGCCACCATGATGTCGCGTGAGGCCGCATCCAGGAGCAGGCGCCAGGGCACGGCGTCGGCGTAGCGGTTGGCGGTGGTGACAAACACCCAGAGGTCGGCGGCGGCGAGCAACTGGCCGGCCAGCTGTCGGTTGTTCTCGGAGATGGAATCGACGTCCGGTGCGTCCACGAGGGCGATCCCGGGCGGGACCGCGGCTTCAGCGACAAGGACGAGGGACGTCACCGGGCCGGAGGGCGGAACGGAATCGGCGGGGGCCAGGGGCTGATTGCCGGTGTAGGTGCCGCGGATGCGGCCCAGGGCCGGCAACACCCGTTGGCCCTCAAACCAGGCGGCGTCCCCGGGATGGTGCAGCAGGATGGGCTGGCGGGTGGTGGGGCGGATCGCGCCGGCGCGCGTGACGGGGTGGCCCACCAGCGCGTTGACCAGGGTGGATTTCCCGGCCCCAGTGGAACCGCCCACCACGGCCAGCAGGGGCGCGTCGAGGCTGCGGTACCGGGGCAGGATGTAGTCGTCGAGCTGAGCCACTGCCTTCCGCAGCTCCAGGCGAGTATGGTCCGCCCCGGGCAGAGCGAGCGGCAGCCGGACTGCCGCGAGATCCTGCCGCACTGCGTCAAGGAGGGCGACGCCGGATGCGGCCTCGGGGGCGGTTTCATGGGAGCTCACAGCATCATCATGCCAGTTCGGCACGTGCTTTCTGCGGGGGGCACTGCTGCCGGGGAAGCAATGCCCGACCAGCCGATGGGCGATCCGCACCGGGAGCCGTACGTCCGGGAAAAGCAAAACGGCCCCGGGCTGATGCCCGGGACCGTTTCTGTTGTGACCCCAGCGGGATTCGAACCCGCGTTACCGCCGTGAGAGGGCAGCGTACTAGGCCGCTATACGATGGGGCCGCGTACTTCCAGAACAGCACTTCTGCCATTCAAGCCAAATGATTGTTTCATACATTTGGCCAGCGTTTCAAATCGGACCAGCCGATTCAAAACTTCCGAATTTCAGCGGAAACCCGCGGACTTTCAGAGCTGGGATACCAGGACTCGAACCTAGAATGACGGTACCAGAAACCGTAGTGTTGCCAATTACACCATATCCCAATGGCACTTTCGGTCCGGATGTTTAGGCCTAAACCCTCGCTCCCGGCGCCTCAGCACGAGTAATTACTTTACCCGAGAGTTTTCACTTCCACAAATCGAGAGTGCGGCGGCGGGATCGAGCTGACCGGGTAGACCGCGCGCCGCCTCCGCGGGGGCAAAACCCAAGCCAGGCCTTGCCAATCCTGCGGAAACAAGTTTACGCTCGGTAAGTTACCAACGAGTAACCACCCCTCCCCCACTCCACTGCGGGCAGCTTTGCGATCATTTTCCAGTGTTAGCTGCATCACATCATCATCTGGGGTGGCCGGCAGCAGAGCCGCTGCCGGCGGGAACGTCGAGAGGAATCACCTGTGCCACAGAGTCGTGCCGCCGCCAGCAAGTCCCGGACCAGAGCGCAACAATTCGCCATCGCCACCCTGGCACTGCTGCTGATCGCCCTGCTGGGGTTCTATACCCTCGTCACAGGCCGGATCACCGACGGTTCAGCGAAGCTCAAGGACGGGGCCGCCCAGGCTTCCGCCGGGGCCGGCCGGCTGGAGGACGGCGCCGGGAAACTCGCCAACGGCGCCGGCCTGGCCGATACCGGTGCCGGCAAACTTTCCGTGGGGGCGGAAAAGATCTACTCGGGCATCAGCAGCAAGCTGGCACCCGGGGCGGACAAACTCCAGGCCGGCGCCGGGGAATTAGCCCGCGGCGCCGTCAAGATCGAAACTGATGTCACCGGCAAGCTTGCCCCAGGCGTCTACAAAGTCGACGACGGTGCGCAGAAGCTCGCAGCCGGGGCCGTGCAGCTGTCCGCCGCGCTGACGCCGACGCCGGCGGGCAACGCCGAGAACAACCTCGCCGACGGCGCCACCCGGCTCGACGGTGGCGCAGCCCAACTGGCCGCGGGAAGCGTTGCACTGGCGGACGGCACCGACCAGCTCAAGGGCTATCGCGGTGCCAACGCCAATCCGGAAGCGGGGACGGGGACCGCCGCCCTGGCTCAAGCCATGGAACTCCTGCAGGCCGCGGCGAATGATCCGGTCCAGGGTCTCGTCCCGCTGTCAGTGGTGAAGGACAAGATCGCGAAGATCACCGCTGGCGCGCACAAGCTGGACGCCGGCGCCAGCCGACTGCAGGCCGGGGCGCAGCGGCTGCGGGACGGTGCCGGCCAGATGCACGCGGGAACGGGCAAGCTCACGGCCGGCTTCGCCACGCTGGCCGGAAAACTCAACAGCCAGGACTCGGCCAGCCCGGGCGTCGTGCTGGGCACCCGGCTTCTGGCCGACGGCACCTCCAAGATCCGGGTCGGGATGGACGGTGTCCCCGGCGATCCCGAGCACCCGGGCCTGCTCAAGGCCGCCGCCCGGATGACCGCGGGCAGCTCCCGGCTCGCCGACGGAACCGTGGCGCTGAACGCCGGCATCAAGGGAAATCCCGGCGATCCGGCCAACCCCGGCCTGCTGGGCGGCTCCCGGGCTCTGGCTTCCGGGGCCTCAGAACTATCGGCCGGCAACACCAAGCTGGCGTCCGGCTCCTCCCAGCTGGCCACGGGCGCGGACAAACTCGCGGACGGCAACGCCAGGATCGCCGACGGCACCGGCACGTTGTATTCCGGAGCAGCCGCGGTCTCGCCCACCAGTATGCTCCGGCAGTCCGACGCCGCAACGGCATTCGGACTCGTCGCAGCCCTGGTCCTTGGCTCCGTTGGCGCCTTCCTGTCGCTGCGGAAGAAGCAGGCCGGCCACCGGTAGCTTCTGGGGCCGGTTCCTGCGGACCGGCTACGCCAGCAGGTCCAGCAGGGAGCCGACCTCGCGGCCCACGAAGCCAGGGGCCGGCTCCCCGCCGCGGTTCAGCCAGACACCGAGGAGGCCGGCCGCCGTCGAGCCTTCCGCGTCGAGTAGCCGGTTGTCCCCGACGTACAGGGTTTGGCCGGGGCCGGTACCGATCCGCCGGACACCCTCGAGGTAAATGGCCGGGTCCGGTTTTGCGACGCCCACGGTATCGGTGCCCACCAGAACGGCAATCCGTTCCAGCCCGGCCGCGTCCAGCTTCACGCGCTGGTAGTCGTGGACGTTGTTGCTCACGGCGCCGTAGGGAATGCCGGCAGCGTCCAGGGCGTCCAGCAGCGGCCCGACGTCGTCGAACGCGCGGATGTAGCCGTGCTGGCGGCTGGCGTAGGAACTCACCCAGTGGTGGGCCTGCTCGCCGTCCGCCAGTTCGACGCCGAAGTACGCCAGCGCCGCCCGGCCGCGGAGCAGCCGCTGCTCATTGAACGTCAGCTCCCCGGCCAGGTAGCGGTCGTAGAAGTGGGTGGTCTCATGGGTGAAGATCCGCCCGAACCGCTCCCACCCGGCCTCGTCCAGGCCGGGCAGGAGGTGCTCGCTGACGTCGCGGAGGGCCGTCGTCATGGCGAATTCGAGGTCCACCAGGGTGTCATCGATGTCGAACAGGATCCCTTGGACACCGCCTGCGCCCAGGCCCGCTGCCAGCATGTCAGCCGCGGAAGGCGCGGAGGCGGGCCAGGGATGAGTCCTTGCCCAGGATGACCATGGATTCGAACAGCGGCGGTGAGATCCGCCGGCCCGAGACGGCCGTGCGGACCGGGCCAAACGCCAGGCGCGGCTTGACGCCGAGGCCTTCCACGAGGGCCTCCTTGAGGGCAGCCTGGATGTTCTCGGCCGTCCAGTCAGCGACGGGCTCCAGCGCGGACAGGGCGGCGTCGAGCACCTCGGTGAGGTTCTCCGGCAGGCCCTTGCGGGCGTCGTCGGCGACGTCGATCGCGTCATCGGCCTTGAACAGGAACGCGAGCATTTCGGGGGCCTCGCCCAGCAGCGAGATGCGCTCCTGGATCAGCGGGGCGGCCTCGGCCAGGATCTCCTCCTCGCGGGCCGTGAGGCTCTCCCCCACGAATCCGGCGGCCTGGAGGTAGGGCACCAGCCGGGCGCGGAAGTCCTCAGCGCCGAGCATGCGGATGTGGGTGCCGTTGATCGCCTCAGCCTTCTTGATGTCGAAGCGGGCCGGGTTGGCCAGCACATCGTTGACGTCGAAGTGCTCGATCAGCTGATCGACGGTGAAGATGTCCTCGTCGGCGGAGAGGCTCCAGCCGAGCAGGGACAGGTAGTTGAGCAGGCCCTCGGGGATGAAGCCGCGGTCCCGGAGCAGGAACAGGTTGGACTGGGGGTCACGCTTGGAGAGCTTCTTGTTGCCCTCACCCATGACGTACGGCAGGTGGCCGAAGACGGGCATGTAGCTGGCGACGCCGATGTCCATGAGGGCGCGGATCAGCACCACCTGGCGGGGCGTGGAGGAGAGCAGGTCCTCGCCGCGGAGCACGTGGGTGATCCCCATCAGGGCGTCGTCCACCGGGTTGACCAGGGTGTAGAGCGGGGATCCGTCGGCGCGGACAATGACGTAGTCCGGGATGCTGCCGGCTTTGAAGGTGATGTCGCCGCGGACCATGTCCGTGAACGTGACGTCCTCGTCGGGCATGCGGACGCGCAGCACGGGCTGGCGGCCCTCGGCCTTGAACGCGGCCAGCTGTTCCTCGGAGAGCTCGCGGTCGAAGTTGTCGTAGCCCAGTTTGGGGTCGCGGCCGGCTGCCCGGTGGCGGGCCTCCACCTCGTCCGGCGAGGAGTAGCACTCGTAGGCGTAGCCGGCGTCGATCAGCTTGGCCACGACGTCCTTGTACAGGTCCAGCCGCTGCGACTGGCGGTAGGGCTCGTGCGGGCCGCCGACTTCCACGCCTTCTTCCCAGGTGATGCCGAGCCATTTGAGGGCTTCAAGCAGCTGCTGGTAGCTTTTCTCCGAGTCGCGGGCCGCGTCCGTGTCCTCGATCCGGAACACAAAGGTGCCCTTGGTGTGCCGGGCGTGGGCCCAGTTGAACAGGGCGGTGCGGATCAGGCCAACGTGCGGGGTGCCCGTGGGCGAGGGGCAGAACCGGACACGGACCGGGGTGTCAGCGGTGACTTCACCGGTGGGGGCAGCAAGGGCGGAGCTGGAAACGGCGTCGGACGCGGAAGCAGTAGTCATAGTGGTACCAACATTACCAATCTCTCCCATCGCCCCTTGCCCGGAATGCCGCTACGCAAAAGGACAGCCGCACCGTGGATCCGAACTGCGGATCCACGGTGCGGCTGTCCGAACTCGGCGCTGGCAAGTCCTGGCGGAGCGCTTAGCGGCGGACCACCGGGTTGGAGAGGCGTCCGATGCCCTCGATCTCGACCTCGTAGCGGTCGCCGGCCTTTACCGCGCCGACGCCGGCCGGGGTACCGGTCATGATGACGTCGCCGGGCAGCAGGGTGAAGGCCTGCGAGACGATGGAGACGAGCTCCCGGACGCCGCGGATCATCTGGTTGGTGCTGCCGTCCTGGCGCAGTTCGCCATTGAGCCGGCCCTGGATCTGCAGGTCCTCGGTGTCGAGTTCGGTCTCGATCCACGGCCCGAGCGGTGCCGAGGTGTCGAAGCCCTTGGCCCGGGCCCACTGCAGGTCCGTTTTCTGGACGTCGCGGGCGGTGAGGTCGTTGCCGCAGGTGTAGCCGAAGATCACGTCGTCCACCCGGTTCTCGGGCACGTCCTTGCAGATCCGGCCGATCACGACGCACAGCTCGGCTTCGAAGGAGACGTCCTCGGAGAACTCCGGCAGGACAATGGGATCGTTGGGCCCGATCACGGAGGTGTTGGGCTTGAGGAACAGCAAGGGCTGCGCCGGGACCTCGTTGCCGAGTTCGCGGGCGTGCTCCGCGAAGTTGCGGCCGACGCCGATGACCTTGCTGCGCGGGATGATCGGCGCCAGCAGGCGGACGTCCTCCAGCTTGTGCTTCATGGGGGTTCGTTCCACGCCGTGGAAGAACGGGTCGCCCTTGATGACAGTGACTTCCTCACTGCCGGGCTCACCTTCCACGATGCCGTAGAGGGGATCAGAATCAACTACAAACCGGGCGATACGCATGGTTCCTACCCTACCGTCCCGTCACCCGGCCCCGGGTTCAGCGGCTCCCGCTGTGGAAGTGGTTAAGCCCTGCGCAGGTAGTCCAGCTGCGCCGCAACGGAGAGCTCCGCGGCGCGGCGGACGGAGGGATCGACGTCGGCGTACACGGCGTCCGTGACGGCAGCAACGCCGGCATCGTCACCGAGTGCCGCGAGGGCGGCCCGGATCTGCTCGAGCCGGTCCTGACGGTGATCTCGGTAGGCGCGGGCGACGGCGTCCAGAGCTGGCAGCACCGGGCCGTGGGCCGGCAGCACCGTGGCCGGCCCGAGGCGCTCGAGCCGGTCCAGCGAGTCAAGGTAGTCGCGGAGGGTGCCGTCGGGGTAGTCCAGCACGGTGGTTCCGGAGCCCAGGATCGTGTCCCCGGTCAGCACCGAGCCGTGCGGGCCGTCCTGCGGCAGGTGGAAGCACAGCGAATCCGCGGTGTGGCCCGGCGTCGCCAGGACCCTGATGTCCGTTCCGGCCGCCCGGACGGTTTCGCCGTCCCGCAGCGGGGGTGCGCCGTGGCAATAGGCGGGATCCGCGGCCCGGACAGGTGCGCCCGTGAGCCCCGAAAACCGCGCCGCGGCCGCGGTGTGGTCGGCGTGGCGGTGCGTGATCAGGATGAGCTCGACCGGTCCGTCGCCGGCCAGCGCCTGCAGGTGCGGCTCGTCGAGGGGCCCGGGGTCCACAACAACCCTGCCCGCCGCACCCGGGCCGGCAATGAGGTAGGAGTTGGTTCCGGCCAGGCTCATGGGGCCCGGGTTCGGCGCGAGGCGGAACCGGGTCAGCTCACTGCTGCGGACAATGTCGTGGGAATTCTCGGTGGTCACGGTCCCATCCTTGCACCGAACCCTATTCTCGCGCTGAAACCCGTCCCTGCGCTGAACGCCCTTTGCACTGGACCTCCTGTACTGCACCCCGGCGGCTGCAGACGCCGACGGCGGCCGCCACCGGAAGGTGGGGGCCGCCGTCGTGCCGGTGGTCCCGGCGCTGTGAAGCTAGGGGTTAGGCGAGGCGGGTCAGCCAGCCGTGGGTGTCCTCCACGGTGCCGGTCTGGATCCCAAGCAGCTGGGCGCGGATGGCCAGGGTGGTCTCCCCCGCCGTGGCGTCTTCGGCGCCGATGAACTCGGTGGCGTCCTTGAGCACGCCGATCGGGGTGATGACCGCGGCGGTACCGCAGGCGAAGACCTCGGCAATGTCCCCGGAGGCAACGCCGTCGCGCCACTCGTCCAGAGTGATCTTGCGTTCGGTAACTTCGCGGCCCATGTCCCGGGCCACCTGCATCACGGACATCCGGGTGATCCCTTCCAGGATGGTTCCGGACAGCGCGGGGGTGACGAGCGAGCCGTCCTTCATGACGAAGAAGACGTTCATGCCGCCGAGTTCCTCGACGGCGTTGTCGTTGAACTGGTCCAGGAAGAGGACCTGCTTGCAGCCGTGCGCCTCAGCCTCCTGCTGGGCGATCAGCGAGGCGGCGTAGTTGCCGCCGCACTTGGCGGCGCCTGTTCCGCCGCGGCCGGCGCGGGCGTATTCACGCGAGATCCAGATGGAGACGGGCTTGAGTTCGCCGCCGAAGTAGTTGCCGGCCGGGGAGGCGATCACGCGGAAGGAAACCTCGCGCGCGGCCCGCACGCCCAGGAACGCCTCGGTGGCGATCATGAAGGGCCGCAGGTACAGGGCTTCGCCGTCGCCGGAGGGCACCCAGTCCTTGTCCGCCGCGACGAGTTCGCGGATGGCGCCGAGGAAGTACTCTTCCGGGAGTTCGGGCAGTGCCAGGCGCCGGGCGGACCGGTTCAGCCGGGCAGCGTTGGCCTCGGCCCGGAACGTCCAGATCGAGCCGTCGGCGTGGCGGTAGGCCTTGAGGCCCTCGAAGATCTCCTGGCCGTAGTGCAGCACTGCGGCGGAGGGGTCCAGGGAAATCGGGCCGTAAGGCTCAACCCGAGCGTCGTGCCAGCCACCGTTGCCTGCGGCGTCGACGGTGTAGTCGACAACCGCGGTGTGGTCGGTGAAATAGTCGCCGAATCCCGGGTTTGCCAGGATGGCTGCACGCTCTTCAGCAGACTTCGGGGTCTCCGACAGGTGCTGGGTGAATTCGACGCCATGGGCAGTCTGAGTCATGGTTCCTCCACGATCGGCTGCCTGGTGTGGGAACGTGGTTCACCCTCGGACCACGGCAGCATATTGGTGATTCGAAACAAGCTTACGCCCGTTGGCAGCGGGGTTTTGCGGCGCCCGCAGGGCACCGTACAGCGCAACCTACAGCGCGGGACCTACAGCGGGCTTACAGCGCCGCCGCGATGGCGTCGCCCACCGCGCTGGTGGTGCGGACGGCGCCGTCGCGGGCCTCGACGTCGGCAGTCACGGCGGCCTCGATCTTCCGGGCGGCGGTGCCAAAGCCGAGGTGGTCGAGCAGGAGCGCCGCGGAGAGGATGGCCGCGGTGGGGTCGGCCTTCTGCTGGCCGGCGATGTCCGGGGCGGACCCGTGGACCGGTTCGAACATGGACGGCGCGGTACGGTCCATGTTGAGGTTGGCGGAGGCGGCGAGGCCGATCCCGCCGGTCACGGCCGCCGCGAGGTCGGTGATGATGTCCCCGAACAGGTTGTCGGTGACGATCACGTCGAACCGGGCCGGATCGGTGACCATGAAGATCGTGGCGGCGTCAACGTGAAGGTAGTCGTGGGTGACCTCGGGGAACTCCTGGGCCACGGCTTCGACCGTGCGCTTCCAGAGCTGGCCGGCGAAGACCAGGACGTTGTGCTTGTGCACCAGCGTGAGCTTCTTGCGGGGGCGGTCGTTGGCCCGGCGGAACGCGTCGCGGACCACACGCTCCACACCGTGGGCCGTGTTCAGGGAGACTTCGGTGGCCACCTCGTGGGGGGTGCCGGCGCGCAGCGTGCCGCCGTTGCCGACGTAGGGCCCTTCGGTGCCCTCGCGGACCACGATGAAATCGATCTTGCCGGGGTTGGCGAGCGGGCTGCCGACGCCGGCGTAGAGGCGGGAGGGCCGCAGGTTGACGAAGTGGTCCAGGCTGAAGCGCAGCTTGAGCAGGAGTTCGCGCTCGATGACGCCGGAGGGGATCCGGGTATCGCCGGGGGCCGCCCCGACGGCGCCGAACAAGATGGCGTCGCGCGTGCGGAGATCGGCGAGGGTGGCCGCGGGCAGGGTCTCCCCCGTCTCGAGCCAGTGCTCCGCGCCCAGCTTGTAGTGGGTCTGCTGGAGCACGATCCCCTCGGCGGCCGCTGCCTTCTCAAGGACCTTCAGGGCTTCGGCCGTGACCTCCGGACCAATGCCGTCGCCCGGGATGACTGCCAGATCAATCGTGGATGCGCTCATGTTTTCAGCGTAGCCAAGAGTCCCACATTCTGGTCAAGTCGTCTCACTATTCGATCGCCCGCAGAAAAAAATGACGCTCCCGCAGCTTCCTTTCGGAAGGTACGGGAGCGTCATTCACTTCGCGGGCTCAGGCCTCCGCGGGTTCCTCGTACTTCGGGAACGCCGGGGCCGGGGCGGGCAGTTCGGTGCCGGCGACGATCGGGGTCTCCAGGGCCCTGAACTGGCGCGCCTCGCCCTCTGGCTGGCCAAGCGTGTGCAGGATGGCCGCCGTCGCGGTCGGCATGACCGGCTGGGCCAAGATCGCGACGATCCGCAGCACCTCGAGCGTCACGTAGAGCACCGTGTTCATGCGTTCGACGTCGGTCTTGCGCAGCACCCACGGGGCCTGCTCGGCGAAGTAGGCGTTGGTGTCCCCCAGGACAGCCCAAATCGCCTCCAATGCGCGGCTGAACTCCTGCTTTTCAAACGCGGCCCGGGCGGCATCCAGCAGCCCGTTGGCCTGGCTGAGCAGCGCGGTGTCCTCGGCGGTGAACGTGCCCGGCGCAGGCACCCGGCCCTCGCAGTTCTTGGCCACCATGGACAGCGACCGCTGGGCCAGGTTGCCGAAGTTGTTGGCGAGGTCGGAGTTCATCCGGCCCACGATTGCCTCGTGGTTGTAGTTGCCGTCCGCGCCGAAGGGGACCTCGCGCAGGAAGAAGTAGCGCACCTGGTCCAGGCCGTACTGGGCCACGAAGTCCGCGGGCGCCACCACGTTGCCCAGCGACTTGGACATCTTGACGCCGTTGTTCTGCAGGAAGCCGTGGATCATGATCCGCTTGGGCAGCTCAAGTCCTGCGCTCATGAGGAACGCCGGCCAGTAGATGGCGTGGAAGCGGGAGATGTCCTTGCCGATCACGTGCACGTCGGCCGGCCAGAACTTCTTGAAGGATTCCGAGTCGACGTCCGGGTAGCCGACGCCGGTCAGGTAGTTGGTCAGCGCGTCGACCCACACGTACATGACGTGCTTGTCGTTGCCGGGCACGGGAACACCCCAGTCGAACGTGGTGCGGCTGATGGACAGGTCCTCCAGCCCGCGCCTGACGAAGCTGATGACCTCGTTGAAGCGGGACTGCGGGGCGCCGAATTCGGGGTGGGCCTCGTAGAGCGCCAGCAGTTTATCCTGATAGGCGGAAAGCCGGAAGAAGTAGCTCTCCTCGGCCGTCCAGGTCACCTCGGTGTCCGATTCGCGCGAGTAGCGGATGCCGTCGTCCTTGACCACGGTGTCGTCCTCAACGTAAAACGCCTCGTCGCGGACCGAATACCAGCCCTCGTACTTGGACAGGTAGATGTCCCCGTTGGCCTCCATCTTCTTCCAGATGGCCTGCGACGCCGCGTAGTGGTCGGCGTCGGTGGTGCGAATGAAGCGGTCGTACGAGACGCCCAGGGCGGCGTGCGCCCCTTTGTAGATCTCGGCGTTCCGGTCCACCAGTTCCTTGGGCGTGACGCCTTCCTTCTCGGCCGTCTGGGCGATCTTCATGCCGTGCTCGTCGGTTCCGGTCAGGAAGAAGACGTCGTAACCGTCCAGGCGCTTGAACCGGGCCATCGCATCGGTGGCGATGTACTCGTACGCATGGCCGATGTGCGGCACCCCGTTGGGGTACGTGATGGCCGTGGTGATGTAGAACGGGGTCTTATCAGTTGAAGTCACGGTCTAAATCTAGATCAGTTCTGTGAGGGTATCGCTCTGGCGGACCAGTTCGTGGTCATGTGAAGCGACCAGCACGGCAATGCCGTCCGAGGTGGTGTCCTTGAGGATGCTGATGATGCGGTTGGCCGCGGCACGGTCCAGGCTGGCCGTGGGTTCGTCGACCACCAGGACGCGGGTGCCGAGGATGAGCGCGCGGGCGATCGCCACGCGCTGGCGTTCACCGCCGGAGAGCTGCGCCGGGCGGTGGCGCATGCGCCGGCCCAGGCCTACGAGGTCCAGGAGATCCTTGGCCATGTCGCGGCGCTTCTCCACCTCGCCGTCGGGCACGGCCGGCAGCAGGACGTTCTCCAGCGCGCTCATCCCGTCGATCAGGGCGCCGCCCTGGTCAACGTAGCCGATCAGGGCACGGCGGCGGTCGGCGATCTCGTCGTCGCCCATGGTCTCGAGCGAGTCGCCTTCCCAGAACACCCGGCCCGACGTCGGCAGGGTCAGTCCCGCGCCGACGGTCAGGATGCTTGTCTTGCCCGAGCCGGAGCGGCCGGCGACGCAGTGCATTTCGCCGGCGTGCAGCGTCATGTTGAAGTCGTCCACGACGTTGACGGCCTCGGCACCGCCCTTGCCGCCGCCGTAGTGGATGGTGATGTTGCTCAGTTCCAGTGGCGTGGCGTGGTCCGCGGCCTTCACGATCGTGTTGGCGCGGGTCTTGTGCGCACCGCGACGGGTGCTGGCGGTCATCCGGTCGTGTGCCTCCCGGTCAAGGTTCAGCTCGTTAGTCATTGGACCACTTTCGTTGCAATCGGAATCCAGCAAAGTACAGCCACGAGACCGGCAATTGCGGCCCACAGCGCGGCATAGGGGGCGAGAAGGAGGCCGACCCCGAGGGCGCCCACGATGCCGAGGGGCAGCGCGACGGCTCCCACCATGGCGTTCTCAAATAGTCGGACCTGGCCCAGCATGTCCGGGTTCCAGCCCATGGCCCGCAGCGTACCGAGGTACTGGCGCTTGGCCTGCAGCTCGAAGCGCCCGGTGACCATGGTCAGCAGCAGCCCGACGGCAACGCCGGACACGCCCAGGATGATGCTCGGGAGCGCGATGCTGGCCGCGGCCAGCCCGCCGAGGGCGCTGGCGCCGGCGGCCCGGGGAATGTCGATCAGCAGGGCGACCAGTCCGCCGACGGCCGCGCCGAAGACACCGACTGCAACGGCCAGCGAGATGGTGTTGAACTTGTTGGTGCTCAGCTGCCGGTTGGCGAAGGTCAGCGGGGAATCGACCGCAATGAGCCGTTCATCGTGTTGCGGCTCCTGGTCCACTTCGTCGCGGTGGCGCAGTTGCTGCGCCGCGACGAACGCCGCACCCACGTACAGCACCAGGACCGACGCCGAGACCACCGCGGTGGCGGCGCTCCAGGTGATCAGGCTCAGGGCGACGCCGACGACGGCCAGCAGCGCGGCGCCGACGCCGAATTCGGCCAGCACCCAGGAGCGGATCTTGCGCTGGGTCCAGCCCATGGCACGCAGGGTTCCGGCCTCGCTGCGCCGTTTGCGGATGTAGCTGACGGTGGAGGCGCCGGTCAGGAGGGCGGCGCCGCAGAGGGTCAGGAACAGCAGGGTCAGGTTCGTGCCGGTCAGGGAGCCGGAAACGGCGTCAGCGGCGTCCTGGCGGACCCACGACTGCTGCACGGTGCCCAGCGGAGATTCCTTGCCGGCGCCGTCCTTCGAGTAGCCGGGAACGGCGATGTTGGCGTCTTCGCGGGCCGAACCGGCCACGACGGTGGCCTGCAGGCCCATGTCGCGGATCTCGTTCGCGAGTTTTTCCACCTCGGGCTGCGCCTGCTTCCAGCTGCCCGGAACGTTGGCGCGGACGCGGACGGCGTCGATCACGGAGGCGTTCTTCTCATAGCCGCGGGCGGCCGCGAGGCCGTAGTAGTCGGTGATGGCACCGGCGGACTGGCTGACCAGTCCCGTGGCGCTCAGCGAGGGCTTGAGTTCGGTGTTGACGTCCGTGCCGGACGCGTCCTTGGTCAGGGTGAACGGCGCGGGGTCGTAGCCGCCCAGCGGCAGCCGGTTGACGTCGCCGGCGGCGTCCTTGACGTTTGCGGCGTCGAAGGTGCCGTAGACCATGGCCAGCGGCGTGGCCAGCTTCTTGCCGGTCTCGAGGTTCTGCCGGTAGGAGCGCTCGTCCACGGGGTCGCGCTGGGTCTGGTCGACGGCGGCGCCGTTGGCGGCCTTGTCCGGGAGGCGGTTCACAGTGACCCAGTCACCGGGGGTGGCGCTCTTGTCCACGGCGCCGTTGGCGGCGGCTTCGCCGTCCTTGTATGCCGGGGCGGCGGCAAAGTTGGTGCTCCAGGTGGCGGGGTTGTAGAGGCCCTGGCTGAAGGACCCGGTGTCACCCATGAGCTGGGAGAGGTCCTTGGACCCGGGCCAGGCGAGTGCGAACGGGGACTTCGACACGAACGGCAGGTAGTCCTTGTCCAGCGAGCGGGTCACGGTGCCGACGTCCTTGGTGACGTTGCCGGAGCCGTCGATTTCCTCGATCTTGACCGAGTACTTCAGGTCCAGGGCGGTCCCTGAGCGAACGATCAGCGGGATGGCCTGCGAATCGGCGGTGAGCTGGCCGTCGCGCTTGGCCTGCTGGTACTGGGTCATCAGCGGTGCCCAGTACTTGAGCTTGACGCCGAGGAAGTCCGGGCCTTCCTTGAGTTGTTCCATAGAGATGCCGTTGGTGAAGAGGCTCTCGAAGTGCCGGCCGATCGCGCCGGCGTTGCGGGCGTCCGCGGGCGGGGCCTTTTCCAACGGGGCCAGGAAGTCGCCGGCTCCGCCGAGCAGGGCGCGTTCGGAGACGGGGTCGACGGCGACGACGGACTCGGTCACCTGCGGCGCCATGGGAAGGGAGACGGAGAGGTTGAAGAGATTGTGTTCGGAGCCGCCGGCCGGGGTGGGGAACTTGATGCCCGTCTCGCCGTCCGGGCCCTGGATGCGGACGTTCTTGCCGCCTTCAACCTGCTCTTCGACGAGCTTCGCCTTGCCGAGGGAGCCTTCTGCCGTGGTCTTGAACAGGGTCTGGTCGGAGTGGCCGTCGGAGCTGACGGCGCTGGCGGTGAGGCGGTATTTTTTCGGCGTGTCGTTCAGCACCGATTCCGCTGCCGGCCACTTGCTCGGGTCCGTGGCGGTCGGGTCGCCGGACGTGCCCGCGAGGCCCGCGTTGAAGCCGAGGTAGTCGGTGGCGTCCAGCCGCGGCGATTCCAGGTTCTGCGTCACGCGCGAGACCAGGCTGATGGGTGCCGCCACGGAGGTGCCAGAGAGCTTGCGGATCGAATCCAGCTGCTCGAAGCTGATGCCGCCCTGGCCGGTGGCGATGTCCGGCTGCATCAGGCCGCCGTTGTCATCGGCCTTGGCCTGGACCAGGACGTCATAGAGGCCCCGGGAGTTTTGATCCACGGTCCTGTTCAGCGCCGCCTGGGACTGACCCTGGACGAGCACGGACAGGCACATGGCGACGATCAAAATGGACGCGGTCAACAGAAGCACTCTGCTTCTGATGAACCTCTGGACGGCGTTCATTGGGCTCCTGAAAGCTGGATTGCGTGCGCACGCCGCAGTTCATTTCCTGCGGAAGTGAAGGCGTCCCGTGCCGGGCGTGCAAAAGTAAAGGCCGGTCTGCCGGCCAAGACCCGAAATTCGGTCCTAGCCATTGTACGCAGACCGGCCGGCCGCTTATGGCCGCCGGCGGCGGTCATGCCGCCGCCGGCGCCCTGCGGGGAGGATTTCAGTCCTCGAGGTCAACCTCACGGACCATGTCAGCGCCGATCCCGGCCTTGATCGCATCAAGGACCTGCTGGGGAACGGAGCTGTCGATGGTCAGCAGGGCCAGCACCTGGCCGCCCTCTGCCTGGCGCGCCACCTGCATGCCGGCGATGTTGATGTTGTTCATGCCCAGGATGTGGCCGATCGTGCCGATCACGCCGGGGCGGTCCGAGTAGGCAACCACCACGAGGTGTTCGCTGATCGGGATCTCCACCTCGTAGCCGTTGACGCCGACCAGTTTCTGGATCTGCTTCGGGCCCGTCAGGGTTCCGGCGACGGAGATCTGGCTGCCGTCGCTGAGGGCGCCGCGCAGGGTCAGGACGTTGCGGTACGACTCGGTGTCCGGAGTGGTGATGAGGCGGACGTTGATGCCGCGCTGCTCGGCGATCACGGGGGCGTTGACGTAGGAGACCTGCTCGGTCACGACGTCGGCGAAGATGCCCTTAAGCGCCGCGAGTTCCAGGACCTTGACGTCCAGCGAGGAGATCTCCCCCGCCACCTCGACGTCGAACTGTGTTAGGGACGCGTGGGTCAGCGCGGTGAAGATGCGGCCCAGCTTTTCGATCAGCGGGATGCCGGGGCGGACGTCCGGTGCGATGACGCCGCCGGCGACGTTGACGGCGTCGGGGACCAGTTCGCCGGCCAGTGCCAGGCGGACGGACTTGGCGACGGAAACGCCGGCCTTCTCCTGGGCCTCGTCGGTGGAGGCGCCCAGGTGCGGGGTCACCACGACGTTGTCGAGCTTGAAGAACGGCAGGTCGGTGCTGGGTTCCTTATGGAACACGTCGATGCCGGCGCCGGCGATGTCACCGGCCTGCAGCGCGGTGTAGAGGGCTTCCTCGTCCACCAGGCCGCCGCGGGCGACGTTGATGACGTACGCCGTGCTCTTCATCTTCTTGAAGGCGTCCGCGCCGAGCATGCCGACGGTTTCCGGGGTCTTGGGCATGTGGATGGTGATGAAGTCCGACTGCGCAAGGAGCTCGTCGAGCGTCACCAGCTGGACGCCGAGCTGGGCGGCCCGGGCGGAGGTGATGTAGGGGTCGTACGCGAGGATCTTGGTGTCGAAGCCCTTCAGGCGGGCTGCCACCAGGGCGCCGATCCGGCCCAGGCCGATGATGCCGATCTTCTTCTCGAAGAGCTCGATGCCGGTGTACTTGGAGCGCTTCCACTCCCCGTCCTTGAGGGCAGAGCTGGCCTGCGGGATGTGGCGGGCGAGGCTGAGGATGTGGCCGACAGTCAGTTCCGCGGCGGAGACGATGTTCGAGGTCGGCGCGTTGACCACCATGACGCCGGCCTGCGTGGCCGCCTTGATGTCGACATTGTCCAGGCCCACGCCGGCACGGGCGATCACCTTGAGGTTCTTGGCGGCGGAGATGGCCTCGGCGTCCAGCTGGGTGGCGGAGCGGACCAGGATCGCGTCGACGTCGGCGATCGCGGAGAGCAGCTGGGAACGGTCGGAGCCGTCAGTCTGGCGGATTTCAAAGTCCGGGCCGAGGGCCTCGACTGTGGCAGGTGAAAGTTCCTCAGCGAGGAGTACTACAGGTTTGGTGCTTGTCACCGGTGACCTCTTTAGCTCTCTTGTGTATCTGGTGGGGATTTTGGTGAATCGGGTGGTGCTGGTGATGCGGGTGGTGCTGGACAGCAGGGAAGCCGGACCCCAGGTTATGGTGTCCGGCTCCCCTGCCGGGCAATGCCTAGCGGGCGACTGAACCTTCGGTGTAGTCGTCCTCGTTCTTGATCCAGGAGAACAGCTTGCGCAGTTCGCGGCCGGTGGCCTCGATCGGGTGGTCCTCACCCTTCTTGCGCAGTGCCTTGAACTCCGGCGCGCCGGCGTCCTGGTCATCGATGAAGCGCTTGGCGAAGGTGCCGTCCTGGATGTCCGCCAGGACAGCCTTCATGTTTTCCTTCACCTGCGGGGTGATGACGCGCGGGCCGGAGACGTAGTCGCCGTATTCCGCGGTGTCGGAGACGCTCCAGCGCTGCTTGGCGATGCCGCCCTCGACCATGAGGTCGACGATCAGCTTGAGCTCGTGCAGGACCTCGAAGTAGGCGACCTCGGGCTTGTAGCCGGCCTCGGTGAGGGTCTCGAAGCCGTACTGGATCAGCTGCGAGGCGCCGCCGCAGAGGACAGCCTGCTCGCCGAAGAGGTCGGTTTCGGTCTCTTCGGTGAAGGTGGTCTCGATGACGCCCGCACGGGTGCCGCCGATCGCCTTGGCGTAGGACAGGGCCAGTTCCTTGGCCTTGCCGGACGGGTTCTGCTCGACGGCGATCAGGTCCGGCACGCCGCGGCCGGCTTCGAACTCGCGGCGCACGATGTGGCCCGGGCCCTTGGGGGCAACGAGGGCGACGTCGACGTCGGCCGGGGGCTGGATGTAGCCGTAGCGGATGTTGAAGCCGTGGCCGAAGAACAGGGCGTCGCCCGGCTGCAGGTTCGGGGCGATGTCCTCGGCGTAGACGTGGCGCTGGACCTGGTCCGGCGTGAGAACCATGATGAGGTCGGCCTCGGCGACGGCCTCGGCAACGTTCAGGACGCGCAGGCCCTCGGCCTCCGCCTTGGCACGGGACTTCGAGCCTTCCTTCAGGCCGACGCGGACGTCAACGCCGGAATCGCGCAGGCTGAGGGCGTGGGCGTGGCCCTGGGAGCCGTAACCGATGACGGCGACAGTGCGGCCCTGGATGATCGACAGGTCGGCGTCGTCGTCGTAGAACATTTCAGTCACTGGGGTGTCTCCTTTTGAGTGGATTTCTTCGTAGATATTGTCTGTGGTGCTGCGGTACAACGGGGCGCCTGCGCTGCGCAGTTTCTTTACGCGCTGCGTAGGGCCCTGTCACTCATGGAGCGGGATCCCCGCCCAACGGCCAAGGTGCCGGACTGCACGATTTCGCGGATGCCGAAAGGCTCAAGCACTGACAACAATGCCGTGAGCTTCTCGGGGTGGCCCGTTGCCTCAATGACCACCGACTCTGTGGAGACGTCGACCACTGAAGCGCGGAACAGGTCTGCAGCCTGGGTTACCTGCAGGCGTGTTGCGGCATCCGCACGTACCTTGACCAGGATGTGGTCGCGCTGTACGGAAGATTCTGAGGTGAGCTCCACGATCTTGATCACGTTGACCAGCTTGTTCAGCTGCTTCGTGATCTGTTCGATCAGCTCGCCATCGGCGTCGACCACCACGGTCATCCGGGACATGCCCGGGACTTCGGTGGGGCCGACGGCCAGGGAATTGATGTTGAAGGCCCGGCGGGCGAAGAGGCTGGCGACGCGGGTCAGCACACCGGGCTTGTCTTCGACCAGAACGGACAATGTGTGGCGGGTCATGTTCAGTCCTCCTCTTCCCATTCCGGGGTCATGTTGCGGGCAACCTGGATCTGGTCGTTGCTGACCCCGGCGGGGACCATCGGCCACACCATCGAGTTGGGGCTCACGACGAAGTCGATGACCACCGGGCGGTCATTGATCTCCAGTGCCTTCTGGATGGTGGCGTCGATGTCCTCGTCGCGTTCGCACCGGAAGGAAGCGCAGCCGTAGGCGTCCGCCAGCTTGACGAAGTCCGGAATGCGGACCGTGTCGTGTCCGGTGTTGAGGTCGGTATTGGAGTAGCGGCCCTCGTAGAAGAGGGTCTGCCACTGCCGGACCATGCCGAGGGAGGAGTTGTTGATGATGGCGACCTTGATGGGGATCTTGTTAATCGCGCAGGTGGCCAGTTCCTGGTTGGTCATCTGGAAGCAGCCGTCGCCGTCGATCGCCCAGACCACGCGGTCCGGCTCGCCCACCTTGGCACCCATGGCCGCCGGCACGGCGTAACCCATGGTGCCGGCGCCGCCGGAGTTGAGCCAGGCGTGCGGGCGCTCGTACTTGATGAACTGCGAGGCCCACATCTGGTGCTGCCCGACGCCGGCGACAAAGACGCCCTCGGGTCCGGTCAGGGCGCCGATGCGTTCGATGACGCGCTGGGGGGCGCTGAGCCCGTCGTCGGGCTCGGTCCAACCCAGCGGGTAGGTTTCCTTGAGGTTGTTAAGGAAGGCCCACCAGGTGGCCAGGTCCGGGGTGCCGAAGGCCTCGAACTGCAGGCGCAGGGCCTCGGTCAACTCCGGGATGATCTCCTTGACCGAGCCAACGATCGGGACATCGGCCGTGCGGTTCTTGGAGATTTCCGCCGGATCGATGTCGGCGTGGATGACCTTGGCGTTCGGGGCAAAGGACTTCAGGATGCCGGTCACCCGGTCATCGAACCGTGCGCCGAGGGTGATCAGCAGGTCGGACTGCTGCAGGGCGGTCACGGCGGACACCGTGCCGTGCATGCCCGGCATGCCCACGTGCTGCGGGTGCGAGTCCGGGAAAACGCCCCGGGCCATCAGGGTGGTCACCACGGGAGCGCCGGTCAGCTCAGCGAGTTCGCGCAGCTCGGCCGAGGCGTGGGCCTTGACCACTCCGCCGCCGACGTAGAGCACGGGCTTGCTGGCACCGGAAATGAGCCGTGCGGCCTCGCGGACCTGCTTGTTGTGGCCGCGCACCACCGGCCGGTACCCCGGGAGATCGACCTTGGGCGGCCAGGAGAACGTCATCTGGCCCTGCTGGGCGTCCTTGGCGACGTCCACCAGGACGGGGCCCGGGCGTCCGGTGGAGGCCAGATGGAAGGCCTCGGCCATCACATGCGGGATGTCGTTGGGGTCTGTGACCAGGAAGGAGTGCTTCGTGATCGGCATGGTGATACCGACGATGTCCGCTTCCTGGAATGCGTCGGTGCCGATCACACCGCTGGAGACCTGGCCCGTGATGGCCACTATCGGCACGGAGTCCATGTGGGCATCCATGATGGCGGTAACGAGGTTGGTGGCGCCGGGGCCTGAGGTGGCGATGCAGACGCCAACCCGTCCGGTGACCATGGCGTAGCCTTGCGCGGCGTGGCCGGCTCCCTGTTCGTGACGGACCAAAACGTGGTTCATTTTGGAGGCCATCAAGGGGTCATAGGTGGGCAGGATCGCGCCACCGGGCAAACCGAAAATGTCCTGGACGCCGAGTTCTTCGAGCGAGCGGACAATTGCTTGCGAACCGGTCATGACCGTCGGGGGTACGACGTTGTTCGGTCCGAGGACAGGAGAGACGGCAGCAGAGTCGACGCCGGCGTCAGCCGGACGTTCGACGCGTTCCGGAGCCTTGTGGGCTCCAGTGGACTTGGTGGCCATCAGCGAGGGGCTGATCGGCGATCCTTTGCTCATCGGACTCTTCCTTTGTGGATCTTCGGTGATCATGGAACTTCTGTGTGGTGCTGGTGGTACGGCTGGTGGTGCGGGAAATAAAAAAACCCCTCAGCCGGCGGGCTCTTCGAGGGGTTGCGCGTGACGGTTCGTTACCAGTGAAGGCTAATGAGCCACGCGCTTGGTAAGTACGACGGAAACATCTGCAGTGCTCTCAACTGCAGCGGCTCCGGCGGTAACGATCTCGATCATGCGTTCAGTTTTCCCTCTGAGTGAGACAGGTGTCAACGAGCCCGGCCCCTGTCTCACTATCTGGACAACACTGTCCACTGGTTGGTCCTCGTAGGATTCCCCTCGCCCTGGGCGCCGTACGGCGAGCCGCCCAATTAGGCGGCAAGGCTTAATAAGGGGAACGCCGAGGGCCCCGGAGTGGGCGGCGCCCAGCGCCGCACACTCCGGGAAGGCGTTACCCGTTACCCGCAGTACGCGCCGGTGGAGGCGCTGTGGACGAGCTTGGCGTACTTGGCGAGGACGCCCTTGGTGAACTTGGCCGGGAGCGGCTCCCAACCGACCTTGCGGGTCTCAAGCTCGGCCTCGTCAACGAGCAGGTCGAAGGTTCGGGCCGCGATGTCCACGCGGATCCGGTCACCGTCCTTGACGAACGCGATGGGGCCGCCGTCGACGGCTTCCGGCGCGACGTGGCCGATGCACAGGCCCGTGGTTCCGCCGGAGAACCGCCCGTCGGTCAGCAGCAGGACGTCCTTGCCGAGGCCCGCACCCTTGATGGCGCCGGTGATGGCGAGCATCTCACGCATGCCGGGGCCGCCCTTGGGGCCTTCGTAGCGGATGACGACGACGTCGCCGGCCTTGATCTTGCCGTTGTCCAGCGCGTCCAGGGCGCCCTGCTCGCGCTCGAAGACGCGGGCGGTGCCCTCGAAGACGTCGGCGTCGAAGCCGGCGCTCTTCACGACGGCGCCTTCCGGGGCCATCGAGCCGTGCAGGATGGTGATGCCGCCGGTCTTGTGGATTGGGTTGTCCAGGGCGCGGAGGATCTTGCCGTCCAGGTCCGGCGGGTTGATCGCGGCGAGGTTCTCGGCGACCGTTTTGCCGGTGACGGTGAGGCAGTCGCCGTGCAGCAGCCCGGCGTCGAGCAGTGCGCGCATGATGACCGGAACGCCGCCGATCTTGTCGACGTCGGTCATGACGTAGCGGCCGAACGGCTTCAGGTCGCCGAGGTGCGGGATCCTGTCGCCGATCCGGTTGAAGTCATCGAGCGTCAGCTCAACTTCGGCTTCGCGGGCGATGGCGAGCAGGTGCAGGACGGCGTTGGTGGAGCCGCCGAATGCCATGGTCACGGCGATGGCGTTCTCGAACGCCTTCTTCGTCATGATGTCGCGGGCGGTGATGCCCAGGCGCAGGAGGTTGACCACTGCTTCGCCGGACTTGCGGGCGAATTCGTCGCGGCGGCGGTCCGCGGAGGGCGGCGCGGCGGAGCCGGGCAGGGACATGCCCAGGGCCTCGCCGATGCAGGCCATGGTGTTGGCCGTGTACATGCCGCCACAGGCGCCTTCGCCCGGGCAGATGGCTTTTTCGATGCGGGTCAGGTCCTCGAGGCTCATCTTGCCGGCGGCGCAGGCGCCGACGGCTTCGAACGCATCGATGAGGGTGACTTCCTTTTCGGAGCCGTCCTCAAGCTTGACCCAGCCGGGCATGATGGAGCCTGCGTAGAGGAACACGGAGGCCAGGTCCAGGCGGGCCGCGGCCATCAGCATGCCGGGCAGCGACTTGTCGCAGCCCGCCAGGAGCACCGAGCCGTCGATCCGTTCGGCCTGCATGACCGTCTCGACCGAGTCGGCAATGACTTCGCGGGACACCAGGGAGAAGTGCATGCCCTCGTGGCCCATGGAGATGCCGTCGGAGACCGAGATGGTGCCGAACTGCATGGGGAACCCGCCGCCGGCGTGGACGCCTTCCTTGGCGCCCTGGGCCAGCCGGTTCAGGGAAAGGTTGCAGGGGGTGATCTCGTTCCACGAGCTCGCCACGCCGATCTGCGGCTTGGCGAAGTCGTCGTCGCCCATGCCGACCGCCCGGAACATGCCGCGCGCGGGGGCTGCGTGGATTCCATCGGTAACGACCCGGCTGCGGGGCTTGATGTCCGGCTTGGTGTCTGCTGCTGTTTGGGTGTCCTGACTCATGGCTCAAAGTCTAGGGCTCCGCCGCAGACCCCAACGACCCCACAACGGAGCGTTAAGCGGAAAACCGGGAATATTTCGATCAAATAGTGGACTCTCGTCTCACATCATGAAATAGGGGGCGGTTTTTCCTCAGGACCGGTGAGCCGCGTCACGTAGTTCCGTGGCTTCGGCGACACCCTGGGCTTCGGCCCTGAGCATGGCCAGGACCTGTTGGATGGTGGTCCGGGCAGCGACGTCCGGACGGGCCAGCGCAACGATGCTCCGGCTGGCCTTGACCCCCTCGAGCGGCCGCAGGACGAACCCCCGGCCCTGGTTGCTGACCGCTGTATACCGCGGCAGCAAGCTGAGCCCATGTCCGGCGCTGACAAGGGCTTCCAGCACGCGCAGATCCGGGAACTGCTGGGCGCGGATGGCTTGCGAGTCGGCCCGCACCTCGATCTGGCGCAGCACGGTGTCGAAGGGAAAGCCCTCGGGAACTCCCATCCACGGGAAGCCGACGACGTCCTCGGCGCACAGCGTGGCCTTGGCGGCCAAAGCGTGCCCTGCCGGCAGAGCCACATCCAGCGGTTCGTCCAGCAGCGGCACCACCGTCAGGCCCTGGCCGCCGAAGACTTCCGGACCATCCACACTGTGCGCCAGGACGATGTCGTAGTCCGCGGTCAGCCCGGCGAACCCGGCAACCCCCGGGTCCTCGAAATGCGCTTCGAACCGCAACCCTTCCACGGCCTTGACCCGGTGGAGCATGCCAGGCAGGAACATCTCCGCGGCGCTGGGAAAGAAGGCCGCCACCACGCGCGTCTGCCAGCCTCTTCGGTACGTGTCGATCGTTGCTTCTGCCCGCGCCATGGCCGTCGAGACATCTGCGGCGGCCCCTGCCATGGCCAGCCCTGCCTCGGTAAGCCGCACTCCCCTGCCGGACTTCTCCACCAGTACTACGCCCAGTTCCTCCTGCAGTGTCTTCAGCTGCTGCGACACAGCCGACGGCGTGACCTTCATGGCCTCGGCAGTGGCGCCAACGGTCCCCCGGCCGGCGAGTTCGCGCAGAATCTGCAGTCGCTTGAAATCCATGAGGCGAGGCTACACGCCGGGCCGGGTTTGATTTCGGTTCGGGCCGGATTAGCGGGCCGTCTCTGGGTTCCAGGGATGCCCGGTTTTGGCCGTCTTGAGGCTGGACAGCCGGCTCCGCGCGGACGTACCGTCAAGCATCGGCAACCATGCCTCATGGGCTGAATTCGGACAGAAAGGCTCTGCTATGGACTGGATCGTCTGGCTCGTCGTCATCATCGTGGTGGTTGCTGTGGTCTGGTGGCTGCTGAACCGCAACAAGAGCCGCCCGGGCGCAGATGCCGCCGCAGGCACCAGCAAGGACACCTCTGCCGGCACTTCGGCCGGTCCGACGGCAGCAGCCAGTCCGACGGCGGCGGCAGGTTCGGCAGCCGGCCCGACGGCGGCGGCAGGTTCGGCAGCGACCGCCGGCGGGGCCGCGGCGATGGCCGCACCGGACGCAACGCAGGCTCCTGAGCGGACAGCGTCTGAGCCGGCCGCGCCTGCCCAGGAGTCGGCAGCCGCCCCCGCGGCGCCCGAGTCATCGGCTGCCACAGCCGGCCCGACGCCCGAGCCCCAGGCCGCCGCGGAGGCTCAGGAAGCAGCAGGTACCCCGGGCACTGCTGAATGGGAGACGCAGTGGTCCGAGACCGCCCCGCCAGCGGAAACGCATACCCCAGCGGACCATCCTGAACCGGCCCACGGCGCACACGCTGCGACGGCGGAACCTGGTGCCGCAGCCGAACCGGCAACCGCGGCGGGCCATCCGGTCCACCACGCCGAATACACCGAGCCCCACGCGCCGACCCTGCCCGGCGCGGAATCGGCAGCTGCCGAAGCCGTCGAAGACACGGGCACCGGCACGGGTACAGGCACTGCGATGCCTGCCGCGGCCGCCCCCGGGTCGCAGCCCGCGTCGCTCGCTGGCGCAGAAACGACGCAGACGGCAGCCTCGTCCGAGACATCCGAGGCCTTTGCAAGCCACACGGCCGAGCCCAGCGGCCATCTGGCCACTGAGCAGCCCTACGGCGAGGGGTCAGCGGCTCCGGCAGCCGACGGAAGCGGCCCTGCTGGATTCACTGTCAAGGGCAATGCCTCGTCCATGATCTACCACGACGAGACCAGCCCGGCGTATGAAGAAACGCAGGCGGAGGTGTGGTTTGCCTCCGCAGCGCACGCCGAGGCAGCCGGGTTCCGGCCGCCGCGCCGGACGCGGCAGTAGCTGGCGGCCCAGGCCGGCGTCCCATCTCATCCCGTCCTTTGATGCTCCCCCGCTACTTTGGCAGGCGCTTCGTCGGCAGGCGCCCGTTGCGCAGGGCGGCGGCCCGGGCCGCCGCCCTGGCCGTTGCGCTGGTGTGCTTGGGCGCCTGTACCGGCGGCGGGCCAACCTCGCCCGTAGTCCAGTCCGGAGAGAGCACCGCGACCGGTTCCGGCCCAGCAAGCCCAGCGGCCGCACCGCGTGAGCCCACTGTTGCCAGCCGCATAGACGGGCTGCACCTGCCGTGGTCCACGGTCTACCTGCCCGACGGCACCGCCATCATTTCCGAGCGCGACACCGCACTGCTCAGGACCATCAAGGGTGGCCAACTGGGTACGCTCGGCAAGGTGCCCGGCGTCGTACCCGGCGGAGAAGGTGGCCTCCTGGGCCTTGCCCTTTCCCCTAACTTTGCCGAAGACCGGTACCTCTACGCCTACTTCACCGCGGCGGCGGACAACAGAATCGCCCGCATGCGGCTGGAGGAGCGCGGCGGCCGGCTAGAGCTGGGCGCCCTGCAGCCCGTTTTCACGGGGATTCCAAAGGCCGGCACGCACAACGGCGGGCGGATCCGCTTCGGGCCCGACGGTTTCCTCTACGTGGGAACGGGCGACTCGCAGCGCCGCGACCAGCCGCAAAACAGAGCGGCATTGGGCGGAAAGATCCTCCGGCTCACCGCCGACGGCCGGCCGGCGCCGGGAAACCCGTTCGGCGAGAACCCGGTCTACAGCCTCGGCCACAGGAACGTCCAAGGGTTGGCCTGGGACAGCGCGGGCCGGCTGTGGGCCAGCGAATTCGGCCCTACCGTCGACGACGAGCTCAACCTGATCGTGCCCGGCGGCAACTACGGCTGGCCGGACGTAACAGGCGCCCCGCACCGCTCCGGCTTTCTGGATGCCAAAGTGGTGTGGCCGTCGACGGCGGAATCGTCCCCCAGCGGACTGGAAATTGTCGGCAATACCGCCTATCTGGGCGCCCTGCGCGGCCAGAGACTCTGGGTTGTTCCCCTCCGGGGCGAATTCGCCGAAGAACCTGTGAGCTATTTCACGGGAAAGTACGGGCGGGTGCGCAACGTTTCACTGGCTCCTGACGGCCGGCTATGGCTCCTCAGCAACGGACAAAACCCTGATTTCGCGCTGATTTTGGACCTTCATGGCTAGCTGCAACCGACCCGCACCCCTCGATTTCACACGACAGCCAATCTCGTGTAGAGTTTCATGTCGTTGCGGAGAACAACGCGGGAAATAAAAAGCCCGCGGGGAACGAAACAGCAGCTGCACCTCTAGCTCAACTGGCAGAGCAATTGACTCTTAATCAATGGGTTCCGGGTTCGAGTCCCGGGGGGTGCACCACAGAGAAACCCCGTCCTGCAGGCCTAGCGGCCAGCGGGACGGGGTTTCTTTTTTGTTGGCGAAAGTAGCGTCCCCTCCCCCGGGTTCCCGCGGCCCCTGGAACAGAAGTACTATCTCGCCCATAGTCCGCGAGGCGCCCCATGCATTGGCAGGACGGGTCCCAGTATCGGGATGACTTGAGCGCCAGTTCGCGAGGGTCTCGGCATTAGAGGTGGCGAAGGTAGCGCTCGGGTGCCTCAAGGAACGATCGCATGTTCGTGACCATTTCCAGGTCTGACCATGCCCGAGGCCGTAGACCCCAAGGTCCGGCTTCCAGGATCTGCGCCCCAGGCAGGGCTGCCAGCACGGGCGAATGCGTAGACATGATGACCTGCGAGTTACCCGCGGCCAAAAGGTCCTTCAAGACGGCGAGGAGGGTAAGGCATCCGTTGAAGGACAACGCGGATTCGGGTTCATCGAGCACCCACAATCCGTCCCCCCGAAAGCGATCCACGGCCAACTCCAGGAACGACTCGCCATGTGACATGTCATGGAATGGGATGTCCCCGGTCCTGCTCGGGTTTTCCTCGAGATAGGTGAAAAAGCCGTGCATGGTTTCGGCGCGCAGAAAGTAGCCCCGCCTGGTGGTGCCGGCGTTCCGGAGCAGGTGGAGGTGATAGGAAAGCTCAGATTCCGTGGACCTGGTGGTGTGCCGCGCCCCAGTTGATCCCCCTTCCGGCGACAAGCCGTAGGCCAAGGCGATGGCCTCCACAAGCGTGGATTTACCGGACCCGTTTTCGCCGACCAAGATGGTGGCGGATGTCAGATCGAGTCCTTGGTCGAGGACCTGGGCGACGGGAGCCAGGGAGGCCGGCCAGATCCGACGGTCCAAAACGTTGCGTGGATCCTCCGTCAGTCGTCGGATCGGATAGTCGTGCAGGGACATGCGCCCATTCTTGCAGGCTCCATACATGGCCCCTGCGGCCTACGTCTCCTCAGCCGCCGACACAGCCATTACGCCCGAGGTCGCGGCGACCGTCGGGCACAAGTGGCTCGGGGACAGCCGCGAGGCAGCGGGAGAAGTGGAACCGTCCACGCCGGTCCTGGCAGCCCTGACGGCCGATCTGCAGGTCGTCGTGTTCTGGCCCTGGTCACGGAGCCGTGGTGGGGCGAACCTCCCTCGTGACGCCCGCCCGGCGCGCTCCCCTTAGACTGTGGCCATGACGGACTTTTCTGACAAGGTCGCCCACCAGGCCAGGCTATCGGCAGAGCAGTTGCGGCAGAGGGCGGACCTGAACGATGCTCTCGATGTTGCCAGGCCGGTGGATCACAGCGGAGTTTTCCCCGACCTCGAGGGGGCATCCGCGGCCTGCGCAGAGCTAACGTCCGCCGGGTACCTCACGACCGTGTCCGGGGAAGGCGAAATCCTGGTCGAAGCCCAAAATATCAGCACCGTCGATCCGGATGCAGTCCGTGCATTTACAGGCGAAGTCCTCGCGATCTTTGATCGCCACGGCGGCGAGTACGACGGCTGGGGTGCCCCGGTCGAGTCGGTTCTAGTGCCTCACCCGCGGCAGGGCAGCAGCCGAATCCGACGGGCCCTGCAGGGGCTTCTGGGCCCGCGGCAGTAAAGGTGCAAGCAAATCAGCGCTCCGTGAAGCCCTCAGGCACGGGAGGGTCCTCTCCATCATCGCCTCCGTCGTACGCGGCTTCTCAGTCATGCCTCCACGCAAGCAGACCGAGCGGGATGCAAGCAGGTGCACCGGGGCCTGTATTCCGGCGCCGGGGCTACAGCTGCCTTCCCCGACGGTCCCAGTCGGCCCGGCGGGCTTCCTCCTCGTCCCAGAATGGTGCGTCGCTTCTTCGGACCCGGAGCAGATACAGGAATTGCGCCATGCTAACCGCGAACCAGGCCGTGTAGATCCAGAAGGATACGGCGTCGAATCCCTTTTCGGACCACAGGTTGTTGAGGGCGAGCAATGCACTGACCACGCTCTGTCCACCGGCGGACCAGGCTCCGAACTTCCAGGAGCCGCGAGTCATCCGCGGCTCCATTCGCTTGCGCCCCGCCCTGGTCGGCACGGCGCGCCTCTAGAACCGCTCATTGATGAGCTTCAAGCCAAGCTCGCCGGTGGCGAAGTGGAGCTGACCTCGGTCAGTTCCGAGGGCCACGATCCCCCAGCTCTTCTTCAGCTCGGCCGGCCGCTTCGGGGGCGGCTCGATCTGGCCCTGGCCCTCGACGTCCGAGAACACAGTGATCTTGCCTTCGGGCTCGCCCTTATCGATGTAGTCGGGCTGGAACTTGAAGGTGCCGGAGCCGATTTCGGCGAAGCCCGGCAGCCACCGGCCCCGGAGCGAACCGGGATGCGAGTCCGCATACCGGAGTGCGCATTCGATGACGCCGCGCTCGGCATCGCGAGCCAGCCGCTCTTGCCGTTCCGGCGCCGACTTGCGGACGAGCAGGAACGACCCGAGGCCCATGATGACAACAGTTAATGCAGTGGAACCCCACCAGCCCAGGGCCTCGCGAAGGACGTCTGAAACAAACAGCGCGACGAAGAGCAGCCAGACCTGCGAGGAGATAGCCGCCTTTTCCCACCTGCCCCGGGGCGACGGTTTCAGCATCTCGACAGCCATCTCCGCATCTACTCCCCACATTGATCGTTCGTTGCCGCACCGCTGACGCGAGCCCTGCACAGCGCGGCAACGAGAAGGTGATTCGCTACCCGTGGTTGGAGGCTATTTCTCCGGTTTGAACTTGAACGCCTGCCGAAGAACAACCACGTACGCGACGGCGACACAGGCGAGCGACACGAAGATCGCGACGTACTTGCCCGAACCTTCGATCTCTCCCATTCGGCCACCCATGATCCATACGGGTCAAGTACGCAACTGCCACCCCGACGACGAACGCCGCTACGAACGCGACGGAGACTATGGCCCAGTAGCGCCCTGCGCTTCTCCTGTTGTCCCAGTTCGGTCATTACGCTCCTCTCGCCACGACGATGGACTGGTAAAGCCCAGGGTTGCTGCACCACTGACCCAAGCAGTGAGCGGAGCGGCAACAACTGTCCGAGGCCAGTCCGATGACGTCGGTCCGGGGTCTCTCGGCCGCCCCATCAGGGCCCGGGGAGTGCGACGACACTAGCTAAGTAATCCCTCGCTCTCCATCTTTAGTAGAGCGACGATGCTTGACGACAGCCAACCCGATCATGTTTGCAGCGGCAAACCCCAGCGCCGCTGCCACCAGGATCACCTTGAAAAAAATCCAAAATGGTTGGGATACATCTGTGAATAGTGCGAATATCCCTGGGACGAGTCCGGCGACGACCCCTCCGACACTGGGAAAGAATCGCTTCTCTGCTGGCTTGTCTCTTTGTTCACCGCTCATAACTTATTAGACGGCCAGTAGCCCGATGCCCAGGCAAGAGGCGATGGCGCCCCGCAACAACAAAGCCGGCGGCCTATGGCCACCGGAAGATCGATTTGGACGGTGCGGCGCAGGCCGTCTTCCCCCAACAGACATCGTGCCTCCAGACTTGGAAGTGAGTGATGTCGCTCACTTTAGACGCGGGTTTTGTCCAATGACTAGAGAAGTATGATTGTCATTTTCGTGACAAAAATCAGGACCGCCAGGGCGCGTCTTATTCCACCTGGGCCGCTAGCCGCTTCCTGAGCGTGTAGTGGTGGTTTCTTGAGGGCGACTCGTCATGTGGCCCGGTGGAGTATTTTGGTCCCGATTCGTTATTCCCAAATACGTGAGTTGAAAGTAGTCTCCACTGGGGGAAACAATCAGGCGGGGGAACTGTCTCAGCCGGCGCGTCAAGCCCGACATCACCGGTTCGAGGCAGCGCCGAGCGCTGCGGAAAAATGAGGTCTGCAGTGTTCATGAAACGCCCGCTCACTCTCGCCATGGCCGTACTGGCCCTCGCAGGTAGCGCCGTCGCCGTTTCCGCGCCAGCTGAAGCGGCCGGATACACCACCGGCGGGGCCATCGGCTCCCTTTACAACTCCCAGGGACGCACCCTGGGAGCTCCGACGTCCAACGAGTACACCGGCTACGCGGACCGGGTCCAGAACTTCCGGTACGGACTCATCTACTGGTCCCCTGCAACCGGTGCCCATTCGGTCCGGGGCGGGATCCTCGGTGAATACAGGCGTCTGGGTACCGATGCCGGCAAGCTCGGGCTGCCGATCACCGAGGAAAAGCGGACGGTCGGAGGCGGCGTCTACCAGCAGTTCAAGGGCGGGATCATCTACTGGACGCCGGCAACCGGCGCCCATGCCACGTTGGGCGCGATCCGCTCCACGTATGCACAGTACGGTGCAGAACGGTACGGAATGGGGTTCCCCACCTCGGGTGAGATCAGCGTCAAGATCGCGGGTGCAAGCTTCGTCTACCAGACCTTCGAGCACGGCATGATCTCCTGGAACGGGGTGCGGGTCCCCGTCTTCAATGAGGACCCGACCCACGCCCACGGCGTGTACGGCGACTTCTACAAGGAGTACCTCGCAGCCGGAGGGGTCAAGGTGGTCGGCTACATCTCCTCGGACCAGGTCATCGGCGTGCTCGGCGGAATATCCGGAACCGTAGCCGCTGGCGGTCAGTGGTTCCAGAACGGCGGCATCGTCTCCAAGACCGACACAGGGGTCCATTACCTCCCCAACGCCTGGCTGGACGTCATCACCCCCGAGGTGCAGGCGACCCTCGGATTCCCCACGAGCGGCGTCCACGCAGTGGCCGACGGGAAGGCAGTGGACTTCGAGAACGGGTCGATAACGCAGAGCCCGGACGGCAAGTTCACGGTCATCCCGAAGACTCCGTCGACACCACCGACCGGAACGCCGGAAAGCTCTCAGCTTCCGGGACTCACCGGGCGGGCCGGCCTTATCCCCTGACAGACAAGGGAAACCGCCGGTCCGGGCATCTCCCGGGCCGGCGGCCGCCTGCTCGTTTCGTATCAGGCATCCTCTGGTTGGTCCGGAGCCAGCATGAGGAACGACTTGAAAGACTGACCTTTGATCAGCGGTCGCATCTCGGCGAGGACACATCCATCCGTGGATGTTGGGCGAACGCATCCATGGAATCTCCGGGAAAAATAGAAAGACGACTTGAAATCCTGATTGTAAGCATGCTTAGGATGGTGTTATGGCCGAATCGAACGGCTGCCAACACCAGAGGAGGAAACACCATGGGAATAGGCGACAAGATTGAGAACGCTGCCGAGAAGGCCGGCGGCAAGGCCAAGGAAGCTGCCGGCAACGCCACAGGCGACGACCGCCTGAAGGCCGAAGGCCAGACTGACCAGGCCAAAGGCGATTTGAAGCAGGCCGGCGAGAAGGTTAAGGACGCCTTCAAGAAGGACTGACCCGAACCCAAGCGAAGGGCGCATCTCCGACAAAGAGGTGCGCCCTCCGTTTGTGCCGGACCCTCACATGACGGCCGACAACGGAGCTCCCTGTGAGCCCGAGCACGCAGGAACCTTGAACCGGCCACGGGGCGCTTGGCGTAGAGTCTGCCCAAGACATCGCAATCAAATCGAGGGATGACCAATGACAGTTAAGGGTTGGAACCCGCTGGTACTTTTGCCCGTCGCGTTCATCGTGACCTTCGTTATTTGGGCAGGTCTGCGCGTCGGACGCCGGATCTCCAGGGGCTAACGACTCGTTCCGTTAGCATCGTCTCGTGGCTGAGCGGGCCCGACGTCGACTCTGGTGTTCCGCCTCGGGTGTCCGGTGAGCGTTCCTGTCCGATCCGCACACATCCGCTAAGAACCTGCGGCCGAATGAAAGTAGTCTCCGTGAACAAGCTCCTCGCTGTCATCATGCTGGGCGCTGTCGTCTTGTCCGTTGGCGGATGTTCAACCGCCACCCCGGGCCCAGGCACAGCCGTTCCGACTCCGAGCGTGAGCTCATCCGCCGCTTCTGCGACTGTGACCACCGGCTGGGAGCTAGACACCAAGGGCGGTGCCGAACGAATCAAGGAAGCAGGCCTGCCGGTGCTCAACATGGAAGGAGCAACCGAGCACTTCCACGCCCATCTGGACGTCTTCGTGGACGGCAAACCCGTCGCTGTCCCGGCGGACATCGGCTTCAGCTTCTCCTCGACCGGGCAGCCGAACGGCATCTCGGCGTTGCACACCCACGACGAGTCGGGCATCGTCCACATTGAGGCGCCGGTCGCCGGCGACACCTATACACTCGGCCAGCTTCTGACCGAATGGGGCGTCCTGGACGGCACGGGCAAACCCGGGACCGCGCACTCAGGCACATCGGACTGGTCGGTTGCCGTGAACGGCGCGAAGCAGGACGGCCCCGCCCAGTCTGTCGTCATGAAAACCCATGACGAGGTCGTCCTGTTCTATGGGACAGCACCGGAACCGCTGCCTACCGCGTTCAAGTTCCCGGCCGGCCTCTAAGAGCCCTGTCCCCTGTGACCAAGGCCCGGCGCCTCGATGCTGTTGGCGAAAAATATTGGGAGAGCTCCTGATCACGACCGGAGCAGGCACCGCTTGGCTGGGATGTGCGTGCCACATGGACCTTCAGGTGCGCAGGAATTCGCACCAGAGCGGGTAGCGGCCGGAGATCTGTCAAGACGCCCTCGCTGCGGGTCGTGCTATGGAGACGCTCGCCATGAAATCGAAGGTGCCGGCCCGTTGACTCACCGGGGCCACGAGTGTCGACGCTTCCTCTGGCCGGGCGTGTGGCCACCGATTACGTTGTCGTGATGGCACCGAAGCGGCTTGGCACACTCCTCCTCTGCGTGGGTGCATTGAAGGTGCTTGGTGTTTGAAGTCGACTGCCTAAGAACGCAGTCCCAGATCGTCCAACTGCAGAAGGGATACGTCAGCGCTCAACTGACCCGGCCTGACCCGACGGGCGCCTGGACCGGGGCAGTGGCCGGGATAAAGATCACCGGCCAGTGAGGCCGGCGAGCCCGCGGCCGGCGCCGCCACGACCCGCGCTTACCTCCAAGACAGGCGCACCGCGACCCCTTCCCTATCCGACCAACCCATTAGGTAGTAGCCTCTCAATTACGCCGACAATGGCCAAAATATTGGGGGAATACATGAACGAGTCGAACGATCTTCGCACCGGAACAACACAGGACGGCCCGACGGAGTCGGAGGCAGCCGCCTTCCACTTGCAGCAGGGATTGAAGTACCGCCGCAATTCCATCATCATCGGCGTCATCGGCCTGTTCCTGTTCGGTATCGCCATGGGGTTCGTGGCGATCATGATGGCCCGCCGGGCCGAAGCGGCCGGGGTCAAGGCCACCGCCGGAAAAGTCCTGGGCGTGCTGGACCTCATCGGTGGCATTATCGTGATCACGATATTCGCCACCAACAGATAACGAGCGGTCCGGGCGCCGGCGTCACGCACCGGACGGGAAGGAAACCAATGAGCTTTAGAGGGTGGAACCCGCTGGCGCTCCTGCCAGTCGCATTCATAGCGATCTTCATCGTCCTGGCCGTGCGCCGTGCCCGGAAACGGAAAAGCAGAGGCTGAAGACCAGTTGATGCGTGCACACCTGACACACCATCCGTTTCCAGAAGGGTAGTCACATGCCAGACTCGGTCGGGGCGGTATCGGTCGTGAGCACAGGTGCTGTGGAGATCCGGAGGCAGCACGTCGAGGCCGATGGAAGCCCGCTGCTGTGGTGGCTGCTTACCGCCCGGGGCTGGTCGCGGCCCCGCCCGATCAATGTCTACGTGATCCACCATGAGCAAGGACTGGTTCTTTTCGACACCGGCCAAGACCGCGCATCCGTTACCGACAGCAGCTACTTCCCCCGCGGCCTCCCCGGCTTCCTTTACCGGAGGCTCGCGCGCTTCAAAATCGACGAGCAGGAAACACTTACACGGCTGCTGGCCGACATTGGTTGCGACATCGCGGCGGTCCGCTGGGCCGTACTGTCGCACCTGCATCAGGACCACATCGGCGGCCTCCGCGAACTACGGCATGCCCAGATCATCGCCTCCGCCGCCGAATGGGCATCCCTCAACCGTCCCGACGCAGCCGTCCAGGGGTTGATGCGCCGCCACATCGACCTGCCTGGCCTGTCCTGGAAGCTGCTGGAATTTCCGGTGGGACAAGGAGAGCCGCTCGGGCCGTTCAGCAGTACCCATGACCTGTTCGGCGACGGCTCATTGGTCCTGATTCCGACGCCGGGTCACACGCCGGGATCCGTTTCCCTCCTGGTCCGCCGTGCTGGAAAGCCGCCGCTACTCATGGTCGGGGACGTCACCTATGAGGAAGACCTCCTGCGGCGCGGACGGATTCCCGGCATCGGCAAAAGGAAGGCCCTGCTGGACACCACACGGGCAATCAACACTCTTCTGGCGATTCATCCCGATCTGGTCATTCTGCCTGCCCACGACCCCGGGGCTGCCGACCGCCTCGCAGCTGCCGGCTGGGCCGCCCAGATTCGGTAACCGGATGAGCTTCGCCGCGGCGGCCAAGACAAGGAGGCTCAGCTGTTCCCGGCTAGGTTTCCAGGGGCGCCGGAGGCGTCAGGCCGGCGAAGGGCTCCAACCGCTTCATGAACTCCTCCCGGTCCTCCTCTGCCAGGAGCCCGTTGGCGCCATAGCTGAGGCTCAACGTGTCCGGCTGCCAGCCAGACTCGGGAGGAGCGGCGAGGCGTTCCTGGAATAGCCCGGTTGTGTCCTTCGAGAGGTCTTGGAAGGTGAAAGAGATCCACTGGCCAGCTGGTCCCTGCGCCATCCCGGACAAGATCACTTGTGTCTCAGGCGTCAGTCCGCCAAGGTCACTCATGCGCTGCTCATCAGTCCATTGGTCGAAGGTGTCGATGACGGGCGCCGAGTATCCGTGCCTGTCGAGGACCTTTCCGATGATTTCCACCGCGCGCCGTTTGTCCGCCCACGCCCGGGGCACGCTGGTGCTCTGCGAGGGAGGCGCATTCACGGCAGTTAGAAGCGATTCACCTCCGAAGTAATTCTGAATCCGGTGGACAAATGGGTCGAAATCGTCCCGCCCACCCGGCGGGGGCGCCCACTCCAGCTGAAGCTCGGCCGTGAGGGCAGCCCGGACCTCCGCGATCATGGCCTTCCCGGCGGCATAGCCCTCCTGGGGCGTGGGTCCTTGCAGAATGTTCTGGGGATCAACTCCCGCGATGCCAGGATAGTCGCGCCAGTACACGGTGCGTTCTCGTCCATCGGTATCCGTAACCACAGTGACCCGGCCAACTGCCTGGCTGATCATGAAGTGCCCGATTGCTGCGGCGGGGATGGCGATCATGGCGCCCACGACGACGAAGATCGCAACAGTCCACCGCCTCCGGCCGGACCGGGTTCTGGAGTTCTTGGCCATCTGCTCCCCCAAGCTGTTCTTACGGCGAGGCTACAACGCCTCTGAGGGATTGGACAGCGATTCGACGGCACGCACCGCCGCCAAATATGCCTCCCGGCAGTTCTTTTTGGCGGCAAAAAGCAGCATCACCGGGCCCGGGTTCCCTGCCGCCCGGCGGGCGTAGCCCTACGATGGTGAGGATGAACTCAATGCGGAAGGCCTGTAACGCATCCGCCGTGGCCCTTCTGCTCGGGGCATCACCGCTGGTCCTGGCGCTGCCCGCAGCGGCCGATCCCTGCGGGCCAGCCGGCCTCCTCCCGGCGAAATTCTGCCCGGCCCCGCCGACGCCAGGTCCGCCGTCGGCCTCCCCGTCGCCCAGCCCGACTGTCCCTGCCAGCTCCGCCCCGCCACCGTCAGGGGCCGCGCCTTCCCCAGCGCCTCGCCGAACGCCGTCGGCAACACCATCCCAGGCACAGCCCACGAAGCCCGCCCAGCTCCCGGCGGCGCCGACGTCGGACCCGGTTCCAACAGCGGACCAAGACAACACGCCTCCACCGGCCACGGCGTCTGTTTCAGCTGTCACGACGGCGACTTCCACGTCTCCCGCGGCGGACGCGGGCCAGGACCACTCAACGGGGCAGCCGCTGGGCGCGGCGGCCGGCCAAGGTGATTCGGGACCGGACGGGCAGCTCAGTGTCGCCGGATCCCTGCTGGCGCTGAGTGGCCTCCTCATCGGGCTCTCCGGGGCAATCGGCCTCCGCCGGCCGGCCCAACCGTGAGACGGCCGCCGAACCGTCACATTTCAATGTGGGGTTCAGCGGCCGTCGAGTCACATCGCGGCCTCAGACCTTCTCGCGGGGACGGTCAACTACCGTCTCCGGCTCCTCGACTGTGAACTCCTTGCTGCGGCGCGGGAAGCCCCAGAACCGGCCTTCCTTTGCCTCCACCCGGGGCTCCGGGCGTTCCTCAGGTTCCCGCGCGGCATCCTTCCTGGCATCCCGGCGGTAATCCTTGTTGTACTGGTAGCACATCAGTGACCTCCTTCATGGTGACTGCCCTTTAATCGTCCCCCCGAAGCCGTGGCGCGTCGATACTCTGCGGCTGCCCATTTCCGCCTGAACGGCGGGCCAGCCCCTGGGTTTCACTGGGGTACTCTCTGTCTTAGAACCGGAGAGTGAATTGAAGACGCGCACGCGCCATGCCCGGCAAAGGATGTACAGCCATGACCGTCCCGCCGAAAGCGCCAGCCCCCGGCCCTGGCTGGTATCACGACCCTGCCGGCTCCGGCCGGCTTCAGTGGTGGAACGGTTCGGCTTGGACCGGACAGTTCAGCGCACCCCAGTTCCCGGCGGCACCGGCCCAAAACCTGGTGGCACCGCGTAGGCGCATCAGTGACAGGACACCGGTCTACAACCCGTACATCTGGACGATTGTGGCCCTGCCGCTGGTGCCCCTCATCCTGCTCATGTTCTGGAACCCGGTGCTCCGGCTGCGCACCGTGGGCCCGCGGCAGGTCCAGATCATTGATCCGGCGTCGATCTTCACGGCGCCTTACTTCCTTCTGGTGACCACCGGCTTCGTGGCCTACGGCGTGTCCGCGCTCCTGGCGTATCTGGATTGGGACAGGCTGCGCAAAGACGGCGTGGTCCGGCCGTTCCACTGGGCGTGGGTGTTCCTCAGCCGGGAACTCTACGTGATTGGCCGCTCGGTGATTGTCCACGAGGTGGCCCCGCGGCGCGGACTCGCCCCGGTGTGGGCCACGATCGGCGTCATCCTGCTCACCGTGGTGCTCACCGGGCTCAAGATGTCCGCCATCGCGAGCACCCTAGCGAATCAGGCCGCGACGATTTAAGGGGCCACAAAGGGCGGCTTCGCCTGAGGGAAGTGCATCCCCTCGAGCCGCCGGCTAGTTCAGAGGGCGGTCCCGGCGGCGACGCCGGACTCGGTTGCGGCGCCCGGGGCCGCAGCGACGCCCGGCTCGGCGCCCGTGACCATGGCCTTGACCTCCGGGGACGTGGACTTGGTTGCCAGCACCCGGACCACGGCCTGGAGCTCTTGGCGCAGCAGGTCCGGGTCAATGGGTGTCGCGGCGAGCACGGAGCGTTCCATGTCGGCGGCCGCCGTGACGGCCTGGCGGCCTTGGGCAGTCAGGGACACCACGTGGCTGCGCCGGTCGGAGGTGCTGCGCTGCCGCGAAATGTGGCCATGCGCCTCCAGCCGGCTCAGAGTCTTGCCCATGGTCTGGGCCTGGACCCGGACTAGTTGGGCCAGTTGGGCTTGTGTCATAGGCCCATTCGCCGAGAGCACTTCCATGGCGATCACCCCGGCATGGGTCAGGCCAATGGCCCCCAATTTTTCGTTCCAGGAATGTTCTACAAGACGTGCTGCCGTGGACAATAGGCGGCCCGTGGGCCAGCGATCCATATCAGGCATACCCAAGAGTATAGCGAGCACCGGATTCGTCCGGCGTCCACCGGCTCACTACGCTGGATAGTCACCCCACTTCACGACACACATCATCAAGGAGAAACCCGTGCCTGAGCGACTCACTGCCGGTGCCACAGCACCGGATTTCACCCTCAAGAACGCCGAAGGACAGGACGTCAGCCTGCGCGATTTCCGGGGGCGGAAGACCGTGATCTATTTCTACCCGGCGGCCTCCACACCCGGATGCACCAAGGAGGCCTGCGATTTCCGGGATTCCCTTGGCGCGCTTCAGGCCGCAGGATATGAGGTGGTGGGCATCTCCCCTGACCCTGTTGGGAAGCTTGCGGCGTTCGCGGCCGCCGAAGGGCTGACCTTCCCGCTGCTCTCCGACGAAGACCACAGCGTCGCCGAGGCATATGCGGCCTGGGGCGAAAAGAAAAACTACGGCAAGACCTACCAGGGCCTCATCCGCTCCACTATCGTTGTCGACGCCGAGGGGCAGGTTGTCGTCGCGCAGTACAACGTCCGGGCCACCGGGCATGTCGCCAAACTTCGCCGGGACCTGAAACTCGACGCCTGATAGGTACAATGGAGCCTGGCGACCGCCGCGGGGGGGAACTTACCCCGGGACGACGACGGCGCCGCGCGCGAGTGGTGGAATTGGCAGACACGCAGGATTTAGGTTCCTGTGCCTTCGGGCGTGGGGGTTCAAGTCCCCCCTTGCGCACACAGAGAACCCCGGTCTTCGGACCGGGGTTCTCGTCGTTTCCAGCGGTTTTTAGCAGTTTTCAGCGGATCATGAAGAGCTCAAAAAGAATTTCACATCTGCACCCATCCGTTTCCTCCGAGCAGCCGAATACCCATTGAGACACCAACCAAGGGTCGGTGCCCAACAGTCGGGAAAGGCCGCAGCGGCAATATTCGCCGCAGGCAACCATCGGCACAACAAAGGAGAAACCGAAATGCAGAACATCAAGCGCACCACGTTCGCCGTTGCAGGTATCGCAGCTGCCGCCATGCTCAGCCTCACTGCCTGCGGCGGATCCAGCACCACCGCCTCCTCGGCCCCCGCCTCCGCGGCGCCGTCGGAATCCAGCATGGCGCCGTCCCCGTCCATGAGCGCCTCCGCCGCGGCCATGGATCCGGCTGCCAACCTTGTCGGCTCTGGCTGCGCAGCCTACGCCGCCAAGGTTCCGAGCGGTGCCGGCTCCGTCTCGGGCATGGCACTTGACCCGGTGGCCACCGCGGCTTCCAACAACCCGATTCTCACCACCCTGACCGCCGCTGTTTCCGGCAAGCTCAACCCCAAGGTCAACCTGGTGGACACGCTCAACGGCAGCGAATTCACCGTCTTCGCACCGACCGATGACGCCTTCAAGAAGATCGATCCGGCCACGATCGAGGCCCTGAAGACGGACGACGCCACGCTGAGCAAGATCCTGACCTACCACGTGGTCCCCGGCAAGATCACCCCGGACCAGATTGTCGGCACCCACAAGACGGTTCAGGGCGGTTCGGTCACGGTCACCGGCACCAAGGATGCACTCAAGGTCGACGGCGCCAACGTTGTCTGCGGTGGCGTCCAGACCGCCAACGCCACTGTCTACATGGTCGACTCAGTCCTGATGCCCAAGTAGGCAGTCCAAGCCCTCCTGCCCCGGCTCCAGCCTGACTCCCTGGACCATTAGGAGAAGCGAAGGCCCGCACCACACGGTGCGGGCCTTCGCTTTTTTGTGCTCCGGGAACCGTGGCTGGTGGCCGGCGACGGTGTGCCACAAAAGCTGGCGGCCCCGGCCGTCAACTAGACTGGGGCTGTTCCGCAGCCGGCGGACCTTCCAGTTCCCAGAGGTGATTCTCGAGTGCCCAGCAGTACAGTGCCCCGCAGGACAGTGCGGCGAATTGCCGCCAGCATCGGGGCCGCTCTCCTTGTGCTGCCGCTCGCGTCCTGCACGGGCAGCCTCGGCCCGGCACCCAGCTCGGCAACCGCCTCACCAACCTCCAGCGCGGCACCCACCGCGGTCTTCACTTTCGGCACCGGCTCGGAGCCGCTGGGGCTCGATCCTGCCCTGGTCTCCGACGTCGAGTCCTACCGCGTCACCCGGCAGGTCCTGGAAGGCCTTGTGGGCGTGGACCAGACCACCGGCGATCCCACGCCGCTGCTGGCCACCGAATGGTCCCAGACCGATGAGGGCCGGACCTACGAGTTCAAGCTGCGCGAGAACGTGAAGTTCCAGGACGGGACGTCGTTTGATGCCGCCGCGGTCTGCACCAACTTCAACCGCTGGTTCAACTTCTCGCCGGCCCTCCGCCAACAGGCCTCGGGCACCACATTCAAGGGTGTGTTCAAGGCCCATGCGGACCAGGCCCCGCTGTCCATCTATAAGGGCTGTACAGCCGTGGCGCCGGACAAGGTGCGGATCGGCCTCACCCAGCCCTTCACCGGATTCCTCCAGGCCCTCACCCTTCCGGCCTTCGCGATCTCTTCGCCCAAGGCCCTCGCCGCGGAGCACGCGGACATCCTGAACCAGAGCCGGGGCGGGCAGCCGATGTCCGCCTACGGCCTCCACCCGGTGGGCACCGGACCGTACGTTTTCGGCTCCTGGGACTCGGGCAGCGTGACCCTGGCCAGCAACAAGAACTATTGGGGCGACAAAGGTCAGATCGGGACCATCAAGTTCGTGACCTACGATCAGCCGCAGACCCGGATGCAGGCACTCCTCGAAGGCAAGATCGACGCCTACGACGCGGTCACGGTCGGAAACTTCGATCAGCTGGTCAAGAGCGGCAAACAGATCATCCAGCGGGACCCCTTCTCCGTGATGTACCTGGGCATGAACCAGGAAGTTCCTATCCTGCAAAACCTCAAGGTGCGCCAGGCGATCGAGATGGGCTTGGACAAGGACACGCTGATCCGCCGGTTCTTCATCGACAACACAGCCCAGGCGTCCCAGTTCGTTCCGCCCAAGCTCAGCGGATTTAACAACAACGCCGCTGCGCTCGGCTACAACCCGGGCAAGGCCAAGGAACTCCTCGCCGAGGCCGGCTACAAGGGTGAGGCGCTGAAGTTCTATTACCCGCTCAACGTCACCCGGCCCTACCTGCCGACACCGGAGAAGGTATACGCCGAAATCAGCCGGCAACTGACCGCCATCGGGCTCAACATCAAGCCCGTGCCCGTGGACTGGGCCGACGGCTATCTGCAGAAGGTCACCTCCCCGGGCGACCACGCCCTGCACCTGCTGGGCTGGAACGGCTCGTATTCGGACCCCGACAATTTCGTGGGCCCGCTCTTTGGCGCGAACACCGGAGAATTCGGCTACCAGGACCCCCAGGTCTTCTCCAAGATCGCCCGGGCCCGGGGCCTGCCGGACGGCACGGACCGCACTTCGCAGTACCAGACCATCAATGCGCAGATCGCGGCCACGGTGCCCGCGGTTCCCATTGCCTTCCCGATCTCGGCACTGGCGCTCTCGGACCGGGTCCTGAAGTACCCGGCGTCGCCGGTGCTTAATGAAGTTTTCACAAAGGTCGAGCTAAAGCCTTGACGCACGGGGCCAATTTCAGTTAGTGGGCGCTGCGGGATATTCTGTGACAGCCAGAGCCGCTGCTATCGGAGACTGATTGTGACTTTCATTTCCAAGACCCAACATGCCGACGTCGTCCTGATTGGCGGCGGCATCATGAGCGCCACTCTCGGTGCTTTCATCAAGCAGCTTGAGCCGACCTGGACCATCTCGCTCTTCGAGAAGCTCGACGAACCGGGACTGGAAAGCTCCGGCCCGTGGAACAACGCCGGTACCGGACACGCGGCCCTGTGTGAGCTCAATTACTCCCCCGCAGCCAAAGACGGCTCGGTGGACCCCGGCAAGGCCCTGAACATCAACGAGCAGTTCCAGCTGTCCCGCCAGTTCTGGTCCCACCTCGTCTCGAATTCCCTGATCGGCTCCCCCAAGGGCTTCATCAACACCGTTCCGCACATGAGCTTCGTGATCGGCGAGGACCACACCAAGTTCCTCCGCACCCGCTACGAGGCCCTCAAGCCGAACCCGCTGTTCCGGTCGATGGAGTACTCGGAGGACCACGCCCAGATCGCCAAGTGGGCCCCGCTGATCGTCAAGGGCCGCGACCCCAAGCAGCGCGTCGCGGCAACCCGCGCGGCCGAGGGCACCGACGTCGACTTCGGCGCCCTGACCCGCGAGCTGACCACGTACCTGGGCAACAACGGCGTGGAGATCAACTACGGCCACAACGTCAGTGACATCAAGCGCGCCTCCGGCGGCGGCTGGGACCTGGCGCTGAAGCACCCCCAGTCCGGTGAGCACGGCTCCATCCACGCGAAATTCGTGTTCGTCGGCGCCGGCGGCGGCGCCCTGCACCTGCTGCAGGCATCCGGCATCCCGGAAAGCAAGGGGTTTGGCGGCTTCCCGGTCTCCGGCCAGTTCTTCCGCTGCACCGACGAGGCCCTCGCGGCCCAGCACAGCGCGAAGGTCTACGGCCAGGCATCCGTCGGCGCCCCGCCCATGTCCGTGCCGCACCTCGATACGCGCTATGTCAACGGCAAGCGCTCCCTGCTGTTCGGCCCCTACGCCGGCTTCTCCACGAACTTCCTCAAGAACGGCTCCTACCTGGACCTGCCGCTGTCCATCCGCCCCTCCAACATCATCCCGATGCTGGCCGTGGCCAAGGACAACATGGACCTCACCGCCTACCTGATCAAGGAGGTCGCCAAGCGCCACGGCGACAAGGTCGAGGCCCTGCGGGAGTACTACCCGGAGGCACAGGACGGCGACTGGGAGCTCATCACCGCCGGCCAGCGGGTCCAGATCATCAAGAAGGACCCGAAGAAGGGCGGCGTGCTGCAGTTCGGCACCGAGGTCATTGCCGGACGTGACGGCACCATCGGCGCCCTGCTCGGCGCCTCCCCGGGCGCGTCCACGGCCGTGCCAATCATGATCGAGCTGCTCCAGAAGTCCTTCCCCAAGAACTTCAAGGGCTGGCAGTCCAAGCTCAAGGACATGATGCCCGGCTACGGCGTCAAGCTTAACGACAACCCTGAGCTCGCCGCGCGGCTGGAGGCCGAGACGGCCAAGACGCTGCAACTCGAACAGGTCTCCGCCCGCAACTAAGCCGGGCGTCGGACCATGGCTGGTCTACACTGCTGGTTTGGGACCGCTGCAACTCATTGACGTCCCCGTTGGCAGTACCTTCTCGACCCACCAGGAGACCATGAGATGTTCCGGCTCGCAAAGCTCTCGCTCGCCAACCGGGCCCTGATCGCCCTGATCACCGTGTTCGCATCGGTGTTCGGCGTGATCACGATGTCCTCGCTGAAGCAGGAGCTCATCCCGTCCATCGAGTTCCCGCAGATCACCGTCATCTCCTCGCTGCCCGGTGCGTCGCCGGAAGTGGTCGACAAACAGATCAGCGCCCCGCTGGAAACGGCGCTCAACGGCGTCGAGGGCCTGGAGTCGACGTCGTCAACATCGCGCAACGGCGTCTCCCAGATCACCCTGGCGTTCACGTACGGCACCAACCTGGACCGGGCGCGGAACCAGATCGACCGAGCAATCTCCAACGCCAAGCAGGCCCTGCCGAAGGACGTCCAGCCGCAGGCGATCGCCGGGAGCATCAGCGACTTCCCGATCGTGTTCCTGGCCGTGTCCTCGGATAAACCCCTCAGCGAACTGAACGCCGACCTCGCCCGGCTCAGTGTCCCCAGGCTGCAGAAGCTCGACGGCGTCAGGGGCGCCGACGTTACCGGCGGTGCCACCAAGCACATCCAGATCCTGCCGCGGCCCCAGGACATGGCGGCGTCGGGTGCGAGCATCCAGTCCATCAGCGAGGCGCTGAAGAACAACGGCGCCCTGGTTCCGGCCGGCACCATCGAAGAACAGGGCAAGACCCTCTCGCTGCAGATCGGCAGCCCGGTGGATTCCCTCGACGCCATCAAGGCCCTCCCCCTGGGCGCGGTCCGCGATGCGGCAACGATCGGCAGCGTGGCGGACGTCAGCCTGGTCGAGGACGCCCGCACCTCGATCACGCGCACGAATGGCAGGGAAACCCTCGCCCTGTCCGTGACCAAGAAGCCCGAGGGCGACACGGTAGCGATCTCCCACGCGGTCAAGGACGCCATCCCGCAGCTCGAGGCAGAGCTTGGCTCCAACGCCAAGTTCACCCCGGTCTTCGACCAGGCACCGTTCATCGAGAAGTCGATCAAGGACCTCACCACCGAGGGCCTGCTGGGCCTTGGCTTTGCCGTCGCCGTGATTCTGGTGTTCCTCATGTCCGTGCGCTCCACCCTTGTCACTGCCGTGTCCATCCCGCTGTCCCTGTTGATCACGTTCATCGGACTCTCGGCCACCGGCTACTCGCTCAATATCCTGACTCTGGGAGCGCTCACCATCGCGATCGGCCGCGTGGTGGACGACTCGATCGTGGTCATCGAGAACATCAAGCGGCACCTGAGCTACGGGGAAACCAAGATCACGGCGATCCTGACCTCCATCCGCGAAGTGGCCGGTGCCATCACGGCCTCCACTCTGACCACCGTGGCCGTCTTCCTGCCGATCGCCTTCGTGGGCGACCTGGCCGGCGAGCTGTTCCGGCCGTTCGCCCTGACTGTGACCATTGCCCTGCTCTCATCGCTGCTGGTTTCGCTGACCATCGTGCCGGTACTGGCGTACTGGTTCCTGCGCACGCCCGCCGACTCCACTGCCGGTGCCCGTGCCGCTGGATCTGCGGCAGATCCTGCCGCTGGTTCAGGCGCTGGTTCTGGCGCGGGCATTGCCGCCAAGGCGCATGAAGCCGAGCAGCGCACGCTCCTGCAGCGTGGCTACCTGCCCGTCCTCGCCGGTACCCAGCGGCACCCGGTCCTCACGCTGATTGCCGCGGCTCTGGTGCTCGGCGGAACCGTGGCGATGTCCCCGCTGCTCGCCACCGATCTGCTCGGCCGCTCCGGCGAGAACAGCATGACCGTCCGGCAGGCCATGCCGGCGGGCACCAGCCTGGCCGAGGCCAGCGCATCGGCGATCCGGGTCGAGAGTGTCCTGCGCGGCATCGACGGGGTCAAGGACGTCCAGTCCACCACCGGCAACGCCCAGACCGGCTTCTCCGCCCTGCTCTCCAGTGGCGCATCGAATTCGACATTTACGGTGGTGACGGACGAGAAGGCCAACCAGGGCAAACTCCAGGACAGCGTCCGCAGCGAGCTCGCCCAACTCGGCGACGCCGGCAAGATCACCGTCGGTTCCCAGCAGGGCGGCTTCGGCACGTCATCGACCGTGGACATCACCCTGAAGGCGGCCTCGACCGCCGACCTCCGGACCGCCAGTGACGCGATGGTCAAGGCCATGGACGGGGTCCCCGGCAGCAGTGAGGTGGCCACCAACCTGGCCGCCAGCCAACCGGTGGTCCAGGTCAAGGTGGACCGGGCCAAGGCCGTCGCCGCCGGACTGAACGAGGAGCGCGTGGCCGGGGTCCTGGCCGCCACGATCAGCCCGATTCCGGCGGGGACAGTTCGCATCGACACCAACGATTTCCCGGTCCGGATCGGCGAAGGCACCCGCTTCACGAGTATCGCGGCGGTACGGGCGATCCCGCTCCCGACGGCGGCCGGCGCCGTCCCGCTGGGCAGCATCGCCTCCGTGGAACAGGTCGATGTGCCTGTCTCCATCACCGCCAGCAACGGCCAGCGAACCGCCCGGGTCTCGGTGACGCCGTCGGGCGCCAACCTCGGCGCGGTCAGTACCGAAGTGCAGAACCGCCTCAAATCGGTCCAGCTGCCGCCGGGGGTCACCGCCACCATCGGAGGCGCCACCACCCAGCAGGCCGACTCGTTCCGGCAGTTGGGCCTCGCGCTGTTGGCCGCCGTCGCGATTGTCTACGTGATCATGGTGGCAGCGTTCAAGTCCCTCATCCAGCCGTTGATCCTGCTGGTCTCCATCCCGTTTGCGGCGACAGGAGCAATCGCCCTGCTCGTGGTGACCGGCGTGCCGCTGGGGCTGCCGTCGCTGATCGGCATGCTGATGCTCGTGGGCATCGTGGTGACCAACGCGATTGTGCTGATCGACCTCATCAACCAGTACCGCCAGCCCCGCAACGGGGAGCCCGGGATGGGCGTGGCGGACGCGATCACGCACGGCGCCCGCCAGCGCCTCCGCCCCATCCTCATGACGGCCCTCGCCACAGTGTTCGCCCTGACACCAATGGCGCTGGGCCTGACCGGCGGTGGCGGCTTCATCTCCCAGCCCCTGGCAATCGTGGTGATCGGCGGCCTGATCTCCTCAACCGCCCTCACGCTTATCCTGGTCCCCGTGCTGTACCGGCTCGTGGAAGGACGGCGTGAACGCAAGGCCCTGGAAAAGTCCTTGCCCCGCGGGCGTCATTCCGCGCCGGCCGTGGCAGAGGACTTCCCGGATGACTTCCCCGAAGACGCTGCCCTGCCAACGGGTTCGCACTAGGAACCGGAACTCGGTGTCCCGGCCTTGGCCCGCGATGCCCGGTGCGTTCCGTGCGCCGCGTGCGTTCCGTGGACGCCGTTGGCTCCCTTTGAGAGCTTCTGGCGGCCCCTGGCCGCCGTGACAGCATCCCTGTGACGCGGTCCGCTGGAGGCCAGGGCCGGAAGGGTTGCGGGCGCAGCGGGGTTCATCACTTCGCGGGCCGGGTTCCCGGTATACGTCGCATTTTCCGGGACGTCTTCGCCCTTCATCAGCAGGGCGTCGGGACCGAGTGACGAACCATCCTGCATCGTCACTCCGTAGTTGACCCAACTGTCCACGCCAAGGGAACACCTGTTGCCAATCACGATGTAGTCGGACTTGAACGTGCCGTCCTCCATGGAGTGGCCCTGGACGTGTGTTCCCTCGTTGACCGTGCAGTCATCGCCGATCGTGACGAGGGTTTTTTCCGGCATGTTCAGGCCGGCGTCGTAGAGCCGTTTGCCCACCTTGACGCCCAACAGCCTCCAGATCATGGGTTTGAACGGGGTCCCGTTGTAGGCTCCCACGGCCAGCAGCTTCCAGAGACGTTCATGCCGCCAGAAGTAGCTGTCGTAGATGGAGCAGTATTGCGGCTTCAGGCGGCGGAATCCCATGACCGAACGCTCCACCAGGGAGCCAAACAGTACGCGGAATACGATCAAGCCGAACATTGACCCGGCGACGGCCAGCACACCCAGGAAGCTATGGGCCGTTACGGCGATGGCGCCGGCAAGCGTGGCAACGAACAACAGGAACCAGCGTTCGGCCAGGAACAGCACCATGCTCATAATGTTGTGCCGGTTCTTGGCCGGAAGGCGCCGTTCCATTTCTTCCGCGATCTTGAGTTCGTCAAACTGTGCGTCACGCTGAACGGACCGGGGAATCTCAAAGGCCGGCGACCCCAGCAGCCCAACATCCCTGCGGACCGGGCCGTCAATCGGAATCATTACCTTTGTAGCCAGCAGGCAGTTCTCCCCCACCCGGGCTCCCATCGGAAACGTAATGCCATTTCCCAGGAAGTTGCGGCCGGCGATCTGGACCCGCGAGAGCCGGAAGGAGGTGTTGGTGTAGTCGGCGTTCATCATGTTGAGGCCGTCTGAAACCATGGTCCCGGTTCCTACCGAGCTGAGGAATGGCGACTCGTGGCCCAGTGTGGGGCCGAAGTTCGATCCTGTTTGCTGGACCTTGCCCAAGTTCCAGCCCAGTGCCTTGAGGTAGTGCACGATGTAGGAGCTGTCGCCGAAGATGTCTTTGTACGTCCGGACGTTCGAGATACGCATAATCATCCGGTGGATCGAAAAGTGCCAGCCGTAGAGCGGATACACCACATCAGGCTTAAGGAAGATGTTCAGGAGACGCGGAACGCAGACGACGATCAGCAGGCCGGTGAACAGCCCCCCAATGAACACAATGAGTGAAACGGCCGCTACTTCGACAAAAAATGTGAAAACGCCCAGCTGCAGGTGCCCGGTGTTCAGGTAAGCCGGCAGGAAGAGGGCCAGGCCCAGAACCGCCGTCGGAACCACCAGGACCAGACGGTTGAACAACTGGAGCAGGGTGAAGATGACTCTCCGACGGGTGGTGCAGGTGGCGGCCGGGACTCTCAGATAATTGGTGCTGGTGCGTGCGGCAGGGGAACCGTGCCAGACCTGTCCGTCCGGTACGGCCTGTGAAGCCTGTAGCGACGAGGCATGCCCGAGCTGGGTGTCATTGCCCATCGACGTTCCGATGTCGAGGGTGGTTCGCTCAGAGACCAGAACGTTTCGTCCCAGCGTCACCGGACCCTTCTCGATGATGCCCGCATGTGCCCGGTAGCACAGGAACGAGGAGTCCTTGTGGATGACGGTATTGTCACCAACGGTGAACAGGTCAGGGCACGCGGGCACCTGCCGGGAGAAGATCACTACACCTTTGCCGATCTTTGCGCCCAGAAGCCGCAGGTACACCACGTAGAGCGGAGACCCGGCAAACAAAACGAGTGGATTTGCCCGCGTCACTGTCTTGACCGTCCAGAAACGCAGATAGGCCGCGCTCCATATCCGGATGGTGCCGGGCTTCCACCGCCCTACGAGGACCCATTTGACGATGATTGGCGTCACGGACAGGATCACGAACATGGCGGCACCGAACCCGACGGAGCGGAGCCACATGTCAGCGGGGCTGGTTCCCGCAGACGTCCATTCGTAGCCGAATACAATCAACCAAGCCGCGTACATCAGGTAACCGAAGAATGCCAGCAATTGGATTGCACCACACATGGCGTACCGGAGGGAGCTGACCGGGCGCATTGGTTCCGGGAGCACAGCGTCGGTTTCCGGTAGGGCGGCGCGGAGGACCGATTCATTGTGCCGGGCTTCCAGACACGCGGCGAGCTGCCGAACCGTCGGGTTCTCATAGATATCCTGCATTGCGGCCGCCGGCAGGGCGGTTTCTTTCCTGATGCGGGCACAATAGCGCGCCATCAGCAACGAGTCGGCGCCGAGGTCGTTGAAGAAATGGGCATCGGTGGAGACCTTGTCGAGGCTCAGCACCGCGCCAAGCTGCGCGGCCAGGGTCTCTTCGGCGGGGGTTGTTGGGGCGGTGAAGGACCCGGCGGCCGCCTGGCTGATCCTGTGTTCAGGCCGCGGCAGCCGCTTCCGGTCAACCTTGTCACTGGCCATCATGGGAATGGAGTCGAGCTGTTCAAAATAGGCGGGAACCATGTACCCGGGAAGCCTGGTGCGCAGCATCCGGTGGAGGTCGTGGGCGTCAATGTCCGCGATGTCCTGGCGCGGCGTGTAGTAGGCGGCGAGTTCCACAGTCCCGGGTTCCGGTTCATAGGTCTGAACGACTGCCTGGGCTATTCCGGGGAGCTGCAGGAGGACGGATTCGATTTCGCTCAGCTCGATGCGGTAGCCGCGTATTTTGACCTGGGTATCGATCCGGCCGAAGTATTCGAGTTGCCCGGAGTCGTTCACCCGTCCGAGATCCCCGGTGCGATAGATCCGGCCGGAGGGATTGTTCTCGATTCCCAGGAAATCCGGGACAAAGGCGCGGTCGGTCAGGTCCTGGCGGTTTACGTATCCCCGTGCCAGGCCAACCCCTGCCAGGCCGATTTCCCCTGTTTCGCCGCGCGGCAGGACCCGGAGCTCAGCGGGATCCACAATAACCGCCGTGTACGTGGGCAACGGCACACCTAGGGAGACGGGCAGGTCCGGGTCGAGGACCGACCAGGTGGCAGTCACGGTAGCTTCGGTGGGGCCATAGACATTAAGGAAGCGACGGCCGGGGCGATGCCAGCGTATGACGAGGTCCTTGGGGCAAGCCTCTCCAGAGACCAGCAGGAACCGCAAATCGGGCAGATCTTCGTCAAGCGTTGCGAGCAGCGTGGGAACACAGCAAAGAGCTGTGATCCGTTTTTCCTGCAGGTATTCCGCGAGCTCGGCACCGAGCATGCTGGAACGTCCCGGCTTAGGCACCAAGGTGGCTCCGACCATCCAGGCCACCCAGATTTCCTCCACCGAAAAGTCGAAGGCGATGGTCATGCCTTGGTACACGCGGTCGGTGGGCTGAATGCCGTAAATGTCAGAGGCCACCCGGACAAAATTGCAGATGCTTGCCTGGTCCACGGCCACGCCCTTCGGCCGGCCCGTCGACCCAGAGGTGTAGATGATGTAGGCCAGCTCATCCTTCGTCCCGCCAAGTTCCGCATCGTCCAGGCGGGCGGTGTCCTTAGCGTCAATCTGTGCCTGCACCTCATCAACACTCACCGTCACAGCGGCCACTTCAGGCACAAGGTCCCTCAAATGTGACAGTGAGAGGATCATCGCCGCATTGGCGTCTTCCACAATGTATTGGAGACGGTCGGGCGGAAACCCCGGATCAAGGGGAACATAGGCCGCGTGGATCTTCAGCACGGCAAGCATCGCCACGTAGGCACGCCAAGGCTGGTCAAACAGCAACGCGATGCGGTCACCGGGCCGGGCACCGCACACCAGGAGATGGCGGGCCAGCTGGTTGGCCCGTTCGTCCAGTTCCGTGTAGGTCAGGACGATGTCCCCGGCGTCCACGGCAACCTGGGCGGCACGCCCCTCCTCCCGCAACCGGTCACAGCTGTCCTCAAAAAGTTGGTCCAACCGCTCGCCACGACGCCAGCGCGCCGCCTGATCCGGCGCAGCCGACGTCAGGATGGTTCCCCCCTCCGAACCACCGATCATCGACATTTTTCCGCGCAACTCAGGGGGACTGATGAGGCTGTTGCCGATCCTCGCGGTCTTGCCCATCCTTTAGCTCCTTCGCTAGAAGTGACGTGCCACAGTTCTGTCGTCTTGCGGGACAGGGGTCATATCCTGGTCAGAAATCGAAACCCACGTCTCGACCGGGGGGCCAACAGTGGGCATGAGGGGCTCCCCATGACCCACCATCGCGTCCTCGCCCGCCGGGGCCATGCCGAATGCCCGTCGGACAGCCCGTTCGGCGTCCGCGAGCCGGTGGGCTGGCGTGACTGCACCCACGGAGGTCTCGGATATGTCGAAGAGATCGAGGTCCACGTTGGCGTCCGACAGGGCCTTGAGGAAGGTGCAGAAGATTTCGGGGGAAGAGCGCATACCCAGCCCGGTGATGGACACCCTGCCCACCTCGCTGTCGTGCTGCAAACCCTGAAAACCAATTGTTCCCTTTTCAGCATCCAGCACCGCCAGGGCGGTGCCCGCATGGGCGGCCGGCACGATCAGGGCAACGTCGGAACGCTTGGAGTCCGGGCCGGCCGTGTTCTGGACAATCGCCTGGACGTGCGCTCCCGAACGCGAGAGGACGTGCAAGATGCGCGCCATGCTGTCCGGCTGGTCAGGAATTCCAACAACAGTGATTTTCGAAGCCGAGTTGACCCCTGCCACTCCGGTCACCTCTGGCTGCTCCCTCGCGGGCTGGAGGACTGGATGACGGTCCAGGCCGGGCAGAATCAACGTCCCAGCCTCGGGCACGAATGACGACCTCACATGGATCGGAAGACCGAACCGGCGGGCGTACTCAACGCACCGTAGATGCAGCACCTTGCACCCGGAGGCCGCGAACTCAAGCATTTCCTCGCTCGAGAGAACCTCGATCTTTCGCGCTGTCGGGACAACCCGCGGGTCCGCGGTGTAGACGCCGTCGACGTCCGTGTAGATTTCGCAAATATCGGCCCCGAGTGATGCGGCCAGCGCGACCGCGGTGAGATCCGAGCCGCCGCGACCGAGGGTGGTGACCCTGTTCCGCTTCTGCGTCCGGCCCTGGAATCCTGCCACGATAGGCACTTCACCGCGGTTCAAACTATTGCGGACACGGTCCGGCCTGACATCAGTAATGTGTGCCTTGCCGTGGATGCTGTCGGTAATGAGGCCGGCTGCGCTGCCGGTAAAGGTGCGGGGCAGCTGGCCAAGATCCGCCAGTGCGATCGCCAACAGTGCCGAGGACACAAGTTCGCCGATGCTCAGTAGGGCGTCAAGGTCCACAGCGAGCGGCCGAGGGGAAACTTCCGCAGCAAGGTCGCATAGTTCATCGGTGGTATCCCCCATGGCGGACACCACTGCTACGACCCGGTAGCCGTTGGTCCGCGTTTTGGCTATCCGCTCGGCTGCCCGGAGAATACCCGCGGCGTCCGCCAGGGATGAACCACCAAATTTTTGTACGATGACACTCCCCGGGCGAACCGCCCGGTCGGTTTCCGCTAGATCACTGTCGTTAAGATCTGTTTCCTTGCGGGTACCCATTTCTCTCCCCGAAATCTACTTCGATTCTTGCAAGCGGTACTGGCCCCTGTGAGCCGTCTCTGCCCTCTGTACGGATCCTCAAATTGTTGATCCCAGGGCGACCGGCTCTCCGGTGACTGTCACTGCGGCTGCAGCGAGAATATCGAGTCCCTTCTGCAGATCTTCGGGGCTGATGGTCAGCGCGGGCATCGTCTTGAGTACCTCACCCTCCGGGCCGGAAGTTTCCACCAGCAGGCCCCGGGCAAACGATTCAGCCGCAATCTTTCCTGCCGTCTGAGAGTCGGGGTAGTAGACACCGGCGAGCAATCCCCGGCCACGGACCGTGGCGCCTTCCACGCCAGCTGCGATCTGTGTAAGCCCCTCGTGCAGCTGCGAAACGAGCCCTGCGACCTTCGACTGGAATCGGCCATCCTGCCAGTAGTGTTCCAGGGCAGCCGCGCCGGTGACGAACGCCGGGTTGTGCCCCCGGAATGTTCCGTTGTGCTCGCCGGGCTTCCAAATGTCCAACTCGGGTTTGAACAGGGTCAGTGACAACGGCAGTCCAAAGCCCGAGATGGATTTCGACAGGCAGACGATATCAGGGGTGATGCCCGCCTCCTCAAAACTGAAAAATGTACCGGTACGTCCGCATCCGGCCTGAACGTCATCCACGATGAGCAGGATGTCGTGTTGGCGGCAGAGCGCCGCAAGGCCCCGTAGCCAGGACGCCCGAGCGGCCCTGAGCCCACCCTCGCCCTGGACAGTTTCCACGATCACCGCAGCGGGCTTGTCGAGTCCTGAGCCCCTGTCCTCCAAGGCCTGCTGGAGCCACAGAAAGTCCGGTACCTGACCGTTGAAAAAGCCGTCATAGGGCATGCTGGAGGTGTTCGTCAGCGGAACGCCGGCTCCTTGCCGTTTCATTGAATTGCCCGTAACTGCCAGTGATCCCAGGGTCATCCCGTGAAATGCATTGGTGAAGCTCACGACATGCTGCCTGCCGGTCACTTTGCGGGCGAGCTTCAGGGCCGCCTCCACGGAGTTTGTTCCCGTCGGACCGGGGAACATGACTTTGTAGTCCAAATTCCGCGGTTTGAGGATCAACTCCCGGAACGTTTCCAGGAAGCGCCGCTTGGCGGGCGTCTTCATATCGAGCGAATGGATGATTGAGCCCGAGAGGAGGTAGTCCACCAGCGGCCGCAGCAGGACCGGGTTGTTGTGCCCGTAGTTCAGCGCCCCGGCGCCGGAGAAGAAATCCAGATATTCTCTGCCGTCTTCGCTGTAGAGGCTGCTGCCGGCCGCACGATCAAACACGGTGTCCCAGCTGCGGCAGTAGCTGCGAACCTCAGACTCCAAACTTTCGAAGATATCCATCTGTCTATCCCCCGTACTTCCCAACTAGCGAAGTTTCCTGAGCGTAAACACAGCTCAGGCTTTCTAGATGACGGGCACGGAAAGGAGACAGCGCAGCATCTGTGGCGCACTGACCGTTGGTTAACGGGCCCGTATTTTATTCACGTATTGAGGTTGCCTATCCGTGAACTGGGCAGATCATCTGCGCTGCCCGACTGCTTATTCGTTTCTTATCGTAAACTCAGCAATCTCACAGCACCTGAGTAGCGGGTACCTGTTTTTTCCTCTGAAATGGCTGATTAACTACCCGAATCAGCGAAGGTCCAACGCCTCTAGCGGCGCATGGCTACTTGGAAAAAAGCGCCGGCGCCGGGGCACCCGTTGGACGTGGACGCCGAGGGCCTAACGGCCCGGCCCGCAGACGCCCGGAGACGGCGAAGCGGACGGTCGACGACGGCTGACAGGACGGCGAATGAGCCGGGCGGGAGCAGTCGTTTAGCCGGCCTTGGCCATCGCGTAGGCCACGGTGGCGTAGGCCAGGGCGCCCGACATTTCCTGGAGCAGTTCCGGGTTGGTGTTGGCGATGGTGTCGCATGCCTGGTGGTAGCAGGGATCGAGGACCTTGCCGGCCGCCCCGCCATAGGACTGCGCCTGGACCTGGGTCTTCCTTTCCACATCGCCGGTGAACAGCCCGCCGCCGGGAATGCCGGCCGAGAGGAAGGCATCGTAGTCGGAGCCGCCGTCAAAGGGCGTGGTCTCGGCGGGCAGCGCGTTCTCCTGGAAGTAACGGAACAGGATGTCCTCGATCGCCTTGGACCCGGCCGGGCCCGCGTGGCCGAAATCGGATCCGTCCCCGTCATGCACGGACCGCACGCCGTTGGGCGAGGCTGCCATGTCCACGTTCAGGTTCGCCGCGGTCTGGCCGATCTCGGCCTGGCTGAGTTCGTCGACGTAGTGCTGGGACCCGTACAGCCCGTCCTCTTCCCCGCCCCAGAACGCGAACCGGACCCGGTTGGCCGGGGTGATCCCGGCCTCCTTCATCCACCGCGCGGTCTCCAGGACGGCCGCAACCCCGCTGGCGTTGTCGTTGATGCCCGGGCCTTCCTTCACGGAGTCCAGGTGCGCGCCCACCACCACGGTGTGCCCGGCGTCGCCGCCGGTGTCGGCGAGGATGTTGAAGGACTCCACCCGCGCCTTGCCCCGGCCGTCCCCCCTGAACGTGAAGGTCTGCCGCACCGGTGCATACCCGGCCGCGCGCAGCTGCTCCTCGACGTAGCGGCCAGATTCCTCATATCCGGAGGTGCCCGAAGCGCGGTTTCCGTCATTGGCGTCGGCAATGCGCTGCAGCGCCTGCATGTGCGCCACCGTGTCCCGCGCCTTGAAATCCTCCAGCACGGTGCGTGCGTCCACGGTGCTCACCGGATCCAACCGCGACGCAGTACATCCCGAAAGCAGGAGACTGATCGCCACCAAGACGGCCGCAGCCGCCGCTCTTCCCCGTCTGAGCCCTCGTGTACCCGTCACGGTATGAACATACTTCGTCAGTAGTCGAGGAGGAAGGGTCCGGCTAGTGCGAGCCGGCCGGGAGGCGTGGGACGGCGGCGGCGGGGTCGGAGAAGGCCAGCCGGGGCACCAGCACCAGGGCGGCGGCCGCGGCAAGCCCAGTAACCCCGCAAATGGTCCATACCGTGAGGTAGCCGGCGAGCGGCGCCGCGGTCTGCCCGGCGTCCCCCGCGCCGGCCCCGGCGTCGGCCAGGACGTGGCTCAGCAGGGCGATGCCGAAGACCGCGGACGCGAAGGCCCCGCCGATGGTCTTGGTGGCGTTGGTCAGGCCCGTGGCCATCGCGGTGCGGTCAAGGGGCGCCGCCGCAGCGGCCGCCGAAGGCAGCGCCGCGACGAGGGCCCCGGAGCCGACGCCGGCGATCGCCATGTTGGCGAGCGCCTCGGCGAGGCTGTCATGGAAGGGCAGGAACAGCAGGTAACCCAGGCCCACGAGCGCAGCGGCGCCCACGAGCGTCCAACGCGGGGTGAGACGGCGGGTCACCACCGGGTACAGCAGGGCGCCGACGAGCAGCGCGAGCACGTAGACGCCGATGATGATGGACACCTGCCCGGCGCGCAGGCCCAGACCGTAGCCGTGCAGCGCGGGGTCCGTCCGGGCGAAGGTGGACAGCGGAGCCTGGGCGCCCAGAACCGAGACGCCAAAGAGTCCGGCGGTCAGCTGGACCGGCCACATGGACTTGCCGCGCAGCATCCTGATGTCCACGAGCGGATCTGCCACGCGCAGCTCGAACCGAGCGAACGGGATGAACACCAGGATCCCGGCCCCCACCAGCGCCCACGGCCACCACGCGCCGGCTCCGTTGAGGCGCATGAACGTCAGCCCCGAGGTGATGAGCAGCAGTCCGACGGCGAGCAGCGTGAAGCCGCGGGTGTCCATGCGTCCCCCGCTGCGCTCACGTGACTCCGGCACGCCGAATCGGATAGCGAACCAGCACGCGGACACGGCCACCGCCGGAACCAGGAGCACCAGCTGCAGCTGCCCGGCGAACACTTCCACGAGCGCGCCGGCCGCGAGCGCTCCGGCGATGACACCGGCCTCCAGTGCCCCTACCAGGACACCGGCCGCCCGCCGGGTGCGGGCGGCGCCGTCGGGCAGCTGATGGACACGGCTGAAGATCAGCGCAATTTCCAGCGGCAGCCAGACGACGTAGAAGCCCTGGAACGACCACGCGGCCAGGAAGGTCCAGAAGTCCGGGGCGAGCGCGACGCCCCAGGAGGCTGCGGCGGTGACCAGGGTGGAGGCCAGCAGGATTTTCCGGTGGCCATACATGTCCCCGAGCTTGGCCAGCACCGGCACGGCAAGGGCACTGACCATGAGCTGCGCGGCCTCGAACCAGTTGACGTCGGCGTCGTGGATCCCCAGGTGCCGGGCGATATCGGTGAGGATGGGCGTGTAGTAGCCCTGCAGGATTCCGCTGGTGAGCTCTACCAGACACAGAAAAGCTACGACACGTCGCAAAGGGGGCCTTCCGGGCGGGCAGGCACCTCATGGCCGGCCGATTGATTGCATCCTAGGCCCGCGCTCCCCCGCACGCGGGAAACCCGGCCGGAACGGTGCGGGAATATTCGTCCGCGTCGGGCGTTATACCCGTCGATAGATGCAAATGCATGTAAATCGGCTATAGTAGAAACAGATTCCGGATCACCCCGGCCACGGAAAGGCACATCATGCAGATCGGCGTATTCAGCGTCAGCGACATCACCACCGACCCCACCACGGGCCGCACCCCGACGGAGCACGAGCGCATCAAGGCGTCCGTAGCGATCGCCAAGAAGGTCGAAGAGATCGGCATGGATGTCTACGCCCTGGGCGAGCACCATAACCGGCCGTTCTTCTCTTCCTCCCCCACCACCACGCTCGCGTACATCGCGGCCCAGACCGAGCACATCATCCTGTCCACGGCCACCACGCTGATCACCACCAATGACCCGGTGAAGATCGCCGAGGACTTCGCGATGCTCCAGCACCTCGCAGACGGACGCGTGGACCTGGTCCTGGGCCGGGGCAACACCGCCCCCGTCTACCCCTGGTTCGGCAAGAACATCCAGGACGGGATCGAACTCGCGATCGAGAACTACTCCCTGCTGCGCCGCCTCTGGGACGAGGACACCGTCAACTGGTCCGGCAAGCACCGCACCCCGCTGCAGAATTTCACCTCCACCCCCCGCCCGCTCGACGGCGTCGCCCCCTTCGTGTGGCACGGCTCGATCCGCACGCCGCAGATCGCCGAAGTGGCGGCCTACTACGGTGACGGTTTCTTCGCCAACAACATCTTCTGGCCCAAGGAGCACTACCAGCAGCTGATCGGCCTCTACCGCGAACGCTACGAGCACTACGGCCACGGCAAGGCGGACCAGGCCATTGTGGGCCTCGGCGGCCAGTTCTTCATGCGGAAGAATTCCCAGGATGCGGTCAAGGAGTTCCGCCCCTACTTCGACAACGCCCCGGTGTACGGCCACGGCCCGTCGCTGGAGGACTTCACCTCCCAGACCCCGCTGACAGTCGGCAGCCCGCAGGAAGTGATCGAAAAAACCCTGACGTTCCGGGAGTACTTCGGCGACTACCAGCGCCAGCTTTTCCTGATCGACCACGCCGGCCTGCCGCTGAAGACCGTCCTGGAACAGCTGGATCTCTTCGGCGAAGAGGTGCTGCCGGTGCTGCGCAAGGAATATGCCGCACTCAAGCCCGCACATGTCCCCGAACCGCCGACGCACGCCGGCCGGGTGGCTACCGCACTTTCAGCGGGCACCGTCGACACCACCGCGGCAGAGACCACCACCAAGGGCTCATGATGCCGGCCAAGAGCACAGAATCGCCGGTACGCCTGGCCGCGGAAACCTGGGAATCCCTGTTCCGGGCCCAAGTGGCGGTGATGCGCAAGCTGCAGGCGGCGCCGGCATTCAAAGCCCTGGCGCTCAACGAGTACGACGTCCTGTTCACGCTCTCGCGCTGCCCCTCCGGGTGGCTGCGCCTGAACGAGCTCAACGACAACGTCCTGCTGAGCCAGTCCAGCCTCAGCCGGCTGGTGGAGCGGCTTGAGAAGCGCGGGCTCCTCGAACGGACACCGGCCCCCGACGACGGCCGCGGGATCCTCATCCGGCTAACCGATGACGGACGGGACCTGCAGAAGCAGATCGGCCGGGAACACGTGCGCGACATCGCCGCGCTCGTGGGCCCGGCCCTCTCCGCCGCCGAACAGCAGGAGCTGCTGCGGCTGACCGAGAAGCTCCGCGCCTCTGTCGCCGTGCGCTAGGCCTGCCTACTGAATAGCGACGAGCTTCGCCGGGTCTTCCAGCGGCAGCTCATCGACGACGGCGGTGACGCTGAGTTCCTTCAGGGACAGGCTGCCGCCCACGGTGGACAGGAAGGCTGTGTCCGAGGAATCCCGCCCGGCAGTGATCCGCAGCATGCTCTCCCGCGGCGCCAGCCCCGTCGGATCGATGACGTGCCAGGCGCCGTTGATGTGCGCTTCGGCCACGGCGTGGAAGTCCATCGGGGTCAGGCCCGGGGCATAGACGGCGGCCAGCCGGGCCGGGACGTTCTTGGAACGCAGCAGGGCAATGGCCAGGTGGGCAAAGTCCCGGCAGACGCCGCGGCGGTGCAGCAGGGTTTCGACGGCGCCGTCGGTCCCCCGGGAGGATCCGCTGACGTAGCGCAGTTCGCTGAAGACCCAGTTGCGGATCGCGTGCAGCAGCTCTTCGCCCTGAAGCCCGCCGAATTCGGCATAGGCGGTCGGCAGCAGCCGGTCCGACTCCGCGTAGCGGCTGGGCCGGACGTAGCGGATCAGTTCCATGAGCCCAGGCTCCTCGGGCCGGGCCAGGCCGGTGACGGTGGCCGAGTACTCAACGAGCACTTCGGTGGGTTCGGCGAATTCCATGTAGTGGAAGCGCCCGCCGTGATGGTCCGAGAGTTCGGTCAGCGGCACGTCCTGGCCTCCCGCGGTCACCGTGAGCGATTCCTGGATCGAGCCGTACCCGGCGTTCCGGGCCACGGCCACGGCCAGGGCCACCTTGGTTTCGGCTGCGGTCTTGAAGGCCAGGCGGGCGGCTACGGCGCGTTCCATGTATCTCTATGTCTCCGGGATGTGGGATGTGAGGTGGGTGCGGGGAAGTCGCCGTCAACGGCCCGGGGATGTGCGGGTGGGCGGGACTAGTTTTTGATCTTCAGAGACATTAGCATCCGCTGGACGTCGGCGAATTCGGACCCCACGTTGACGTACTTGGCAGCCTGGTCGAGAGTGTCGAACGCCTTTGCGGGGGCGACCTTCCGGTCCGGCGCCAACGTCTTCAGCACTGTCAGGTCCCCAAACGAATAGTCCCCCTTGCCGGCCGGGCCACGGACCACATTCTGCAACGCGCAGCTCTTGCCGCCGGCGCCCCCCACCACGTTGGTGATGCCGTAGGAGCCGAAGTACTTGTAGCCCTGGATAACCCGGAACACCACGTGCGGGTCAATGGTTCCCTCGCCGCCGGCGTGCGGCAGGTCAACAGGCACGCTGCTGACCACGACGTAGTCCCGTGCGGCGCCGCCCGGGCAGGCCGGCGCAGGCTGCGGGGGCAGGCCGGTCTGCAAGGTGGCCAGATAAGCGCCTTTGGCGTCTTTGACGAGGATCTTCAGCGCCCCCGGCAGCGTACCCGCGTCGGGAGCAACTGACTGGACAATCCAGTCCTGCGGCACTTCAAAGCTGACGGTCTTTGCCGGATCGCTAAAGACTTTCCAGGCCGCCGCGCTCGAGCCCGGGGCGGCGGAACCGCTGGCCGGCGACGCCGGAGCGGTGGGGGCCGTCGACGTCGTACTCTCCGTCGCGCTGCTGCCTGCTGTCCACACCGGACTCCCCTTGCCGTCGCTGCCGCAGCCCGTCAGGGCTGCCGCCGCGACCGCGAGCGCCACGCCGGCGCGCGACACAGCGCTCCGGATTCCGGCGGTGCCTGGTCCTCGGGGTGGGGCCGTCCCAGTCATGATGCCAGCGTAGCCGGGGCGCCGCATGACTCAGAGTTTCCGCATCAGTGTTTCGTAGAAGCGGACCCCTTGGTCCAGCGTCTCGAGGGAAATTTTCTCGTCCACGGCGTGGATGGAGCCGCGGGCCCCGACGTCCATGAAGAACGGCGCGAACCGGTACACGGCACCGCAGATCCCGGTGAAGCGGCGCGAGTCCGTGCCGCCCATCATGATGTACGGGGTGATGATTGCTTCGGGAAAGACCTGCCCGATGCAGTCAGCCAGCAGTTCCCACTGGGCCCCGGAGGACGGCGAGACCGGGGACGGGTCGTTGCCCTCCACGATGCGCAGTTCGACTTTCGGGTCGCGGATGATTTTCCGCAGGTGTGCCACGGTACCCTCGACGGTCTCCCCCACCGCCACCCTGATGTTGGCGTTCGCCTTGGCCGTGGCGGCGAGGACGTTGGCCCCGGAGCTGCCTTCGAGGGTGGTGATGGCCACGGTGGTTCGGGTCATAGCGTTGGTCTCACTGCCGAGCCGGCCAAAGAGCCAGGTGATCGGTGCCCGGAGCAGTGCCACGTTGGCGAAGACGGCCCGAAGCAGCGGGGCCATGTGCGGGCCGAAGCGGCGCAGCATCTCCGCGGTCACCTCCGGCAGCGACTGCGGGAACGGGCTGCGTTCGATCCGGGTGATGGCGCGGGCCAGCCGCGCCGTCGCCCCCATCCGCGGCGGCGTGGAGGCGTGTCCCCCCGGGTCCCGGGTCAGCAGCTCCACGTCCAGGATTCCCTTTTCGGCCACGCCGACGACGGCGGCCGGCCGGCTCACCCCCGGAAAGGCACCGCCCGCCACGGCGCCGCCCTCGTCCAGCACGAGCCAGGGCTTCACGCCCCGGCCAGCCAGCAGTTTCGCGGCAGCCGCCGCGCTGTTGCCGGCCGTCTCCTCGTTGTTGCCGAAGGAGAAGTAAAGGTCATGTGCCGGCCGATACCCGGCCCGGAGAAGGCTCTCCGCGGCCTCCAGGATGGCCACGAGCTGGCCCTTGTCATCGAGTGTCCCGCGGCCCCACAGGAAGGTGCCGTCGTTGTGGCCGGAGAACGGCGGCTGCGTCCACTGCCCGGGGTCGGCCGCCGGGACGACGTCGTAGTGCGCCATCAGCACCGACGCGCGCTGTGCGGCCTCATGGTCCTCCGCCAGAGCACTGCCGGGCCAGCGGTACAAAAGGGCGTGGCCGTTCACTCGCTCCAGTTCCAAGGCGGCATGGACCGCCGGATACAGCCGGGGCAGGGCGGCGATGAAGGCCTCGAACTGGCCTGTCTCGACGCCGGCCTCCGCCGGGACCTCGGCTCGGAGAGAACCTTCGGTTCGGCGGGACACCGTCCGGTACGTCACGAGCTCCGCCAGCGACGCCGCCGCGTGCCCGGCGCTGCCCGCCGCGTGCCCGGCGCTGCCCGGTGTGCCCTCGGAGCTGCCCGGCGCGTCCCCGGGGCTCTTGCTGGTGGTGCCGGGGGCCGCGTTCTGCAGGGGGTTGCGCATGGGCGAAAGTCTACGACCGGACGGCTCGCCGGAACGGCTATTCGGCGCGCGGGTCCGGCCCGGAGCCTAGGACACAAATTTCGGCGTACAAATTTCGGCCTCGCGAAAGCGGATACGCTGGGGGCATGGCCGAACATGACTTTGACGGAACGCACTTTGGGGACGAGGGCGACGTGGCAGGCATGTCGGCGCTCGATATCGCGGACTGGCGGCTGCGGACCTTTGCCCTCTATGCCGCCACCCGGAAAATTGCCGCGGACAGCCCGGCCGAGGCCCATTCGTACTGGCGCCAGGAACGGGACCGCATGTTCGGCACCCACCCGGCCTCGGCGCTCACGGCCGAGGCCAAGGCCAGCTTCGGCGGCCTGAAGACGGCGGACTACGATCCGATCTACCGTTTCCACGTCCCGCTGACCCTCGAGGGCGCCGGCCGGGAGATGAACGTGGAGACCGGGACTGACGGACTGGTCCGGTTTGTGCGGCTGGGCACCTTTGACCTTCCCGAGATGGGACAGCTCGCGGTCTGGAAACTCAAGGGCTACGGCGGCGGCATCTTCGTGCCGTTCCGCGACGCCACCGCCGGCCAGCCCGGCGGCAGTTACGGCGCCGGACGCTACCTCCTGGACACCATCAAGGGGGCTTTCCACGGCGTGCGGGGTTCCGGGCCCCAGGCCGAATTCATCCTGGACTTCAATTTCGCCTACAACCCCTCCTGCGCCTACAACGAAGCTTGGGCATGTCCTCTTGCCGGACCAGCGAACCGGCTGGCCGTGGAAATCCCCGTGGGCGAGCTGTACTGAGCGGATGGAGTCCCAGCTCGAACAGCAGGCTCCTGCCGCCGCCGTCGTCCGCGGGCAGACCTCCCGCCGCCACCGCGGAATCCTCCGCTACCCCGTGGTCCGGCAGCTCATCCGGTTCACCGGCGTCGGGGTTGTCTGTACCCTGACGTCTCTTGGCCTGTACGCCCTTTCCCGGCCCTGGCTCGGGGCCCAGCCCGCCAACGCGGCGGCCCTGATCCTGACATCGTTCATGAACACCGCCCTCAACCGGCGCCTGACGTTCAAGATCACTGAAACTCGCCGGATGAAACGGGACCACCTCAACGGCCTGATCGTGATCCTCGTCGCGCTGCTGATCACCGGCGGCAGCCTGGCCGTCCTGCACTGGGTCAACCCGGATGCCACCGTGGCCGAGGAGCTGTGGACCACCACCCTCTCCGGCTTCGCCGCCACTGCCGTGCGGTTCACGATGCTGCGGCACTGGATTTTCCGCCGCGCCCGCCACCGCTAGCGCAACCCCGCCTGGAGCCCCACCCCGAGCCCCACCCCGAGCCCCAACCCCGGGTTGCTCTATCAGTTGATGCTGCTATTGGTGCCGGTTAAGGACATCTAGTGACAGCTCAACCGGCGGTTGGGGTGCCCAGGGAGCGGACGCCGGCGACGGCGGTGCGGACCGCGGTCGCCGCCTCCTGCAGCTGCGCTGCCGTAATGGTCGAGTCGAAGCTGAACCGCACCGCCGTCTGGGCGACCTCGGGCTCGATGCCCATGGCCAGCAGCACGGGCGAGGGCGCATCCGAGCCCGCGGCACACGCGGAACCGCTGGAGCAGATGATGCCCTGGCGTTCGAGTTCCAGCAGCACGGACTCGCCGCTGGTGCCCGGGAAGCAGAACGAGGCCACCGAGGGCAGCCGCTCGGTGGGGTGGCCCGTAAGCAGCGCGCCGGGAACACCGGCCAGCACGGCGTCAATGAACCCGTCGCGGAGGGCAGTGACGCCCCCGGCCGGTTCCCGGGGCAGTGTCAGGGCCGTCGCCAGCGCCACGGCCCCGGCGACGTTTTCCGTTCCCGAGCGGCGGCCGCGCTCCTGCCCGCCTCCGTGGACCAGCGGTTCAACCCGGACCCGTGCGCGCACAAACAGCGCACCGCTGCCCTTGGGCGCGCCCAGCTTGTGGCCGGAAATACTCAGCGCGTCCACCCCCAGTGCACCGGTGTCCAGCGGCAGCCAGCCGGCGGCCTGGACGGCGTCGGTGTGGAACGGGACTGCGTGGGCCCGGGCCAGTGCCGCGAGCCGGGCGATGGGCTGAACCGTGCCGACCTCGTTGTTGGCATACATGATGCTGACCAGGGCCGTCCGGGGCTGCAGCACCGCAGCAAGGGCCTCTTCCGTCACCTGCCCGAAGCGGTCCACGGGAATCACGTCAACCGCGAAGCCGTGGACCCGTTCGAGGTATCTGGCGGATTCCTCCACGGCGGGATGTTCGACGGCGCTGATCGCCACCCGGTCCAGGCTCGGGTCGGCGGCGCGCCGGGCCAGGGCGATGCCCTTGACGGCAAGGTTGTCCGCTTCCGTGCCGCCTGAGGTGAAGACGACTTCCCCGGGGCGGCAGCCCAGGGCCTTAGCGGTTGCGGCCCGGGCCCCGGCGAGCGCCGTGGCGGCGGCCTCACCCAGGGAGTGATGGCTCGAGGGGTTCCCGAACTCGCCCGTGAGGTAGGGCCACATGGCCTCCAGCACCTCGCGGCGGACCGGGGTGGTGGCCGCGGCGTCGAGGAAGATCACGGTGCGCCTCAGCCGGCCGTCTGTTCCGGGGCAGAAACGGGCCCGGGCTCGACATCCAGCTCAATGTCCAGGCCAAGGTCCAGGGCCGTGACGCTGTGCGTCAGGGCCCCGATCGAGATGACGTCCACTCCCGTGGCCGCGATGTCCGCCACGGTGGCGAGATTGACGTTGCCGCTGGCTTCGACCCGGGCCCGGCCGCCCACCAGTTCGACGCCCGCCGCCAGCTCGGCCAGGGAAAAGTTGTCCAGCATGATGGTGTCCACCCCGGCGGCAAGGACCGGCTCGATCTGCTCCATGGTGTCCACTTCCACCTCGAAGTGTGTTGTGTGGCCAAGCTGGGCCTTGGCGCCGCGCAGCACCTCGGTCAGCTTCGCTGGATCACTGCCGGTGAGGACGGCGAGGTGGTTGTCCTTGGCCAGGACGGCGTCGGACAGGCTGAAGCGGTGGTTGGCGCCGCCGCCGCAGCGCACGGCATAGCGTTCCAGCACCCGCAGCCCCGGCGTCGTCTTCCGGGTATCGGTGATCCGCGCCCCCGTGCCGTGCACCAGCGCCACGAACTCGGCGGTCCTGGTGGCAATGGCGCTCATCCGCTGGACCAGGTTCAGGCCGACGCGTTCGGCCAGCAGCACGGCGCGGGCGTTCCCGGTCACGCGGGCCAGGGCGGTTCCGGCGGTGAAGGCCTCGCCGTCGTTGACCAGCAGTTCGACGACGGCGCCCGCGTCGGTCAGCTTCATCGCCGCGGCGAAGACCTCCCCGCCGCTCAGCACGCCGGGTACGCGCGCATTGAGCACCGCCGTCGCCCGTGCCTGCGCGGGGATGAGCACCTGCGAGGTGATGTCCCCGTACGGGGCGTCCTCCTGCAGCGCGGCGCGCAGCACGGCGTCGACGGCGGGGGCGGGCAGGGTCCCGGCGAGCGCCGGGAGTGAGGTGAGGGGTGCGGTGGGGCGTGCAGCGGGTCTGGTGGCTGCAGGGGCGGCGGGTGCTGTCATGACGAGATCCTTTGCTTGGGGCGGGATGCGGAGGCATGCCGGTGGCCGGACTTACCGGCCGTCGATGTGGAGCGTGCAGGGGCAACCAGCACCGCGGAGTGCGCGGCGCCGGCCGTGGCATCTGCCCGGTAGTGGGCGCCGACGGAGTGTGTGCGCTGCCTGGCCGCGGCCACGAGGAGTTCCGCAGCCAGCAGCAGGTTCCGGTCCTCGTGGGCGGCCTGGCCCAGCCCGGCACGGTGTCCAGCACGGACCCCTGCTTGAAGGTCAGCTGCTTCAGAGTCGCTGGCTTCAAGGTCAGTGGCCCACTGCGCCAGCTGGAGCGCGGCGGCGTCGAGGTTGGCGCCCGTGCGGGTGACTCCCGCAGCCGCCGTCATGAGCCTTCCCAGGGCCGCGCGGCTGAACGGAACATCCGCCGCACCGGTGGCGGCTGTACTTGGGGAAACGGCCGCAGCGGGCGGGACAAGGCTGCCGGGATGGACGTCCTCGCGAGCCGGCGAGAGCCAGGCCGTGTCCGGCACGGGGGCGTGCAGGAAGTCCTCGACCGCGCGGCGGCCGAACACGAGGCCCTCCAGCAGCGAGTTGCTCGCCAGCCGGTTTGCCCCCTGCGCCCCCGTGCGGGCGACCTCGCCGGCGGCGTACAGGCCTGGAACGGACGTGCGGCCCCGCAGGTCGGTGCACACGCCGCCCATCCAATAGTGCGCGGCCGGGGACACGGGGACCGTCTCTGTGGTCCAGTCATAGCCGGCCGCGAGGGTGGCCGCCGTGATGGTCGGGAACCGCCGGGCCAGGAAGCCCGCGCCCCGGGCTGCCTCGATGCCACGGGCGTCTAGGTACACCGGGCTGTCCGGCGCGGCCCCGGTGGCGGCCAGGTGCAGGGCGATGCTGCGGGAGACGACGTCGCGGGGGGCCAGCTCGGCATCGGGGTGGTAGTCCGGCATGAAGCGGTACCCCGCAGAATCCAGCAGCACCGCCCCCTCGCCGCGGACCGCTTCGGAGATGAGCAGGGCCGGCGGCCCGCCCGGGACCTCCTCGGCGGCAAGGGTGGTGGGGTGGAACTGGAAGAACTCAAGGTCCCGCACCGCGGCGCCGGCACGCCAGGCCAGGGCCAGCCCGTCGGCGGTCGCGACGGAGGGATTGCTGGTGCGGGCAAACAGCCGGCCGGCACCGCCGGTGGCGAGCAGGACGGCGTCGGCCGCCAGCTGCTGGGGCCGGCCGCCGGCCAGGTAAGCCACGCCAGTGACCCGGGCAGGTACCCGCGGCGCACCGCCGGGCTGTGACGGGACTTCCGGGAGGACGTCGGTCAGGAGCTCGGTGACGAAGGCGCTGGTCTCCACCCGGAGCCGGCCGTGGACAGCACGGTCCAGGACGGCGCGTTCCAGGACGGCGGCGACGAGCCCGCGGGCGATGCAGGCACCGGTTGCGTCCCCGCCGGCGTGCAGGATGCGCGGCGCCGAATGTGCCGCTTCCAGGCCCAGGGCCGGTCCGCCGTCGGGCCCGGCGTCGAAATGCACGCCGTAGCGGCCCAGGCCGGTGATGTCCCGGACGGCCTCGGTGCACAGGACGCGGACTGCCTCAGCGTCGTTCAGCCCAGCACCGGCGGCGAGCGTGTCCGCGATGTGCGCTGCCACGGAGTCCCCGGGGGCGGCGTCCTCCGGAGCCAGCACGGCGGAGACGCCGCCCTGGGCGTAGAACGTGTTGCTCTGCTCCAGCGTCCCCTTGCTCAGGAGGACCACCTCGATGTCACGGCCGCCGGCGGTGGCGGCGTCGGTGGCGAGCAGCGCGGCGTAGAGCCCCGCAACCCCGCTGCCGACAATCACGAGCCGCCTGGTCACGGCCGCGCCGCCAGCATGCGTTCCAGCGCCACCTTTGCCGGGCCGGCGACGTCCTCGTCCACGGTGATGCGGTTGAGCACCTCGCCGCGGACCAGCGCTTCCAGGACCCAGGCCAGGTAGCCGGGGTGGATGCGGTACATGGTGGAGCAGGGGCAGATCACCGGGTCCAGGCAGAAGATGGTGTGCTGCGGGTATTCCGCGGCGAGCCGGTTCACCATGTTGATCTCGGTGCCGATCGCAAACGTGGTGGGTTCCGTGGCCGCGGCGATGGCCTTCTTGATGAAGTCGGTGGACCCGGCGGAATCGGCGGCATCCACCACCTCCATGGGGCACTCAGGGTGCACGATCACCTGCACGCCGGGGAACTCGGCGCGGGCCTTCTCGATCTGGCCCACGTTGAAGCGCTTGTGGACCGAGCAGAAGCCGTGCCAGAGGATCACCCGGGAATCGAGCAGGGTCTGTTCGTCGTTGCCGCCGAGGTCCTTGCGCGGGTTCCACATGGGCATCTGCTCCAGCGGCACCCCCATGGCCTTGGCCGTGTTGCGGCCCAGGTGCTGGTCCGGGAAGAACAGCACGCGCTGGCCGCGCTCAAATGCCCATTCCAGTACCGTCGCGGCGTTCGAGGACGTGCAGACGATCCCGCCGCGCTCGCCGCAGAAGCCCTTCAGGGCTGCGGAGGAGTTCATGTAGGTGACCGGGATGACCGGGACCCGGCCGTCGGCGTCGGGCTCGGTGCCGAAGACTTCCTCAAGCTGTTCCCAGCACTCGGTGACCGAGTCGATGTCCGCCATGTCCGCCATGGAGCAGCCCGCGGCGAGGTTGGGCAGTATTACGGCCTGGTCCGGCCGGGAGAGGATGTCCGCGGTCTCGGCCATGAAGTGCACGCCGCAGAAGATGATGGCTTCGGCGTCCGGCCGGGTCAGGGCCGCATTGGCGAGCTGGAAGGAATCGCCCACGAAGTCGGCATATTCAATCACTTCGTCGCGCTGGTAGAAGTGCCCCAGCACGACGGCGCGGTCCCCCAGTGCCGCTTTGGCGGCGCGGATCCGGGCGTCGAGTTCGGCGTCGCTGGCGAGCTTGTACTCCTCCGGGAGCTGGCCCTGCCGGGGAGTCGAGACCGGTGCGACGTCGGCGGAGGAGGCACCCGGCCCGTAGGCGGGCACTCCGGCGAGGGCCTCGGCGAGGTCGTAGTCCCAGGGCCCCCGGGCCAGCGCAGGGCTGCAGGTGGAGGCGGCCGCGGCCCCCGTCATGGTGGTGGCCTGCTCGCGCGTGATCAGCTGGATTGCCGTGTTGACGCTGCTCATGGTGTGCTCCTGTTGTCTGGGTCAAGGCCTGGGCGGCCGGTAAAGCGGTAGAGGCGTGGCGGGCGGTGCTTGCCGCCCTGCAGGTACTGGTCGGTTTCTTCGATTTCCGGCGTGGCCTTGACCTGCCGGCGGAAGTTGGCGGGATCGAGTTCGCGGTCCAGGACGGCCTCGTAGACTTCGCGGACCTGGGCGAGGGTGAAGTACTCACCCAGCAGGTGGTAGGCGATGGATCCGTAGGCCATCTTGTTGCGCAGCCGCCACAGGGCGTAGTCGATGATCGCGTTGTGGTCGAAGGCCAGTTCGCCGAGCCGGTCGGCGCGGAACCAGCGCACGTTTTCGGATTCGTCGGCGAGCGCGGCCTCCGTGGGCTGGACGAGCGCCCAGTACACAATCGAGACGACGCGCTGGGTGGGCGAGCGGTGCAGCCCGCCGAAGGCGTAGAGCTGTTCGAGGTAGTTCGGGGCCAGCCCCGTCGTCTCGCGCAGGTTCCGCGAGGCGGCGTCCTGGAGGGATTCGGAGTGCGTGAGCGGGCCGCCGGGCAGGGCCCAGAGGCCCTTGAACGGTTCGCGGATCCGGCGCACCAGCGGGATCCACAGCGTGGGCCGTCCGGACTTCTCGCTGGGGCGCAGCGCAAAGATCACAGTGGAGATGGCCAACGACGGCGGCGCGGTCTGGCGCTCCGAGACGTTGGCTGCTGTGGTGTAAACGGTGGTTCACCCGCCCTCTGAGGTCCCGGGCGGGTCCAGCGATGGACTGCCCGGACAGATCCGGCCCGACCGCCGGATTAGTTATAGTCAAGTTGACTAGAACTAATGATACGGCCGCGGCCTTCGGGCGCAAAATGTTTCAGGTCACATGGGCGGCCACATGTGCGGACACGGCGGCGGCGCCGGGATCCCCTCGGCGCCTGGTCGGGCTTGTCCGCGGGAGCCGGCAACGGTAACAATCGGGGCTATGGACGCAGAAAATATGGACCCGGAGGCTAGGGATTCAGAAGCAGTCAGGGCCCGTTACGCGGGAGCGGCCCAGGCATTCGTGGAGCTCGCCGGACAGGTACCGCACGTGGCGTGGTCGCGGCCGGCGCTGGGTGAATGGGACGTCCGCGCCCTGACCGGCCATACGAGCCGCGCCCTGACCACCGTGGAGACCTACCTCGCCACCCCTGCCACCGGGGAGCGGGTGCCGGGTCCGGTGGACTACTTTCTGGCCGTCCGCGGCGCCGCCTCGCCGGACGCGATCGCGCAGCGAGGCAGGGAAACCGGGGAAGCTCTGGGTGAGGACCCGGCCGCAGCCGTGCAGGAGCTGGTCCAACGCGTCACCGTCCTCGTCCGGAACACTCCGGACGATGCCCTGGTGGCCACCCCCGCCGGGCCAATGACGCTCATCGACTACCTGCCTACCCGGACCTTCGAACTGGCCGTGCACACCCTGGACCTGGCGCGCGCTTTGGGGCTCCCGCCGCCCGCCTCTTTGGCCCCGGCGGTCGCGGCGTCCCTGGAGCTCGCCGGAGCCATCGGCTCCCGGTTGCCGGCCGCCGGTGAGTTACTGCTCCTGCTTACCGGCCGGACCGGCCTGCCGGAGGGCCTGAGCGTCCTCTAGCCCCTTCGCCGGGCCGCGGCATGCCCGCATGGCATGCCCACCTGGCCTGTCATTTGCCTGGCCGCGTCACTTGCCTGCGGCCGCGGCTTCCAGCAGCGGCAGGGTGCGCCCCTGGAAGTGGGTGTTGAGCACGATCACGGACGAGGACCGCAGGACCGTCCTGGTGGCGATCATTGCATCGAGGACACGCTGGAGATCCGAATTGGAGCGGGCGGCGATGCGGGCCATGAGGTCCGAACTCCCGGAGACCGTGTGGATCTCTATCAGCTCGGGGATCCGCGCCAGGGCCTCCACGACGGCGTCGTGCCCGAGGTCCTGGTTGATCGTGAGGGAACAGAACGCCACCACGGGGAAGCCGAAGTGCGCCGGATCGGGGTGCGGCACCCATGAGCCGATCACCCCGGCGTCCTGCATCCGGTCCAGCCGCGACTGCACCGTGGCGCGGGCTACTTTCAGCACCCGGGAGGCTTCTAGGACCGATGCCCTGGGAGAATCCGTGAAAAATCGGACAATCTTTGCATCCAACGGATCAACGTCCATGGATTTTTCCTTTCCAAGCGGCCCAGGTGGAACAAACCGCCGCCAATGCCCCGATTCAGTTAGCAAACTGCCACCATGCTCTCACGGCGGGCACGCCCCGGCGATCCGTAGCGCCGGTCCAAAGACGGTAAATTCAATAGGTCCCATAAGGACGTAAAGATCCAAACCACACGAAGGTTCGCTATGACAACGAAGTCCACCGCGACGCTACCCACCGCGGTCTCTGCCCCGAGCCTGGGGCACAGCATGAAGCCACGCCAGCTGACCATGATGGGGCTGGGCAGCGCGATCGGCGCCGGCCTGTTCCTCGGCTCGGGGGCAGGAATCCAAGCGGCGGGACCGGCTGTTCTGATCTCCTACCTTGTTGCCGGAACCCTGATCATCCTGGTGATGTGGGCTCTCGGCGAGATGGCCGCGGCCAACCCCAACAGCGGCGCCTTCTCCGTCTACACGCAAAAGGCCATGGGCAAGACCGCAGGGGCGACCGTCGGCTGGCTGTGGTGGCTGCAGCTCGTGGTGGTCATCGCCGCCGAGGCCCTCGGTGCGGCCGGGCTCCTGTTCACGGTGTGGCCGGTGATCCCCGTCTGGGCACTGTCCCTGATCTTCATGGCCCTGTTCACCGTCATCAACCTGGCGGGCGTGAAGAACTTCGGCGAGTTCGAATTCTGGTTCGCCATCCTCAAGGTGGCCGCGATCGTGATCTTCCTCGCCATCGGCGCGGCCCTGCTGCTGGGCTGGCTGCCGGACGTCCCGTCCCCGGGACTCAGCAACTTCACCACGGACTTCGCCCCGGCGGGCCTGGGCGGCATCGCCACCGCACTCTTCGTGGTGATCTTCGCCTTCGGCGGCACTGAGATTGTCAGCGTGGCCGCGGCCGAGACGGAGAACCCGGAGCGCAGCGTCGCCCAGGCGATCCGCACCGTGGTCTGGCGGATCCTTGTGTTCTACATCGGCTCGGTTTTCGTCATCGCTGCCGTCCTTCCCTCAACCTCTGCGGCCCTGAAGTCCCCCTTCGCCGGCGTCCTCGACGTCGCCCGGATCCCGGGTGCGGGCGCCGCGATCACCCTGGTGGCCGTCGTCGCGCTGCTGTCTGCGCTGAACGCCAACCTCTACGGCGCGTCCCGCATGGTGTACTCGCTCTCTGAGCGCGGCGAAGCCCCGAGGTTCCTTTCGAAGCTCAACTCGGCCAGGGTCCCGGTGGTGGCGGTGAGCGTCTCCGTGGCATTCGGCTTCCTGGCCGCCGTCCTGGAACTGCTCTTCCCCGACCAGATCCTGCCGGCCCTCTTCCAGCTTGTCGGCTCCACGTGCCTCGTGGTGTGGGGCTCGGCGCTGGTGTCCCAGCTGATCCTGCGCCGCCGTGCGGACCGTGACGGCACCGCGCTGCCGCTGCGGATGAAGGGCTTCCCCGGCCTGACGATCTTCGGGCTGGTGCTCCTGGCGCTGATCTTCGCCGTCGGTTTCAGCAGCCCGGACAGCAGCAAGCAGCTGTTCAGCACCCTGGCGCTGGTGGCCGGCATCGCCGCGGCGTGCTGGATCGGCGCCCGGATCACCGGAAACCGCGGCGCCGACGTAGAGTCCGACCAGCAGGCCCGCTAGGCAAATTGCCAAGCCCACCGGCGGCAGGGACGGCAAAAGTGTGCAGTCTGGGCACCCCAATCTAGGCTGATTGCCTACCCCGCCGCCGGTGACTAAGGTCACAGGCATGGACACACTTCTCCCCGTGGCTTCCGGCGGCGCTGCCGGGCCGCTCACTGCCGACGAGCTCCGCGAGCTCTATTCGCTGATGGTGGCCGTCCGGCACCTCGACACCTCGGCCATCGCCTGGCAACGGCAGGGCATCATCCCCGGCTACGCCCCCGAGCTCGGCCAGGAAGCGGCCCAGGTGGGCAGCGGCTATGCCGTGGACACCACCCGGGACTTCGCCTTCCCCACCTACCGCGAAATGGGCGTCGCCCGGACCATGGGGGTGGACATGGTCGCTTACATGTCCACCCACAAGGCCACGTGGCACGGCGGCCTGTACAACCCGATGGAGTCCCGGCTGGCCCCCATCCAGGCGGTGGTCGCCGGCTCCGTCCTGCACGCCGTCGGCTGGGCCCACGGCCAGACGCTCGATGGAAAAGACGGCGTCGCCCTGACCTACTTCGGCGACGGCGCCTCCTCGCAGGGCGACGTGCACGAGGCGATGAACTTCGCCGCCGTGATGAAGGCGCCCGTGGTGTTCTTCGTCCAGAACAACGGCTGGGCCATCTCCGTCCCCACCGAGCGGCAGGTGGCCGGCGGCTATGTCGCGGCCCGCGCCGCGGGCTACGGGATCCCGGCGCTGAAGATCGACGGCGACGACGTCGTCGCCGTCCTCGAGGCAACCCGCCGCGCCTTCGCGCATGCCCGCTCCGGCAACGGCCCGGTGCTTATCGAGGCCATGACCTACCGCCGCGGCCCGCACTCCACCTCCGATGACCCAGGCCGCTACCGCTCCCTGGACGAGGAACGCGACGGCGCCGGCGCCGACCCGCTCGAGCGGCTCCGGCAGCGGCTGCTGGCCGACGGAATCGCGGACGAGGCGTTCTTCGCCGAGGCACTGGCCGCAGCCAAGGCCGAAGAGGAGCAGATCCGCACCGGCATCCAGGCCCTCGGCTCCCGGCCCGGCACTGAAATGTTTGACCTAGTCTTCCAGGAAACCACCCCGGCCCTGCAGGCCCAGGCCGCCAACTGGCGCGAGGAGTCCGAACATGTCTAACTCGATTCTCGAAGGCGCAACCGCCGCAGGCGAGAGCACTGCCGACGATACTGTCGACGACACTGCCGAGACGACTGCCGAGAACACAGCCAGCCCCGCATCAACCACCGTGATGTCGATGCAGCAGGCGCTGAACCGCGCCCTCGACGAGGTCCTCGCGGACAACCCCAAGGCGGTCATCTTCGGCGAGGACTGCGGCCGGCTCGGCGGCGTCTTCCGCATCACCGACGGACTGCAGGCCAAGCACGGCGCGCAGCGCGTCTTTGACACCCCGCTGGCGGAATCCGGAATCCTCGGCATGTCCGTGGGCCTGGCGATGGCCGGGTTCCACCCCATTCCCGAGGTCCAGTTCGACGGTTTCGCCTACCCGGCCATCAACCAGATCGTCTGCCAGATCGCCCGGATGAACTACCGCAGCCGCGGCACCATGCCGATGCCCATCACCCTGCGCGTGCCCAGCTTCGGCGGCATCCGGGCCCCCGAACACCACGGCGAAAGCCTCGAGGCACTCTTCGCCCACGTGCCGGGCCTCAAGGTGGTCTCGCCGTCGAACCCGCATGAGGCCTACCACCTGCTCAAGTACGCCGCCACGCGGCCGGACCCGGTGATCTTCATGGAGCCGAAGTCGCGGTACTGGCAAAAGGGCGAGGTTGCTATGCACGACGGCGGCTCCCCCACCGGTGCCAAGGTGATGCGCGAAGGCCGCCACCTCACGCTCGTCGCGTGGGGCGCCATGGTCTCCCGCTGCCTGCAGGTGGCCGAGCTCGCCGCCGAGGACGGGATCGACGTCGAGGTCCTGGACCTGCGCTGGCTCAAGCCGATCGATGCCGAGGCGCTGGCCGCCTCCGTGCGCAAGACGCGCCGCGCCGTCGTCGTTCACGAAGCGCCGCTGACCTCCGGCCTCGGCGCGGAGGTGGCGCAGCTGATCACCCAGAGCTGCTTCGACACGCTCAAGGCCCCGGTGGAGCGCGTCACCGGCTTCGACGTCCCGTACCCCTCGGGCGACCTCGAAGATGAATACATCCCGAACATTGACCGGATCCTCTTCGGCATCCAGCGAGTATTGGAGTACAAACGTGGCTGAAATTTCCTTCCCGCTCCCCGATCTCGGCGAGGGCCTGATTGAGGCAACCGTGCTGGAATGGCTGGTTTCACCGGGCGAGCAGGTGGAGCGCAACCAGCCGCTGGTGGAGGTCGAAACCACCAAATCGGCCGTTGAATTGCCCAGCCCGCAGGCAGGTAAGGTAGTGCGTATCTACGGCGGGCCCGGTGACAAGATCAATGTCGGCGAGCCCCTGATTGTGTTTGAGGTGCCGGACAACACCGCCGGCATCGTGGGCACAGTCCCGAAGGAAGAGGCACCAAAGCGCCGGGTCCGCCTGAGCGCCGTACTTGATGAGGACTGAGAGCATGAGCGGCAGACACACCGGCGACCTGCATTCGCACACCGTGGAGGGCACCGACCCCCAGCTGTACGTGCAGGTGCACGAGCCCCAGAACGACGCCGGGCTCCGTCCGGTCCTGCTGCTGCACGGCTTCTCCTCCTCCTCCAAGCTCAACTGGGAGGACAGCGGCTGGCTTGCCGCGCTCCTGGAGGCCGGTAGGCGCGTCATCACCGTGGACCTGCCCGGCCACGGCCGCAGCGGGGCGCCGGAGGACATGGACTCCTACTCCCCCAGCCGGATCCGTGCGGACCTGCTGCAGATAGTGTTCGACGCCGGCGCGCGTCCCCTGCGCGACGGCGACCCCTCCAGCGGGCTGGACGTGATCGGCTATTCGCTGGGATCCCGGCTGGCCTGGGAGTTCGGCGCCACGCAGCACGAGCTGGTGCACCGGCTGGTCCTGGGCGGCCCCAACGTCGCCGACCCCCTGGCGGACTTCGACCTGATCGCCGCGCAGCGCTACCTGGCCGACGGCACCCCGATCGCGGACGAATCCACCGCGGGCCTGCTGAAGATGGCCATGCTGCTGCCCAGCAACAACATCTTCGCGCTGCTGTCCCTGGTTGAGGCGATCAAGACCGAGCCGTACGACCCCGCCGAGGCAGTGCCGCGCATGCCGATGCTCCTCGTGGCGGGGGAACAGGACGACCGTGCCGCCACCATGCCGGAGCTCGCGGCCCTCGGCGCCAAGGCCGGCGGCATGGTGGAACAGCTGGTCCTGCCGGGCCGCACCCACACCAACGCCATCACCAGCCGGGCCTTCAAGCAGGGGGCCATCAGCTTCCTGGGCGTCTAAGCCCGGCCGGCAGGCACACCACCAGCCGACGACAGAGGCCACCACAAAAGAGGCACGGACCGCGGTCCGTGCCTCTTTTGTGTTGGCCTCTTTTGTGTCGAAGAACAGTAGCCTAGTGGTGGCTGCTGACCCCGAGCGGGCGGCCCTTCGTCTCCCCGGCCAGGAGGACGCCGACGGCGGAGATGACGCAGAGGACCATGATGTAGATGCCGATCGACCCGGTCCAGTGGGTGCCCTGCAGCAGCGTCTCGGCGATGGTGGCTGCGAACGCGCCGCCGAGGATGGCGCCGAAGGCGTAGCCGATCGAGATGCCCGAGTAGCGCACGTTCGCCGGGAACATCTCGGCGTACATGGCGGACATCGGGCCGTAGGACAGGCCAAGGCCGATGGTCAGGACGAACAGCGCGACGCCGTAGAGCACGATGTCCTTGGTGTCGATGAGGGCGAACATCGGGATCATCCAGGCGAAGACAATGCCGTAGCCGATCAGGAAGGTCTTGACGCGGCCGATCTTGTCCGAGAGCCAGCCGCCGACCAGCGTGAAGATGAGCCAGCCGAAGGAGGCCAGCGTGGTGGCCAGCAGGATCTGCGGGGTGGGCATCTTGAGGGTCTTGGTGGCATAGGAGATGAAGAACGCGATCAACAGGTAGCCGGCAGCGTTGTTGCCGATGAAGATCATGGTGGAGTAGAGGACGGCCTTCTTGTGCTTGCGGATGAGCTCGCCCAGCGGCGCCTTGCTCTCTTCCTTGCGGGCGGCCATCTCCTTGAAGACCGGGCTCTCTGAAACGGCGCGGCGGATCAGGTAGCCGACGACGATCAGCACGATCGAGAGCAGGAACGGCACACGCCAGCCCCAGGACGCGAAGTCTTCCTTGGACATGCTGGTGTTGAGGAAGTACAGCAGGCCGGTGGCGAGGATCATGCCGACCGGAACGCCGATCTGCGGGTAGGCGCCGAACAGGCCGCGCCTGCTCTTGGGAGCGTGTTCGACGGCCATCAGGGCTGCGCCGCCCCATTCACCGCCGGCGGAGAAGCCCTGGATGACACGGAGCAGGATGAGCAGGATTGGGGCCCAGACGCCGATCTGCGCGTAGGTGGGCAGCACACCGATCAGCGCCGTGGCGGCACCCATCATGATCAGGGTGAAGACCAGCATGGCCTTGCGTCCCAGGCGGTCGCCCAGGTGGCCGGCGATGATCGCGCCGAGAGGGCGGAACAGGAAGCTGATGCCGATGAGGGCGAAGGACAGGATCTGCGCCAGGCCGGGGTTGGATGCGTTCAGCGGGGCGAGGAACAGCGGCGACAGCAGCGTGGCTGTCAGCTGGGCAAAAATGAAGAAGTCGTACCACTCGATGGTGGTGCCGACCAGCGTCCCAGCGAGGACCTTTCGTTCCTCATGTTTGCTGCTGGGACCCGCCTCGGAATCTACGGATGAAGTTACGGTCATTGGAACTCCGTTGCTGGGGGCAGAGGTACTGCCCAAAGTGGGTGCGAAGTGACTAGCTGGTGCCTCTTGAGTGCTGGCCGCGGAAGTCGCGGAGCCCTCGAATTACTGATCGAACGGTCAGTTAGTATGCTAAATAATACTATGAACTGTGTGATAGGGCACACATGTTCGCGGGGAGTGTCTTGCCCGGGTCAGTCCTTGCGGTTGAGCAGTTCGCGGACCCTGGCCCGGACCGGTTCGCGGTCGTAGGTGTTGACCAGGGCCCCGGCCATTCGGACCGGGTCCCCGAAGAAGAAGTACTCGTAGAGCGACTGGCGCCCGGCGAACCCGGAGATCGAGGCGTCAAAGGCCAGCTTGAACAGCCGGACGCGCTCGGGGCCGGTGAGGGTCTTGCCCTGCAGGTACAGTTCGATGTCCGCCCGGGCCTCGCTGTTGACGTCAGCCTCGCCCGGCAGCGCCATGAGGCCCGACGCCGAGAACTTCCGGATGATCTGCGGGAAGCGCTGGGCGATCTTCGGGTACCAGTTGCGGGCCGCGTTCAGCGTGGACCACTTCGGCAGCATGACGCCGGCATCGTTGAGCCCGGCGTCGGCCTCGGAGGCGCGGACCAGCGCCTTGCCGATTTCGACGTCGATGATCAGCTCGGCGATGTCCTCCTGGATGTGCTGGAACCCGTCGATGCCGATCGCCTCGGCCAGTTCCGACGCCAGGCCCAGAAAGAACTCGCTCTTGGCGATGGTGCGGGTGACCACCTGGTGGGTCATGAGCGCGCCGGCGCCGGTTTCGGCGTAGAAGCTGTTGCACAGTTGCGGGTTGCCGAGCATGAAGATGCGCTCGCTGGGCACGAAGACGTGGTCAAAGACCGCGACGGCGTCCATTTCCTCATAGCGGGAGGCCAGCGGCTCGTCGTGGGTGCTGCCGCCGTTGTACAGCGACGTGCGGCAGAGGTAGCGCAGGCCCGGGGAATCGTTGGGGATGGCGAACGCGTAGGAGTAGGGCGCGTCTTCCGGGGTGCCGCGAAGGACCGTGGACGGGAACACGAGCAGCTCGTCGGCAATCGGGGCGATGGTGGCGAGCATGCGGGCGCCCTGGATGACGACCCCGTCCTCGCGCTCCTCCACGATTCGGGCCGAGAGCTGGCCGCCGAGCTGCTCCGAGCCCGAAACCGAGCGGTTGACCTGCGGCGGGATGAGGGTGTGCGTGGCGAGGACGTCGTTTTCCCGCGCCCACTCGTAGTAGTTGCGGATGTTCTCGCCGAACTTGGGGTCCGCCTGCGCGAACCACTTCCCGGCGGTGCCCAGCGCGGTGAGCGCGGAGTTCATGTAGTCCCCGGAGCGGCCCAGGAAGCCGTTGGAGGACTCGGCCCAGGTGGAGATGGCGCGGCGGCGGCGCTGGAGGTCCTCGATGGTCTTGGGCACCAGGAAGGAGGCGTTGACCAGGTCCCCGGTGCTGGGCGAGGGGTAGGTGAGCGCTTCCTGGTACTGCGGGTCGTGCTGCATGTCGAAGAGTTTGGCGTAGGAGCGGGCCACGTTGCGGAAAGCCGGGTGCTCGGCGATCTTCTCGCTGACCACCTCCCCGTCGATCACCACATGCGGGGTCATGGCGTTGAGCTTGTCCAGGTACTGCCGTCCGGTGCGGATACCCATTGGTCTTCCTCCAGTCGTCGTTGAGCTGAGCTGTGTTGATTGGATGCCGTGTTGATTGGATGCCGTGCGGCGCTAGAGCAGGTCCTCCATGCCCAGCTGGCTTTCCGGGATGGTGGTGAAGGTGCTGTTGGCGAACGCCAGGGCATCGCCGTTGCGGTAGTTGAAATCCACCACCTCTCCGACGTAGAGGGTGTGGTCGCCGCCGTCGTACGCCGCCCAGGGCTTGCATTCGAAATAGGCGAGGACATTGGAGAGCCGCGGCGCGGTGTCCCCTTCCACCCACAGCGGCTCGGGGCCGGGACGGCCGGCGAAGTGCATGGCCAGGTGCCGCTGCTCGGCGCCGAGGATATTCACCGTGAAGGGCCGGCCGGCGAGTTCATCGTGGGCCTTGGCAGTGCGGGCGATGCTCACCAGCACCAGCGGAGGCTCCATCGACACTGAGGTGAAGGAGTTTACGGTGATGCCGTGGCGCTTCGTGACCCCGTCGAAGGTCACGATCGCGACGCCGGTGGCAAACCTGCCAAGGCTGCCCCGGAAGTGGTTGGCCCGCGGGGAAGACAGCGAGCCCTGGCCCCGGACACCGCCGGCGTGGTCGCGTGGCTTGGCAATCATCACTGATCCCTTGCGTTCGGTGCGGTCTTGTTCGGTCGTGGTGTGGCTGACCTGTGCTTTGGGTAAAGTGTTGTTCTATAATCGAACTAGTAGTTCCCATATAGAACGCTAGCGGACCGTGAGCCGGAACACAAGGGTTGCCCGGCACGCCCGGCGTCCAGCGACCCCGCCCCTAGGATGGACCCCATGACCCCGAACGCCGGCACTGCCCAGGCTTCCCCGTCCCAGACGCTGTCCCGCGGCATCCGGGCGTTGGAGATCCTCGCCGAGGCGCAGCAGCCGCTCACGATTGCCGAACTCGCCGATGCCATGGGCGTCCACCGCTCCGTGGCCTACCGGATCCTGCGCACCCTCGAGGACCATTCGCTGCTGGTGCGGGACGACGGCGGCCGCGTCCAGCCCGGCCCGGGCCTGGCGGTCCTGGCGCGCGGGGTCTCCCGCAACCTGCAGTCGGCGGCCCTGCCGGAGCTGACCTTGCTGGCCAACACCCTGACCATGAGCGCCTTTGTGGCGGTCTGGGACCGGGAGGAGTGCGTGACGCTGGTGACGGTGGACCCGCGGCACAGCGGCGCCGCGGTGGTGCAGCACCCTGGGTCTCGGCACCCCATCAGCGCCGGTGCGCCTGGCATCGCCATCCAGTCCGCCTTCCCGGAACAGGAGTGGCGGGCCCTGGTCCCGGGCATCCCGTACCGGGCGGAAGCGGCCGAGGCCCGGAGCCGCGGCTTTGCCGCCAGCCATGACGAGGTGATCCCCGGGGTGTCCTCCATCGCGGTGCCGCTGCGCGTGCCGGGCAGCCGGCCGGCCGCCCTCGCCGTCGTGTATATCCGCGCGGCACAGGACCCGGACGAGGTCGCCGGAGCCCTCACGGAGGCCGCCCGGCGCATCGAGGCGCAACTGGGCTAAACCCCTGCCCCACTGACTCGCAGCAGGGGCCGTTTTCAGCGCTCAAACGGCCCCTGCTGCGAGCTAGTTGGGGCCTTAGGCGGCCGGCGCGGTCTTCCTCCCGCGTTGGCGGAGTACGACGGCGGCGGCCGTTCCCAGCAGGAACAACGCCGTAGCAGCGCACACCGGAACCAGGAACGACGTCGAATAGCCGAAGTTCTGGGCCAGCTGCCCGGCGATGGAAGATCCGAGCGCGGTGCCGGCGACAATGCCGCTGGCCAGCGCGGTCATGACCGTGCCGAGCTTTCCGGCCGGGGCCACGAGGCCGCCGATGGCGAAAACAGTGACCATGAGAGGGCCCACCGGCAGGCCCAAGACCAGCAGCACGAGGACCATGGGCAGCGCCGTCGTGGGCAGCAACAGCAGTAAGGCGAGCCCGGCCATGAGCCCCGCGCACGCAATCCAGCGCACGTTCACCGTGAGGCGGCGGGGCCAGTACGCGACCGAGAGGGCGGCCGCCGCAGAGCTCAGTCCCATCGCGGCGTACAGCAGGCCCGCGAGCTCGGACGTGGCGAAGCTGGCGGAGAAGGAACTCAGGGAGGCCTGGGTGGAGCCGAAGAACGTGCCCATGCACACCATCGCCAGCACGGGAAGGGCGACGGCGGCGAAGGTTCTGGCGCGCTGGGCCGCCGTGCGGGCGTCCGGGTTCCGGTCCCCCGCCGCTGCGGGAGCCAAGCCGGAGGCCGATCCGGCTGCCGGTTCAACTGCCTGGCCGGAGGACGGGCGCCGTGTTGTGCGGACCACCGCGTGGTGCGTGGGGTGGACGGCGAAGGCGGGTACGAGGACAACAGTCAGTGCCGCGGCCAGGGCCAGCGGCAGCCACGGCGCGAGCAGGCTCGCGAGGATGCCGACCAGTGCCGGGCCGAGCACGAAGGTGAGCTCGTCCGCGGTGCTTTCATAGGACAGGGCGGTGTCCAGGTCCGCGGAGTTGGCGGCCGCCCCGCGCCCGGACGTCCGGGAGGTCAGCGCCATCCAGCGGACCCGGGCCAGCGGACCGACCTGCGGGCAGCTGGCCCCGGCCACGAAGGCCGCGACCAGCACGGGGACGGCCGGGGCAAGGTCCTGCGCCCCGGGAATGAGGTACGCCGCGAGGATCAGGGCAACGATGGCCACGGTGTTGGCAAAGGCGGAGACGAGCAGGACGCGGCGCTGGCCGAGCCGGTCGGCCAGGACGCCCAGCACGGGGGCACCCAGTGCGGAACCGATGCCTACGGCACCGGCCGCGGCACCGCCCACGGCGTAGGAGCCCGTGACGGAGGTGACCAGCGTCAGGGCGCCGACGGTGAGCATGGCCAGCGGCAGGCGGGCGAAGAGCCCCAGCGGGATGAAGCTGCGGCCGGCGAGCAGCGGCAGCCGCGCGTAGCGGCCGCCCTTGGCGGGCGCGGGGGCCGGCGGCGCGGCACTCGCGCTGGGGGCGTCGGTCGAAATGGGGGCGTCAAGAGTAGACGCCAAAGAAGACGGTGAAGGGTTCATGGTTTCCGGGTTCGCTCAATAGTGCGCATCGTCCCTCCTCCCGATGCGCGCGACCCGGTAACAGATCAATGATAGCTGATGCCCGGACGGCCGGCCCGGGCCGGCCGTCCGGGACGGGGGCTCAGACCCGGGTGTCGTCGCTGATGTGCAGGGTGGAGCCGCTGCGGCCCTTGACCACCTGAAGCTGGGTGCCGATGCGCTGCTTCATTTCGGCCACATGGCTCACGAGCCCCACTACCCTGCCGCCGTCACGGAGGCTTTCGAGGGCGTCCATGACCTGTTCCAGCGCCTGCTCGTCAAGGCTGCCGAAGCCCTCGTCCACGAACAGGGTCTCGATGTCCACGCCGCCGGACTCGTGCTGCACGACGTCTGCCAGCCCCAGTGCCAGTGCCAGTGAGGCCATGAACGACTCGCCGCCGGAGAGGGTGGCGGTGTCCCGGCGCTGGCCGGTCCACTCGTCCACTACTTCCAGGCCGAGGCCGGACTTCGCGCCGCGTGCGGCCTTGGCGTCGGTGTGCTGCAGCGTGTAGCGGCCGTCGCTCATGCCAATCAGGCGTTCGGAGGCGGCGACGGCCACCTGCTCAAGCCGGGCGGCGAGGACGTAGCTGTTCAGGCTCATGCGGTAGGTGTTGTCGCCTCCGCCCTTGGCGGCGTCGGCCACGGCGGCGAGCAGCGCGGCCCGGTCCCGCGGTTCCCTGCCGGCGGCGGCAAGTTCCGCGTAGTCACCGGCGATGCGTCCGAGGGTCCGGAGCGAGTTGTCCGCCAGCCCGGCCGCCAGCACGGCTTCCCGGGCTTTGCGGTCGGCCGCCACCGATTCCGTTCTGAGCTCTTCGAGGGCGGCGTCGCTGACGAGGTCCCCGGAAGCCCGCTCGGCCGCCGCCAGGGCGAGGTCCTCGCCGGCGAACAGTTCCTGGATCCTGGCGGCTTCGTCGTGTCCGGCCCGGATGGCCGTTTCGAGGCTTGCTGCCTCCGGCGGCGGCAACAGCGCTTCCCGCGCCGCGGTTTCGGTGCTGAAACCGGCTGCGGGCAGGGCCTGCTCAAGTTGCCGGCGTGCCTCCGCGGTGCGGGCAGCGGCCTGTTCGAGGGCAGACTGCGCGGCGTCGGCGTGCTCAAGGACCGAGGCGATTGATGCCAGGGCCGCAATCCGCTGTTCGAGCGTCGCGTGGCTGGCGCGCAGCTTGTCCAGCGAGTGTTCCAGGGCCTCTGCCTGTTGGTCTATTTCGGCGATCGTGGACTGCGTTTGGGCGATGCCGGAAGCGGCGTCGGCCTGCGCCCGGTCCGCGGCGGCGATGGCCGCCTCGAGTTCTGCGAGCCGGGCCCGGCTGGCGGCAAGGTCCGTGGCGGCGCGGCCGGCGTCCTCGGCCCGTTCCCGGGCCAGGGCCGCCTCCAAGCTGGCTTCCTCGGGAGGTGTGCTGCCGCCCTGGGCTGCCAGGACGGCGACGTTCTGGTGGGCGTCGGCGAGCTCGCGTCCGAGGGCAGCCAAGGTCTCTTCCGCCGTGTCGCTGGCCAGTTGCGCGGCCTCCTCAGCCTCGGCAACGGCAAGGGCCGAGGCTGCGGCCGGGGCCGGTGCCGGGTGCTCCGGGCTGCCGCAGACGGGGCATGGGACACCGGCGAGGAGTTGGGTGGCGAGCTCGGCCGCGGCGTTCGTGAGCCGTTGCTCACGGAGGTCCAGCCAGTGCTGCCTGCGGTCCTGGTGTACGTTCCGGGCGGCGGCGTGCTGTTCCGCGATTGCCGAGCACTCGGCCTCGGCGGCGAGGAAGCGGCCAACGATGCTCACGAGTTCGTCGGCTGCCGCGGCCTCCTTGGTGCGCAGCTGGACTTCCGCGGCCAGTTCCTCGAGGGGGCGGATTACGGCGGACAGGGTCACCGACTCGGACCGCAGGGCGGCCAGGGCGGTGGCACCGGCCTGCCGCCCGGATTCCAGCTCCTGCAACTGCTGGCGCAGCCGGCGGCCGCGCTCAGTCAGCCCGATGAGCCGGGATTCGTCGGGCAGGCGTTCGGTGAGCACGGCGTGCAGGGACCGCAACCGTGCGAGGGTGCTCCGGACGGCTGCGCTGTCCAGCGGGGCCTGCGGGCCGGCGGCGTCGTCGTCGGCCTTCCCCGTCCCTGCGACGATGAAAAGATCCTGCCCCGCGAGCTCCGTGTCCGTCAGCGCCGCGGACCGCAGCGTGCGCGCGGCCTCCAGCAGGGCCGTTCCCGCCCGTTCCTCAGCTGCCGCGGCACTTTCCACGGCCTGCAGTTGGCCGCCAAGCACTTCGGCTTTGCGGTGCAGCCCGAGGGTGGCGGCTTTGTCCGCCAAGAGCGGGGCGGCGGCGTCGGCATCAATCCGTCGCAGTTCCGCGGCGGCAAGTTTGGCACGGCGGTGTGCCCGCGCGTTGGCGGCCTCCAACGCGGAGCCATGTGCAGCGGCATCGTTCTCGGCTGCCGCTGCGGCGGCCCGCCGGTCCGCCGCGGCGGTTGCCGCGGCGTCGTCAAGCCAGGCCAGCAGCGCATCGGGCTGGTCCTTGCCGGGGGCACCTGCGGGGTCGAGCTCGAGTGCCGCGGTTTCAGACTCGGCCTGCGCCAGGAGCAGGTCGAGCTTCGTGGTGAGGCTTGCGACCTCCGCCTTGGCGGTCAGCGCCTGCCGGGACAATTCCTGTTCCACGGCTTCAAAGCGCTGGGTGCCGAAAAGGCTCTGCAGCAGCTCCAGGCGGTCAGATGCCTTGGAGCGCAGGAACGCCGCGAAGTCGCCCTGCGGCAGCATGACCACGCGCGTGAACTGGTCCCGGTTCATGCCCAGGACATCGGTGATCTCGGCCCCGGCCTCATCGTTCCGGCCGGATTTCTCCACCCACGCACCGTCGATGCGTTCGCGCAGCAGCGTATTGGCCTGCTGGACCGTGAAGCCGTTCTTGCCCCGGGCGCTCGGCTTGTCCCAGGCGGGCGACCGGGAGACTTCGAAATGCCGGCCCTTGGCCGAGAACTCGCAGGTGACGCGGGGCTCGGTGGCGGCCTCCGCGTGGTCGCTGCGCAGCCGCTTCCCGTCCTGCCGGGCACCGGGAACCGATCCGTAGAGGGCGAAGCAGATGGCGTCCAGGACGCTGGTCTTGCCCGCGCCCGTGGCGCCGTTGAGCAGGAACAGGCCGTGTGCGCTGAGCCGGTCGAAGTCGATCCGCTCCGTGCCGGCAAACGGGCCGAAGGCGGCAATCTCCAGGCGGTGGATCCTCACAGGGAGACCCCTTCCAGGCGCACGGCCTCGAGCGCCTCGGCGAGAACGGCCGCTTCGGCGTCGGAAGCTGGCCGGCCGCGGACGTGATCGAGGAATCCGCAGCAGACGGAGAGGTCACCCTCGGCTTCGGCAAGCCGGCTGCTGTAACTGGCCTTCGGCGCCGCACCCGAGCCCTCGGGATCGAAGCCGAGCACCAGGGTGTCGGGGAACCGTGCCCGCAGGCGGTCCATCGCTTGGGCGGGGCGGGCGGCATCCGTCAGAGTGATCTGGCAGTAGGCGGCCTCGGCCCAGGCGAGGTCCTCCGATTCGAGGAGGTCATCCAGCTTCCCGCGGAGTACGGCGAGGACCCGCGGCGCCTCCCAGTGCACTGCGCGGACGTCGCCGATGCCGTCGGCGTCGACCTCCACGAGCCAGCTGCCCTTCTTGTGCTTCGCCTCCGAGAACGAGTACGCCAGCGGCGAGCCGGAATAGCGCACCGCCGGAGACAGCTCCTGCCGCCCATGCAGGTGGCCCAGTGCGGTGTAGCCGAACCCGTCGAAGAGATCCAGCGGAACGGCGCCGACGCCCCCGATGCTCAGATCCCGTTCGCTGTCGGAGCTGATGCCTCCGCTGGCAAAGGTGTGCGCCAGGACCACCGAATGGACGGTCCGGGTCTGGCTCCGGTGCCGCACGTCTGCACGGATCCGTTCGGTGGCGGCGCGTGTGACCTCAAAGTGGCTCGCGGTCTCGACGCCCAGCTGCTCGGCGACCAGCCGGGGCTCCAGCCAGGGAATCCCGTAGATGGCCAGCACCGGCCCTGTAGTGTCCACGGCGTCGTCCAATGCGTCGTCCCCGAGCGGAAAGAGCACGGGCTGGTCCAGTTCGTTCAGCCGCGTCCGCAAGTGCACTCCCCCGCGCTCGAGCAGCCGCGACGCGAACCCCAGCCTGATGGCGGAGTCGTGGTTGCCGCTGGTCAGGACAACCTCGGCGCCCGCACCCGTGAGGCGGACAAGGGCGTCGTCCAGCAGGCCGACGACGTCGACTCCCGGCAGCGCGCGGTCATAGACGTCCCCGGCGATGAGGACGACGTCCACGCTCTCGTCCCGAACAAAGGTCACGAGCTGGTTGACGAAGGCGCGCTGGGCATCCAGCATGCCGATGCCGTGGAAAGACCGGCCCAAATGCCAGTCGGAGGTGTGCAATAACCGCATATTCCTACGGTATCGGCTGCCACCGACACTCTTGCGCCACCACCCCGGGAGGGTGACCGAAGTCAAAGGCGGTCCAGAGTTGTCGTTACTTTCCACCCTTGGTGTCGAAGAAGCTGCGGGCCTCGTCGTCCTGGGCGACGGTGCTGCCGGGCGAAACCGTAGCGCCAGCCACCTTCGCGTTGCCCCGGTGTCCGGCGCCGACCTTCTGGCCGCCGTCCACGCCGTCGGTCAGCTCGCCGTCACCGAAGTCGGCGTCGTCCAGGTCGGAGTTCAAATCGGAGTCATCCAAATCGGCGTCGTCCACGTCTGCATCGGTGGGCGAGGCGCCGGCCGCGTCAGCGGTCTGCGCGGTGTGAAGAGTGCTCTGGGCGAAGCCGCGGAAAACCAGCCCGGCGATGGCCGCACCGACCACCGGCGCCACCCAGAACAGCCACAGCTGCCCGAGCGCGTCCGGGCCGCTGAAGATGGCCGAGGCCGTGGCCCGGGCCGGGTTGAACGGAACATTGCCAAGCGCCTGGCCCAACTGCAGGAGCATCGCCGTCGTCAGGCCCACCGCGAAGGGGGCAGCCGCCCTGGCGGGATTCCGGCTGGCCGTCGTGGCAAGGAATACGGCCACGAGCAGGGCGGTGCCGAGGACCTCCACGAGCAGGACGCCGGCCATGGGCACCTGGATGACCGAGTGCTCGCCGAATCCGGCGGCCACGGTGGCGAATGCGCCCTGGCTGTCGTTGATCGTCGGAATGGTGCGCAGGACGCCGAACAGGGCAACGGCCCCGAGCGCCGCACCCACGAGCTGGGCGCCGATGTACGCGGCGGCGTCGGCCAGCCGGGTCCGGCCGGCGATGACGTTGCCCACGGTGATAGCGGGGTTAAAGTGGCCGCCGGAGACGTAGCCGACGGCCAGCATCGCGGCCGTCAGTGCCAGGCCCGCGGCCAGCGCGGCGGGCAGCGGGTTGGACTGCGGAATCGTGAAGAGCGGCACGCCCAGGCCTGCGACCACCACGATCAGGGTCCCCAGCGCCTCGGCGGAGAGCCGGGCCACGAGTCGGGGCCGGGGCGAAACGTCGCTGGCGGCCGGCGGCTGGACGCCAACTGATTCGCGGGCTGGCACAAGCAGGGTCATAGTCAGGATTCCTTTGCTGGTGGCGGCGCGGCCTGGAGCTGCAGTTGCGGCGTCGCTGGCCCGCCGCCGGGCGGTGGTCCCGGTGCGGCCTCAGCCGCCCGGAGAATGGGTCCGCCAGCAGTCTGCCAGCGCAATCTGGATGTTCGCTGGATTCTTGCTTAGTGCCCCAGGGCCACCGCGGCTACGGCACTGGCGGCAAGGGCGACGACGGCGGCGGCGGCCCAGCGCAGGAGCGCGGCCGGCGGCGCGGCGTTGGACCGCCGCAGCTCCCGCCCGCGGACCAGCACGCACACCGCCACCACCAGCGTCGCGGCCATGGCGGCAAGCGCGCAGACACCGAGGAAGTCAACAGGACCCGGAACGCCGCCGCGGGACCCCGCGAGCGCCCAGCTTCGCCAGATCAGCAGGTCCGCCACGACCAGGGTCAGCAGCGTCCGGCGCCAGGACAGGGACGTACGCTCGGGCTGCAGTCCGGGGTCCCGGGCGGCCTCGGGGCTCACCGCGCCACCAGGATCAGGGCGGCGAACACCAGCGCCGCGGCCGCGACGCCGATTGTCATCACCAGCATCACGCCGGAGAACGGCAGCTCCTGGTTGTTACGCATGGCAGCCTCCATCAGTCCCCACCGGCGGTAGGACAGGGCCGCCAGGCCTGCGCCGAGGAACGCGAGGATGACGCACAACGCGATCCGCACGGGTCCGGGCGCGATCTCGGGGGCCAGTTGGTCAATCGCGAGGGCTCCGGCAATCAGGGCCAGGGATGTCCGGATCCAGGCCAGGAATGTCCGCTCGTTGGCCAGGGAGAATCTGTAATCGGGGGTGGTCCCGGTCTTCCGCCACGCTGGTTCGCGCATTCGTTTCCTCCGCTGCCGGACGGCTACGCCGCCGGCGGTTGCTTCGCCTGACCGCTGGACGGGTCCTAACAGCACCCTACCGGGCGTTCCGCATCCGCCGCCTGCGGGATTGGGGACAGTGGAATAGGGTACAGCGGCGTTGGGTCGGCGGTACTGGCCGGCATTGCAGAGTGCGGGGCAGCGCCGGGTAAATTTGAGGGCATGAGCACCGAGCCCGGGACCAGCCCCGCACCCGCCCCAACACCCGGACAGCCACACTCCCCCGTACCGGCCCACGGCTCGCGCATCCACGGCTGCCTGCTCGGTGGTGCGCTCGGTGATTCGCTGGGTTACGCCGTCGAGTTCGACGATATCTCGGCGATCCGCGCCCGGTTCGGCCCCGCGGGCCTGCAGGATTTTTCCGCGCTCGACGCCGGCAGCCCGTTCTCGGATGACACGCAAATGACGCTGTACACCGCGGATGGCCTCCTCGAAGCGCTGGAATGGGCGAACGACGGCGTGGCATCGGACATCAACGCGTGCCTGTGGCTCGCATATCTGCGCTGGCTGGCCACTCAGGGCGTCGCGGTGCCGGCGTCGGCCCCGTTCCAGCCGCCGCGCTGGATCGATGCCCAGGCTGTCCTGAAGAACCGGCGTTCGCCCGGCAAGGCGTGCCTGAGCGGACTCGCCACGGGCGAGATGGGCACCGTGAAGCGGCCGGTCAATCCAGACGCGAAGGGCTGCGGCACAGTGATGCGCTCGGCGCCGTTCGGCCTGATCCCCCACCTCGAACCCGAAACTGTCTACAAGCTCAGTGCCGATGCCGCGTCCCTTACGCACGGGCACCCCGCGGCCCGGCAGAGCGCAGGCGTGTTCAGCCTGGTCATCCACGCCCTGTCCTCCGGCCACGGTTTGCGCCAAGCGGCGGAATCGGCCCTCGGGCACCTGCGCGGCGGCATCCTGCGCAAGGGCGAGGATCCGGATCCGGATGTTGTGGCACGGGTGGAGGCGGCCCTGCAGCTGGCCGGTGACCGACCCGGCGGCGGAGACGTGCTCAGCCCCGAGGACCTGGTCAGCGAACTCGGCGAGGGCTGGGTGGCCGAGGAAGCCCTGGCCGTGGCGCTGTACGCCGTGCTGGCCACCGTTCCGGAGCCGGCGGCGGAGTCAGAGGGAGAGACGGCGACGGCGGACGCCGGCACTGCCGCGGCCGACGCCCAGTCGCATTTCCGGGCGGCGATTGCGGTGGCGGTGAACCACAGCGGGGACAGCGACTCGACGGCGTCGATAGCCGGGAACATCCTGGGGGCGTACTACGGCGAACGGTGCCTGCCGGCCGACTGGCTGGCGGCGCTCGAGGCACCGGAGGTCATCCGGGGCATCGCGTCGAGGCTGGCGGCCGTCACCGGCGCCTAGCGTCGCCGGGAACCTGTCCCCGGCACGTGTCCGCCGAACGTTGGGCCTTCGGCATACGCGCAGCGCAACTGGCTGCGCTCGGAAGGCCGCGGCCCGGCTTGTCCGCGGGACATGCCCGTTCCACCCCGCTTCGATGGACATGTCCATCCCCGGCTGCCGCGTCCCCCGGGGCATGCCCAGTCGCGCCTAGGAGCAATGAACATCTCCATCCGCCATGCCACGTAACGAGGACAGGCCCGCTCGCCTTCGCTGCGAAGGGACATGTCCATCCCCGGCCGCGGCATCCTCAGGACATGCCCGCCCCTCCATCAGCGCCCCGATGGACATGCCCATCTCCGACGGCGGCGACTGGACATAATGCCACTATGCCCACTCGTCAGAGCCTCCAGAGGACATGCCCGGCCCTCCATCACCGCAGCGATGGGCATGTCCCGCGCCGGTGGCCAAATCACCGGGACATGCCGTCCCTTGTCGAGGATCCTAAGCGCCCCGGAGCGAGATGTTGTTGCAGGCTTCGCAGACGTCGGCGGGAATGAGGCCGCGGCGCTGCAGGAAGCCGAAGATGGTGCAGCCGAGGCAGAACCCGGCGAACGCCTCAAGGGACGCGGCGGCTATCAGCACGGCGAGCAGGACCCACGCCACAGGCGCGAGGCCGGCAGCCAGCAGCAACGCGGCCGCCGTCGACATGGCGGCGCCGATGCCCTGGGCGAAGCGCTTTGGCGGACCGGGAACTAGGCGGGTGCGGCCGAGCCAGGGCGTCAGGACCTTGACCGAGAGCTGGGCCAAGGGCGAGATCCGGGGACCGAACAGCACACGCAGCCAGAACCCGGCCGCGATGATGGCGAGTCCCCAGCCGAAACCGGTCAGCAGGGTCACCGCGGACAGGGCCACCACCAAGGCAGCGGTAATGCGGGCGGCGTATTCGTTCACCGGGTTGGGGAACTCGAGCACTCGCCGCCAGTCAATGCCGCGGGACGGCACTGACTTCGACGGAACTGACTTCGACGGAACTGCGGGAGTCTGTGCATCCGTGGGTTTGCTCATGGCCCAAGGCTACGAGCGGGCGCGCCGGGGCGGGAATGATTGTTGCGCCATGTGACCGCGGGTTCAGGCGGGGGCGCAGGGCCGGTTCAGCCGGGGGGCGGGTCACCCGGGCCGGGTCCAGTCGGGCCCAGTTCAGGCGGGAAAATTCAGAACGGTGCTGCGGCCAAGTGTCCGCCGACCATCTGGAGGAATTCACCCTCGGACAAGACCTCGATCCGCTGCCCGCGGTCGTGCAGTTCCAGGACGCGGCGGGCCTTGCCGGTGAGCCGGCCGGAGCGCAGGTCCGCGGCCACAAACCCGTCGCCCACCACCAGGACGGTGGTGCGGGCCGTGACCCGGCTTTCCGGCCTGGCGCCCAGCTCGGCGGACCGGACCTTGGCTTCGGGGCGGGGAATGGCCAGTTCGCCGGTGAACACGACGGTCTGGCCGAACAGCGGATGGTCCGGGCTGGCGGCGGCATTGGGCAGCGGGTTTGGCCCTTCCTCCGGCCACCCGGCCACGAACCGCCGGCCAACAGGTGCGCCCGCAGTTCCCCCGGCGAGCGCTTCCAGCGCCGCGAGGGTGGCCTTGGACAACGGGTCGCGCCGGGGGTCGAACGCCGGCTGGTGCGACACCGTGAGGCCCAGGGACAGATAGAGTTCCGCGATGCTCGCCGCACCGTTGCGGGCGGCGATGTCGATCAGGATGCCGGCACAGGCCCGTGCGTCCTCGGCGGCATCGTGGTGGTTGACCAGCGGGACGCCCGCCTCCTCGGCGGCGTAGGGCAGCGAATTGGACACCAGGGAGTAACAGCGCCGGGACAAAATCACCGTGCAGACGTAGTCGTAGGCGGGCCCGGCCAGCCCGGACACCTCCAGCCCAGAGCGGATCACACCGAGATCGAACCCCGCATTGTGGGCCGCCAGCACGTCGCCACCGATGAACGCGCCGATCTCGGGGAACAGCTCACCGAACCGCGGCAGTCCCGCCACCTGGTCCGGCCGGATGCCGTGGATCCGGACGTTGTGGTGATCGAAGGTGTCATGATTTTCCGGCGGCCGCATGAGCCAGGAGGCTTCCTCGACGACGACGCCGCCGCGCACCTTGCTCAGGCCAACAGCGCACGGGGAACCGCGGAAGCCGTTCGCGGTCTCAAAGTCGATCGCCGTAAAGTCCAAAGTCACGGCCCAACTTTACCGCCCGACGGCGGCGCCTCCCGCACCGGGAACGGCGCCCGGGGGCCGGCCGGCGGCCGTCAAGTACCCTTAACAGGTGAACCTACTAGCAATGAGCGACCTCGCCGTGTCCGCCCTTGGCGGCGCCGGCCCCGTCCAGCCGCAGATGGCCTCCTTCCTGCCAGACTGGCTCAACCCGCAGGTTTTCCTGGCGAATCCGGCCTTCGCGCCGTGGGTGGTCCTCCTTGTCTGCGGCATCATCTTTGCCGAAACCGGGCTGTTGATCGGCTTCTTCCTGCCCGGGGACTCGATGCTGTTCACGGCCGGGCTGCTCGTTGCCACCGGCACCATCCAGGTCAACATCTGGGTCCTGACCGCGCTCATCATCGTCGCCGCGATCGTCGGCAACCAGGTGGGCTACCTGATTGGTTCCAAGGCGGGACCTGCCCTGTTCAACAGGCCCAATTCCAAGCTGTTCAAACGTGAAAACGTGGACAGCGCGCACGCCTTCTTTGAAAAGCACGGCGGCAAGGCCCTGATCCTGGCCCGGTTCGTCCCGATCATCCGCACCTTCGTCCCGGTGATCGTGGGCGTCGCGCAGATGGGTAAGCGCAAATTCTTCACCTACAACGTGATCGGCGCGGTGCTCTGGGGCGGCGGCGTCACGCTCCTGGGCTACCTGCTCGGGGACAAAGTGCCGTGGGTCAAGGACAACCTGGACATCATCTTCATCGCCATCGTGCTGGTCTCCGTGATCCCGATCGCCATTGAGGTCATTCGCGGCGCCATCGCCAAGCGGCAGTCCGAGGAGTACGGCACCGACGTCGTGGATGAGTTCATCGAGGAGCACGAGCCGGAAGAAGAGCGCCGGACCCCGTAGCCCAGGCAGCAATTAAACAAGGAAGGCGCCCCACCGTGTGGGGCGCCTTCCTTCGTCTTGCGCCTCGCCTGGCACGGCCTGGCGACTCGACTTAGCGCGGGCCGGCTACTTCCCGGCCAGGGCCTCGACGATGGCCGGCAGGAGCGCCCGGAACGCGTGGCCCCGGTGGCTGATGGCGTTTTTCTCCTCGGAACTGAGCTCGGCGCAGCTGCGGTCCAGCCCGCTCGGCTGCAGGACGGGGTCATAGCCGAAGCCGCCCTCCCCGCGCGGCTCCCGCAGGAGCGTCCCTTCCAGCTGCCCGTACTCCACAATTTCCCGGCCGCCGTCGGGCGAGGACCCGGGCACGGCCAGCGCCGCGGCGCAGACAAATGCTGCCCCGCGGTACTCGTCCGGCACGTCGGCCAGCTGGGCGAGCAGCAGCTGCAGGTTCGCGGCGTCGTCGCCGTGCCGGCCGGACCAGCGGGCCGAGAAGATCCCGGGTGCGCCGCCAAGGACGTCCACGGCAAGTCCGGAGTCGTCGGCGATCGCCACGAGCCCCGTGGCCTCGGCCACGGCCCGCGCCTTCAACAGCGAGTTTTCCGCGAAGGTCACGCCGGTCTCGGCGACGTCGGGGGCACCGACGGCGCCGGCGTCCACCACCTGTGTGTCGACGTCGAGCCCGGGCACCTGCCCCCGCAGCAACTCGCGGAGTTCCCGGAGCTTGCCTTTGTTGTGGGTGGCGAGGACCAGCCGCGGGGCCGGGGCGTCAGCGGCCGGCCGGTCCGCGAGGGGAGCCTGCGTCACGGGGCCTCCGCCAGGGTGTCGCGCTGGATGGCGGCGAGCTGCTCGGTGCCCAGCAGCGCCAGGTCCAGCAGCTTGTTCAACTCGTCGCGGTCGAAGGGCGCGCCCTCCGCGGTGCCCTGGACCTCCACGAACTTTCCCGAGCCGGTCACCACGACATTCATGTCGGTCTCAGCGCGCACGTCTTCGACGTAGGGCAGGTCGAGCATCGGCACGCCGTCGATGATGCCGACGGACACCGCGGCGATCGTGTCGATCAGGGGCTCGGCGTTGCGGCCGATCATCTTCTTCTCGCGGGCAAACCGGATGGCGTCCGCGAGTGCCACGTAGGCGCCGGTGATGGCCGCGGTGCGGGTGCCGCCGTCGGCCTGCAGGACATCGCAGTCCAGCACGATGGTGATCTCGCCCAGGGCCTTGGTGTCGATAATGGAGCGCAGCGAGCGGCCGATCAGCCGGGAGATCTCGTGGGTGCGGCCGCCGATCTTGCCCTTGACGGACTCGCGGTCGGAGCGGGTGTTCGTGGCCCGGGGCAGCATGGCGTACTCGGCGGTGACCCAACCGCGGCCCTCGCCCTTGAGCCAGCGCGGCACGCCCTCGGTCAGGGAGGCCGTGCACAGGACCCGGGTGTTGCCGAACTCGATCAGGGCTGAACCCTCGGCCTGCTTGGACCAGCCGCGCGTGATGCTGATCGGGCGCAGCTGGTCGGGGGTACGGCCGTCGGCGCGGATGACGGGGACACTGGGAGCTTGGGAAGTCATGCCTTTAGCTTATCGACTCACCCGCCCCCGCCCGCGCCGGACTTGAGCGCTGCGGTCAGCTGGACGCCCGCGGTCAGCTGGACGCCCGCGGTCAGCTAGACGGTGTAGTGCACACCCGCGACGGCGACGGCCACGTCCTTGCCGAAGACGTCCTTGGCCTCGGCCATGACGGTGGTGGGGGACGTCCAGACGGGAATGTGCGTCAGCAGCAGTCGCCGCGCTCCGGCGGCGACGGCCGCCTCCCCCGCCCGCTTGCCGGTCAGGTGCACGTCCTTGATATCGTCGTCGCGGCCTTCCTCGAACGCGGCCTCGCACAGGAAGAGGTCGGCGTCGCGGGCGGCGTCCTCTAGGCCCGCGCAGGAGTCCGTGTCCCCGGAGTAGCTCAGGACGCGGGTCACCGGCGTGCCGTCCTTGGCGGGCTCGGTGACCTCCACGCGGAGGGCGTAGGCCTCCTCGACGGGATGGTTCACCGCGTAGGGCGTCACCGTGAACGGGCCGACACTCACCGGCTTGCGCTCGGACCAATTGCTGAAGTCAAATTCCTCGTGCATGCCCGGATCCAGGTCCAGGCCATAGGCCGTGGCCATCCGGTCGGCCGTGGCGGCGGGCCCCCACACCGGAATCCTGCCCCGTCCCCAGCCGCCCGGCTTCCAGCGCACGGCAACGTGGAGCCCGCACAGGTCCATGCAGTGGTCCGGGTGCAGGTGCGTGAGGAAGATCGCGTCGATGTCCTCAAGGTCGGTGTAGCGCTGGATGGCGCCGAGCGCACCGCTGCCGAGGTCCAGGACGATTTTCCAGTTCCGCTCGCCGTCGTTGGCGGTCAGCAGATAGCACGACGCCGGCGAGCCCGGCCCCGGGAAGGACCCGGTACAGCCCACGATGGTCAGTTTCACAGCAGTTTTCCCCCGCCCGCGGATCCGCCCACAAAGTTGGAGATCCGCGGCCGGCCGGTGGCGGCCTGGGCGGCGGCGATCATCTCCGGGGTGATCCGGGCGAGGCTGCCGGTGGGATACTGCGCCGCGACGTGGTCCACGTGCCGGACACTGAGGACCTCGGGGCCGAGGAAGCGCCGGGCGAGGTGCTCGAACTGGGCGGCGTCGCCGGTGGCAATGAAATTGTGCTCGGGGGCCGCGGCGTCGGTGCGCTCGAGGCCCCGGGAGGCCAAGGCCCGGTAGACGTCCTTGGCCGTTTCCTCGGCGCTGGAGACCAGCGTGACGTCCTCGCCCAAGACGAACGAGAGCACGCCGGTGAGCAGCGGGTAGTGGGTGCAGCCGAGCACCACGGTGTCCACCCCGGCGGCAATGAGCGGTGCCAGGTAGTCGCGGGCGACGGCGAGCAGTTCCGGTCCCGTGGTGATCCCGGCTTCCACGTAGGGCACGAACGCCGGGCAGGCCACGGACGTGATCGACAAGTCCGGGGCAGCGGCGAAGGTGTCCTCGTAGGCGCGCGAGCCCACCGTGGCCGAGGTCCCGATCACGCCCACCCGGCCCGTGCGGGTTGCCGCGACGGCGCGCCGGACAGCCGGCTGGATCACTTCGATGACGGGAATCCCGTACCGGGCCGTGTACCGCTCGCGGGCGTCGCGCAGCACGGCGGCGGACGCGGAGTTGCAGGCGATGGTCAGCAGCTTCACGCCGGAATCCACGAGCTCGTCCATGACGCCGAGGGCGTTGGCCCGGACCTCGGCGATGGGAAGGGGTCCGTAGGGCCCGTGCGCGGTGTCGCCGACATACAGGATGGATTCGTTGGGCAGCTGGTCGATGATCGACCGGGCCACCGTGAGGCCGCCGACCCCGGAGTCGAAGACGCCAATGGGGCGTGAGCCCAGCTCGGATGCCGGTTCGGGCGCCGTGGGGCCGGTTGCGGTGCTGCTCGCTGGGGAGTCCGCAGCAGCCACTGGCGGATCCATACTCGATGCTGAAGTCATGATTATTCGAGGATAGGACAACGCCTGCGGGGCGGCCATCACATTGTGGTGTGCAACTCGTGTCTCATGGGTCACACGCTCGGGCTCAGCGCCGGGCATCGAGCGAGTGCACCATCGCCTGGACCAGCGACTCCTGCAGCCAGGTGGTGAAGTTGTACACGAGGGCCAGGTAGCTTTCCACGTCCTCGGCCTGGGCCCAGTCCTGCATGAGATGGACGTTGTCGGCGTCGGCGTCGTCACGGATGTCGAGGCGTTCGGCCAGTACCAGCCGGACATCGTTGAGCGCGGTGGCCCAGTGCCGGGCGTCGTCAGGGGTCAGGACGAGGTGTTCCCGGTCCAGGCTCAGGGCGGCCGCCTTCAGCGCGCCGATCTTGTTCTCGCGCAGCGAGCGTTCGGTGTACCGGCGGAACTCAAGGGAGGCGTCGTCGTCGTTCTTCATCACGTTCGGCAGCAGCCGGCGCAGGGCGCGGTCCGAGGGTTCGCGGGCTTCGGTGTCCAGTCCCACCAGGGCCGCCAGCGGGTCCTCGTTGGCGCGCTCCTCCGGCTCCAGCATGGAGATCACATCGTCAAAAAGACTGCGCAGCAGTTCCCGCTCGGCCGGCTCAAGATAGCCCCTGATGCCCTTGAGCCCGTATTTGAATGCCTTAGCCACGTTTTCCCTTGCCTTTGCCGGAACCGCCTGCGTTGCCGCCCGTGGCTTTCTCCACCGTCGCCCAAAGCCCATAGCCATGCATGGCGACGGCGTGCTGCTCCACCTGCTCCTTGCTGCCGTGAGCCACGATCGAGCGGCCCTTCTTATGGACCTCCATCATGAGCTTGTTGGCCTTGGCCTCCGAGTAGCCGAAGTAGCTGCGGAACACGAAGCTCACGTAGCTCATCAGGTTCACGGGATCGTTCCAGATCACGAGGTTCCAGGGGATGTCCGGGGCGGTCAGCACGTCGCCGGACGTTACTGTTCCGGTCTGGGTGCTCTCCCGCGTGTCGGGGCCGAGCGCAACGCTGAGGGTCATCTGTCCATTCTATGGGGATGCACACTAGAGTGAATTTGTGAGTACCTCTGCTGGCTGGGACCGTCCCCGCACGTCCCTGTACACCGACCACTACGAGCTGACCATGCTGCAGGGGGCTCTGCAGTCCGGGGCGGCCCACCGGAAATCGGTCTTCGAGGCCTTTGCCCGGAGGCTCCCGGACGGGCGCCGCTACGGGATTGTGGCCGGCACCGGCCGGCTGCTGGAGGGGATCGCGAACTTCCGATTCGGCGAGCCGGAACTGGACTACCTGCGCCGCACCAAGGTGGTCAACGACCAGACCCTGGAGTACTTGGCCGATTACAGCTTTTCCGGCGACATCTGGGGCTATCCGGAGGGCGAGGCGTACTTCCCGAACTCCCCCGTGCTGATCGTGGAGTCCACGTTCGCCGAGGCCTGCATCCTTGAGACGTACGTGCTCTCCGTGCTCAACCACGACTGCGCGATCGCCTCGGCCGCCTCCCGGATGATCTCCGCGGCCGGAACCCGCCCGTGCATCGAGATGGGGTCGCGCCGGACGCACGAGGAAGCGGCGGCCGCCGCTGCCCGGGCCGCTGTCATTGCCGGGTTCGACAGCACCTCCAATCTGGAGGCCGGATTGCGCTACGGGCTGAAGACGGTGGGCACGGCCGCCCATTCCTTCACCCTCCTCCATGACACCGAGCGTGAAGCCTTCGAGGCACAGATTGCCGCCTTCGGGCCGGACACTTCCCTCCTGGTGGACACGTACGACGTCGAAACGGCCGTCCGCACCGCCGTGGACCTCGCCGGGGACAAGCTGGGCGCTGTCCGGCTGGACTCCGGTGACCTCGTGGCACAGGCCCAGTGGGTGCGGCAGCTGCTCGACGAACTCGGCAACGACCGCACCAAAATCGTGGTGACCTCAGACCTCGACGAATTCGCCATCGCGGCGCTGGCGTCCGCCCCGGTGGACTCCTACGGCGTGGGCACCTCGCTCGTGACCGGTTCCGGGGCGCCGACCGCCAGCATGGTCTACAAGCTCGTCAGCCGCACCGATGACACCGGGGACTTCATCTCCGTCGCCAAAGCCGCCAAGAACAAAGCCAGCAAGGGCGGCCGGAAGTACGCGCTGCGCAAGCTCAACGAGCGCGGGACCGCCACGGCGGAAACCGTCGGCGTCGGCATCCACCCGGAAGATGACGGCAATGACCGGCCGCTGCTGGAGCAGTTCGTCAAGAACGGCGAGCTCCTGCCCGGGTGGACCGGCCCCGAGGGGGTCCAGCGCGCGCGCCGGCGCCACGCGGAGACCATGCGGGAGCTCCCCGCGGTGGTCAACCGGCTGCAGCGCGGCGAGGCGGCCATCCCCACCATCTACGAGGAGGACTAAATGTCCCGCGCCCTGATCATCGTTGACGTCCAAAACGATTTCTGTGAGGGAGGTGCCCTGCCGGTGGTCGGCGGGGCGAACCTCGCCGGGGAGATCAGCGAGTACGTTGACGCACACCACGGCCAGTTTGACCACGTCCTGGCCACCCAGGACTGGCACATCGATCCCGGCGCGCACTTCGCGGAGGAACCTGATTTCGTGGACAGCTGGCCGCCGCATTGCGTGGCGGGGACCCGCGGGGCCGAACTGCATCCCGATCTCGACCCCGAACACATCCAGGCGTACTTCCGCAAAGGCCAGTTCGCCGCGGCGTACTCGGGCTTCGAAGGGCTCCTGGCTCCTGAGGACGACGTCCCCACCGGGGACCGCAAGCCGGGCGCCATGCCCGTTTCCGGCACCGACACCGGCACCGACACCGATTCCGATTCCGATTCCGATTCCGACGAAGCATCGAGTCTTTTCGCCGCCAGTGATTTCGCCGCTGGCGAGGACGCGATCGGACTGGATGACTGGCTGCAGAGCCACGACGTGGAGGACATCGTCGTCGTGGGGATCGCCACCGACTACTGCGTCAAGGCGACCGCCCTGGATGCCGTCCAGGCCGGCTACTCCGTCACGGTGCTGCGCGGTTTGACGGTCGGAATCGCCGAGGACCTGGACGACGCCGTGGCCGAGATGGAGCTCGGCGGCGTGGATGTCCTCTGAGCGCCAACACCCGTGCCCGGCGAGCCGGGCGGGCTTAACGGCTGGCGGGAAAAGGCCGCCGCCGCAGTAGACTCGAAATCCTTGCCCTATCGCCAGTCTTGCCATATCGACAGACCCGTAGAACCCCGGAGTACACCATGAAGAAGACCCTGACCGTTCTGATTGCCGCCGGAGCGCTGCTCGGCGCGGCCGGCTGCTCGTCCACGCCGCAGCTGACCAACGAAGAAACCTGCGCCCGGGTCAAGACCGTGGTCTCTGCCCAGACGGCCACGTCGGACAAGGCCGGCATGACCAGGGTCGCCAACCAGCTGCGGCCCATCAAGGCGGCAGCCTCCGAGGACCTGCGGGATCCGCTGCAGTCCATCATCGAATACTTTGACGAGGCGGCCAAGCCCGCCCCGGACGCCGCCAAGCTCGAGGACATGAAGGCCGACTACACCGCGGCAGGCCAGACGTACGGGCAGGTCTGCGGCACGGGGCAATAACCGACGGCCCATCGGATCGCGTAAAAAGAGCAGATAAACAGTAGAGGGACCAGGCCATGAACTGCTCCCCGAAAGTTGGAGAGTTTATTAAACGGTGCTTCTAGGCTACGTGAAGGGATTGAGTCCGGTATTGCACCGGACTCAATCCCTTCAGCCGTTCCCTGATGCGGGTGTGGTTGTACCAGTGGATGTACTGGCTGAGCCCCTGCTCGAACTGTTCGATTGAGTCGAACCGGTCGTGGTGGAAGAACTCTTCCTTGAGATGGCCGAAGAAGCTTTCCATCGCTGGCATCGGTGAGCATGTCCATCACTAGCGGCAGGGTCGGACTCGGACGCACGGCGTGGGCGATGATCTCGCCGTTAAACAGGTCCAGCACCGGGGACAGATACATCTTCTGGTCGGCGACCCGGAACTCGGTCACGTCCGTCACCCACTTCAGGTGCGGGGCATCGGCCTGGAAGTCCCGGGCCAGCCTATTGGGGGCCACATGCCCGATCTCGCCGCGGTGGGAGTTGTACTTGCGGCGCCGTATTCTGCAGATGCAGCCTTCCTGGCGCATCAGTGCGGCCACGGTCTTGCCGCTGAGCCGGATGCCGTGGTCGCGGGCCAGCGCGATGCGG